>NZ_JAASIO010000018.1:0-71995 GCF_019731765.1 Gordonibacter massiliensis (ex Traore et al. 2017) | reverse complement strand
GAGACGATGCCCAGCCCGTCCGGCCGGACGGGCTGGGTGCCTTTTGCCTATTGACGAATCATCGGTCATATGAAACCGGCATCGACATTCCGCAGGCCGACGAGTTGCCATCCTGAGCGAGCGGAGCATTCGACAGCCCGCCGGACAGACGAGGCCCCGAGTACGCGGAGCGGGCGCAGGGAGGCCCCGCGAAGCGGGGACGGAGGCGCTTCGGCTGACGCCAGCCGAAGGCGTCCCGGCTGACGCCGCACGGGAACTTTCGACTCCGGCGGCTCGCGCCGCTCATCGCTTCGCGACGCCTCCCTGCGCCCGCTCCGCTTGCTCGGGAGTGCAACAGTCCACCGGACTGTTGCATGCTCAGGACGGCAACCCGGCCAGGTGCATGTAAATGCTGGCTTAACACCGGACTCGGCCTGAAACGCACGAAAAAGCGAGCAATGTTGCGTTTCGGGGCGATGGGGATGCCCCGCCTTGTTCGTCGCGCAACACGCTAAGTCTCTGAACAGGCAATTCAAAAATTGCTCGAGAACGCGGCTGCGAATGCGGGTTTCGAAACGCAGCATTGCTCGCCTTTTCGTGCGTTTCGGCGGGTTTCCGGAGCAGGGCCCCAGGTCACGAAAATCACCGCTGTGAAGCGATCCTCCTGCCAGTTTTCAACCTACGCCGATCGCCTCCTAGGAAAACCCCTGATCAGAGAAACGCGTCGACGCGTTCGCGCATGGCACAACCCTGTTTGGGGGGTCTCGAAGCCTTCCAAACCCCTCGAAACGCTTCACAGCGGTGATTTTCGTGCTTTTCGGAGGTCGGCCGCTGCATCAAACCGCCACCTATCCGCTGCCGAGCCAGCGCCGTCATGCAAGGTTCGCGCAACGCCCGTGCAAGGTCCGTGCGACCGGCGGGCAAGATACGCACGGTCGCCCTGCAAGATCCATGCAAGGTTCGGGCGACACGGCGACGGTTGAAATACGGTCGACGAGCAAGGTTGCGGCGCTATGCTCGAAGGCATGTCATTCCTCATCGACAGAGCGCATGCGTACGCCGCCGGAGCGGCCGAGGCCCTGGCGGAAACGCTGTGGCCGACCCGCTGCGCCGTGTGCGACGAGCCCGGGGAGGTGCTATGCGACGCATGCCTGCGCGCCCTGCCCTATCTGGACTGGTGGCGCGCCTGCCCGAGGTGCGGGGCCCCATTCGGTCGCGTGCAGTGCAGCGAGTGCAACCCGGTGACGCTCTCGCGCGCAGGTCGGGACGTCGTGCCCTTCGACGGGTGCGCGAGCGCCGTCACGTTCGAGGAGGATGCCGCGCGCATCGTGCGCACGTACAAGGACCAAGGAGAGCGCCGCCTGGCCGAGCCCATGGCGCGGCTCATGGCGCGGGCACGGCCGCCCGCCTGGGAGCCGGACGCCGTGGCGTTCGTGCCGGCTTCGTCCGCCGCGCGAAGGCACCGCGGCTTCGACCATGCGGAGCTGCTGGCGCGCGGGTTGGCGCAGCGGCTCGACCTGCCGTGCGTCTCGCCGCTCGCCCGTCCTCGCACCCGCGACCAGCGCTCGCTGTCGCGTCGCGCACGCATGGACAACACGGCCGGCCGCTTCGAGGCCCTGCCGGGAGCCACCGTGCCCGAGCGCATCCTGCTGGTTGACGACGTGTGCACCACGGGCGCCACGCTGTTCGACGCCACCGACGCCCTGCGCCGCGCCGGCGCCGCACGCGTGTGGTGCCTCACCTTCGCCCGCGTGTGGTAGGTTCGCCCATCCTGCAGGAGATGGGGTGTTCGGGAAAGGGGCGGAGCGCCCTGTCGCTCACACAGTCCTCGCAGCGCTGCGGAACTCGCTTTGTGGACGCCCCGCCCCTTTCCCGAACACCGACCTGCAGGGCTTCGCTGATGAGAGTATTCCGGCTTCGCCGGGATCGGCGACCTGCGCGTCTTCCGCCATCGCGCGCCGTCCTCGAACGCAAAACGGCGGGCCCGCAGGCCCGCCGTACGACGTTTCCGGCTTTCAGCCGATGCGCTACATCGTGCGCTCGCGCTTGGCGTTCGCGGCGGCGTCGGAGAACTCGGCCACGTCCACCGAGATGCTGTGCTGGATGGGCTTCCACTTGCACTTCTTCACCAGCGCGACGAGCGCGATGGGGATGTAGGTGAGCATGAAGAAGGGGAACGTGAACATGTAGAGCACCTTCTTGCCCGTGGGGGCGTGGATGGAGTCCCACTCCACGAACGTGGTGAGCACACCGAACATGAACATGAACACCAGGTAGTTGAACAGGCAGAAGAAGATGGACGAGAGCGACGACGCTATCATGACGCCTGTGGACATCATGCCCGTGGCGGCCAGCACGATGATGATGGCGTTGAACAGCACCGAAACCACGGTGAGCAGCATGCCCGGCGCGATGGTCATGAGCATGTCGTAGCAGGCGAAGCGCGCACCTTTGGGGTTGGCGACGACGCCCTTCGCCAAGCGGGCACCGTAGTGCCAGAACACTTGGTAGAAGCCCTTCGCCCAGCGGAAGCGCTGGTTCCACGAATCGCGGAACGTGGTGGGCTGCTCGTCGTAGAGGATGGCCGTGGGCGTGTAGCTGATGCGCACGCCCTCCAGGATGCTGTTCGTGGAGAACTCGATGTCCTCGGTGAGCAGGTGCCACTTCCAGCCGCCGTGCTTCTCGATGATGTCGGAGGCGATGAAGAAGCCCGTGCCCGACACCACGCAGCTCGTGTTGAGCGTGAGGCGCGCCTGGGACAGGAACTTCGCCTCTCGCAGGAACCACACGGCGTAGCCGGCGGAGATCCAGTTCGAGTCGTAGTTCTTGGAGTTGCGGTAGCTGGTGGAGGCCTTTGCGCCGTTGTCGAACGTGGCGTTCATCTCGCGGAAGTAGTTCACGTCGAGCACGTTGTCGGCGTCGAACACGAAGTAGGCCTCGTAGCCGCGGTCGGCGTACTGCTCGCGGATGGCCTGGAAGCCGTAATCGAGCGCGTAGCCCTTCCCCACTTCCTTGTCGTTGCGGCGGGGGAACACGATGGCGCCGGCCTCGCGGGCGACGTCGGCCGTGTCGTCCGTGCAGTTGTCGGCGATGACGAACACGTCGATGAGCTCGGAGGGGTAGTTCTGCACCTTGATGGAGTGGATGAGGTCGCCGATGACGGCACTCTCGTTGCGGGCCGAGATGACGGCGGCGAAGCGGTGGTTCTTCTTGGCGACGAGCTTCTTCGGCTTGCGCGTGAGCACCACGAACACATAGTAAAGCTGATAGGTGTAGCAGATGCTGAACGTGAGAAAGACGCAGAAGTTGAAGATGTCGATGAACGATATCTGCGAGAAGAATTGGTCTAGCACTCCGTTTGCTCCTTTTACGGGCCGCCCCGCTTCTGCGGTCGACCGTCCTCTGCTCGCTCGCATGCGCGCCGGCAAAAGGGCTTCGGCGCCCCTTCGCTGCGTGGTGTGTTTGAAATGCGTGTGCCGTTATGCGAGTTCGCAAGCTCGCACGATTATAGCGACTTCGCGGCCGTTCGTCCTAACGGGGAGTCTCTTCGTTGCCGTTTCTTCCGTTTTTTGCGAGGGAAATGCCAAGGATTCACAAACGTTGTGCATACGAACTCCACAAACGCCGTCGCCCACACGTGCGCCGAATGCGCTCGAGACGTCCTTCATCCGTCGCTTTTATGAAACGGACGGCGGCGGGTGCCGCGGTGCTCGGAGCCTGTGCTACGCTTGCGGTTACGAGATTCTCCCTTGCTTGAGCATCATACACAGGAGGCACCATGCCCGACAACTACGACATCAAAGACATCGCGCTGGCCGACGAGGGACTGGCGCGCATCATGTGGGCCGACCGCGACATGCCCGTGCTCGCGTCCATCCGCGAGCGCTTCGAGCGCGAGCGCCCGCTCGAGGGCGTGCGCATCGGCGCGTGCATGCACGTGACCACCGAGACGGCGAACCTCATGCGCGCCCTCACCGCTTCGGGCGCGAAGGTGACGCTGTGCGCCTCCAACCCCCTGTCCACGCAGGACGACACGGCCGCGTCGCTCGTGCGCGACTTCGGCATCGACGTGCACGCCGTGGCCGGCGAGGACATGGACGTGTACGAGAAGCACATCGAAGCCGTCATCGCCACGAACCCTCAGATCATCATGGACGACGGCGCCGATCTGGACACGGCGCTGCACACGAAGTTCACCGACAAGCTGGAGCACGTGGTGGGAGGCACCGAGGAGACCACCACGGGCGTCGTGCGCCTCATGTCCATGGCCGCCGAGGGCACGCTCGCCTACCCCGTGTTCAACATCAACGACGCCAACACGAAGCACTGCTTCGACAACCACTACGGCACCGGCCAGTCCACGCTCGACGGCATCATCCGCGCCACGAACCGCCTCATGTGCGGGCGCACCATCGTCATCTCGGGCTACGGCTACTGCGGCAGCGGCCTGGCCCTGCGCGCGAAGGGCATGGGCATGCGCGTGATCGTGTGCGAGGTGGACCCCCTGAAGGCGCTCGAGGCGCACATGGAGGGCTACGAAGTGATGCCGGCGGCCGAGGCCGCGCGCTTCGCCGACGTGTGGGTGACGGTGACGGGCAACTGCAAGGTGGTGGACGCCCCCGCCTTCGAGAACATGAAGGACGGCGCCATCGTGTGCAACTCCGGCCACTTCGACTCCGAGATCAACCTGGTGTGGCTCGAGGCCCACGCCGTGGAGAAGGAGGAGATCAAGCCGCTGGTGGAGGAGTACACGCTCCCCGACGGCCGCACGGTCATCGTGCTGGCGCAGGGGCGCCTGGTGAACCTGTCGTGCGCCGAGGGACACCCCGCGTCCGTGATGGACATGAGCTTCGCGAACCAGGCGTTGGCCGCCGAGTACCTGTACCTCCACGCCGGCGAGCTGGAGAACAAGGTGTACGACGTGCCGGCCGAGATCGACGACGGCGTGGCCCGTGTGAAGCTGGAAACGCTGGGCATCGAGATCGACACGCTCACCGAGGAGCAGATCAAGTACATGAACTCCTGGGACTTCAGCCAGGCGTAGGAGCTGCAGGGAACGCGGAAACCCCGCGACGCCCCCGTACCCCGGCGCCCCGTTCGCACCAGCGAGCGGGGCGCCGCTTTGAACTCGCGGACAACCAGCAAAAAGAGACAAACCAGCGCGAACCGCGGCCGAGAACGAGAAGAGGCGGTAGCCTATGGATGTGACGTATTCGACGAGCGAGGGGCGGTTCAATTACCGGGTGGGCGCGGTTGCGGTCGACGAGGGGCGGCTGCTCGTCATGCGCGATTGGCACTGCCCCTACCTCTACCTGCCCGGCGGCAAGGTGGAGCTCCACGAAACGGCGGAGGACGCCGTGCTGCGCGAGCTACGGGAAGAGATGCGGGCGGAGGCGCGCATCGTGCGGCCGCTGTGGCTCAGCCAGGCGTTCTTCACCGAAGATGCCAGCGGAGAGCGGTTCCACGAGCTGTGCCTCTACTTCTTGGTGAGCCTGCCCGACTCCCTTTCGGCCTCGCATGGCGAAACGCTCTCGTGCGAGGAGAGCGGACGGCGGAACGCCTTTTTCTGGCTGCCTTTCGAGCAGCTGGAGCGGGAGTACCTCTACCCTTCGTTCATCAAGTCCGCGATATTCGACCTGCCCGAGCACTTGGAACTGGTGAGCGAGATCGAATGACCCCCTCCGCCAAACGCATCGAACGAAAATCATCGAGCCCGCTGCTTAACCGCCCTTGACACTCCGCAAGCCGACGAGTTGTCATCTTGAGCGAGCGGGGCATTCGAGAATTCAGCGGGCTGCCGAATTCTCGGGCGCGCGAAGCGGGGACGAAGGACACCTTGAGGCACCAGTCGGAGGCGCTATTGCTGTCGCCGCGCGGGATCCTTCGACTCCGGCGGCTTGCGCCGCCTCCGCTCAGGATGACAATGCCAGGTGCATGTCGATGCCGGTTTAACAGCGGATCGTCGAGATCGGCGGCCATGGCCTCCAAGCGAAAAACGCCGACTAAGGAACAAGGTGCTGGTTATGGGGCCCAGATACGCCCGACGTTGCGAGCGACGGCCCTCCGTTAGGTGAAAAGATGGTATGATCTGGCCATCCGAGAGAAAGGCGGCCATCGTGAAAATCTTGGGCATGGGCTTTCCGGAGGTATTCATCCTTATCATGTACGTCTTCTTCATCGCGATCTTCGCGGCCGTTGTTTACGCAGTGGTGAAGGCCGCGGTCAAGAAGGCCATCATCGAGGCGCACGACGAGATCGAGGCGCGCGGCAAGCAGGTGTGACGCCGCCCGGCGCGTGGGACCGACCAAGCGGCAGGCGGGGCCGGTCGCGTCGATGCGCGGCGTTAGTCGGCGATGACCACGCCGAGGCGCTGGGCGATGCCGGCGGCCTGGTAGAGGTCCATGCGGCAGCCGCGCAACTCCCCCATGCCGTCGGACAGCACGATGTCGGCCAGCTGGCAGGCGGTGAGGTCGATGCCGGAAAGGCTCGTGCGGAAGAAGCTCGTGCCCACGAAGCGCACGTCGTCGAAGGCCACGCGCTTGAGGCGCGCCTCGGACACGTCGGCGTGCGAGAAGTCGGTCGCTCGCACCGACACATCCTCGATCTTGGCTTTCGCGAGCGACGCGTAGGCCAGCGTCGAGTCGCGCGCCTCCACGCGGCGCAGCACGGCCTCGGTGAAGTTCGCTCCCGTGAACTTGCACGAGGCGAACGCGCAGCGCGTGAAGTTCGCCTCGGAAAAGTCGCTGTTGGAGAAGTCGCAACCGGAAAACGCCACGTCGGAGAACGCGACGCGGGTAAAGTCGCAGCCCGTGTA
Source organism: Gordonibacter massiliensis (ex Traore et al. 2017) (assembly GCF_019731765.1). Lineage (NCBI taxonomy): Bacteria > Bacillati > Actinomycetota > Coriobacteriia > Eggerthellales > Eggerthellaceae > Gordonibacter > Gordonibacter massiliensis (ex Traore et al. 2017). The sequence goes on along the minus strand of NZ_JAASIO010000018.1, from coordinate 65,202 downwards.
GCGGCAGCCCTCGACGCGCGACTCGGACAACTCCAGCAACGCGAAGTCGGCCCGCGCGGCCTCGTCGCCCGCGACGCGCGCATGAGCAACGAAAGGGTCGCCATCGTTCTCGCGCTCGATCCAAGCCGTCAGCGACGCAACCTCGACCAGCTCGCCGGGAACGGCCGGGTTCGCAGGCTGGGGCCGAGCGTGTTGAAACGGGTCGTGCGAGCGGTCTTGCATGGGCGGCCTCCTTTTCTCCCCGCCATTCTACCCGAAAGCGAAGCTAGGGAGGCTGGGAACGCCCGCGTCACGCCCCTTGACGAAATGTCCTAAATGGGGACTGTCCCCATTTAGGACACAACGGCCGCCTTGCGGTGGCTTTCGACGCGGGCCTTCTTCGCCTTATCCACTCGACACGACGCCACCCGTCGCGCCGCTTCCCGCCAGCCGGGGCCACAGCGCGGCGATGTCGCCTTCCAAGCCCACGCCCCGGAGCACGCCGCCGTCCGCTATACGCGCGTCGTCGCGGTTCACGCGCACGAGCGGCGCGTCGAACGTGCGCGCCATGGCCTCGAAGGGAAGGCGGATGATGCCGGGCGTGTTCCAGCCCACGCCCAGTTCCAGCAGCACGGTGGGCTCGTCGGCCATGCCCTCGACAAAGCGGCGGTAGCGGTCTTGGGCCGCATGCCACTCCGCGTTCTCCACGAAGCGGCCGTCCACGCGCAGGTGCACGGCCATGGGACCGCCGCACACGGGACAGCGCGGCACGAGCTCGGCGGGCACGAGGCAGTCCTCGGTGCGCGCGAGCATGCTCGCCACGAGCTCGCGGTTCGGGTAGAGCCGGTCGTGGCATCCGCGCGCGCACTGCAGCAGGCCGTAGTCGCCTTGCATGGCGAACAGCCTGTCGGCCGGAAACCCCGCCTTCTCGAACTGCGCGTCCACGTTCGTGGTGACGACGAAGCAGTCCCGTTCCCTCGCGAACGAACGCAGCGCGCGGTACAGCGGCAGCGCCTCGGGCTCGTGGCGGTTGACCCACACGTGGCGCGCCCAGTAGCCCCAGCGCGCCTCCTCGGACGGGAAGGGGTAGAAGCCCGCCGAGTACATGTCGGTCATGCCGTACTTCTCGATGAACGGGGCGAAGTTCCGCTCGAACCGCTCGCCCCCGTAGGCGAGCCCTGCCGCCGCGGACAGGCCCGCGCCGGCTCCGATGAGCACGCGCCGCGCGTCGCGCAACAGCGCGGCCGCGCGCCCCACGTCGCCGTCATGCGTCGAGCAGGCCATGGTAGATCCTCTCGTCCTCGTCGGTGAACACGTTGAACACGACCTTGAGGCCGCCGGGCGAGTCGGCGGCAACGCCTGCGCCGCCCGCGGGCGCACCCGCCCCGCGCGGCGAGCTCGACGCGCCCGCGCTCCCCCGCCCGACCTCGTGGTGGTCGAGCCAAGCCCGCACCGTCGCCACGGCGATGGAGGCCGCCTCGGCCTGCGGGAACCCGAACACGCCGGTGGACACGCAGCAGAAGGCGACCGTGCGGCACCCTCGCGCGGCCGCGGCGTCCAGGCAGCTCTCGTAGCACGAAGCCAGCTCGCGCCGGTCGCGATCGCCGGGCGATCCGTTCGCAACGGGGCCCACCGTGTGCAGGATGCAGCCGGCAGGCAGGTTGTACGCGCCGGTGACCTTCGCCCGCCCGGCAGGCTCCTCGTGTCCCTGGCGCTCCATGAGGCGGGCGCACTCCAGACGCAGCTGCACGCCGGCGAACGTGTGGATGGCGTTGTCGATGCAGTGGTGGCCGGGCACCCAGCAACCCAGAAGCGCGCTGTTCGCCGCGTTCACGACAGCGTCGGCGGCGAGCGCGACGATGTCGCCGCGCCACACGCTCAAGCGCGGGTCGGTGCTCGTCGGCGGGAGGCCGGCGGCGTCCACGATGCCCTTGTCCGCCACGAGACCGCGCAGCAACCGATCCTGTACGGTCAAAAACCGCTCGTCGGCAGGCCGGGGCTCGCGCGTGTTCACGAGCGCCCGGAACCGCGCGAACGCCTCGTCGAACGGCCCGTCCCCGACCGGCTCATCGCCGATCCCCCGCTCTTCGAGCAGGTACCGCACGAGGTACGCCACGTCCTCGTCGCGGCTCGCCTCGCCGCGCGGCTCTTCCGGTTTTCCGCAATCCATAACCGCTCCCATCCGCGAACCCGCTCAGGAGCTCGCTCGCCCTGCGTCTGTAACTTTAGTATCGCGTGCGCTGCACGGCAAGCGAGATGTTCTCCGTATGCCGCGATATTCGAAAACGGTTGCATCCTCGTTCACCGACGACGAGGGCGCAGGCGCGCCGCTTGCGAAAAGAAGGTGCGGCACGGTAACGGGACGGTAACGGCCCGACAGGCGCGGGCATTGGCGGGCCGATTCGCGACGCTCCCCTAATCATCAGGTGAAACGTTTTTGGCGCATGGTAGAATCGCATCCATGGCCAGCCCGGACGCCCCTTTTCGCGCGGCCCCGGGCGAATCGCCCGACCGCTCCCCCGACGTCGACGCCGCACCGGGCGGATCGGTGCCTGCGGCATAAGGAGGTTGCCATGCAACAGCCCTTGCTCCTGTCCACCGGCGAGTTCGCGCAGATGTGCAACGTCAGCCGGGAGCTTTTGGTGCACTACGACAAGATAGGCCTGCTCAAACCCAAAGAGGTCAGAGGCAACGGCTACCGCTACTACTCGCTCAAGCAGCTGTACCTGTTCGACGTCATCAGGTTCTTCATGGACACGGGCATGTCCACGAAGGAGATCAAGGAGTACCTGGACAACCGCACGACCCAGCTGTTCCTCGACAGCATCCAAACGAGCATCGACCGCATGGAGCTGCAGCGCGACATCCTGGACGCCCGCATCGGCATGATGGAGAAGATGCGCTACATCACCCAGCGCGCCGTGACGTTTCCCAAGGAGCAGCCCCGGCTCTCGTACTGGGACGAGATATGGTTTCTCACCACCGACGTGCGCCGCGAGCGCACGCAGCAGGTCTACGCCCAGGCCGTGAGCGAGCATTCCGACTTCTGCCGCAACACGGCCGGCATGGCCACGTTCCCCCTGGGGCGCATCATCGACATCCCCGACCCGCGCAACCCCGCCGAGTTCTACTACACGAAGCTCGTGACCTGGATATCCCCGCCGAAAAACCCCGAGCGCCTCGAGGGGCGCATCGAGCGCAAGCCGAAGGGCAACTACGCCGTCATCCTGCACCAAGGGGGCACGAGCACGGTGGAACGCTCCTACGAGAAGCTTCTGAACTACGTGGAGCGGGAGGGCTTCGAGATGCAGGGGCCGCTGTACGAGCTGGACATGAACTCGTACCTCATGTCGGACTCCGCGGAAGACTACCTGCTGCACATATCGGTGCTCGTGAACGTCGAGGACGCCGCCGACGCGTTCGCGCCGACGTTCTGACGCGTTCGCGCCCCGCCGGAGAGAGGACGGGTGGCGGCAAGGCTCCCGGCGCACGGGCCGAAACGCGCAACCGCCCGCGAAGGAGAAGGTCGCGGGCGGCACGCCAAGGAGGAGGTAGGCCGCCCGGGTGGGGTAGGCGGCAGGGTATGGCAGGTTAGGCGCTCAGGCGCTTGGTCTCGCGGATGAGGTCGCGAACCACGGAGGGCTCGGACAGCGTGGACACGTCGCACAGATCCTCGGTCTCCTGCGCGGCTATCTTGCGCAGGATGCGGCGCATGATCTTGCCGCTGCGGGTCTTGGGCAGCGCGGCCGTGAAGTGGATGACGTCGGGCGTGGCGATGGGCCCGATGCTCTCGCGCACGTGCCCGACCAGCTTGGCGCGCAGATCGTCGTTGATGACCGTGCCCTCCTTCACCGTGACGTAGGCGTAGATGCCCTCGCCCTTCACCGGATGCGGGCAACCCACGACCGCGGCCTCGGCAACTTGCAGGTACGACACGAGCGCGCTTTCCACCTCGGCGGTGCCGATGCGGTGCCCCGACACGTTGATGACGTCGTCGATGCGGCCCGTGATCCAGAAGTAGCCGTCCTCGTCGCGGTAGGCGCCGTCGCCGGTGAGGTAGCGGCCCGGCACGGGGAAGTACACGTCCTTGAACGCGGTCTCGTTCTGGTACACGCCCAGCATCATGCCCGGCCACGGCCTTGAGACGACCAGGGTGCCGCCCTCGTTCGGCGCCGCCTCGGTGCCGTCGGGGCGCAGGACCTGCGGGGCCACGCCGAAGAACGGCAGGGCCGCCGAGCCCGGCTTCATGTCGACCGCGCCGGGCAGGGACGTGATCATCACGCCGCCGGTCTCGGTCTGCCACCACGTGTCGGCGATGGGGCAGCGCCCCTGGCCGATGGCGGAGTAGTACCACATCCACGCCTTCGACGTGATGGGCTCGCCCACCGATCCCAAAAGGCGCAGGCTGCTGATGTCGTGGCCGTTCACCCAGCGCTCGCCCTCCTTCATCATGGCGCGGACGGCGGTGGGCGCGGTGTAGAGGATGTTCACGCCGAACTTCTCCACGACCTCCCAGAAGCGGTCGTGCTTCGGGTAGCTGGGCACGCCCTCGAACATGAGCGACGTGGCGCCGTTGGCCAGCGGGCCGTACACCAGGTACGAATGCCCCGTGATCCAGCCGACGTCGGCCGTGCACCAGTAGATGTCGGTTTCCTTGAGGTCGAACACGTACTTCATGGTGAGCGTGGCGTACAGCAGGTAGCCCCCGGTGCCGTGCACGATGCCCTTGGGCTTGGCCGTGCTGCCGCTGGTGTAGAGCACGAACAGCGGGTCGTTGGACTCCATGCGCTCCGGCTCGCAGACCGGCGACGCGCCCGCCATGAGGTCGTCCCACCACAGGTCGCGCTCGGCCTCCATCACGGTGCGCTTCTCGATGCGGCGCACCACGACGCAGCTCTTCACCTGCGGGCATCCTTCGAGGGCCTTGTCGCAGATGCCCTTGAGCTGCAGGATCTTGCCCGAGCGGTAGCCGTAGTTGGCCGTGACCACCACGCTGGCGCCCGAGTCGACGATGCGGTCCTTCAGCGCCTCGGCCGACAGCCCGCTGAACACGACGCAGTGGATGGCCCCGATGCGGGCGCACGCCAGCATGGCGATGGCCAGCTGGGGGATCATGGGAAGATAGAGCACCACGCGGTCGCCCTTCTTCACGCCCAGGCCCTTCAGCACGTTCGCGGCCTTGCTCACCTCGCGGTGCAGGCGCTGGTACGTGTAGACCTCCACTTCCTCGGAGGGCTCGCCCTGCCAGATGAGGGCGGCCTTGTTGCGGCGCGGGCCGTCGAGGTGCCTATCGAGGCAGTTGTAGGACGCGTTGAGCTCGGCGCCGCGGAAGTAGCGGACGAACGGCTTGTCGGAGTCGAAGTCGTACTCCTCCACCGCGTCCCACGGACGGTACCAGTCGAGCGTCTCGCGGGCCATCTGGCCCCAGAACGCCTCGGGCTCGTCGATGGAGCGGCGGTAGAGCTCGTCGTAGTCCTGGCGGCTCTTCACCAGGGCTTTGTAGCTGAACTCGGGGGAAGGCTCGATCGTTCGCTCGTCTTTGAGCATCTGCCTGATGAAGGCAGCACGGGTGTTGTGCTCCATGGTGGGTCCCTTCTACTCGTCTTGGGGAGGATCGTGGATGCGCGCTTAGGCGACGTTGTCTTCTCGGGTGAGGTCGATGTACACCACGTTGTTGGCGACGACGGGCATGTACATGGCCTTCAGGTGCAATTCGCCGGGGCTGCAGGCGCGCAGGCTCCTGCCCAGGTCCGGTCGGGCGTGCATGAGATGGGCGAACGTGTCCTCCAGAAGGACGGTTTCGTGCAGGCCCTGGCACTCGTGCAGGGCGAGGCACAGCGCGTCGACCGTGCCCGAATCGCAGCGGGCGCACCAGTCGAAGTCGGCGATGTCCATGAGCACCACGGCGTACGCGATGAGGTCCTTGTCGCGCAGGCAGGGCACCAGGCGTTCGAGGTCGACGCGGGAAAGGGGCTTGCCGTCCAGCAGCTCGTCGAGGCGCAGGAGCGCGTCTTTCCGCAGGTAGGCGGGTGCGTCGCTGGCGGCGAGGGCCACGAGGGGGAGCGTGTCGGCAAGGCGGGAAACGGCGGCGATCTTGACGGCGCGGGTGGCGTCGTCGTCGAAGACGCGGGCGAGCGGCTCGAGCTCGCGGGCTTCGACGCGCGCGGTCTGAGCGAGCAAGGCGCTCAGGGCAACCGGGGGCCGATTGGATGCGGGGTTCGGGTTATGGCTCTTCGTCAGTTCGATGACTCTTTTCTTCGGGTTCATGGTGCGCCTCCTTCTCGTTCAGCTCATGTTGTCTTCACGGTTCGGATCGCCGCCGATCGGTTTCGGCGGGGGTTCGGGCCGATGCCGGGACTCGGAGTGCTCCGGAATCGGTCGCCGTGGGCCCATCATGGGGGTTGCAACGATTACAAGGTCAAGGAAGCGGGCGCACGAACCCCTCCGGCCGGTGGATTTTAGGCCGCGAGCGGAGGAAAAACGGGTGAAAACAATCGCGCCGAAGGGGACGAAAGCTAGGCGGCGTTGAGTCCCAACTGCATCAAGTACACCTCTTCGCGCAGGTCACGTGCCGTTTCTCGGCTGATCTCGCCCTGTTCGCGCAGCGATTGTATCTGCTCGAGCTCCAGGCGCAGGCCCTCGGCCTCCACGTCGGCAACGCGCCGGAGCAGCCCTTCGCGGCCTTCGCGCGAGGGCGGGACAGGGCCCGCGGGAAGGGCGTCGCCCGGTCCGTCCGCGTCCGGACGGCGGCGATGCTCGAGCTCGGCCAGCAAGAGCCGCGCCGCGTCGGCCACAGCCTCGTCGGCGTCGCCTTGGCGCGTGCGCAGGTAGTCCGCCGCGCAGGCGGCCAGGTTCTCCGTAAGGAGCCGCTCCTCCTCCCGTTCGCCCGCCGATCCGCCCCGACGCCGTCCGAAGGCGTGCCGCGCGACCAGCGCCGCACTCCGGCGGCGTCCGTGCGCGGAGGCGGACGCCTTCCCGGCCTTGCGCTGGCGGGCGAGCAGGCTCCGGGCGCGCTCGAGCCGGTCGAGCGCGCCCTCGCCCGCCCGCTGCCCCACCTGCCCGGTTCCCATGGCCCAAACCACGTAGCCCTTCTGCCGCTCCAGCACCTCGGCGCGCAGCTCGACCACGCGCTCGGCGCGCTCGGCGCCGTCGTCCAACCGCTCGATGCGCTCGACGTAGCGCGACATCACGACGCGGGTGGGCACGAGCCCGTTGGCGTCGGCGCGCGCGTCGAGCTCCGCGACCACGTTGCGCAGAACGGCCAGGGAGGCGTCGCGCAACTCGTCGCCCGCGGCGGCGTCGCGCGCGGGAGCGAGCAGGGGCACGACGAAGTTCGCCAGCAGAAGCGTGCACAGGATGACGCCCGACGCCAGGAATATCAGCAGGTCGCGTTCGGGGAAGGGACCGTCGCCCGCCATGAGCGGGATGGTGAAGGCGATGGAGAGCGTGACGGCGCCCTTGGGCCCCGACAGCGTGGTGGCCAGCACGTCGCGCACCTGCGCCTTCGACAGCCGCCGGCCGCCCTCGCCGCCGCTATGGGCGTGGACGGCCTCCATAACCAGAAGCCAGACGAAGCGCACGCCCTCCACCAGCACGGTGAGGACCAGTACGCAGCCCAGCAGCTGCGGCAGGCCCAACGCGCCGCCGTCCCACGTGGGCAGGATGGCGCGGGGCAGCTGCATGCCCAGCAGCACGAACACCACGCCGTTGAGCACGAACGTGAGCACGTCCCACACGCTGGACGACGCGATGCCCAGGCGCGCGGCCGCCGGCGAGGCCTTCGGCGGGAACAGCGTGGCCAGAAGGCCGGCGGCCACCACCGCCAATATGCCGCTCACGCCCGCAGCCTCGGCCACGAGGTACACGATGAACGGGGTGAACGCCTCGAACACCACGTGCACCGTCGTGCTCTCGAAGCCGCGGCTGCGGATGGCCTTGATGACGAGCCGGAACGCGAGCCCCAGCACCACGCCGAGCGCGAGGCCGCCGACGAACGACACGGCGAACGCCGACCCCGCCTGCTCCAACGAGAACGCGCCGGTGACGGCGGCCGCGACGGCGAACTGGAACGACACGACGCCCGAGGCGTCGTTGAGCAGCGCCTCGCCCGACAGCAGGGTTTCCTGCCGCGTGCTCAGGCGCACGTCCTTCGACAGCGACGACACGGCCACGGCGTCCGTGGGCCCGAGGGCGGCGCCCAGGGCGAACGCGGCGGCGAGCGGCACCGAGGGCACGAGCCAGTGCAGCGCGAAGCCCACGACGAGCACGATGGCCAGCACGAGCCCCACGGCGAGCGAGACGATGCCGCCCTTGCTGTTCCATAGGTCCTTCTTGCTCGCGCGCCGCGACTCGTCGAACAGAAGCGGCGCTATGAACAGCACCAAGAAGAGCTCGGGATCCACCTCCAGGTCCAACGGCCCCGCCCACAGCGCGGCGATGGCCGCCCCCAGCGCTATCTGCACCAGGGGAAGCGACACGCGGGGCATCATCTGGTCGAGCACCGACGACGCGAGCACCGCGCCCAACAGGAGCAGGACGATCTCGAGCAGTTCCATGGCGTTCCTTTCATGCTCCGCGCCCGTGCGCCGAAGCGGCGGACGGGCGCGGAGGGGTTAGCTGACGGGCGGCGAAGAATGCGGGGCCGCTCCGCCCTGCGCGGAGGGCGGAGCGGCCCGGTCGAAGCCGGGTTAGCAGACCGCTGCGAGAGCAGGGGCGGATTCCCGGCCGTGCGGATCCACCACCAGCCTCAAGCGGTACTTGGCCGACGCCGGCTCGTAGCCCGCGTCCCGGGCCAGACGCTGCATGACGACGTTGCGGCTCTCCAGGTACAGCGTGTCGATGCCCACGAGCGGAGCCATGGCCGTCCAGGCAGACAGCATCTGGCGCATGTATCCGCGGCCCCGATGCTCCGGCGGGGTGTAGCATCCCACCACGGTGGCGGCCCGCTCCGAGCCGCCGGCCGCATCGACGGTCGGAAGCCGGTCGGCCACTTCTAGCCCGGACAAGGACACCGCCTCGCCGTCGCGCTCCACAAGGGCGAAGAACGCGCGCGTGTTCAGGTTGCGCCTTAGATACGCCTCGGTCTCGACGCGAAACCGCCGGCAGTCCTCGCTCAAGAGGGGCAGGCCTTGGTACTCGAGCGACTGGGCGCAACGCAGGTCGCACACAGTGCCCACGTCCTCGGGCCGCGCGAGCCTGAACGTGGCGCCCCCGCCGTCGCGCAGCGGGGAGCCGTCCGGAACGCACGGAGCCGCGTCCACCTCGTCCGGAAGGCGCAACACCAGGCTGAGTGCCAGATCCGTCAGCTCGCGGGTCAAGCCGTCCACCGCGATGGAGGATGCGGCGGCGCTCATCGCGAACCCGCGTCCCGGCAGGCGTCCGTGCGCCCGTCGCATCCGCCGCGGCCGTCTCGCCCGAACCCGCCGAAACCTCCGCAGCGGGCCGCAGCTCCGAAACCGCCGAACGGCGGGAAGCCCTCGCCGTCGCCGAACGGGCCGTCTTCGCCGAAGAACCGCTTGAACGCCTCCTCGTGCTGGCGGCGCATGTCCTCGAAGCCGCCTTCCGCCTGCTCCTCCATCTGAAGCTCTACCTGGGTGATGATGCGATCGAGGTACGCGCCGAACGCCGCCTTCTCCTCGTCGGAGAGGCAGTCGAACACGCCGGCCGCCCTGCCTTCGAACGACGGCTGCTCCACGCTGCGGCCCTTCTCGGTGAGCTTCACCACCATCACGCGCTTGTCCTCCTCGGACTGCTCGCGCACGATGTAACCCTTGGCCTCCAGCTTCGACAGCGCCTCGTTGAGCGACGAGGTGCGGATGCCCAGCACGTTGGACATGTCCTTCGTGCTCACGCCGTCCTTCACCTTCAGCAGGGCCAATATCCTGCCCTGCCCCCGCGTCGTGTCGGCCAGGGGGCCGGCGTTGCGGCCCGCGCCGAAACGCCGCCGCATCAGCAAATGCTGCAGCGTGGCCAGCTTCTCGTACAGTTGCGTGTTCGCGTCCATGTATATGCTCCTTATCATTTTGACAGGTACCGGTTATTTCTTGGTGACCCCATGTTAAACCGGTACCTGTTGAATTGCAAGATATTTCTAACAGGTACCGTTTATTTCTACACACCCCGAACATAGGGCCAGGTCGAAAAGCAGGAAAGGCGACGGATGCCGTCGCCTTTCCTGCAAGCTGAACAGTATGAGAGAACCGCGGCCGCTTCGACCGGCCTGCGGATGCTTTTTCACGCCCCTTTCGCCAACCAGCGGTTGTCGTCGCAGGTGAGTTATTTTTCACGCAATCGAATCCGCCGGCTCGCTTATCCAGTGTGACCCAGTGAGTGACCCAGCGAGTGATCCAGTCGCCGATCAAGTCATCGACCAAGCTACCGATCAAGTCGAGCTCCGTGCGCCCGCCTCGGGCAAAGCCGGGTTCGCCTGTATCAGCGGCCGCTGTGCGGCGGCTCGACCGGCTCGGCCGCCGAACCGTGCCGCTTCCCGTGCGCTCGCAGGGCCTTGGAGTAGAAGAACGCGAGCACCAGGCCGGCCGCCGCGATGCCCACGGCTATCGTCAGCGTGTGCGCGAACGCCGACGCGTACGCCGACGCCTTCGCGAGCCCCGCCGCCGTGTCCCTGAGCACGTCGGCCGAGAGCACGCCTACGAACAGCGACGACCCGATGGCCGAAGCTATCTGGACGGCCGTCGAGTTGATGGAGGCGCCGTGCGGGTACAGGTCGGGCGGCAGCTGGCCGAGCGCCGCGGTCTTGGACGGGGCGACCACGAAGCCCGCGCCCGCGTACACCGCGGCCGAGGACGCAACCACCAAGGCGACCAGCAGGCCCTCCGCCGAGAAGAACGCGCCCGCCTGCCCTATCAGCACCAGCACCAGGCCGCCCGGCACGAGCGGCCATATGCCCCACCGATCGAACACCTTGCCGCCCAAAAACGTGAACGCCGCGTTCACCAGCACGGGGCCCAAGAGCAGCAAGCCGGCGAGGAACGGCGTGTACCCCAGCGCGCCCTCGTAGTACAGCGGAAGCAGGATGCTCATGGAGAAGGACGTGAGCATGCCCACCATAACCAGCACGATGCCCGCCGCGAACCTCGCGTGGCCCAGCGGCCGCAGGTTCAGAAGCGGATCCTTCAAAACGAGCTGCCGCCAGACGAACAGGCCGAGCACCGCCGCGCCGGCGACGAGGGCCGCTATCGACGGAGCCGGATCGTGGGTGACCTCCCCCAGACCGTACATGAGCGCGCCCAGGCCCACCGGGCCGAGCACGACGCTGAGGACGTCGATGGACGAGCGCTTCGCCGCGCGCGCTCCGTGGATCAAAAAGTACCCCGCCGCCAACAGCGCAAGGGACATGACGAGCGGCGTGACGAACAGGGCGCTCCAGCCGAAGCACGTCAAAGCCAAACCCGAGGCGGTGGGGCTCACCGCCAATCCAACGGCTATGACGCCGCTGTTCAGCGCCAGACGGGTCCCCCTGCTCCCACTCGGAGAATTCATCATGATGGCGCTGGTCACCAGCGGGAAGAACAGCCCCGTGCACACCGCCTGCACCAGGCGGCATCCGAACAGCGTCGGGAAATCGGGGGCGAGCAGGGCCAGCCCGCTGCCCAAGGCCATGGCGCCGCACCCCGCGAAGAACACCCGGCGCAAGCCGAAGCGCCGGAGCAGGAAGGCCGACAGCATGATGGACGTGGCCGCCACCACCATGTACCCCACGATCAGCCAGTTCGCCACCGAGAGCGTGACGTCGAAGCGATGCGCCACCTCGGGCAGGGCGGCGTTCATCATGCTCTGCCCGAACGACGCGGTGAACGAGCATCCCAGAAGGGCGGGCAGCAGCGCGCCGGAAGCGCCCTTTGCCGACTTGGCAGCCTTGCCCATCCAACCCCTCCTTCGCATTCCGCACCATCCGAACGCCGCGACAAGGCGTCCAACCCCCTTAGTCTAGCGACGGCGCGACGGGAGTGCCGATGCGCTCCGAAGGCGCAACGATACGGTAATCGAACCGATCGGCATCTGGCACAAAACCCATCGTTCGAGATTCGCAGGCGCGTATAATGGGGCGCGTACGCAATGGGTTGCATCGGCGGTGGATGGGAGGGCTCATGGACGTTCACGTCGGCATCGCCCTCGACGCCCTGTCCGTCGTGTTCATGCTGGTTCTGGTGGGAGGCATGTGGGGCTCCCGCGCCAAAAGCGCGTCGAGCAAGCTCTACTTCTCGCTGGTCGTGGCCGTCATCGTCCTTTTGTGCTCCGATGCCGGGTACATGGCCCTGCTCGGTAGCGAAGAGGCGCGCGGCGCGCTGACGGCCGTGAAGAGCCTCTATTTCGTCGCGAACGCCGCCGTCATCTGGGTCTGGGCGATCTACGTCGATTACACGGTGCTCGGAGACCGCACGCGCTTCAACGCCTTCGGAAAGCTGTGCACCGCCATCTTGGTCGTCAACCTCGGCCTGGTCGCCGCGAACGTCGGCACCGGCTGCATGTTCTCCATCACGGAAGCCGGGGCGTTCGAGGTGAACCCTGCGGGCATGTGGGCGTTCACCGCCCTCAACTACCTCAGCGCCATCGTCATGCTGGTCGCGCTTCTCGTGCACAGCGCCGAGATCAGGCGCGGGGTCCTCGTTCGCTTCGTGCTGTTCCCCATGATCCCCCTCGCGGCCGAATCGGTTCACCTGGCCGACCCGAGCTTGGTGCTGACGTGCTCCTACGCCGTCTCGGCGCTGATGGTGTACCAGATATCCCAAAGCAACCTGGTGTACACCGACGAGCTGACGGGGCTCGGCAACCGAAGGCAGCTGGCCGACCGCCTGAGCCGCTGGTTCCACGACGCGCAGAGCGCCGCCGTGTGCGGGATCATGATCGACCTCGACGGCCTGAAGGGCATCAACGACGCGCACGGGCACGGCGCAGGCGACGAGGCCCTGGTCTTGGTGGGCGACGCGATCCGCGCGAGCGCGCCCAAGGAGTCCGTCGCGGTCCGCTACGGCGGAGACGAGTTCATCGTTGCGTGGAACGCCGACGAAGGGCCCGAGCCCGAGACCGTCGCCGCGAAGCTCGAGTCCGAGAAGGAAGCGGCCAACGAGCGCCCCCGCCCTTGGGGGCCGCTCGACTTCAGCGTGGGGTGCCTGCGAAGCGATGCGGCGACGTGCCCCGACCCCGAGGCGTTCGTCGAGCGGCTCGACGCGCTCATGTACGAGGCGAAGCGCCTCAAGAGGCCCGCAAGCTCCGGCCAAGCCCAGGCGAGCTGAGCGACGGGTCTTCGCGCCCGTACCGTGGCACCCACATCATGCGAGCTATAAATCAATTTACATGCATAGCGCATTTTATAGCTTGATTTACGAACTTTTGTACTATATAATAGAGAAAGCAAGAGCGAAGTGCCGGAAGGCAAGCATGCAAACTAGGAGGCGCTTCGCACATTATCCCGTCTACGGCCCGTGACCCCTCAGCCGCCTCCCGCAACATACCCGAACTAGGTAAGGAGCCGGCATGGCAGAATCGAACGAACCCGAACGATATAACGACGGACGGCACGATAAAGGCTCGTACGGTCTGGTCGATGCCGCATTCTATGCGCAGATCCACGAGATTATGTCGAATGCGCGCGGTCGCGCCTGCTCGGCCGCGAACTTCGCCATGGTGCAAGCCTACTGGCACATCGGCGAAAGCATCGTGGCAAAGCAGAAGGGCCTTGAGCGCGCCGAGTACGGCTCGAAGCTGATCCAGCAGCTATCGAAGCGCATGACCACCGACTTTGGCAAAGGGTTCACTGTTGCAAACCTCAAGAACATGCGGCAATTCTATGTTACGTTTCCAAAAAGCTACGCACTGCGTAGCGAATTGAGCTGGACGCACTACCGAATGCTGATGCGCGTATCGCAAGGTGAGGCGCGCAGCTTCTACCTGAAAGAATGCGCTCAAGGAAACTGGAGCACACGCGAGCTCGAACGACAGATCGAATCCCGCGCTTACGAGCGTCTCATCGGCAAGCCTGCCTTCGCCAGCGATTCAGAAGAAGACTTCGCTCCAAAGCGACCCGAGGACGTCATCCGCGACCCGTACGTACTGGAGTTCCTCAGCCTCAAGCAGGACGAATCGTGGCATGAAAGCAACATCGAGCAGGCGCTTATCGACCACTTGGAAGATTTCATGTTGGAACTCGGCCGAGGGTTCGCCTTCGTCGGTCGCCAGAAGCGCATCACGTTGGACGGCGACCACTTCTACATCGACCTCGTATTCTACAACTACGTCGCACGCTGTTTCGTGCTCATCGACCTCAAAACGGGAAAGCTCACGCACCAAGACATCGGACAGATGCAGATGTACGTGAACTACTACACGCGCGAGCTTATGAACGAAGGCGACAATCCACCGGTTGGCCTGGTCATGTGCGCCGACAAGAAAGATGCCGTGGTGAAGTACACGCTCCCCGAGGGCGAGCGTCAGATATACGTGTCGAAGTGCCTACCCAACCTGCCGTCGGAAGACGAGCTGCGCATCGAGATCAAGCGGCAATACGACGCGCTTGAAAACGCTGCGGGGCACCCGCTCGACGACAAAGAAGCAGACGGAGATCCCGGCAGTTCGCGGGATAGCTGAGCAGAGCAAATCGGGCAGGGCCTTGCCGCGCCGCCGTTTACCATCTGAGCAAACAAAGCCATGGGGACCCGCCGCCTCTCGGAGCCCAAAGCGGCGGCCAGTATCGCCCTACCCCTTCCGTTTCGGCAGCTGCAGCGCGGCGGCGGCGTAGGCCATCCAGCTGCGCGGAACCAGACGCGTGGCGAACACGAGCGCCTTCGGCACGATGCCGGGCACGCAGAGCGTCTTGTTCCAGCGCAGCGCCCGCAAACCGGCTCGCGCGACGCGCGGGGCGCCCATCGCCGCGTGCGCGAGCAGCGTCTGGCCGGCGTCGGCCGCGTTCCAGAACTCGGTGCGCACGGGGCCGGGGCACAGCGCGGTCACGTGCACGCCGGAGAGCCGCAGCTCGGCGTGCAGCCCCTGCGTGAACGTTTGGACGAACGCCTTCGAAGCGTAGTAGGTGGACATGAAGGGACCGGCCATGAAGCCGGCCATGGACGCGACGTTGAGGATGCCGCCCGCACCCCGTTCGACCATGCCGGGAGCGAACGCGCGGCACAGCTCCACCACGGCGGCGACGTTCACCTGCATCAAAGCGCGCTGCCGCGCGGGATCGCTCTCCACGAAGGGCGCGTCGCAACCGAAGCCGGCGTTGTTCGCCAGCACGTCCACCTTAAGCCCCAGCTCGTCCACCGCGGCCTTGACGCGGCCCGCCGCGCCGGGGTTGGAAAGATCCTGCGCCACCACCTGCGTCGCAACGCCGTAGGCGCCCTTCAGCTCCGAAGCCACCGCGCGCAGCCGCTCCTCGCTGCGCGCCACAAGGACCACGTCGCAGCCGTCCGCCGCGAGCAGGCGCGCCAATTCCAACCCGATGCCGCCCGACGCGCCGGTGACGAGCGCCACGCGCCCTCCGTTCGCCTTCACCGCACCCGCGTCAGCCATGGCCGCCTCCTTCGCTCTACTGCCGCCAGCATAGCAAAACGCGCGGGCCGACGCGCGGCGCAATGCGGAAGCGAAACGCAAAGGGAACCATGGCGGAGAAACCGCCGATCCGCCGGCTCTCATGGGCGCGGTAGACGTCCGGCACGCAACGAACTGCTTGATCCCACGGCCAACCTGCCGGTTCGCACGGGCGCGAGGAAGGGCTCGCCGGACGCTCGCCACGCGCGGCGCACGCCCGGCGGGGACCGGTCGCCATTTCAGGCCCCTGCCGGCCAGGATCGACCGACGCGCCCGGCAGGGTGCGCGGCGCGGCTAGAGCGCGAGCAACCCGCGACTGACCAGCAGGTAACCCAGCGCGCAGACCCAAAGCACGGCCACCGCCACCCGCACGGCGTTCGGCACGCGCAGGTTCTTGGAGGGCAGCATGAACATGGCCACCAGCCCGCCCAGCGCGCCGCCCAGATGCCCGCTCACGGATATGCCCGGCACCAGGAAGGTGTACGCCACGTTGACGGCGATGATGCCGAGCATGCCCTTGCTGTACTGCGCGAACATCGAACGGTTGCCCTTGTGCAGAAAGCCCAGCAGGGCGACGGCCACGAACAGGCCGAACACGCTCGTGGAGGCTCCGGCGCTCACGGTGCCCCCGCCGCCCAGGAACACGTCGGCGGCGTAGGACACGGCGTTGCCCGTGATGCCGCCCACGAAATAGAGCGCCAGATAGTTCCCCTTGCCCAGCACGCGCTCGAGCACCTCGCCCACGCTGTAGAGCGCCACCATGTTGAAGCCCAGGTGCATGAGGTCCATATGCAGGAACATGGGCGTGACGAACCGGTACAGGTCGGCCGCCGACTGCACCAGCGGAGCGTACATGGCCCCCATCTCCACGAGCACCCGAGTCGATATGCTCACGCGGAAGCCCGACAGCACGGCCTCGACGGCGAACACGGCGACGTTGAGGGCGATGAGGCAGAGCGTGACCATGCGGAAGCGGTTGCGTTGGAGGAATCCGCGTTGGTTCTGCTTCATCATCCGCTTCAACTGCTCGTCGTCGATCACGGTGCGGGCGGGGTTCGGCGCGCTGCTCTGGTCTTCCGGCACGGCTAGCTCCTTGGGTGCGTGGTTGCTTCGCTTGTTCTAGGGCATCCTACCACGACCGCCGCCGGTTCCATGTTACGGTTGAGGCGGTGTCCGCCCCTCCCCCGACCGGCAAGGGATGCGAAACCACAACCTCTTCACGTGCGTCCCGCCAGAAACGTCGGCGCCCTCTCCGGCGCGGCGAACGCAAACCGCGCGCCTGCGCCACGCTGTCGGGTACAATGCGGCGTGCGGGCGCGAACCGGAGGAGGCCGGCGCCGAGCAACCCGCAGGCAAGGAGGCGCGCATGGGAGCGATGAGCGACAAGGAGTTCGAGGACGCTGTCGAGGAGGCGCTGGAACGCATTCCCGCGCGTTTCCTGGAAGCGCTCGAGAACGTGGCCGTGGTGGTGGAGGACGAGCCGAACGAGTACCACTGGGACGCGTTGGAGGCACCCGACTCGCTCGGCGCGGCAACGTGCGGCGACGAGCTGCTCGGGCTCTACGACGGCGTGAACCTGCTCGAACGGGCCGACGGCTACGACGGGGACCTGCCCGACGTCATCACCGTGTTCAAGGGCCCGCACGAGCGTTGCTTCGGCTCGCGCGAGGAGATCGTCGAGGAGATAGGCAAGACGGTCGTCCACGAGATAGGCCACTACTTCGGCCTCGACGACGACCGCCTGTACGAGCTGGGCTACTAGCGCGGCGGGCGGCGCCTTGCTCGTTTCCCCAGGAAAGCCGCGCTCCCCCTCGCAGGATACGCGCCCTCGACAAGGGGCGCGTTGGAGCCGTATCGACAACTAAACGAAGCGCATGTTTTCGCAATCGCCCCCGTAGGGCAACGGCTCTGCCCTTGCCCTACAAAAAACTTGGCGATGGTTATGACGCGGTCACAACGAAACCGGCGAAACGATGCTTTTTCGTAGCCATTTTTCATGAAGCGGGGGAGCGAGCTTTCGCCCCCTCCCCCGACGCTTCTCAACCGGTCATTCCCGCTGCGGCCGCACGATGACGGCCTGATGCGGCCGGAGCTTGGCCGCGAGCACGTCCGTCCCGTCGACGGTGCTTACACGCCCCGCCTCTGCCAGATGCTCCAGCTCGCTGCGCGAGACGACCAGCTTCTTCCGCAGCACCTCGGCAAGCCGCACACCAGCGAGGGACCCGCCGTCGATCTCGACCCGGCAATCCTCGCCGTCGTCGGGCACGGGGCCCTCGACGGTGAAGGACACCGGGCCCCGACGCGCGCCGTTGCGTTTCAGCAAGCCCGCGTCGAGCGAGCATCGAAGCGCCAGCCGGACGTCGTTGCCCAGGAACCGGTCCAGCTCCTCGCCGTCGACGCTCCCCGGCCGCGCCCGGCTCACCACGGAGCAGTTCCACACCGCGCCGCAGGTCGCGCACCGGTAGATGAGCCAAACGTCCAAGCGTTTCTTCTGGGCGTTCACCCGAAACGCGCCCGTGGACAAGAACGCTGCGTCAGCACCGCATTTCCCACAAGGGCGCAAGGCGGCCGGCGCCTCGGCCGGTGCCACGTGCCATGCTATTGTTTTCATAAGGGGTTTTGCCTTCCTTCGCAATCCGATCACATTCGAAAAGGAAGGTGGGCACAGGCGGAACGACGCTGTTGTTCAGCTTTTTCATAAGGAACCTCTCTGATTGTCTCAACCGGAAAAGCCCGCCGAAAGGCAACCGCGCGTCAGCGCGGCGACAGGCAGGGCAAGATGTGTCGCGTGGTTTACCGGTTGGGAGGAACGGTCATGAGAGAGGTCCTTTCGAGGGAACGGGCCGCTGCGACCCGGGCGCCATCATAGCGGACCAGACGGCAGCACGTCAACCGCGAGCGGAGGGCCTCCGCCCGCGCCCCATGCGCCCCGAACGAGAAACCCTCGACCCTGAGCGAAAAAGAAAGCCGGAGGCGGCTGCCCGCCAAAGCCGCCGCAGACGGGCGCCGCCCATTCCTCCCCTCGGCACAAAAATCACCGATGCCCCCGCTTGCACCTCTCCGCGCGATCCGACGCGAATCGCGCGACCAGGGAAAACAACCGGCAAGGCGCCCGGCGACGAGTCGCGAGGGGCCCCTTCAGCCGGAACGCAAGGGGGACATCGGTGATTTTTGCGCGCGACGCCCCGGACCCGCCGTCAAACCGCCGTCGACACGCACCCGGCCGGGTTGTCATCCTGAGCGGAGGCGGCCAGGCGCGACAGGCGCGCGCGGCCGGCCGGCGTCACGCGGTAGGCGTTCTCGGCCTGGCCGCCGTCGGGGCGGAAGCGGCGCTCCACGGCCAGCAGCCCCTCGGCCTCGAGGGAGGAAAGAGCCCTCCTCGCCTGGCACTTGGAGAGGCCGGCCCCGGCGGCCAGGGCCGCGATCGACGCGCAGGCGCGGGGAGGGCGCCCGCGGGAGCGCGCCGCCAGGTGCGCCAGCAGGGCGTCGTCGTCGGCCCGCACGTCCTCGGCGCGCCTCTTGGCCACGGGCCCGTCACCTCCCCTTCCGCACGACGGCAGGCGGGCGAAGCCGGGAGCCGGCCGCGACGAGCGCGAGGGCCGCAACGGCCAGGGCGGCCGTCGACGCCGCGCCGAGGGGGGCGTCGCCCGTTCGCGTGAGCGGGGCCCCGCCCTGCGAAACGCCCTCGGACGGCACGCCAGGCCGCGGCTCTCCCGGTCCGGCAGGCGTCGAAGGCGGGACAGGCGAGTCCTCGAGCAGCGCGAAAGCGCCCAGCGACCCCGTGCACACCGCCACCGCATCGGCGCCGGCCGAACCCGTCATGAACACGGCCCCTTCCCCGCCTTCGGGCAGCAGCAGCACGTCGGCGGAACCTTCGGATGCGAGCGGCGCGACCGCCCGCACACCCCCGTCGCTCGAACCGGGGAGGGCGGCGAAGCCGAAGGGCGCCGGCCCTGCCGCGGAAGCGCCCGCGATCCCCCGCGCCGCTTCGACCGAGGATCGCGCCGCCGAAGCGGCGCGGGCGCCCCGCACGTCGGGCAGCTCGACGGTCAGAACGCCTCGGAACGCGGAAGATCCCCGCGGGGCCCCTTCGAGGGACACGGTCCAGGCGGCCGCCACGCCGCGTCCGCCCGCCGCCTCCGCGAGGCGCCGGTAAGCGGCGTCGCCCCGGCCGGCGGGCACCACCACGAGCGAGGCGGACTTGTGGATGCTCCCCGAAACCCGCACCCCGGTGGCGGCGTCGGCGACGGAGGCGCGGACGTAGTCGGCCTCCGGGTCGGACGCGCCGTCGTCGCGCACCTCGACGGCCACCGACGCGGACGCCTCGCGCCCCCACCCGTCCACGACGCGCGCCGTGTAGACGTAGGAGCCGGCCGCGTCGATGTCGGCGAGGGGGCAGGTGCCCCCTTCCGAGGAGAACGAGGGGTCGTGCGCCCCTCCGCGCGTGCGCGACCACGAGACGGCAGGCGCGCCGGCGGCGTTGCCCACCGTCACCGAAACCGCATGCGAGGCAACCTCGGAAAGCGCGCACGACACATCCGGCGAGGGCGTCGCCGTCAAGGCGGCGGCCTCCACGCTCACCGCCGTGGAGGCCTCGAGAGAATCGGAGGCGAGGGCGGGCGCGGCGGGCGCGGCGAGGGAAACCGCCAGCGCCGCCGCCAAAGCCGCGCGGCCGACCGCCGGGAAGGGCCCCGGCGCCCCGCCGCCGGTTCGGGCGGGCGCGGCCGACCCCGCCATCCCGCGCGTCCATGTTGCCATCCTCACGTTGCCTCCCGCCTCCGTGTCCGAACCCGCCGCTACGCTTGCGTCGCGGCGATCGTGTAGTGGAGCGTGGCGGCCAGCTCGCCGTCGTCGCCCGTCTGCTTCGAAAGCGGCGAGGTCTTGCCGGACACGGCGATCGTCTTGCTCGTGGTGGCGGCAATCTCCCAGTTGGGATGCGTCGCCGAGGCCGTTTTCTCCACTTCGAGCAGCGTCCCCGAGGCGGGCGTCAGGCCCAGGTGGATCACGCCCGTCTTGCCGCTGGGCGCCGAGTTCAGCGACGTGTCGGCGCTGCTGTCGGCATACGTCCAGTTGGTCCCCGCCTCCGCCGTCACGTCGGTGACGAAGATGCTGAGCGAGGAGGTATTCTTGATCGCGTAAGTCGTGGGCACTTGACCGGCGGCCAACTCGCCGCCGGCGGGCTTGGCGACGATCTTCATGTTCAGCGGCACCTCGGCCGAGAGCTGCGTGGCGTCGGTGGCCACCTTCACGGCAGTGCTCTGCTCGTTGTCCACGAACGCCGTACCGTTCGAGTCGACGGTCGGCGAAGGCGCCGTGGTCGCGGCGAACGCCGCGGGGGCGAGGGCCAGCGCGAGGGCCCCGGACAGGGCGAGGGCGCAGGCGGTTTTCAGGGTGGTTCTCTTCGTTGTGCTCATGGTTGTTCCTCTCTCGTTTTTCCACTTCGTTGCAATCGGTTGCCGCCGTTTCCGCCGTCCCGAGCGGAGCGGCCGCGGGAGGCGTGGCCGGAGGATCCCGCGCGACTTCCTGCTGTCGCCACACGGGATCCTTCGACTCCGCGCCTGGCGGCGCTCCGCTCAGGATGACAACCTGAGGCGACGCGCTCCGCTCGGGATGACAAGCTTCCCCTACCCTGGCGACCACCTCCCGGGGCAGAGGGCGCGCACGGCGCTCATGACGCACTCCCCACCGAAAGCACGATGCGGGCGGCCGCCGAGCCCACTTCCTCGTGGGTCTGCCGGTCGTACGCGCGGAACGTCGCGGTTGCGTCGTGCATGCCGGGCGCGAGGGCGCGGGAGAGTTCGATCTCGGGGATGTAGTCGCCCGGCGCGATGCCGCCCGACTCGTACACCGTCTCGCCCGTGTCGTCCAGCGCGATGGACACCTTCATGTCGTAGCGGTTGCCGGGCACGTTCTCGATGTTGGCGACGCCGGGGGACCCGGGGGACGCGAAGTCGACCGTCGAGGCGATGGATATGTTGAACATGCCCTCCTCCACCACCCGGTTGAGCTCGGCCTGGATCTCCTCGGGCGTCTTGGTGGGCGCCTGCCCGGCGCGAGCGGCCGCGTCGTAGAACGAGGAGGCGCCTCCGGAGAAGAGCCAGAGACCCGCACCCGCGCCCAAGAGCGCGACGGCGACGGCCGCGACGACGGCGATGCGCATCCGGCGCCGTTTGGCGGCGGCCATCCGCGCGCCGAGGACGGTGTTGTCGGAAGCCCCCATCTAAACCCCCTCCCCCGAGGCCGCGGCCTCGTCGTCGAACGCCAGCTTGTAGGTGAGCGTGGCGAAGGGCCGCTCGCTGGACGAGTACGTCATGGTGCCGCCCGGATAGGCCAGCGAGAGCGAGAGCGGCAGGCGGACCGGCGCTCCTCCCGCAGAGGCGGCCAGCTTGAACGCGCCCGCTGCGGGCGACGTGCCCACCGCGCCGGTGTCGGCGCCCACCGCGAGACCGTTCACGGTGGCTTGCATCTTGGCGGCCTCCGTGAAGATGCCGCCCGCGCCCTCCGCGAGCCCGAAGGCCACCGACTCCACCTTGAGCGGGTAGGGCGTGGTGCTGGAGATGAAGTAGCCGCCTGCGTCCGGGTTGTCGGGGTCGAGGGCGCTCGGGCACCTGAAGCTGCCGTTGGCGTCCACCACCACCGTGGCGTTGACGGGCACGGCGGCGCTGATGGCCGGCCGCGCCCACACGGCGTAGAGGGTGACGGTCGCGCCGTCGACGGTCGTGAGGTTCGACACCTCCTCCCCCTTGCCCGCATAGACCACCGCGCCGCCCCGCTCGGTAGCCCAGCCTGCGAAGACGTAGTTCGCGCGCTTGAACCCGCAGGCGGAAAGCCCCTGCGCCACCCCGTAGACGAACGGCTGATCGTCCATCGTCCCCGTCACCGCAGGCACGGCTCCCGCCTCCACGCCGGGGTCGAAGCGCACCGCGTACTCGGCAGCCGACCACCCGGCATACACGCCGACGTCCGCCGTGACGGCCGCGCCCGCGTCCCACAAATCGCCAAAGGTTGCTCCCCCGTCGGTGCTGGTGTACCAGCCGTCGAGCTTGAACTTGTCCCTAGAGAGAGCAGGCACGTAGCCGGTCGCAGGGGCGCCCACGGGCACGCGCACCGTCTTCGGTTCGGTCGAGCCGCCCTCCCACGAGCCGCCGTTCGGGTGGAACGTCACCAGATGGTTCCTCACGCCGACGGTCGCAGCCGTCGGCTTGCTGGCGAAAGCGGTGCCGGTGGCCTGGGCGCGCACCGTGTACCCTCCGGGTGCAAGGCCGTCCACGATGTTGTAAGACACCCACACTCCCGCGCCGTCCAAGAGCGCCAACGGCGATGCGGAGAAGATGGAGCCGTCGGTGGATGCCGAATCGGTGGCGCCGGTCACGGTGAGCGCAGGGGCGTCCGGGCGGACGGGAACCGGCACCTCCGTCCATTCAGAGGCCGGCACGAACCCCTCGGCGCCGCTCGCGCCCTCCTTCGCCTTGCAGCGTACCCAAATCTTACGGCCATCTGCAGCGTCGGAAGCGTCGAGCACGGCTGTGAGCGAGCCCCTCCCGTCCGAAACGAGCGCCGTGGATTCGTCGTCCTTGTCGGAACGCGCCTCGTAGGCCGAGCCGAACAAGGCCGCCTCTGCGACGAAGTTCATCGACACCACGTCCGCGTCCGGCGCAGCGTAGGCGGTGAATCGGCTCAGGGACACAGGGCTTGACGCGTTGTGGTTGTCGTCGGCTTGCGTGCGGGCGTAGAACGTGTAGGACGTGGCCGGCTTGAGACCCGTGAACTCAACCGAGGCGGCTGCGCCCGCGTCGGCCGTGCCCACGATCACGTTGCCGAACGCCTCGGAGGTGCTGAACTCGATGGAGAGGCCGTGCAGGTCGCCCGATACGGCCGACAGCGCAGCCGTCGTGGCGGTGGCGCCGACAAACGCCAAGTCCTTCGGAGGGTCCGGGTCGGCTTTCCCCACCACCAGGGACACGGTGGACAGGGCCGCAAGGTACACGGTCTCGTCGCCGCTCTTGGTGCCGTCGGTATAGGGGATCGACACGGAGGCGCGATACGTGCCAGCGGGAAGAGAATCCGCCGCCTTGATGGTCCATGAAAGATCGGAGACGGTGCCGGCGGAGGCGCCGTCGTCGGTTCCGGCCACGGTGCCGCCAGAGCCTTCGACGACGAAAGCCGGGGACGGGTCCGTGTAGGCGACGGGATGGTCGAGCATGGTCACGACGACCTTCTTCTCCGCCGTGGCATCGTCGGTACCCTTCACCTCCGCGCTGGTTTTGCCTGAGTTAGAGAGCCTGAGCGTCGCGGAGGGAGCGGAGGAGTAACCGAATTTCACGTTATCGGGAAACGCGCCGGAAACGACCGCCTCCAGCTGGGCCTCGGAGGCGGCACGAAGGAGCGTCTCCGAGGCGAAGGCCCCGCTCGTATTGCTCGCAGCCTTGCGCACCTCGTAGGTCTTGCCCTTGACCAGGTCAGAAACGTCCGAGCACGTTTTGAACCCGTCGGATGTTCCGTACTCGCGATACTCGCTCGCACCGACTTCGTCATCGGCGCCGGTGAACCGATACGTGGTGCCCCCTTCTTCGAGCAGCACGCCCACATTGGGAACGGCGGGGCGAGCGGGGACGGTGGCATCGGCCACCGCCGAGGCGAACGCGCTGGACGCGGCGTCGGCGCCCTCCACGGCGGCCAGGCGCAGTTGGAAGACTTTAGCCGACCCGGTCCAGCCGAGCGCGGACAGAGCCAGCCCGGCATCCTTGGAGGCATCCGCCCACGCAGCCTTGTCCGACGTACGCGCCTCGACGGCCGCCTCGGTGCGGGGAATCAGCTTCTCGTTCTCGTAATCGAACGTGTACCAGGCGGAGGGGTCGTCGGGCGCGGCGGGGCGAGCGGGGACGGCGAACGCGGACTCCACGTGCACGGCCGGCTCGAAGTCGGCGTGCAGGCGATAGGTTATCTCGGCGCCTGCGCCGCCCGCTTTCATCGCGTCGAGGGCACCCGTCAGCACGAGTGCCGAGCCGCCGGTGCCCCGCACCCAGGGGGAGGCGCTGCCGTCCGGGCCGCCGAAGTACCACGCATTCGTTTCGACGTCGTGCATGCGGAACTCCACCGTGGTGGGAACGGTGTCGTCCTTGCCCACCGTCTCCTTGACGTAGTTCAGGACGGGTTCGGGCGCCGCCGGATAGGAGCGCACGCCGCGCGCCGGCACGGCGCCCTCGCCATCCCCGATGGACACCACCTGGTAGGTGCCGTCCGCTTCGACGGCGAAGTCGCGCTCCTCGCCCTTGGCGAGCGTCTGCCAGACGTCGGACGCCTGCGGGCCGGCGGCCACGTCGTACACCAGGTAGCGCTGGGACCCCTGGCCCTCGTTTTTCACCGTGACGGTGCCGGGGGCGTCCTTGGTGCGCGACACGCCCGCCGGCGTCACGTCCGCGAACGCGGCGGACGGCGTGGCGACGACGACGGCCGCGCCGGCGGCCACCTGGTCGGCGAAACCCACCTCGGAGTAGCCCTTGGGACGGGCCACCACGGCGTAGTGCCTGGGGGCGTCCGCAGTGCTGAGCCCCAGTCCCGGAAACGTCAGGGAACCTTGGTCGGTGGACACCCAACCGCCGTCCACCGCGCCGGGCATGCCCGCAGACGCGACCACGGCAGGATCGGGGTTTCCAGATTCGTCCGTTCCCAGCAGCGCGTACTCCACGTTCGCGTTCGCGGGGCTCACCGTGACGGAGGCGGTGGCACCGCCCTCCTCCAGAGAGGCCGTGACCTGCACGCCGTCGGAGCCGTCCGCCACCGCCTTGACGGTAATGGACTTGTAGTAGCCGTCGTCGAGCACGAAGCCCGGAGTAAGGTTCGATTTGGTGACGGCGTTCGCCGCGTTGACGGGAACGCCCACCACGCGGTAGGTCTTGCCGGGAACGAGGCCGCCGAACACGAGCGTTTCGCCCGCACCGGGCAGGTACCAGCCCGACGTCCCCTCTTTATCCCATTCATCGACGGCGACGCCGTCGAGCTCGACGGTCGGGGCGACCGCCATCGTGGTGGAGCCGCGCTCCTCCACGATGCCGTAGACGTACCCGTCTTGGACGTTGTTCACCAGCAGCCGTCCGTCGCCTTCGTAGTCGACCGACGTGGAAACGTCGATGCCGCTGCCGGCTTTGAACTCCACGTTGTCCAGCAGGTTGCCGTACCCGTTGCTCCCCGAGGATATGTTCGCAAAGGCGAACACGGTGGAGCCCTGCCCCTCGGGCACCGTGTACGTGCCCGCATAATGCCCCCAACTGGCATTGGCGACGCGCGGGTCGCTCGTCATGCTGACGTAGTAGTTGCGCGTTGAACCCGTGGGAAGCACGTAGGGGACAACGTACTCGCCAGAAGAGGGAAGCGTGCCGCCCACCTGGACTTTCAAGGCATTGACGATTGCGTTGAACAGGCTTTTCTCCTCCGTCCGGGTGGCGTTCGTGCCATACGGATACGTGACGAAGTCGGATCCCCCTTTAATGACGTTGGCGGTTACAAGGCTCTCCGTCTCCTCTTGGGTGAGAGCCGGCCCGATGACCACCGCCATCACGTCGTTTCCCGACGAGCCGCCTTCCCTTCCGTGGTGGTCCAGCTTCCATGAGTATATCTTCCCCGGTTGCGTGGCTACCTCTTGGAACAGGCACGACACGTCGGTCGATGCAAGCTCGGCGACGAGCGAGCTGCCGGGCAGGTTGGGTACTTTGTAGGTAGCGTTGGCGTTCGCTACTTCAATTATTCTTTTGCCTTGATAATTGGGGTCCATGGACGTTATGGTCGTGTGCCACCCAGGCAGATTCTCGTAATATATTGTACTATTACCTGCCACTGTTGCTTTTGTCGTGCATTCGAAGCCGCCGTTTTGCAGCTCGAGCCAGAACGGACGCGAGCCCGCCGTGCTCGTGGGCACCGGATCCTTCGCGGTCGTCTGATCTTCGTCATGCACCGTCCAGTCCTGCACCGAGACGACCGCCGCGTCGCTGCGAGCCGTCGAGCCGGCGACCGTCGCGTCGGTGACTTCCGCGTAGTAGTAGGTCGTGCCCGGCACATCGGACGTTTTCGTGTCGAGGATGGACGAGGTCTGGCCGTCGATCGGCGTCCCGGCGCCCGTTGCGGTATCGCTTCGATACCATTGGTAGGTGAGCAGGTGGTTGTCCGGCGAGTACGCCTGCACGTACAGGCGCAGCGGCGCGTCCTTGGCGAAGGTGCCGCCCACGGGCGGATGGGTTATGGTGAACGTTGAACCAGCCGCGCCCTCCGCGTAGGCAGACGCGCTCGGGATGACGGGCACGAGGCCCGCGACAAGAGCAACAACAAGCAAGATAGAAAGAGCGCGCCGAGCAAGCGGCGCGGGCCTTACGGAAGCTGCGCTTCCGCGAACCCTTCTACTTGAAAGCCCCCCCCCCCGGCGAGATTTTCGATGCCGGAGGCTATGCGGACAGGCGCTTCGCGCAGCCTCGGCGCCGGGCTCGCGGAGGGCGCATGCACGCTGGCTGGGTTGTTGTGCTGCATGGGTGCATCCCCTTGGTTACGTGACTTCGACGGCCCCATTATGACACAGCTCCCGCGTAAATCAAGAGTTGAACATGCCCGAAACGCCGCTTTCCGTCGTAATCACCTCGGCAAACGGAACGAACGGCGGCCCATCCGCCCGGGCGGGGCCCCGCGCCGCTCGCGGCCGCGCACGCGCTCGAGGCCCCTCGGTACAAAAATCACCGACGCCCCCATTTGCCCGCAGCCCGGGACACGCGAGCTGGGAAAACGTCCGCCGAAGGTCGCCAACGGCCCGCCGCAAGGGCCCTTTCGACCCGAAACGCGGGGGACATCGGTGATTTTTGCACCAGGCACCCCCATCCAGGTGAAAAGCGAAACCCCGTCGCACGCGTCGTGCAAACAAGCTGCATTGCACCTAGCATCTTGCTGCGGCAAAAGAATTTGCCACGGCATAACTAGTTTGCATCCGTAGTGGCTGCGGAAAATAATCATGTCAAAACCCTAGCAAATATGATAGGGTTTTGACATGACAAAGTTTGATGACATATACGATGTGGCAATGGACAACTATGGGTTGATAACCGCTTCCGAGGCTCGCGACATGGGCGTTGGAGACGAGGAGCTTGCCAGGTATTCCAAAAGAGGCTGGCTTGAGCGCCGAGGCCATGGGGTCTACCGGCTCGCGCGGTACGTCCCGCACAGGTTGGACCCCTATGCCGAGGCTGTCGCCCTCGTCGGCCCAGGGTCGGCCGTGTGGGGCGAATCGGTGCTCGCGATGGGCGAGCTTGCGTCGGTGAACCCCGGAAAGGTGACCGTCGCGACCCCCAAGCGCGTCAGGAGGATGCTGCCGGAGTGGATCGAGGTGATCCGGTTGACGAAGGGTGCGCGCATCGGGTGGTTCGAGGGTATTCCCAGCCAGCCGGTCGCCGACGCCCTCCGCGCCTGCAAGGGAACGGTAATGAGGGAAAGGCTCGCTCAGGCGGTTGCCGACGCGCAGGGAGCCGGCTTCGTCGGCGCGTCCGAAGCGAAAAAGCTAGTAGAGGAGCTGAACCTATGAGCAAGGCGAGGCCCAATAAGCTCGAGCACAACCGGAAGCCTTGGCTCACAGTTGAGCTTGAAGTGGGTCATAACTCGTTTCGTGCGTAATTTCGCACGTCATTCTGTGTACGAACTTACAAGATTCATTTGGTGCAAAATCCTTAATGCAAAAGGTGTATTTTCCTAAACGGTTTAGGTGTATTTTGCCGAATATCCAGATCAAAGGCGGCCGCGAACCTTGTCCGGCTGCGCGACAAGGTGCTCAAGAACGCGGCGGCGCGCAAGCAGAATACCCCTCCCGCGCGAGCGGAGCCGTGACGAAAGTCGCCGGAACGCCCTTTGTAGGGGCGGGGCTTGCCCCGTCCCCTCAACAGGGAGCGTTTTGCAGGTCGAGCGGGCGGGCAGCAGCCCGCCCCTACGGGACGACCGTCGGGCAAGCCCCGCCCCTTCAACAAGGCACGTCGTCACAGGTCGGGCGGGCGGGCAGCAGCCCGCCCCTACGAAGGGCGCTCCGCGGGCAGGGGCGCCGGCCCGCCTGCCAGGTCGGCCAGGGTCACGCCGTCCACGTAGCGCTCGATGACGTCGTCGAGGCCCGCCCAGAAACGCACCGTGGTGCACGCGTCGGAGCGCGGGCATGTCGAGCCTTCCTCGAGGCTCTTGCATGCCACCGGCGCCGTCGTGCCCTCCA
This sequence comes from Gordonibacter massiliensis (ex Traore et al. 2017), assembly GCF_019731765.1. Lineage (NCBI taxonomy): Bacteria > Bacillati > Actinomycetota > Coriobacteriia > Eggerthellales > Eggerthellaceae > Gordonibacter > Gordonibacter massiliensis (ex Traore et al. 2017). The sequence goes on along the minus strand of NZ_JAASIO010000018.1, from coordinate 36,455 downwards.
CGGCGCGCAGCACGTCGCCCGCGCGCACCGCGTCGGGGTCCTGCGCAAGGGCGTAGCCGCCACCCTTGCCGCGCACGCTGCGCAGCAGGCCGGACTGCATGAGGGGGCGCGCCAGCTGCTCCAGGTACTTCATCGAGATGTCCTCGAGCTCCGCCACCTCGCGCAGGGGCACCTTCCCTCCCGGCCCCGCCTGCGCGATGCGCACCATCAGGCGCAACGCGTAGCGTCCTTTCGTCGATACCAGCATCCAAGCCATCCTTTCGTCCGCCGGCCCGCCAAAGCTCGGCGTTCTCGATCTCGTTGCAGGCGGGACGCAGCCGGACGCCCCGCCGCGTCTTCGACGCAGCCTCGTCCGGCGCCCCGTCACGCTCTCAGCGCCGCACCCGCCGACTCACCGCACCGCGACGCCCCATCGACGACGTTGCGTTCGCGTTCGCGCTGTCGCAGGAACGCAACAAGGACCCGCTCCCTATCGAGCACGCGCCTCGATGCGTCCTCGGCGCCGTCAACACCCGGCGCCTCGTGCGACCGACTCGGCCGCGCAACGCTCCGCAACGTCCTCGATGCGGTTACCTGCTCTCAACAACGCCTCGTCCCGCCGCGCGTCGCGGCCGGTCCGGCGCTACGCTGGGGGCGACCGCGCGGCGTCCTTCCGACCGCCGGCGCCGCGTTTGCGGTATATTCTAGTGAAATAGTAGGATTAAGTCTTGACTTTTATCCCACACAATCTATTTTAATCATAGCAAAACTATATGATTATCGAAAGGCATGCGACATGGCAGACGAGAACACCATCAACCAAGCGCCCGGAACGGGCGCCCAGCCCCTCCTTTCCGTTCAGAACCTCACCGCCTCGGCCGACGGCACCACCATCTTGCGCGGCGTCGACCTCGCCGTGGGCGCGGGCGAGACGCACGTGGTCATGGGGCCGAACGGCGCCGGCAAGTCCACCCTCGGCCACGTGGTCATGGGCGACGCCGTCTACGACGTGGAGGAAGGCTCCGTCGTGTTCGACGGCCGGGACGTGACCGACCTCTCCCCCGACAAGCGCTCGCGCGCGGGGCTGTTCCTGAGCTTCCAGGCCCCGATGGAGATACCCGGCGTGCCGGTGTCCAGCTTCCTGCGCGCGGCCGCCGCGGGACGCGCCGGCGTGGGCGAGCTGAAGGGCAAGCAGTTCCGCAAACGCGTGCGCGAGCTGGCCGACGAGCTGGACATGGACCCGGCCTACCTCGACCGCGAGCTGGGCGTGGGCTTCTCCGGCGGCGAGAAGAAGAAGCTCGAGATGCTGCAGCTTCTGCTGCTGGAGCCGAAGCTGGCCATCCTGGACGAGACGGACTCGGGCCTGGACGTGGACGCGCTCGGCGTGGTGTCGCGCGGCATCGACGCCTACCGCCGCGCGGCGGACGGCGCGCTCGTCATCATCACGCACAACACCCGCATCCTGGAGCATCTGCACGTCGACCGCGTGCACGTGATGGTGCGCGGGCGCATGGTGGCCGAGGGCGACGCGTCGCTCGTCGCGCGCATCGACGAGCACGGCTTCGAGCAGTTCGAGCAGGCCGCGCCCGACGCGGCCCCCGGCGAGCGGGCCGAGGAAACGCCCGTCGCCGCAGCCTGCTAGGGAGGCCGCGCCATGGAAAAGAAACGCACGCAGGTCGACGACATCGACCGCAGCCTGTACGACTTCGCCGACGACGAGGCGGGGGCCGAGCGCCTGGACGCCGGCCTCACGCCCGAGATCGTCCGCGAGATATCGGCCAAGAAGGACGAGCCCGACTGGATGCTGGACTTCCGCCTGCGCTCGCTCGACACCTACCAGCGCATACCCGCCCCCGACTGGGGCCCGGCGCTCGACGGCCTGGACATGGACCACATCGTCACGTACGTGAAGCCGAACACCGAGCAGCAAAGCGACTGGGAGAGCCTGCCCGACGACGTGAAGAACACCTTCGACCGTCTGGGCATCCCCCAGGCCGAGCGCGCCTACCTGGCGGGCGTCGGGGCGCAGTACGACTCGGAGCTGGTCTACCACAACATGCAGGACACGGCCGCGAAGCAGGGCATCGTGTACTCCGGCATCGAGGAGGCGCTGCACGACCCGCAATGGGAGCCCCTCATCCGCAGCAAGTTCATGACGCTCATCCCGCCCACCGACCACAAGTTCGCCGCGCTCCACGGCGCGGTGTGGAGCGGCGGCTCGTTCGTCTACGTGCCCGCGGGCGTGAAGCTCGACTTCCCCCTGCAAAGCTACTTCCGCCTGAACGCGAAGGGCGCCGGGCAGTTCGAGCACACGCTCATCGTCGTGGAGGACGACGCCGACCTGCACTTCATCGAAGGCTGCTCCGCCCCGAAGTACAACGTGGCGAACCTGCACGCGGGCGCCGTTGAGCTGTTCGTGGGCAAGAACGCGCGCCTGCGCTACTCCACCATCGAGAACTGGTCGAAGAACATGTACAACCTGAACACGAAGCGCGCCCGCGTGGACGAGGGCGGCGCCGTGGAATGGGTGAGCGGGTCGTTCGGCAGCCACGTGGGCTACCTCTACCCCATGTCCATCCTGGCCGGGCGCAAGAGCACCTGCACGTTCACCGGCATCACGTTCGCCGGCGCCGGGCAGAACCTGGACACCGGCTGCAAGGTGGTGCTGGCCGCGCCCGAGACGTCGGCGGCCGTCGAGACGAAGTCCATCTCGAAGGGCGGCGGCATATCCACGTTCCGCTCGTCGGTGGTGGCCACCGAGGCCGCGCGCGACTCGGCCGCAAGCGTGTCGTGCCAGTCGCTCATGCTGGACAACGCCAGCCGCAGCGACACCATCCCCGCCATGGACATTCGCTGCAAGCACGTGGACATCGGGCACGAGGCCACCATCGGCCGCATTTCCGACGACACCGTGTTCTACCTCATGAGCCGCGGCGTGTCCGAGGAGGAGGCCCGCACCATGGTGGTGAACGGCTTTGCCGACCCGGTGTCCAAGGAGCTGCCGCTCGAGTACGCCGTGGAGATGAACAACCTCATCAAACTCGAAATGGAAGGGGCGATAGGATAATGGCCACGACACCTGCGGCGCCCGCGAGCACGGCGCCGACCATCACCTTGCACCACGTGAACGCCATGCCGGCCCCCACGTGGCACCGCCTGCGCGTGAACGAGACCGACGTCGAGCTCCCCGCCGACCTGCGCGCCGAACCCGACGTGCAGGTGGAAGCGCCGCAAGCGCTCCTAGGCGAACCAGGAGCCTTCGAGGCGGCGTTGAAGCGGATGGAAGAGCACCTGAAATCGACCGGCGAGCTGCCCCCTGCGGCCGTGCGGCCGCGCGGCGAGGCGGCGGGAGAGCCGTCGGCCTCTTCGAGCGCGGCGGCCGGGCAGGCCGACGGCGGCGCGAGGAGCGACGACGCGGCGAAGGGCGCCGAAGAGGACCCCGCCCTCGACCTGCCGGCCCTCTCCGCGTTCCAAGCGGCCTCAGCGGCCGTCGAGGCGTCCGGCTCGCTCGAGCGCGCCTTCGAGACGGGCATGGGCCCGGAGGCCTTCGCGTACCTGCGCGAGGCGGCCGGCGAGCCCGTCGTCATCGCCACGGCCCCGGGCCAGCAGGGCGCGTGGGCCGCCGTGCGCGTGCGCGGCGTGGACGGGGCCGCGAGCGCGGCCGCCGTCGACGTGGTGGCCGCCGAGGGCAGCGAGGTGTCGGTGAGCATCGCGCTGGACTCCCCCGAGCCCGGAGCGGGCGCGGTGGGCTGCTCGCTGCGCGTGTTCGCCGGACGCGACGCGCGCGTGAGCATCGCGTCCACGCAGACGCTCGACCCCGCCTGGATCGCGCTGGACGACACCGGCCTCATGCTGGACGAGCGCGCCCGGGTGGACGTGCGCCACACCGTGCTCGGCGCCGGGCGGTCCTGTACCGGCCTTGCCGGCGACCTGCGCGGCGAGGAGGCGAAGGCCGCGGTCGACACGCGCTACCTGGGCACCGGCGAGCGCGCGCTCGACTTCAACTACGAGCTGCGCCACCACGGCCCCAAAACCGAGAGCGCCATGAACGCGAACGGCGTGCTGGCCGGAGCGAGCTCGAAAACGCTGCGCGGCACCATCGACTTCGTGCGCGGCTGCAAGGGCGCGAACGGCCAGGAGGTGGAGACCGTGCTCATAGCCGACGAGCGCGCCGACAACCGCACGGTGCCCGTCATCCTGTGCGGCGAGGACGACGTGGCCGGCAACCACGGCGCCACCATCGGGCACATGCGATCCGAGCAGCTGCTGTACCTGGCCAGCCGCGGGCTCTCGCCCGAGGCGGCCGAGCAGCTGTTCCTGCGCGCCACGCTGGAGGAGGCGGCGCTCACCGCCCCCGACGACGCGACCCGCGCAGGCGTCGCGCGCCTGGGACGCGCGCTGTTGGACGACTTCGAGGAGGAGATAGCATGAGCACCGTGTTGGAATCGACGAAGGCGGCCCCGTCGGGCGCCGCGCTCAAGGAGGGCGCCGCGCCGCAGGGAAACGCCTCGCACCGGAGGAGCGCCGCACCTCAAGAGACCGCCGTGCTCCAGGAAGACGCCGCAGCCCTCGGCAAAACCGCCTGCGCCATAGCCGACGCGGCGGCCGCGGCGGCGGGCTCCAGCGCCACGGTGCGCCCGACGGACCCCGCCGACATCGCAGCGAGCCCGTTCAAGCGCGACTTCCCGCTGCTGGCGAACCATCCCGAGCTCGCCTTCCTGGACAGCGCGGCCACCGCCCAGCGCCCCAAGACGGTGCTCGACGCGCAGCGGCGCTTCTACGAGGACATGAACGCGAACGCCCTGCGCGGCCTGTACCGCCTGTCGGTCGAGGCCACCGAGGCCATCGAGGTGGCGCGCGAGCGCGTGGCGCGCTTCATCGGCGCCCCCAGCGCCCGCGACGTCGTGCTCGTGCGCAACGCGAGCGAGGCCCTGAACCTGGTGGCGAAGGCGTTCGCCCCCACCGTGCTGGACCCGGGCGACGAGGTGTGCATCACCATCATGGAGCACCACTCCAACCTCATTCCCTGGCAGCAGGCCTGCCAGGCGGCGGGTGCGCGGCTCATCTACCTCTATCCCGACGAGCAGGGCGTCATCCAGCCCGAGGAGATGGACGCCAAGATAGGGCCGCGCACGAAGATCGTGGCGGCGGCGCACGTGTCCAACGTGCTGGGCATCGAGAACCCCATCGCCGAGCTGGGGCGGCGCGTGCACGCCCACGGCGGCTACCTCGTGGTGGACGGCGCGCAGTCCGTGCCCCATATGAAGGTGGACGTGCAGGCGCTCGACTGCGACTTCTTCGCGTTCTCGGCGCACAAGGCGTTCGGGCCCTTCGGCATGGGGGTGCTCTGGGGCAAACACGAGCTGCTGGAGGCCATGCCGCCGTTCCTCACGGGCGGCGAGATGATCGACAGCGTGACCGAGCAGGACGCCCAGTGGGCGCCCGTGCCCGAGAAGTTCGAGGCCGGCACGCAGGACGCCGCCGGCATCTACGCCACCGCGGCGGCCATTGCCTATATGGAGGCCGTCGGGCGCGACGTGATCGAGCGGCGCGAGCGGGCGCTCGTGCGCGACTGCATGGAGAAGCTGGCCGAGCTGCCCTACGTGCACGTCATCGGGCACCCCGACCCCGACCGGCACCACGGCGTGATCAGCTTCAACGTGGAGGGCATCCACCCGCACGACGTGGCCAGCATCCTGGACATGCAGAACGTGGCCATCCGCGCGGGGCACCACTGCGCCCAGCCGCTGCTGGCGTGGCTGGGTCAGGAGTCGTGCTGCCGCGCGTCGTACGCGTTCTACAACGACGAGGCCGACACCGACGCGCTCGTCGAGGGCCTGAAGACCGTTTGGAGGACGTTCAATGGCGAGTAGCATCTACACGGCGGCGCTCATGGAGCACAACGCCCATCCCGACTACAAGTACGACATGGACGCCCCCACCGCCGCGCTCGACGGCGTGAACCCCAGCTGCGGCGACGAGCTTGTGCTGGCGCTGCGCGTGGAGGACGGCGTCATCGAGGAGGCCGCCTTCACCGGCCACGGCTGCGCCGTGAGCCAGGCGTCCGCCGACATGATGGCCGACCTCGTGACCGGCGAGACCGTGGAAGAGGCGCGCCGCCTGACCAGCCTGTTCCTTTCCATGGTGAAGGGCGAGGAGCTCTCGAGCGCCGAGCTGGAAGATTTGGACGAGGCCGCCGAGCTGGGGTCCATCAGCCGCATGCCCGCCCGCGTGAAGTGCGCCGAACTCGCCTGGCGCACCTTGGAGCGGATGCTGGATGACAGCGCGCCGCAGGAGGAATAGCACTACGGCAAGCCGGCGAGCATCTATCACCGGCTTGTCGTGGACGAGCATCGCGATTAGTTAGACTTTCAAACTAAATCCTTCTCGATAGCCCAGGGAAGCGATATACTTTCCTGGCCCCTTCGATCCGAAGGGGATGCGCCCGGCCCTGCGCGCCGGCCGTTTTCGTCGAAAGGAACCGCACCATGAAAACACTCGCGAAGATCAGCGACTTCGCGGGAAAGTACATGGCGATCGTCGCGCTCGCCGTCGCGATTATCGCCCTGGTCTTTCCCGGCCCCGTGTCCGCCGTCGTCAAAACCAGCTACGTCAACCTGTTGCTGGGCGTGGTGATGTTCGGCATGGGCATGACGCTCAAGCTGGCCGATTTCAAGGTGGTGTTCACCAAGCCCAAGGCCGTCGTCACCGGCATCCTGGCGCAATTCGTCATCATGCCGGTGCTGGCGTCCCTGCTCACCGTGGTGTTCCAGCTGCCTCCCGAGCTGGCGGTAGGCGTCATCCTGGTCGGCTCGTGCCCCGGCGGCACCAGCTCCAACGTCATGACGTACCTGGCGCGCGGCGATATCGCGCTGTCGGTGGGCATGACCGCGTGCACCACCATCCTGGCCCCTGTCGTCACGCCGCTTTTGGTGCTGCTGCTGGCCGGCCAGACGGTCGACGTGAACGTGGTGGACATGTTCCTGTCCATCGTGCAGGTGGTGCTCGTGCCCATCGCGCTGGGCTTCCTCATCAATTACTTCTTCGAGAAGGCGGCGGCCGCATGCGCGAGCGTCCTGCCACTCGTGTCGGTGATCGGCATCTCGCTCATCATCATGGCCGTGGTGGCCGCGAACCAGGCGAAGCTGCTCACGGTGGGCCCGCTCATCATCGCGGTGGTAGTGCTGCACAACGTGTTGGGCTATGCGCTGGGGTATCTGACGGGTCGGACCCTGCGGCTGTCGAAGGCGCAGCGACGCACGCTGTCCATCGAGGTGGGCATGCAGAACTCCGGCCTGGCCACCTCGCTCGCCACCGTGCACTTCGCCGCCATGCCTTTGGCTGCCGTGCCCGGTGCCGTGTTCAGCGTCTGGCACAACATATCCGGCGCCGTGTACGCGAACATCCTCGCCCGCTCCGCCGACAAGGACGAGGACGATACAGCGAACGATGCCGAGCGCGCTGCCGCCTAGGGTCGGGCGGCTCCGCCCGCCGTCGTTCGAGCGCAAGGCGTGCCAAACGGCGCGATGAGGCCGTTGCGGTTCCCTGTCCCGGCAATGGCGTCTCGCAACCGGCATGCCGATCCGGCGGCCGAACGCGAAAGGGGGCACCGCCCTTCGGCAACGCCCCCTTCCCCCACGCCACCGGCCGAGAACCGCTGCCGGCGGCCCGCGCCGCTACTCGGCCCAGTCGTGGAACACGGCCTCGATGTTGTTGCCCTCGGGGTCGTGCACGAACGCCGCGTAATAGCCGGGGTGGTAGTCACGCGGGCCGGGAGCGCCGTTGTCGGTGCCGCCGGCGGCCAGCGCCGCCTCGTAGAACGCCTTGACCTGCTCGGCGTCCTTGGCGAGGAAGGCGACGTGCGCCGGAACGGGCTCTCCGCCCTCGGGAAGCGGCGCAACCCACACGTCGCCCGGCTCGCCCTCCACGTGCAGCTGCAGGCCGCCCGGGTACTCGATGCCCCGCACGTAGCCGAGCGGCGCCAACGCGGCCGTGTAGAAGTCCTTGGCACGCTCGACGTCCTTCACCTTCACGCTCATGTGGTCGATCATCGCGATCCTTTCTCTCGGGAGATGCCGTTGCCGACAGTGTAGCACGCCGCGCGGCGCGCGCCCGCCCCTCCCCGCCGCGCGTGGCGCGGCAACCGGGCATCGCGTGCGCGGGACATCGCGCCGATTCCCTCCTCCATACATGCAGTTTTGCTGACGAGCGGCCTTCCGGGGCACCATTCCGGAGCGGCAGAGGGTGCAGGTGCCTTACAATCGAAAAAACGTTTCGACCGCACGACGGAAAGAGGGTGCTATGGCAGACCGCACGGACATCAAGCTGGGCTTCATCGGATTCGGGAACATGGCGCAGGCCATGGCGCAAGGGCTCGTGGAGTCGGGCGCGCTGCCGGGCGAGCGCATCTACGCAACCGCCGCGCACTTCGACAAGCTGCAGAAGAACGCGGCCGCGCTGGGCGCCCATGCCTGCGAGACGGCGCGCGAGGTGGTGGAAGCGAGCGACTTCGTGGTGCTGGCCGTGAAGCCCTACCTGGTGGCCGACGTGGTGGAACCCGTGCGCGACGCGCTTGCCGGCAAAGCCGTGATCTCGGTGGCCGCCGGCTGCGACTTCGGGTTCTACGAGGGCATCCTGGCGCCCGGCACGCACCACCTGAGCACCATCCCCAACACGCCCATCGCCGTGGGCGCGGGCGTGATCGCCTGCGAGCAGCGCCACTCGCTCGACGACGCGGAGCTCGCGGCGTTCGAGGACCTGTTCGGTCCCGTCGCCCTCATCGAGTGGGTGGACGGCAAGCTGCTGTCCACCGCCAGCTCCGTGGCCGGCTGCGGCCCCGCCTTCGCCGCCATGTTCCTGGAGGCGCTGGGCGATGCGGGCGTGAAGCACGGCCTGCCGCGCGCCACCGCGTACCGTCTGGCCGCCCAGATGATGATGGGCACGGCCAAGCTGCACCTGGAGACGGGCACGCACCCCGGCGCCATGAAGGACGCCGTGTGCTCGCCGGGCGGCACCACCATCAAGGGCGTGGCCTCGCTGGAGAAAGACGCCTTCCGCGGCGCCGTCATCAACGCCATCGACGCCATACAAGGTTAGGGTGCCCGAAAACCCGTTCCAGTGTTAAACCAAAATTGATATATGCGCGTTCGCCTCTGCGGAACGCTCGGGCGCCGTCAGGCGCCGCGCAGAGACGTATCGATGGTGGTTTAACGGCGGAGGGCCCGTACGCTGCACGAAAATCACCGTTCTCCCCCTCTTGCAGAGAAAAAGACCGCTCCGGCACGTCCGAACGCTTTCCGCCTCTTGACGTTTTACCTGCTCGCAGCGACTTCGTCGAAGCAAGGCTCCCCCTCTTGGCGCTCCAAGAGGGGGATATCGGTGATTTTCGTGCACCCAGAGACCCCTCCGCCGTTAAACCACCATCGACATGCACCGGCCAGGTTGCCATCCTGAGCATGCAACAGTCCAGTGGACTGTTGCACTCCCGAGCGCGGGGAACGAGCGCAGGGAGGCATCGCGAAGCGATGGGCGGCGCGATCCGCCGACAAGCACGGCGGTCCCTCCTCCGCGTGCGACGCGTCTTCCGGCGAGCCTCCGGCAAAACGGCAACTCCGCGTCAACGGGAAGTCGCCCGTCCGTGCGGCTCGCGTGGAGCGGCGCACGGACGGGCGCGCTTGTGTTACGATGCAGGTACGAAACCACGCGCGGCACTCCCGCCGCGCGGCCGGCGAACATGGGATCGGCGCCGCCATTCCCTGCGAAAGGACGGCAGACATGCCCATCAACAAGGCGGTGCTCGCCGCCTTCAGCGCGGCCACGAGGCTGAGACCCGACATCAAGGAGTTCTACGCGACGCAGCGCGCGGCCGAGGACGTGCTCGCCAAGCTCACGCTGCGCGACCCCCGCTGCCGCATCGAGGACATAAGCGCCCCCATGCCCGACGGCTTCGAGGTGCGCCTGCGCGTGTTCACCCCGCTCGACATCGACTTCTCGCTGGTCTCCGGCCTCAAAGTCACCGAGGACTCCCGCGGCACCATCCTGTTCTTCCATGGCGGCGGCTGGGTCAACGGCGACGTGGACTTCTACACCGACGCCTGCACGTCCATGGCCCTGCGCCTCGAGCGGCGCGTGGTGTCGGTGGACTACCGGCGCGCCCCCGAGCACCGCTTCCCCCAGGCCCCCGAGGACTGCTACGAGGTGACCCGGCAGCTGCTGGCGGGCGAGCTTCTGGCCGACGTCGACGCGGACAACGTCGTGCTGTTCGGCGACAGCGCGGGCGGCAACCTGGCCGCCGTCGTGTCGCTCATGGCCCGCGACCGCCGCGAGTTCGCGGTGCGCACGCAGATGCTGCTCTACCCCGTGACGTACAACGACCACGATCCCTCCACCTCGTTCTTCGACTCGGTGCGCGAAAACGGCGAGGACTACCTGCTTTCCTCGCGCGACATCAAGGGTTACATGGAGCTGTACGCGTCGAAGCCCGCCGACCTGCACGACCCCTACTTCGCCCCGCTGCTCGAGCCCGACCTGTCCGACCAGCCCCGCACGCTCGTGATCACGGCCGAGTACTGCCCGCTGCGCGACGAGGGCGAGGTGTACGCGCAGCGCTTGGCGGATGACGGCGGCGTGTCGCAGTGCTATCGTGTGCTTGACGCCGTGCACGGGTACCTGCTGTACCCGACGGTGTTCAACATCGTGAAGGACACGTACCGCATCATCAAGAGCTTCTTGGATGGTGACGAGCTTTCGCAGGAAGGTGAGCCGGCTTGGCTCGAGATACTTGGTACCGCTTAGACAACGTCGGCAAGTTCTACTCGTCGCAGGCGGGCAGCTCCGCGCAGACGGTGTTCCGCTACGCGGCGGAGCTGGTCGACGACGTGGACGAGGACGTGCTGCAGCGCGCCCTCGACAAGACGGTGGACACGTTCCCCGGCTTCAATGTGTGCCTGCGCAGCGGCATGTTCTGGCACTATCTGGAGCAGTCCGCCAAGCGCCCCCTCGTCACCCGCGAGAACCTGCCGATATGCTTCGGGCTGCACGTCCACGCGAAGAGCGTGCTGTTCCGGGTGAGCCATTACCGCAACCGCGTTAACCTGGAGGTTTCGCACATCGTGTCCGACGGGCGCGGGACCTTGAACTTCTTCAAGGCGCTGCTCTACGCCTACCTGCAGGAGCGCTACGGCGTCGAAGGGGTCTTGCCGGAATACGACGGCTCCGACCACCAGAAGTCCGAGAACAGCTTCGACAAGTACTACGAGCGAGACAAGGCCGCCTCCACGCGCGCGCCCAAGGTGTACCGGATATCCGGCTGGCGCGACGTGGCCGACCCCACGTACCTGGAGTACCACCTGCCCGTGGGCTCCGTGCTCGACCTGGCGCGATCGCACGGCGTGAGCCTCACGTCGCTCGTCATCGCCGCGGTCATGTGCGCCATCCGCGACGAGATGCCACGACGGGAGCGACACCGCGCCATCCGCATCGACATCCCCGTGGACCTGCGGCAGTTCTTCAAGTCCACCACCACCAAGAACTTCTTCGGCCTGGCCTTCGTCACCTACACCCCCGGCGAGGCGGACGAGCCCGTGGAACAGGTGGCCGCGCACGTGCAAAAGCAGCTCGAAACGGCCACGCTCGTCGAGAACCTCAAGCCCCGCATGAACCGCATGATAGCGCTGGAGAAGAACCCGCTTCTGCGCCTGGCCCCGCTGTTCGTGAAGGACGCCATCCTGGAGCTCGCAAGCCGCCTGACCGCGCGCGAGACCACTACCACCGTCTCGAACTTGGGGCGCATCCGCATCGACGAGCGGCTGGCCCCCTACGTTCGCAGCGTCAACCTGCTCACCTCCACCACGGGCATCAACTTCCTTCTGTGCTCGTTCGGCGACGACTTGTGCGTGGGCATCTCCACGGCGTTCTCGAACCCCGACGTCGTCAAGAACTTCTGCCGGTACTTCTCGGCCCAGGGCATCGAGGGGTACGTCAACATCAACAAGACGAGCGAGGAGGTGGCCGAGGATCTGCTCGAAACGAAGTTCGAGGCCTCGGTCAAGCGCCTGGGTGGCCAAGCGCCCGCCCACGACGAGGCGGAAGCGCAGGACGGACGGCGGGCGAAGAGGGGAAGCGGGCCCGGCGAGGAGCGGGCGGAAGCGGAAACGGGCGGCCGAAGCGCCCGTCGAGCGAGGGCTCAAGAAAACAAGCAGGCCAGCCGCGAGCCGAATGCGGAGAAGAGCAGGCGCGGCGGCGAGGCTTCGCACCGAACGAAGACGAGGAAACCCGAACCGTCGGCCCCGCATGCGGGTGCGGAGGACGGGATTGCGAACGCGACGCCGCAGGGCCCTTCGGCCCAGCGCGACGACCGGCATGCAGATGCGGAGGACGTCGAACGCGGCAGGCTCCGACCCGAGCCGAAGAAGGACGAACGCCGCCGCAAGAAACCTGCGCGGACGAAGGCGGCGGACAAGAAGGAGGCCCGGTCATGAAACGATGCGGCAAATGCGGCGTCGGGTTCACCGGCGACCTCGACCGCTGCCCGCTCTGCCAGGCCGAGCTCACGGGCGAGGCGGAGCCCTCGGCGTTCCCCAAAAACGAGGTGCGCAAATCGGGGGCCGTGGCGCTGCGCGTGCTGGCCTTCGCCACCGGAGCCTGCTTGCTGGTCATGCTGTTTCTGGGGCGGCTCGTGTCGCTGCCGGGCGACATCGTGCTCACCGTGTGCCTGGGGCTCGTGGTGAACTACCTGTTCGTGCGCAACATCCTGGTGCACACCCCCGACTTTCTGCGCGTGGTGGTGCGCTACTTCCTCATAGTGCTGGCCATCGCAGCCCTGTGGTACCTCATCACGCGCAATCCGGTGGTGACCACGTTCGTCATACCCGGCATATGCCTGTTGGCGCTCGTGTTCGACGCCGTACTCGTGGCCGTGTTCCGAGGCACGTTCGTGTCGGGGTACGCCAAGTACCTGCTGTTCGACGTGGTGCTGGGGCTGATCCCGCTGGCGCTCGTGGCGCTGGGCCTGACCACCTGGGACGTGCTGGCCAATGTGAGCGCGCTCGTGGCCAGCGTGTTCCTGCTGGCGCTGGTCGTGTTCACCCGCAAGCAGCTGGCCGACGAGGTACGCAAGCTGTTTTCGGCATGACAGCCGGAAGACGCCGGCGAATGCAAGGCGACCCAACGGCCTGACAGGGGCCGTCGTCGGCTCCGGGCGTCTGGCAGGGCGATCTGCCGCGAGCGCCGACTTGCCTTGGACGCCGCCCGCATCCGGAAGCGTCGTCAGCACGATGACGAGTGCGTTCGTTATGGACGACGTTGCGAACCGCCTAGCCGCAGCGCGCAAGCCGGCGGAACGCGGTCGCGTTTCGCTCGCACATCGGCTTTGTCCCGCACAACGTCGCGCTGCCTCGACCTTACCCCAACCTCAAACCCTTCCTGCACCGTTTCGCCCGATTCTCGCGTCGTTTCCGGCTCCCGTCCCAGCCGGATTGGCACAGTAATGACAGATTCTCTGCATCCGGCCCGTCCTCCCGAGAGGCTCGCCTTTTCGCTCAAGATTCATGATCAGGGGTAACTCCCGAAAAGGACGGAAGGTAGCGCGCAATCGGCCCGCTTTCACCTCCAAACTTGCAGAGAATCTGTCATTACTGTGCCACAGACCCAAAGCGCGGCGCCTCGAGATCCTCCGCCCAGGACGAGAACGCCACTTCGGTGCCGCCGTACCCGCCGACTCCCCGCACAAGTGCAAGGAAAGGACGAGCATCGGCCGCAGGAGCCCTGACGTAGTTCCGTCACAATTGGCTCTCGTGCGAATCGCGTGCAACCCCTAGCACGCAGGCGGCCGCTCCGCCACCTACTCGTACCCCATCGGCAGTCCCAGCTGTCTTCTGAGCTTCAGCTTGCGAGCATGGTAATTCGAGACGCGGATCTGCGAATGCTTTCCCAGATAACGTCTCAACGTGTGCGCTATCGTCTCGGTCGCGACGAAACTGTCCAGCTCATCGTTCGTGACGCCCACCACGGTCCAGCCCATGGACATCAGGGCGTTCGTCCTTCTCGAGTCCGTTATGCGAACGAGCTCCCCTTCGTGGCGCTCCCTGCTTTGGTACTCCACGTCCAGCTTTTTCTCAGGCCAGCAAAGATCGGCCCGAAAGAACCCCTTCCCGGAAATCGCCCGCGCGGGCCCGCTCGCCTTCACTTCGTAATTCATATGGGGGATTCCCAAACCGTAGCCTCCATGCCGGTGCGGCAGCCCGAGCACGAGGGCCTGCTTCGTCTCGCGCGCCGAAGCGGAGCCGTCGGCAAGGTAGCGGACAATGCGGGCAACCTTGCGGGCGCCGTAGACCGAAGGGTTTCGCGCCACGTAGTCGCCGAGCTCCCGCACGGATGCAAGAGGAACCACATCGTAGGCTGACGAGGGGCCTGTGCGCCTGGTCTGGTACGTTCCACACAACTCGTAACCCAACTCGAGCAGGGCAACCGCGCTTGCCTCCCGAGTCGCCTCGTGAACGAAGGCAAGAGTCGGCGCGCTGACGAATATACCGCCCTCCAACTGGTAAAACGACATACCCGAAAGCGACGCGGTGCAGGCATGCCACCGACAAGCCTGCGAGGCTCGACGTTGTACAGCGCCCCCGACAAGGACGTGCCAGGGACCTTCGACGACAAGTCCCGGGTAGGCTGTCTCCAGACGACCGACCGCAGCTTCGATCTCGCCTGCAGACGGCGCACGGTCGGGCAGAGCGCATGCTTTCCCTCTCGCCGGGAGAAGCGCCGCAGGTGGAACCCGACGCAGTATCCGAAAAGCCGTCTCGTATCCGAAGAAAATGTGCGGATCCACGTTCGCGCGCGAATTGAGAGCAGGCATGGAGCCTCCTTTGCAAGCCCGTTGCTCAGAGGATCTTGCAAGCGTGGTAGGGGAAGCGAGGGCACCGTTTCCGCAATGGGCTGCTTCGCTTGGGCGAAGAGCGCCTGCACTGGCTCTTTGATGACGCTATTCTAGCAGCAACGCGAAGAGGTGCGGCACGAAAATCACCGATGCTCTGCGTTGGAGCGCCCCCGTGAAAGGTGAAGCGTCATCCCCGTCTTTCGCGAACAGGGGAAACACTGGGAAGGGATTCCATTCGCGCGTTTTCGACGAGCCTTTCCCCGCCGAACTTGCAGTGAATCGGTAACTTTTGTGCCGAACGCCGCTTGAACGCAGGAACTCGGCTTCGCCCGGTATGCGAAAACGAGCATCCATACCCTCCCCGCTGCGCTACAATATCCGCATGGAAGACAACGCGCGCATCCTCGTCATCGAGGACGACATCGACATCAACGACGTGGTGGCCACCTCGCTTCGGAAGGCGGGCTACGCGTGCGAGCAGGCGTTCTCGGGCAGCGAGGCGCGCCTGCTGCTGAAGACGGCGGCCATGGAGGGCGAGGCGCCGTTCGACCTCGTCGTCACCGACCTCATGCTGCCGGGCGCGTCCGGCGAGGACCTCGTGCGCGAGATCCGCAACCGCAGCGACGCGCCCATCATCGTCGTGTCCGCCCGCACCGGCACGAACGACAAGGTGGAACTGCTGAAGCTGGGCGCCGACGACTACCTGACCAAGCCCTTCGACCTGGACGAACTGCACGCGCGCATCGCCGTGCAGCTGCGCCACGCCGCCCGCGGCGCCGGGCGCAGCAGCGCCGGGCTGCGCTTCAAGGACTGGGTGCTCGACCCCGAGGGGCGCACCCTCGTCGCCGCCGGCCAGCCGGTGAAGCTCACGCGCCTGGAGTACGACATCGTCGAGACCTTGGTGCGCCGACCCAAGAAAGTGTTCACGAAACAAGAGCTGTTCAGGGCGGCTTGGAACGAGGAATGCTTCGTGGAGGAGAAGGCCGTGAACGTGCACATCAGCAACATCCGCGGCAAGTTGAAACCCACCGGCACCGAGGGCTACATCGAGACGGTGTGGGGTATCGGGTTCAAACTAACGGACTGATGAACGGGGCAGCCGGTTCCGCCTTCGCTTAGGATGACGGCAAACGACATGCGCGATAGCAGAGCGAAGCGAACTTTACCCTTTCTTAACCATTTCCGAGCGGATTGCTGAACACCTTTTCCGTATCGTGGTGGACATGAGGAAAACGCGACGATACGGAAGGAGCGCAGCGTGAACGTAATCGAGACGCACGGGCTCGTGAAAACCTTCGGCGGCCGAGCGGCCGTCGACCAGTTCGACATGCACGTGAACCAAGGCGACGTCTACGGGTTCGTGGGACGCAACGGCGCCGGCAAGACGACGGTGATGAGGATGCTCGCGGGGCTTGCCGCCGCAGACGGCGGAGAGGTGCGGGTGTTCGGCACGGATCCGAAGGAGGCGGGCACGTCCCGGCGCATCGGCGCGCTCATCGAGGCGCCGGGCCTGTACGGCTCCATGACCGCCTACGACAACATGATGCTCAAGGCGCTCGCGCTGGGGCTCGTCGACCCGAAGGACAAGGTGCGAAACCTGCTGGCGTTCACGGGCCTGAGCGGCGTTGGCTCGAAGAAGACCCGGCACTTCTCCATGGGCATGAAGCAGCGCCTGGGCCTGGCGCTCGCGCTGCTGGGCGATCCCGACCTGCTGCTGCTGGACGAGCCGCTCAACGGGTTGGACCCCGAGGGCGCGCGCGAGGTGCGCCAGCTCATCATGCACCTCAACGACCAGCGCGGCATCACGGTGGTGGTGAGCTCGCACGCGCTGGAGCAGCTGGGCAAGATGGCCACGCGCTACGGCGTCATCCGCGAGGGCCGGATGGTGCGCGAGATGTCGGCCGCCGACGTCGATCAAGAATGCAGCGACTTCCTGCGCCTCGACGCGGCGAACCCGACGCTCGCCCTGGCCGTGCTGCAGGAGCGGTTCCCCGCCCTGCGCTTCCAGTCCATGCCCGACGCGTCCATCCGCATGTTCGGCAGCGTCGATGCGGGCGAAGTGGGCTCGGCGCTGAACGAGGCGGGCATCGCCATACAGGGGCTGTACGCCCACAAACGCGATCTGGAAGAGTTCTTCGTTGAGATGATGGGGGCTGAGTACCGTGGTTAATATCATGAGAATGGACGTGTACCGGCTCGTCCACGGCAAGTCGTTCTGGATATTTCTGGTTATCATCGTGGCCACGGCGGCGCTGGCCACGGGCATGATGAGCGCCGTCACGAGCCCCGAGTTCCTGCAGTCGATGCAGTCGGCCAGCGACGCGGCGGCCCGCTCGGGCTTCAGGTTCTCGATCACCTCCGGTCCGGACTTCGACACGAGCGATTACGCCGACGTGAACGCCGCGATCGCCATGCTGTCCGGGGACATCACGCAGATGGCCTATATCGGCAAGCTGTTCCTGAACGGCGGCGCGCTCACCATCATGTTCGCCATCTTCCTCTCCATCTTCCTGGCATCCGAGTTCGAAACCGGCTTCAGCAAGAACGTGTTCACCGTGCAGCCGAACCGCCTGGCGTTCCTCGGTGCGCGCGTGGTGGAGATCGTCGTGCTGGCCGCGGTGTTCGTCGCGGTCGCCCTCGCGGCGACGCTCGCGTCGGCGGCTTTGTTCGGGCTCGACCTCGCCCCCTCCCCCCTGCCCGATTTCCTGCTGTGGAGCGTGCTCGTGACCCTCGTGACCGCCGGGTTCGGCATGATAACGGCGCTGTTCGTATGGTTGACGCGCAAGATGGCCGTGGGCATCGTGGTGGGCGTGCTGCTGTCTGCCGGCCTGGTCACGAGCATCTTGCAAGCCATCCTGCTGCTGTTCCCCGACCTCATGCACCTTGCCGACTTCACGCTGGGCTCCTGCATGGCCTCGCTCGGCCAGGGCCTGAACGTGGCGGGCGGCCTGAGCCCGGTGCACGTGGCCTGCACGGCGCTGGTGTTCCTTGTCGCGAGCGCTGCGCTGAGCGCCTTGGCCCTCCAGAAGAAGGACATCTAGGCTATGGAAATCGCGGTCGCCCTGCTCGCCGTCGCCGTCGTCGCCCTGACGGTCCAACTCGTCCGCTCGGAACGGGAACTGCGCGCCATCGCGCGGTTCCTGGTGACCCGCGACACGCAGAGCAACGCCCGCGTCACGGTGTCGGTGCACACGCGCGGGTTCGTGCGCCTGGCGCAGGCCGTCAACCGCCAGCTCGACCGCCATCAAGGCGAGCGCATAGCGGCCGAAGAGGGCAAGCGCGACCTGCGCCGCGGGCTCACCTACCTCTCGCACGACATTCGCACGCCCCTGGCCGGCGCGCAGGGCTACGCGCAGCTTGTGGCCGCCGAGGAGGACGAGGCGCTGCGAGCGCGCTACCTCGACGTGGTGGGACGGCGGCTCGACGACGTGGCGGGCCTGCTCGACCAGCTGTACGCCTACGCCCAGGTGCAGGATCCCGACCACCGCATCGAGCGCGAGCCTGTGAACGTGAACGACGTGCTCGCGGAAGCGCTCGCGTCGCTCTACACCGCGTTCAAGGAGCGCGGGTGGGAACCCGCCATCGAGCTGGAGAACGATCCCCTCGTGGCCTCCTCGGACGCCGACGCGCTGGCGCGCATATTCCGCAACCTGGCGGTGAATGCGCTGCGCTACGGCTGCGACGCGCCGAGCATCGCGCAGAGCGGGCGCGCGGTCACGTTCTCGAACCGCGTGGCGAACCCCCAGGACGTGAACGTGGAGCGCCTGTTCGAGCGGTTCTACCAGGGCAGCGCCGCACGCACCGGCGAGGGAAGCGGCTTGGGGCTGGCCATCGTCGAGCAGCTGGCGAAGGCGCTCGGCATAGCCGTGTCCGCCCGCCTCGACGGCGACGTGCTGTCCATAGCGCTGGAGTTCCCCGCGTGACGCCTCGTCCCCCGACACCGAGCTCGAACGCCGGGGAAGAAGAGCCGCGTCGCCCCGATAGGCGCGCGACAACCGCAGCCGCAACGGCCGTCGCGGAAAGAAGCGCCGCCCTACAGCCCTACAGGCGGGCGATGAAGGCGGCCAGAACGGCCGCGAACACGCCGACGACGGCGAGGGGCACGGCCCCGTCGACGAAAGAAGCCAACGGCGGCAGGTGGAAGTACAGCACGTAGCACACGAGGTTCGCCACCGTGACGAGCGCGACGATCGCGACGATCGCCCAGAACGCTCCGAGAGGCAGCGCGCCCGCGCCCAGCAGCGCGTTCGCCACGGCCAGCTCGAGCGCCGCCCATAGGACGAACAGCAAAAGCTCCGTGGTGACGGGTCGCTGGAAGAAGCGCACGGTGACGAACGCGAGCAGCGCGTAAGCCGCAACGCCGCCCACGGCGAACACCCACCCAGGAGCCGCGCCGGCGCCCGCGCCCGGCCCCGCGAGCGCGCCGAGGCCCATCGCCAAAAGCACGATCGCCGCGATGCCGCACGCAATCGCCCCCAAGATGAAGCCGACGCCCACGGCGTACAGGGCCCCGGTCGCTTTCGGCAGCGCGGGGTTGAAGAACACCCACCACCACGCCAAGTACAACGCCGCGCACACGGCTAGGGCCGCATGGCCCCCTACCAAGGTTCCGGGAACGGTGGATTCCATCGACAGCCGCCTCCTACGTTCGATCGCGCCGCGCATCTTCGGCGTCTTGGACAGCCGGTGCGCCGTGCTCGCTTCCGGCCGTCGCCGCGCACTCATGCCCGGCTCGCGCTCCTTCGCAGCTCCCGTTATACACCACCTTCGGCAGAATATCGGACGCAACGGCGAACCGTCACGATTCCGATCGCCAACGATGCGGATCCTCGCGCGAAGACGTACAATGCGAAAGAGGTCCGAAGACGTTTGGCGAGAAAGGACAGCGCATGAAGATTCTGGTGGTGACGGGGAGCCCGCGCAAGGGATCGAACACCGACCTCATGGCCGACGCGTTCGCCGAGGGCGCGCGCGAGGCCGGGCACGACGTGTGCGTGCGGCACCTGTACGAGCACAAGGTGGGACCGTGCTTGGCCTGCGAGTACTGCTTCGCGCACGACGGCACGTGCGTGCAGAAGGACGACATGAACGAGCTTCTGGCCGACGTTGACGCGGTCGACGCGCTCGTGGTGGCGTCGCCCATCTACTGGTTCGACGTGTCGGCGCAATCGAAGTGCTTCATCGACCGCCTGTACGCCCGCGCCCGCAAGGGCTTCTCCATCAAGGCCTTCGCGTTTCTGCTGGACTCCGGCTCGCCGGGCGTGTACGCCGCGGCCGAAGCGCAGCTCGCCGACATCTGCGGCTATCTGAAGTGGGAGAACAAGGGTGCGTTCACCGCTCCGGGCATGGACGGCCGCGGCGCCATCAAGGATACGGGCTATCTGGACGGCGCCCGGGAATTCGGCCGGGCGTTCGCGTAGCGTTGACGGTTCCTTCTGGGCGCTTTCCGTAAGGAGCCGCTCCGTCTAGGGAAGTTCGTCTTGCGCGTCGGGATGCGCGCCCGCCTCCGCCCTCTGCTCGGCCAGCAGCAGGTCGACCATGCGCCCGTAGCTGCGCATGCCGTCGGACTGGTTGTTCGCCTTGAGGTACGCGTCGTTCGCGGCGCTGGAAGCGTCCTGCACCGGCCCCTCGTACTGCGCCCAGTGCCGCGCGCGCTGGGCCAGGTCGCGCTGCACCGCAGGCGCGAGGCCGGCCGCGATCTGCGACGCCGCCTGCGGATCGACCTTCCGCAGCGCGCCCATGGCGTTGTCGTACGCCAGCAGCAGCCCGCTGTAGCGCATGAGCGCGTCGTCGGACTCCTTGCAGGCCAGATACGCGATGAAGTTGGCCTCGTCCTCGCGCATGAAGCCGCACTGGTGCGCCAGCTCGTGCGCCATGGTCCACGGCACCACGAAAAACGGGTTGTCCACGTTGATGTTCGACTCCATGGTGAAGGGGAAGAACATGCCGCCGATGTTGGCGTACGACATGAGCTTGGAGGCGAGCACCGGCTTGGGCGGCGAGTACAGCGGCCGTTCGAGCACGGGATAGCGCTCGGCCAGCGCGCGCATGGCCTCCACCGATTCGCGCGCGTAGCGCTCGAACGCGCCCGGCTCGGCGGCGAACAGATCGGCGTCGTCGCCGAGCTCAGCCCGCTCCCGTCCCAGGCCCTCGGCGAGCGAGGCGGCAAGGCGCGCGAGCTCTTCCTGCCGCTCGGACGCATCGACGCCGACCGCCTCCACGTCGTAGCCGGTGTACGAGGAGAAGGTGTGCCGATAGTAGTTCAGCCCGCACAGCGCGGTGAAGGCGAAGTACAGCGCGCAGGCTATCGCGATCGCCCCCATCGCGGCGCGGTACGCGATCAAACCGCGCTCGCCCTTGCCTCCGACGAACTCGCGGACGTAGTACGCGACGTATCCCAGGCAAAACAACAGGAACAGCGCCACGGTCCACTCGGCAACCGAGAAACCCGCGAACGACGGCAAAAACGCCACCGCCGTGGACAGCGCGGGATACACCGCTCTACTGTACGCCTCCGCCCAATCGGGATGGCTCTGGACGAGCAAGGTCGCCGCGAGGGCCGCTGCGCCGAACGGAATGAGCAGCATCCGCTTGATCAGGAACCTTCTCGCACCGTTGTCCGCGACGCGACGCCGCCCGCCTTCTCGACGACCCACGGGTTAGACCTCCAGCACGAACAGGTCGTCGGCCTCGTCGTAGAAGAAGCCCGCCGCGCGAAGCAGCGCGCGAGACGCCTCGTTGCCGGAATCGGGCTGCACGATAATGCGCTCGGCGTCCGGCTCGGCGGCAAGGCGCTCGACCAGGAGTTCAAGGGCCGCGCGGGCGACGCCGCAGCGCAGGAAGGCGGCCTCTCCCACCAGGTAGTCCAGACTGTAGGTTCCGGCGACGGGCTGCGCCCCGTTCCAATCCTCGCCGCCGCACGCGAACGGGTAGTACTGGCAAAAGCCCCTGGGCGCGCCGTCGACCTCGATGACGAAGTGGCGGATCCACGAGAACGCGCCTTGGCGGCCCTCCGCCTCTTCGATCCAAGCGTCTGGATGCTCGAACCATGGGCGCACGTGCTCGGCGGCAAGCCACCGCCGCAGACGGGGCACGTCTTCGTCTTCGAACGGTCTGAGGACCACGTCCACGGGTATCCTTTCGTCAACTTGAAAAGCTGCGCCCTATGATAACGCAGTGCGGCCTCGGGCATGCCCGAGGCCGCGTTCGCGATGAGCTATCGCCGAAACGGGTTCGACTGTGCCCGTCTTACAGCTTGCCCACCAGGTCGATGCCCGGGTGCAGCACCTCGGAGCCCGGCACCCAGCGCGCGGGGCACACGGAGTCGCCGTGCTCGGCCACGAACTGGCTCGCCTGCACGCGGCGCAGCAGCTCCGCGGCGTTGCGGCCGATGTTGCCCGCGTTCACCTCGTAGCAGACGATCTTGCCCTCGGGGTTCACGATGAAGCTGCCGCGTTCGGCCACGCCGTCCTCCTCGATGTACACGTCGAAGATGTCGGCCAGCTTGTGCGTGGGGTCGGCGAGCATCGGGTACGGCAGGTTCTTGATGTTCTCGGAGGCGTCGTGCCACGCCTTGTGCACGAAATGCGTGTCGCAGGACACGGAGTAGATCTCGCAGTCGGCGGCCTGGAACTGGTCGTAGAGGGCCGCCAGGTCCTCCAGCTCGGTCGGACACACGAACGTGAAGTCGGCCGGATAGAAGAAGAACACGCTCCAGTGGCCCAGCACGTCGTCCTTCGTGACGGTTTTGAAGTCGTCGTTCGAGAACGCCTGGACAGAGAAATCGTCGATCTCGCGGTTGATCATGGACATGTTGTTTGCTCCTTCGCGTCTTCGGCGAGCCGGACAGGCGGTGGGCGGCGACCAATGAAGCGCGTGCCGGCGCGCACCTTCGCATTTCGCAGCGAGTCCGCCTTGCTCGTCGTATTTGTTATCTTGCGCTTACTTTCTCATATTTGAGACCGAATGTATATCATTTATAGGGTCCTGCCGAAAATCTCCAAAAACAGGTTCGGTCGTTTTGCCGACAAACGGTCAAGCGGCCGCTTGACCTGCCACGTAGTACCCACGGCGGTTCCGTGCAAGGTTTGTGCAAGGTTTGCGAGACAAAACCGCGGATCGCGAATGCTATACTGCGCCGCTATCGGCACCGCCCGCACCCGCGCGTGGATGCACGGCACGACCATGGCGAAAAGGGGCACCGGCAAGGCCCGCCTCTCCTGCGTCCGCGCAGGAACGCGAGGGCGCGTTGCTCCGAGAACCGACGGGAACCGCGCTCTTCCGGCTGCCAGCTGTCTCGCCGGTTGCCATTATATCTGATTTGCAGTAGTATTCTGTTTTGCAGAAGCATTGGAGCCAGCCATGCGATTCAAAGACCGCGACATCGAAGCTTTCTGGATCGACAGCGACAAGTTCAAGCCCCGACGCGTGCCGCCGGAACTTCGCAAGCCGCTTTTCCGCAAGCTTCAGATGATGGACGCCGCCGAGGCGTCCGGCTCTCTGAACGACCTGCGCGTGCCGCCCGGCAACCGTCTCGAATGCCTCGAAGGCGACCGAGCCGGACGCTGCAGCATCAGGGTCAATCGTCAATGGCGGCTTTGCTTTACTTGGACGACCAGCGGCATCGAAGGAGTTGAACTCGTTGACTACCACTGACTCGTGCGTATCCGCTCCGGGCGAGATACTGAAAGAAGAGTTCCTCGAGCCCCTCGGGATCTCGCAGTACCGCCTTGCCAAGGCTATCGGAAAGCCGCAATCCGCCATCTCCGACATCGTGCACGGCAAGCGCGCCATCACCCCCGAAATGGCCTATCTCATAGGAAAGGCCCTGGGGACGACGCCCGATTTCTGGCTGCGCCTCCAAACCACCTATCAGCTGAAAACGCTGGAACAGCAAGACTTCCCCGAAGTCGAGGCACTGGTCAACTAGCCTTCCACCGGCGCCTGCGCGCAGCCGCCGCTCCCCAACCCTCGAAAGACTGCGGGAACCTCCGAAAACCCCACGGTCTCTTATCGTTTTAGCTTTGCGCACCAAGCAACCACCTGACCTGCCGCGTAGTACCCACGGCGGTTCCATGCAAGGTTCGTGCAAGGTTTGTGAGACAAAACCGCTGATCAACAGTGATATGCTGCGGCCCAACAGCAGCTAGGGTCGAAACGAGGCGCCCTTGCTGTTCATTGCATCTGCAGCAAGCTTGACCAACCACTATTTTAGTAGTACTTTAAAGTAGTACTAAAGGAAGGACGGGTATGGACGATATCATCGTGCACCCGCATTCCCTTAAGCACGGGCTCACCGAAGAGGACGTCGCGTACGCGTGGAACAACTTCGCAAGGAAGAGACCGCGGGGCGACGATTACTGGGTGGCTTTGGGTTTCGACGGCAAAGGCCGCGAGGTAGAGCTCGTCGCTGCGGTACTGGCCGACGGCACGTTGCTGCTGATCCACGCGAAAACGCCAGCAACGAAGAAGTTCAAGAAAGAGCTCGGCTACGGAAGGAGGTAGCACCATGGAGTACACGCTGAAAAGCGGCGCGGTGGTGACCGACGACGATCTCGAACGCATCGCCGACGCATTCGAGCGCGGCGAATTCCCCGGCAAGCCGGGCAAGCTCGTGGTAGGTCGTCCTCGCCTTTCCCACGAACCGCTGGAAGTGATCTCGTTCAAGGTTCCGCGCTCCATGGCGCAAACCATCAACCGCGCCGCCGAGGCTACCGGAGAAAGCCGCTCCAGCTTCCTGCGCGATGCCGCCATGGAAAAAGCCGAGCGCACGTTGGCCGCAGGTTAGCATTGCGAGCATGGCGCGGCCGTGATTATGGCCGCGCAACTCCCCGGCTTTCGGGTTCGACCGTCCCCGTGTGCCGTGGTGCGACCCGCTCCCCAACCCTCGAGAAAGCCGCGCGGAGCCCCAACTGCGGCCAAGGCCCGCCTCCCCCGCGCCTGCGCGGGAGCCCGCGGGCGCTACCGCGGCCGGGTTTCCACCATATCCTCGTCGTCGGGAAGCTTCGCCCCGATCGGGGCCTGCGCGCAGCCGTCGCACGAGGACGTGGAGCATCCGGAACAGCCGCCGCAGCTGCCGGCGCCGGCGCGGCGTCGGCGAACCATGCGCCGCGCCACCAGCGCGACGGCCAGCGCGATCGCGAGGCCGACCACGACGGTCCACACGTCCCCCGCCGGCAGCTCGAGGAACAGCCCTACGCCGCGCACCGCGAGCGCGGCCACCCAGGCCACGGCGAACTGTCCGAACACCATGGCCAGCGCCCAGCGCCCGCCCAGCTCGCGCTTCACCGAGGCGATGGCCGCCACGCACGGCGTGTACAGCAGGCAGAACACCAAAAGCCCCAGCGCCGCCAGCGGCGTGATGGCCGCCACCAGGGCCGCCGTCGATCCGAACAGCACCGACAGCGTGGACACCACGCTCTCCTTCGCCATGATGCCCGTGACCAGCGCCGTGGAGATGCGCCAATCGTCGAAGCCGAGCGGCGCGAACACCGGCGCGATCCAGCCCGCCACCACGGCCAGCATGCTGTCGGCCGAGTCGGCCACCACGTTCAGCCCGAAGTCGAACGTCTGCAAGAACCATATGACGATGGTTGCCACGAAGATGATGGTGAACGCGCGCTCCAAGAAGTCCTTCGCCTTCTCCCACAAAAGCTGGCCCACGTTGCGGGCGCTGGGCATGCGGTAGTTCGGCAGCTCCATGACGAACGGCACGGCCTCGCCCGAGAACATGCCGCGGCGCAGCACGAGCGCCGCCAGCACGCCCACGACGATGCCGCCGAAGTACAGCCCCACCATGACGATGGCGCCGGTGGCCGGGAAGAACGCCGCCGTGAAGAATGCGTAGATGGGCAGCTTGGCCGAGCAGCTCATGAACGGCGTGAGCATGACCGTCATCTTGCGGTCGCGCTCGGAGGGCAGCGTGCGCGACGCCATGACAGCCGGCACGGTGCAGCCGAAGCCCACGAGCATGGGCACGATGCTGCGACCGGACAGCCCGATCTTGCGCAGCAGCTTGTCCATGACGAAGGCCACGCGCGCCATGTAGCCCGAGTCCTCCAGAAGCGACAGGAAGAAGAACAGCGTGACGATGGTGGGCAGGAAGCTCAGCACGCTGCCCACGCCGTTGAACACGCCGTCGATGACGAGCGATTGCAGCACTTCGTTGACCTGCGCCGCCGCCAAACCGCCCGCCACCACGTCGGTGAGCCACCCGATGCCGGCGTCCAGCACGTCCGACAGCCACGCGCCGATCACGTTGAACGTGAGCCAGAACACGATGGCCATGATGGCCACGAACGCGGGAATGGCCGTGAACGTGCCGGTGAGCAGCTTGTCGATGCGCGCGCTGCGGGCGTGCTCGCGGCTCTCGCGCGGCTTCACCACGCACTCGTCGCACACCTTCCCGATGAAGGCGAACCTCATGTCGGCGATGGCGGCCGCGCGGTCCAGGCCGCGCTCCGTCTCCATCTGGCGCACGATGTGCTCGAGCATGTGCTGCTCGTTCGGATCGAGGTGCAGCTTCTCCAGCACGAGCCCGTCGCCCTCGGCCAGCTTGCTGGCGGCGAAGCGAACGGGGATGCCGGCGCGCTCGGCATGGTCGCTCACGAGCGCCATGATGCCATGCAGGCAGCGGTGCACCGCGCCGCCGTGCTCGTCGGCCGCGCAGAAGTCCTGGTGGACGGGCGGCTCTTGGAAGCGCGCGACATGCAGCGCGTGGTCCACCAGCTCACCGATGCCCTCGTTCTTCGAAGCCGAGATGGGCACCACGGGAACGCCCAGCAACTTCTCCATCTCGTTCACGCGGATGGTGCCGCCGTTGCCCTCCACCTCGTCCATCATGTTCAGCGCCACCACCATGGGAACGCCCAGCTCCAACAGCTGCATGGTGAGGTACAGGTTGCGTTCCACGTTCGTGGCGTCCACGATGTTGATGATGCCGCGCGGCGGGTCGTCGAGCAGGAACCGGCGGGTGACCACCTCCTCGCTGGAGTACGGCGACATGGAGTAGATGCCTGGCAGGTCGGTGACGTTCGCCTCCGCATGGCCCCGGATGGTCCCGTCCTTGCGGTCCACCGTGACGCCGGGGAAGTTGCCCACGTGCTGGTTCGCTCCGGTGAGCTGGTTGAACAGCGTGGTCTTGCCGCAGTTCTGGTTGCCCACGAGCGCGAACGTGAGCGGCTCGCCTTCGGGAAGCGGCTGCTCGTCGTCCTTGTCGTGGAACTTGCCGCCCTCGCCCAGGCCCGGGTGCGGCACGCGCTCGGCGAAACTGCGGCGCGCCCGGGGGCCGCCGGTGCGCTCGGCTGCGGCGTCGCGCTCGTCCTCCACCTCGATCTTGCGGGCGTCGTCCAAGCGCAGCGTGAGCTCATAGCCGTGGATGCTCACCTCCACCGGATCGCCCATCGGGGCGTGCTTCACCATGGTCACGTCGACTTGCGGAATAATGCCCATGTCCAGGAAGTGCTGCCGCAGCGATCCCTCGCCGCCCACCGCCACCACCGTGGCGGTCTTCCCGATGGGCAGGTTGTTCAAGGTGCCCACGTCTCGTCTCCTCCGCGGCCGCGGCGAAATCCCCCTGCGCGACCCCGTTAACCATCGTTTACTTTTCGAGAACCATAGTACCGCTAATCGACTCAGATGGCACGAGAAAGTTTCCCAGGGTGAACGATTCGCGTATCGAGGAGCGCGCGTGCGCCTCGTTTCAGTCGGACGGAAGGAAGGCGTCGGCGCCGAGCGCGATCTCGAAGCGCAACCACGACGTGCCGTCGCGGTTTTCCAGGCGGGCCTCGATGGTGCCGCCCATGCGCTCCAGCAGACGGCGCGCGATGGCGAGGCCGAGGCCGGAGCTTTCCCGCGTTCGCGATCCGTCCGCCGTGTAGAACGGCTCGAACAGGCGTTCCACCTGGTCGCCGTCGAGCGCGTCCGCGTCGTTGGCGAACGTGACGAGCACTCTCCGGCCGTCCTCCTCGGCGGTTTGGAGCACCGATACCTCAAGCGCGGACGTGGCGTACTTGCCGGCGTTGTGCAGCAGGTTCGAGAACACGCGCTCGAGCGCGTCGGCGTTCGCGCGCGCCCACACGGCATGCTCCGGCGCGGACAGGTGCACGTCCAGGCCCCGCTCGGCGAGCAAGCGGTACTGCCCCGCCACGGACTCGCGCAAAAGCCGGCCCGCGTCCACGCGTTCCAGCTCCAGCGGGCCGTCCTCGCCTTGCAGGCGCGACAGCTCGTAGAATTGGGCGACGAGCCGCTGAAGCGCGTCGGCCTTGCGCTCCACCGTCTCGAGCGACGCACGCGTCTCGGCGTCGAGCGCGTCCTCGTCGACCAGCGCAAGATAGCCTTGGATGGAGGTGAGCGGCGTGCGCAGGTCGTGGCTGATGCTCTCCACCTGCGCCTTCAGCTCCGCCTCGCGGCGGGCGTACTCCACGCCCTGCCGGCGGATGCCGTCGAGCGCTTCGTTGACGGTGCCGAGCAGCGCCTCCATGTCGCGGTCGGGACGAGGCAGCCGCAAAATGCGGTTCTCCTCAAGCTGCCCCGCGATGGCGCGCAGATCGCGCTCCACCTGCCGCAGCGAGCGCTTGAGCAGCAGGTAGCGCGCGGCGAACCAGATCGCGACGGCAAGCGCGCAGATCAGGGCCGCTATCAACAAGACATCCGCCATGCGCCCTCCCCTAGCCTACAGCTCGATCTTGCGAGCGCGCCACACACCCACGGCGGCGAACAAAGCCAGGCTGGCGAAACCGGCGATCAGGCATTTGGCCAAACCGAACGGCTGATCCCAAGGGAAGTCTCCACCCAAAAAGGCCATATTGACTTCGTTTCCGAAGATGTTGGTCGGTAGCCAGCCGGCGAACACGGCCACCGGATCGATCCGCAAGCCGATGAGCGCGAGCACCTGGGGCACAACGAACACGACGACTATCCAGGCGACGATGGCGGTCGCCGTTTTGGCGAAGTAGCCCTCCAAAGCGACGGCGAGCACGGCGGCAGCGACGATGGAGGGCAGTCCGGCCGCAATAGCCGTGAACAGGACGCCCGCCGGTTCGGCAACGGGGCCTTCGAGCAAGAGCGCCGCGCTTCCGATGTAGACGACCAGCACCACTGCCATGGACGCGAGGCCCACCGCAACCGAGACGATGCACTTGCCGACGAAAAGGCTCGTGCGGGAGCACCCGTGAGCGATCGCGTTCTTGCACGTGCCGTTCTTCCGATCGTCGGCGTACAGCAAGGCGACGAGCACCCCGGACAGGGCGAACAGCATGGTGAACATCCCCAAAAGGTTGCTCAACGAGAAGCGGACGGTCGCATAGGGAAACGTGGGATCCACGAACGTCATGGCGTACAGGATGATATTCGCCGCCAGCACGACAACAACCAAAGCAACGACGAGCAGGTACGCTTCGGTGCCATGCGAGATGCGGTAGAGCTCGCTTTTCATATAGTTCAGCATCACGCGGCCCCCTTCTCCTTCATTTCCAGATAGTACTGCTCGAGCGACGTCTTCCGACGTTCGAGCTTGTAGATGTCCATGCCCGCCCCGCTGGCCAGGCCGCTGTACGCCTCGATGCCGGTCGAGGGGTCGAAGATGCGCACGATGCCGTCGGGAAGCACTTGGTAGCATTCGTGGTGAAGCTCGCGCTCGAGCAGCACGGTGAAGCCCGCGGGATCCGACACGCCGATGTCGATGCAGTCGGCGCAGCGCTCCTGCAGCGCCCGGGCGCTCACCTGCTCGACCAGGCGGCCGCGGCTCAGGAAGGCGTACACGGTGGCCAGCTGCTCGAGTTCGGCCAGGTGATGGCTCGACACCACGACGGTGATGCCCTTCTCGCGGTTGAGCCGTTGCAGGAACGTGCGCATCTCCACGATGCCGCTGGGGTCGAGGCCGTTCGTGGGCTCGTCCAAAATCAGCACCTCCGGCTCGCCCAAGAGCGCCATCGCCAGGCCCAGGCGCTGCTTCATGCCCATGGACAGCTCGCGGCACCGAAAGCGCTTCGCGTACGCGAGCCCCACCACGTCCAGCACGCGCTCCACGGCGTCCTTGCCCGGCACGCCCTTCTGAATGCGGCAGCACTCCAGGTTCTTCTCCACGCTCAGGGCGGGATAGAAGCCGGGCTGCTCGATGATGGCGCCCACCCGCGCCCGCTGCCGCTCCAGGTCGTGCGGTGCGTAGGCGTCGAACAGGCGCAGCTCCCCCGCCGTGGGGAACGCCAGCCCGCACAGCAGTTTGAACAGCGTGGTCTTGCCCGCGCCGTTGTCGCCCACCACGCCGAAAATATCGCCGCGCCGCACGCGCACGTCCACGTCGCGCAGCGCGTAAACGTCCGTGCGCCCGTAGCGCTTCGTGAGCCCCTTCGTCTCGATCACCGTATCCATGTAGGCAGGTTCTCCCTCTCTTCCGTCCGACCATGATAGAGGAACCTTACGGCAGCGGCGCTTAATAAGTCCTCAAGAAAGGTTAAGGAAAGCATAAAGGGGCGCCACCCCCTCCCTCCGTCCCAAACGAGCGGAGCTTTCAGCCGACCGACGGGGCAGCGTGCCCTTAAGCAAACGAAGCGGGCGCGGGGTTTCCGCGGGGCAGCAAGAAGGCCCTCCTCCCCCGGCGCGAGCGGAAAGCACGTCGGTTGCCGCCGTGGGCGTTCCTCCGGCCGCGCGCGTTCCGCGCGTACCGTTCGCCCGACCGACATGCCGCGAGGGCGGGCGAAGCGGAATGCCCAAAAGGATGCGTCCCCTTTTAGGGCGTTTCTCACGCCAGCTTGAAGCCGATGCCCCAGACGGTTTTGATGTACTCCCCGTCCGGGTCAACGGCGGCCAGCTTCTTGCGGATGTTGCTCACGTGCACGTTGACGGCGTTCTCCTCGCCGTAGTAGCCGGCCTTCCACACCAGCTCGTAGAGGCGCTCGCGCGAGAACACCCTGTCGGGCGACTCCATGAGCACGCGCAGGATGTCGAA
The DNA here is from genome assembly GCF_019731765.1 of Gordonibacter massiliensis (ex Traore et al. 2017). Lineage (NCBI taxonomy): Bacteria > Bacillati > Actinomycetota > Coriobacteriia > Eggerthellales > Eggerthellaceae > Gordonibacter > Gordonibacter massiliensis (ex Traore et al. 2017). The sequence continues at coordinate 5,655 of NZ_JAASIO010000018.1, read as the reverse complement.
CTCGTGCGCGGTGAGCGCGATTTCAACGCCGTCGAGCACCACCCGTCGCGCGGCCGTCTCCAGGCGCAGGGCGCCGCGGACGAAGACCGGATCGTCGGCCGCCGCGACGTCGGCGCTCGCGCGAACGCCTTTCCGGTAGCGGCGCAGCACGGCGCGCACGCGGGCCGACACCTCGTCGGGCTCGAACGGCTTGACGATGTAGTCGTCCGCGCCCAAGGCCAGCAGGTCCACCTTGTCGGAAAGGCCCGCCCGCGCCGACACGACGACGACCGGCACGTCGCTTCCCTGCTCGCCGCGCAGGCGGGCGACGAGGTCGCTGCCGGCCATGCCGGGCAGCATGAGGTCGAGAAGCACCAGGTCGAACGCCTCGCGCTCCAGGCGCAGCAGCGCCTCGGTTCCCGAGAACGCCGAGGCGACCGAGAACCCGTCGCGCGCCATGATCTTAACGAGCAGGGCGTTGATGTCCGGGTCGTCTTCCACCACGAGAACCTTGCATGCGTTCATGCTGACCGCCCTTTCCCTGCGCGCGCTTCGAACCCGCGTGCTTCGCCGCCTTGCGAAACCGCTCACATTATCGACGAAAACGACCGGCCCGTCGAGAACGGGGAGGGGAACGAGGGCGCGCAAGCGCGTCGGCGACAAAAAGCGAACGGATCGAGGGACGAGCGGGGATAAGGCCATAAGGGCGCAGCACTTCAAACACCCCTGCGCGGCCATCTGCGACAGTCGGGTCGCCCTAGTCGCGTTCGAGGCCGTTGACGAAGGCGCTCCACTTAGCGAACGACTCGTCGCTCATGGCGTGCTCCATCTTGCATGCCTCCTCGTCGGCGGTGGCCGAGTCGATGCCGAGCGTCTCGGTCATGAACTTGAACAGGAGCCGATGGCGGTCGAGCACCCACGTGCCGTATTCCAGCCCTTCTTCGGTCAAGGTGATGTCGCCGTAAGGCGGCTGATCGACCAGGCCCCTCTCTTTCAGAATCGAGAGGGCCTTGCTCACCGACGCCTTCGAAACGTCGAGACTCTCCGCCACGTCGACGGAGCGCACGGGATGGCGCCCGGATCCGCCGAGCACGACGATGGCCTCTAGGTAGTCCTCGCAGGACACGGACATCTTTTCCACGAACATCGTTCCTTTCGTCGCCGACCGCTTGATCCTGGGTTGCAGTGCTGATAGCGGCAGCCTCGCCGCTTTCCGCGTGGGGGGGTCGACGAATTCGCTGCAAAACAAAAAAAGCGGAGGGAAGAGGGGGGATCTTCCCTCCGCTTGAAAATGCGACGGATGGCCAGACGAGAGGAGCCTCCGCCGCCGGGTCAGCGGACGATGGTCGAAAGCCGGTCATGCAAGCTGCGGGCGGTCGGACCGCTCCCGAGTTCGTTCCTTGCTTGAAAAGCGACTCGCTTTCGATGTAAGTTAGATTAAGCTAACATCATTCCGCCGACAATAGGAGTTAGCTATGACATACATTTTCTCCACAAGTGGCACGGACCCATTCGAATCGTCGCCGGTGCGCGGCTTTCGCGGTAGTCATTCAAGCGGCCTTCCCAGCCGTGACAAGGCAGCCGTGCGATCCCGCCTTGCGCCACGAAACCTCGTCGAACCAGGTGCCCAAGACGGCGCGCATCTCGGTTTCCGAGTAGATGCGCACGTCGCCTTCCCCGCCATGCGGCAAGAACGCGTTCATGACGGCCCGTGCGGGGCCGGGCAGCCAGCAGTCGCCCACCACGAGCAGGCCGCCCGCCCGCAGCACGCGCCACGCTTCGAACGCCGCCCGATCGGGGTCGGGGTAATGGTGGAACGAGTCGTTGCAGTAGGCGACATCGAAGAAGCCGTCGGGGAACGGCAGGTGCTCGCTATCGCCTTCCACGAGCTGCGCCCGGTCGCCCAACCGCTCGCGCGCCCGAGCGAGCATGGCGTTTGAAAGGTCCACGCCGGCGAGTTCGCAGCCGGGAAGCGCCTCGAGCACGAGCTCGGCGAGGGCGCCCGTTCCGCAGCCCAGGTCGAGCACGCGTCGAGGCGAACGCGCCGCGACCTCCTCCACCACATGCGGGTACAGCCGACGCGCATGGCTTCCGCAGACCTCTTCGTCGTAGACGGCGGCTTGCCCGTCGAACGCCCGCTTCGACGCCTCCTTGAGCTCGAGGGCCTGCCGCTCCGCCGCCCGCTTCTGCACGTTCGCCCGTGCCGGAGGCGCCGATTGCTCCCGTGGCGCCTCGCCGGCCCAGTTCTCCGACGCTTCTCTCGACGGTCGCTCCGGCGTCTTGCCGGCGTCCTGCTCCGAGGCCCCGCCGGTTCGCCGCTTTTCTTCTCCCATGTCGGTCTCCTTTTCATTGAACGATGTTTAATAACAAGTTCGAAAAATGCCCCGTTTGGGACGGGGCTGCCTATTCGCTCAGTCGTCCGCGCGCAATGCGGTGCACGACTCTGCCTGCGCGCACCATCGTCCGCGCGCGAGTCGAACCCACACGGTCGCTCCACCCGACACGATTATCGGACCGGGTGTTTCACGTGAAACACTTGTTCGCTGTTTGACTACCCATTTTTTTCATGCGCCTGCCTGCACGCTTCGTCCTGAAATAGTTTTCATCTTTTGTCGCTCGTTTCTCGCTCGCCCCTCACTCGCTTCTCGCTTCCCCGGCCGCCCGCGGACGCTTCTTTCGTTTCTCGCGGCGCACGTTCATGCGGGCTCGGTTTGCGACTCCATCAGAACCTCCACGTAGTTCCGGATCAGCTCGAGCTTGCGGGGATCGGGCATGCTCCGGTCGGACATGAGCCCCAACTGGCCGTACGTTATGAAGTTGACGAGCACTTCGGGATCGCGCACCACTGCCCCGCGGCGGCGCGCCTCGGCCTTGACGGCGGCCAGCAGATGCGGGTACATCCGCTCGCACAGCGCGAACGAGAGCTGCTCGTGGAACGCGCGGTTGCCCTCGGCGTGGAAGAAATCGTGGTAGCGCAGGCCCTCCTCGTCGGCCACGGCGGCGAACAGCGCGTCCATCTTGTCGGCCAAGGTCAGCTGCCCGTCATCGAGGATATGCAGGAATTCCTCCGTGCATTCGGCAGCATACGCTTCGAGCGCGGCGGCGAACAGTTTCTGCTTCGAGTCGAAGTAGTGGTATGCGAGCCCCGGCGTGACGTCGGCCGCCCGCGCGATGTCGCGCATGGAAACCGCGTCGTAGCCGCGCTCCATGAACAGGCGCATGGCCGTGTCGAGTATCTCGAGACGCCGCTCTTCCGGATCCTTCACCGTGCGAACCACCTGCACCGTCCTCCTTTTTTCGCGATCGTTTCCCGGACCGCCTCGCCGCACGCATAGCGGGCGGCTCGTCGGCTGCTGCCGGGCGTTCGGCAAACCGCTCCGCGCATCGTCCAGCCGCACGTCCCGCACGTCCCGTCGAGAGCATTCTGACATACTATTGAACATGCGTCAATAAACGTTGTTCAATAGAGAGTTCAGTCGAATAAACGGCGGCGCAACCGCCCGCATCGGTTTCGAAATTGCATTCGACCGCGCTCGAGCGCGTCAGGCCATGCCGGCCTCGATCAGCTCGGCGGCGACGCTGTCGGCCTCGGTGATCGAACGGACGGGGCGGCAGGGGTTGCCGTAGGCCAGCGTGCGGGGCGGGATGTCCTTCGTCACCACGCTGCCCGAGCCGATGACGGCCCCGTCGCCGATGGTCACGCCGGGGTTCACCGTGACGTTCGCCGCGATCCACACGTCGTCGCCCACCGTGATGGGCAGGTTGCGCTCCCAAAGATGCCGCGCGCCTTCGTCGTCCTTGCGCATAGCGCGCTCGCGACCCAGCAGCGGATGCAGCGGCGTGCAGAACGTGCAGCTTGGCCCCACCCACACGTCGCGGCCGAACGTGATGGCCGCGCCGTCCAAAAACGTGCAGTTGAAGTTGAAGAAGCAACCCGCCCCCACGAAGATGCGGTAGCCGTAGTCCACCTGCGCGCCAACCGAGAGGACGGCGTCCTCCCCGAACGACCCCAGAAGACCGCCCAGAAGCTCCCGGCGCTCCTCCTCGGACAGGTCGGCTTCGACGTTGAAGCGCCGCATGATGGCGCGCGCCCGGTTGCGATCGACCTCGAGCTCGGGCGCGGCGGCGTCGAACCACTCCCCCGACCCCATCTGCGCGCGGATGCCGTCCGTGCGCTCCATGTGCAGCAGCGGGAACGGACGCCCGCCGCCGTCGGTGGCCGAACGGCTCGCCACAGCGAACCCTTCGTGCTCGTAGAAGCCGCGGGCCTGGGGGTTCTGCTCGTTGCAGTCGAGGCGGTGCACGTCCCACCGCTCCACCGCGTAAGCGAGCAGCGCGCGGCCCACGCCGCGGCCGCGCGCCTCGGGAGCGCAGAACAGCTTCTCCAGTTTGCCGCCTTGGGCGCCCGCGAACGCGACGGGACGGCCGCCCTCCCAGGCCACGGCCAACCGTTCGTCGGCGAGCAGCGCGCCGGGCACATGGGGCAGGATGCCGGCCACGTCCTCCTCGGTGAGGAAATCGTGCGTCGCGCGCACCGAGCGCTCCCACACCCGCACGAGCTCTTCGACCAGCTCCGGCGTGCGCTCCCGCGCCTCCGTTATCTCGATGTCCATGTCCGCTTCCTCCCTGCGCCGTCGGACGTCCCACCCGGCGACGACGTTCGTCCGTCTTCGGCAAGCTCTCCGCACGCGGGTGCGCGTCATCCGCCTCGCGCGCGTGCCCGGCAAGAAGCGCGCGTCCGCGGGCAGGCGCCGCCTGCGTCGGCACCCGTTGCCATCGGCTCATTCTAGCGGATAAGGCGCCGCGAGGTCGGCGCGATCGCCCGCCGACCCGCCGTTCGCTCGCATCCCGCACGCCCCGTACGCAGCCGCGTCGACGGCGTCCACCGCGTCGCCCCACGCACCGGACCCGTCGTCGGGCGCAGTCTCGGGCACGATCTCCTCCACGAACCAGCGCGGATCCTCGTGGAACAGGAACGTGCGGGAACGTCCCACGACCACGTCGTAGCGCACGCCCTCGCCGCCCACCTTGAGCGAAGCGCACCGACGGCGGCCCAGCACGGCCCGCACGGGAAAGCGCCGCCCGTCGTGCCAGATCACGGCGCGCGGCACGATAAGCCCGTCCGCCAGGAATTCCACTTCCACCTCCACGTAGCGCTTCCGCCTGCCGGCAATGCCCCGCACCATGCCGTCCTCCCCTCCCTTGCGGTTCGCCGCCTCGAACATCCCAACAAGCGCGAGCAACGAACCCCGCGCCCCGCCTCCTCGCCCCCCGCCCCTTCAAACCCGTTCCGCTGCCAAACCGCCATCGGCATCCCGCGAGCCGACGCATCGTCGTCCCGGGCGAGCGGAGCGCAAAGGCACCGCCCCTTTGCTACCCCGACCGGAACGTAAAGATGCCGCATTTTGTCACCCCGAGCGAAGCGCAAAGGCACCGCCCTTCTGTCATCCTGAGCGAAGCGAACGCAGTGAAGCGCAGTCGAAGGATCCCGCGCGGCGCCAGCCGAAAGCGTCACGGCTGGCGCCGCGCGGGATCCTTCGACTCGCTGCGCTCGCTCAGGATGACAGGCGGGAAACTGCCACACGGGATCCTTCGCCCCCGCTTCGCGATGCCTCCCTGCGCCCGCTCCGCGTGCTCGGGAGTGCAACAGTCCGCTGGACTGTTGCATGCTCAGGA
>NZ_JAASIO010000017.1:0-79723 GCF_019731765.1 Gordonibacter massiliensis (ex Traore et al. 2017) | reverse complement strand
GCGTACCGAAGTACGCGTCGCCCGCGCGATCCCCACGATCTCGGGCACGAGGGCGGGCCTCGCTGACTTACTACGCCGACCTGGGCGGCTGTTTTCGCGCTTCGCGCGAACGGTCGCTCTGGAGAGCGCCCCTAGGGCAACCCGAATGGCCGTTTTCGCGCTTCTCGCGGGCTCGTCCTCCTACACCGTGATCAGCTTGTATTCGCGCGTGCCCAGGCCTATCTTCTCGGCGTGCTCCAGGCAGGTGCGCCATTCCGATTCGGGGGTGGAGTTCGTGAAGTGGTCGCCGGCGGCTTGGAAACCGGGGCTGGCCAGGTTGTCGGAGAGCTTGCTGCCGGGCAGGGGGGAGGCGGCCAGGCAGGCGTCGACGCACGCCTGGTCGAGGGCGAGCGGGTCGACGGAGGCGAACATGCCCAGGTTCGGCAGGATGGGCGCGTCGTTCTCGGCGTGGCAGTCGCAGTGGGGCGACACGTCCACCACGAGCGACACGTGGAACTGCGGGCGGCCGTCCACGACGGCCTTCGCGTACTCGGCCATGCGGCGGTTGAGGTCGGCGTTGGCGGCGTCCTGCGCGAAGTCGATGGCGTCGAAGTTGCAGGCGCCCAGGCAGCGCCCGCAGCCCACGCAGTGCTCGGCGTCCACGGTCATCTTGCGCGCGGCCTCGTCGAACACCAGGCCGCCGTTCGCGCACTGGGGCAGGCACTTCTTGCAGCCGCGGCACTTCTCCGCGTCGATCGTGGGCCGGCCGTTGCTGTGCTGCTCGGTCTTGCCGGCGCGCGAGCCGCAGCCCATGCCGATGTTCTTGATGGCGCCGCCGAACCCGGTGAGCTCGTGGCCCTTGAAGTGCGTGAGGCTGATAAACGCGTCGGCGTCCATGACGGCGCGGCCGATCTTCGCCGCCTTCACGTACTCGCCGCCCGCCACCGGCACCTCCACGTCGTCGGTGCCCTTCAGGCCGTCGCCGATGAGGATGGGGCAGCCCGCGGTGAGCGGCGTGAAGCCGTTCTGCCACGCGCACTCCAAATGCTCCAGCGCGTTCTTGCGGCTGCCGGGGTACATGGTGTTGCAGTCGGTGAGGAACGGCTTGCCGCCCAGTTCCTTCACCACGTCCACGACGGCGCGGGCGTAGTTCGGGCGCAGGTAGCTGATGTTGCCCAGCTCGCCGAAGTGCAGCTTGACGGCCACGAACTTGCCGTCGAGGTCCAAGTCGGCGATGCCCGCGCGCTTGATGAGCTTCTTCAGCTTCGTGGGCAGCCCGTCGCCGAACGCCTCGGTGCGGAAGTCCGTGAAGTACACCTTTGCCGGTTCCATGATGGAAGCCTCCTTCTCCGCCGCCCGCGCGGCGCTCTCGCCTGCGTTGCCCTTCCCGCTATGATAACGGCTCGAACGCACCCCAGGCCGAGAGAATTGTGAAATACGGACGCCTTCCGCCGCGCTCGCCCGGAGCGGTGGGGAGTCTCTGCGGGTCCTTCGGCTTCCGGCCTTCGCCGCGCGTGCGGGTGCGAAAGCGGACGGGGTGGAAGTTTTCGCGCATAAGCCGGCTCTGCCGCGCCAGAGGCACTCGGCGGGTGGTGGCGTCGGGCGGAACGCGGCTACCCGCGCCAGAGGCGCTCGGCGGGCGCGCCCTCGCCGCGAGCGAGCTCGGCGCCGGGCAGGTCCTCGTGCATCTCCAGGATGTTCTTCCACAGGCGCTTGGGCATGAACTGGCGGCGCAGCTCGGGGTTGTAGCGCGCCTCCACGGCCACGGTGCGGTAGAAGCGCTTCCAAGCCGCCTGCATGAGCCGCTCGTCGGCGGCACGGTCGGGCACGTTCAGCTCGTCGGTGCGCACGAGGTACCAGTCGCGCCCCTCGTACACGCCCGCCAGGCGGTGCACCTCGTCGTAGATGATGAACGGCTGCGTGTTGAAGCGCCCGGCGAACCAATCCATGAGCAGGGGCACCACGGAGGCGGAGGGGTTGCAGAGCGCGAGCCACACGCCGTTCTCCAAATGCTCGAAACGCAGGAACTGCACCATGTGGTGGCGTTCGTTGCCCACGGCGCGCACCAGGCGGTGCAGGGGCTCCACGGCGGGGTGGGCGAGGTCGTTGAGCACGCTTTTGCTCGCCTTGCCCGAGCACCCGATGGCGTCGGTGGGGCGGCTCGACCCCATGGGGCCGCTGCACGAGCCGCGTTTGCGGCACCCGGAGCAGTCGTGCGGGCGGTTGGCCGCCATGGCGTAGCGCACGAAGCGGTACACGACGGTGCCCGCGTCCGGATCGTCGGAGAGCGAGGCGCGCATGACGGCGTCGTAGGCTGCGGCTCCGCAGGCCCGCTTGATGCCGCGCTGCACGCGCACGGCGCGCTCCACGTCCGTCTCGACGAAGCGCACCGTCTGCCCCAGGCGCGGCTGGAGGATCGCCTCCGGAGCGACGTCCTGCGGGTCCTCGCGGCGGGCGTACGCCTCGAACACGGCCGAGAGCAGGCCCTCCAGCGATCCGTCGTAGGCGTAGGCCACGTCGGAAAGCGGCTCTTCGGGCGCGACGCCGCTCATGCGGGCACTGCCTCGGGCTGCTCGAGGGCGCGCTGCCAGCCGAAGACCCCGTCGGCGGCCGGGCGCCCCGTTCCTCCGGCACGCCTCTGGGCGGGGGCGGCCGACGCGCCTTCGCGACCGTCGATCCCGTCGGCAAGCCGCGCGCGATCCGCATCGCACAGGGAACGCCCGCCTCCGGCTCCGCCGCCTGCGATGCGGGCCTTCTCGGGCGTTTCCACGCTTTCGAACAGGCTCATCTGGCCGGGGCAGGTCTTGTCCGCCCGGCGTCCGTGGTTGCCGCCCTTGGTGGGCGCGGCCAAGTGCGCCCGCAGCCCCTCGCGGGAGAAGTCCGCGCCCTGGCCCGCGTATTTCCCGTTGCACGTGATGAAGAAGCGGGCGCGCTTGTAGGCTACGCCCAAACGGCGCAGCTCGCGCTCGCCGAGCGCGGTGGTGCGGCGCGCCCGCACGATGGAGTGCGCTCCCTTCACGCCGATGCCCGGCACGCGCAACAGCGCCTCGAGCGGCGCCTTGTTCACCTCGACGGGGAAGAAGTCCAAATGGTTGAGCGCCCAGTTCGCCTTCGGGTCGACCTCGGGGTCGAGGAAGGGGTGCTCCTCGTCGATGATCTCGGCGACGTCGAAGCGGTAGAAGCGCAGCAGCCAATCGGCTTGGTAGAGTCGATGCTCGCGGTTGAGCTGCACGGCGTCGGTGCCGGGCAGGCGCGCGTCGTCGTTCACGGGCGTGTAGGCGCTGAAGAACACGCGCTTGAGCGATAGCGTGCGGTAGAGCGCGGCCGACAGGTTGAGTATCTGGAAGTCGCTCTCGGGCGAGGCTCCCACGATCATCTGCGTGGACTGCCCGGCCGGCACGAAGGCCCGCTCCTTCTTCTTCGGCCGCACCTGCTTCATGTACGTGGTCTGCTTGCGCACGAGCGCGCGCGTGTCCTTGTCGACGGCGATGTTGTCGCGTATCTGGCGCATGGGCGCGAGGATGCGCTGCTTGTCCTTTTCAGGCGCGAGCAGCGCCAAGCTCTTCTGCGAGGGAAGTTCCATGTTCACGCTCATGCGGTCGGCCAAATGCCCCAGCTCGTCCACGAGCTCGGGGGAGGTGCCGGGTACGGCCTTGGCGTGGATGTAGCCGCGGAAGCCGTGCTCGTTGCGCAGAAGCGACAGCGTTTGGATCATGAGCTCGGTGGTGTAGTCGGGGTTCTTGATGACGCCCGAGCTGAGGAACAACCCCTCGATGTAGTTGCGGCGGTAGAACGCGATGGTGAGGTCGGCCAGCTCGCGGGGCGTGAAGGCCGCGCGCTTCATCTCGTTGGAGCAGCGGTTGACGCAGTAGGCGCAGTCGTAGACGCACACGTTGGTCATGAGCACCTTCAGCAACGTGATGCAGCGCCCGTCCGCCGCGAAGCTGTGGCAGCAGCCCGCCGCCATCGTGTTGCCCAGCTTGCCCTTCTGCGCGTCGCGGTCGATGCCCGACGACGTGCAGGCCACGTCGTATTTCGCCGCATCGGCAAGCACTTCCAGTTTGTCGATCAGTTCCATGCGCACGCCCGTTCGCCAGATCAAATGTTCGCCAGAATATCCGTTCGCTTATAATAGGCAAACGGGCGTTCGTTGTCAATCAACAGAACAAGGCGATGGAAGATCGGCTGGATCTCGAAACCCGGAGGGCGGCCGAGCGCGATTCCGCTTCCGGCATGAAAAAAGCCAGGCACTCGTAATGCCTGGCCTGCGGTTTCGTGGAGCCAGTGACAGGACTCGAACCTGCAACCCACAGTTTACAAAACTGTTGCGCTACCATTGCGCCACACTGGCACGCTATCGTTCGCGTCTGCGTATTGTACGTCATCGACTTCGTTTAGGGAAGCCCGATGCGGATCAGCGAACCTGCGCCAAGGCGCGTCGTGGCCCGCGCGCGGTCGAACGAGATCCTTCCGCGCGCAGGGGCGGGGAGGGGCCGTCACCCCTCGCGCAAAACGGCACGCCTGAACGCGACCGCGTCGTCGGGCGACACGCAAACCGCGCGCACGGGGCGGGGCTTGCCCAAAAGGCCGCGCGCCTGCACGGGCTCGGACAGCACGATCCAGCACGGCGCCGCGCCCAGGGCCGCCATGTTCACGCGCTCGCGCTTCGGCAGGGCGGGCTCGCCGGCCCCCACGCTCTCCATCAGGTCGAGCGGAACGTCCAGGCGGAAGTGGGATCCCCATTTCACCCGCAGCGTGTCGTCGTCCACGAGCAGCGGGTTCAGCACGACGGCCCGAGCGTCGCCGACGATCCACGCGAGCGTGTACGCCGTGAGCGCCGTGAGCGCGATAGCCGCCGCCTCGCTCCATTGGGCGACGAGCAGGTGAACGGCGGCCGCCTCGATGGGTAGCAGCGCCGCGATCACGCCGACAAGGGCCAGGTACCCGCTTTTCCGGTGGTAGGAGAACGCGCGGCTTCCTGCGGGGACGATCGGCGCGCGCCGCCACGAGAACAGCGCGTAGTACCAAATGGAAAGCTCCGTCGCGCACGCATGGGCCGCGCCCTTGTGACGCACGAGTTCGAGGAAGGGGCGCTCGAACCACTCGAGCGGCTCGTCGGATGCCCGGCGCGCCGCACGGAAGCTCCGCGCGAGCCGTCGTCCCTCGCGGATGCCTATCGTCAGGTCCACGGCCACGGCCAGCGCGGCGAGCGGCACGTGCAACGAGAACTGCCCCGCAGGCGCGAACTGCGCCGAAACGAGGCCGCCCAAGCCGATGGCGGGCAGCACGAACAGCGGCGACAGCCCGTTTCTGCGAACGACCAGCAGGTAGAACGCCAACGGCACGCACACCATGAGGTCGAACGGCACGGCGACGCCCGCTGCGAAAGCGCGCCCCGCATCCGGAACGGCGGCCATGCAGGCGAGGTCGATGCCGTACAACGCCAGGCAGACGGCGAGCGGCAGGGCGAGCCGCGCCGCCTTTGATCCGGCGGGCGAGGAGGGGTTCGGCAAGGCGGCGTTCATGGGCGGGCTCCTTCGCTCGATCTTCGCGGCTCCCACGATCGCAGGGCCGTACAGGGGCTCCCGCTATAGTACCATGCGCGCTCCGTTGCCTCGGACGGCGCTTGCTGTCCGAGCGGGGGGGGGGGTGCCGCATGAGCGCCCATGCGCTTCCGGCGTTGACATGATGGTGCTGCCGCGACATTGCCAAGACCAGTCAACCCTCCGCAAAGCTGATCGTCCTTCGCGAAGGGCCCCTGCGATAACGAAGGAAGCCCGTTATCCGGCCCGCTTCCGATCACCAATGCCCGCAAGCAAACAAGCATCGGCGCTTCCAGCGGAGATTTTGCGAAGCCTCGGCACTCTATGTTTAACCGCCATCGACATGCACCCAGCCGGGCGCGTGTCGATGGCGGTTAAACGGCGGATCGATCGGTTTCTGCGCAAAAATCACCGACGTCCCCCTTGGCGCGAGCCCGAAAAGCCCCCTCGGCCGCGCGCCCTGCGCTCAACCGCGGCGTTTCCCCAGCTCGCGGAATCCGGCTTGGACGCGACGACCGCGCTGCGAGTCGAAGCAACGGGGACGTCGGTGATTTTTGCACCGCAGGCCCAGTCTCCGCCGTTGAGCCGCCGTCGACGCGCAGCCGCACCCTTCTCCGACGGTCCGCCTGCCGACGCGGCTGAAAAGGGGGCGCGCTTCGAGGCGGGTCGGGGCCCGCGTGCAGACGCGGCGCCCCGAAGCCTCGTGGGCGAACAGGAGCTCCCTGCGGTCCCCTTGATCCTGTACGCTCGCTGCTCGGGCGAGAGGCTCAGTCTCGATGCCGTGTCCTTTTGAACGGCTTCGAACGAGCGTGCGCGTCTGCTGCCGAGTTCGGCAAGGATAGCCGTTTTCAACTCTTCGACGTGCGGAATGTCGTTGCGAGTAATATCGTCCTCGTGGTCCATGGAGCTTGCCTCTCGTCGTGTTGTCGGATTGCGGATTCGACGGTTACGGTCTCTAATTTGCTGTTTCGATGTCCTATCAGATAATATTACATGCACGGTTATCAATTTGAAAGCATCGAGGTGACGTGCGGAAAAACGATGAGGGCCGGCAAGCCTGCGCTCGCTCGCGCTTTTCGCAGGAGTGATGGGGTTTCCATCGCCGTTCTTGGGGATTGCGCGGCGGTGGCGTATCATACCGAAGGATATGGACGCAGGTGCCGCGCGGCTCGCGCGGGCACGCACGCAGGAGGAGCCAATCACATGTGCGGATTCGTGGGATTCACCACCGTTGATTACGACGCCGACGCCAACAGGGCGATCGTCAAGGACATGGCCGACCGCATCGCCCATCGCGGGCCCGACGACGAGGGCTTTTTCGTGGACGACGGCATCGCCATGGGCTTTCGCCGCCTGAGCATCATCGACCTCGAGGGCTCGCGCCAGCCCATGCAGAACGCGAGCGGCACCGTCACCGTCACGTTCAACGGCGAGATCTACAACTTCCAGGAGCTGCGCGCCGAGCTGGAGGCGCTGGGCTACGAGTTCGTCACGAACGGCGACACCGAGACCGTCGTGCACGGCTACGAGGCGTGGGGCGAGGGCGTGTTCGAGAAGCTGCGCGGCATGTTCGCCATCGCCATCTGGGACGCGCCGAAGAAGCGCCTCGTGTGCGCGCGCGACCTGTTCGGCATCAAGCCCCTCTACTACCAGCACGACGGCGGCCGCCTGATCTACGGCAGCGAGATCAAGGCGTTCCTGGCGCATCCGGCGTTCAAGAAGGAGCTCAACCGCGAGATGCTGCCGCAGTACCTGTGCTTCGAGTACATGAACGACTCGCAGACCATGTTCAAGGACGTGCACAAGCTGCTGCCCGGCCACTTCATGGTGTTCGAGGACGGTGAGCTGCGCACCGAGTGCTACTACCGCATCACGTACAAGATCGACGAGTCGAAGTCGCTCGACGAGTGGGCCGACGAGATCAACCGCGTGTTCGACGAGTCCGTGGCGGCGCACGAGATCGCCGACGTGGAGATCGGCAGCTTCCTGTCGGGCGGCATCGACAGCTCGTTGGCCGCGTACTGCATGGGCCAGCACGCGCCCGACATCAAGACGTTCTCGGTGGGCTACGACATCGGCTGCGAGGACAAGCTGGCCCAGATCGCCGCGCAGTCGGACTTCGAGATCAAGCTGAACGAGCTGGAGGACGCCACCGAGTTCGCGAAGTGGGCGAACCTGCCGAACTACCAGGTGCAGGTGGATGCGAAGGAATTCCTGGACATCGTGCCCACCGAGCAGTACCACATGGACGAGCCGCTGGGCGCGCCCTCCGCCATCCCGCTCTTCTTCGTGAGTCGCTTGGCGCGCGAGCAGGTGAAGGTGGTGCAGTCGGGCGAGGGCGCCGACGAGCTGTTCGGCGGCTACTGGATCTACCACGACCAGTTCGAGTTCGGGAAGTACTTCAAGGTGCCGCGCCCCCTGCGCGCCGCCGCGGGCGCCATCGCCGAGAAAATGCCGCCGTTCCACGGGCGCCGTTTCGCCATGCGCGGCTCGGGCGGCCCGGAGAAGAGCTACCAGCGCGCGAGCATGAACTACATGTGGGACGAGATCCCCAACGTGCTGCGCGACTACGCGGGCCCCTGCAAGCCGTGGGAGTGGTGCAAGCCGCATTTCGACGAAGCCGCCAAGCAGGACATCGACATCATCACGCAGACGCAGTACGTGGACATGGTCAGCTACATGCCGTTCGACATCTGCCTGAAGGCCGACAAGATGTCCATGTCGCAGTCGCTCGAGCTGCGCGTGCCGTTCTTGGACAAGAAGGTGCTCGACGTGGCGCTGCAGCTGCCCACCGCCTGCCGCGTGGACGACGACCACGCGAAGTACGCGCTGCGCGTGGCCGCCAGCAAGCTGGGCTTCCAGAAGAAGGTGGCGAACATGCCGAAGCAGCCGTTCATCACGCCGCTCACGGTGTGGCTGCAGACCGACCTGTACTACGACCGCATCAAGGAGGCGTTCACGAGCGAGGCCGCGCACGAGTTCTTCAACGTGGACTACCTCGTGCAGATGCTCGACGACCACAAGTCGGCCGACTTCAGCACGGTGGAGGGCCGCGGCAAGCTCAAGATGATGCGCATCTGGAACATCTACTGCTTCCTGTGCTGGTACGAGGTGTTCTTCGGCGAGTCCAGCAAGCAGCTGGCCCCAAAGACGCAGGTGGCGTAACCCCCCCCCCTCGGAATCGCGGTTGTTTGAAGGCGCTCGGCCGGCGTGCGGTTAGGCGCGCCGCGCAGCGTCGGGAGAGTCGGTGCGGCGATCGAGCTGTCGAGCCAAGACGAGGTGCAGCTTTTCTGGGAGCAGGGCCGGGTCCTGGATCGTTTCGAAGTTACTCGTCAGGGGCAGTCCGTTGAATTCGCCGATGTTGATGTGCGTGAGGTAAACGTTCGACGGCAGACTCATAGCGCATTTTCTAGCCTGCAAGCCATCGGCAAACAGGCCGTCGCTCACCACCAGGCATACGACGTCGCGAGCCGGTTCGGCAACGGCGCGGATCTGCACCTGCCTGAGTGCGGCGGTGACCAAGGTTTGCTCGCTGGTAGGGTTGTTGACCTGCTCGAAGGCATAGCGCTTGCGCTCGTAAGCATGAGTGAGTTCCAGAGGCGTCAGCTCGGCCCAGCCTTCGCCGAAGGCAAGCAATTGGGTGCGTATGTCCACCGATCCTTGTCGTTGATCGTGCGAGGCAAGCTGTATTGCCCGATCGATGCCCTCGATAAGGCAAACCGCCATAGCGCCGGCGCTGCTGGCATTTTCCCCCGTCATGGAGATGCTCACGTCAAGCAGCACGTAGAGGTCCATGCCGCGAAACTGCAGGTTCTGCAGGCGGCTGCGCCGCTGTCGTTTCTGCCAAATCGCATTCTCGCAACCGGACTGGAGTTGGAGGTGGGCTTGCACGAGCGTGCTGGGATGCATGCGGGTGCCGCTGCGGGCAAGCCGAGCGCGATAGCGAAAAACGCTCAACCGCTCCTGCGGCGTCGCTATGCGCACCAGAACGTTGGCGATGCGTTCGATGGTGTCGCGCCATCGCTGCGCCGTGTGCTCGTAGGATGCTCGGCCGCCGTCATGAAACGCCATGGCTTTGAGTTCGGGGGACACGCTGGGCAGGTTGAGACTGGGCGTTTTGTCCGCTTCCACGGGTGTTTCGTTGTTGTCGGCGATCAGCTGGTCGATAGTACTTTCGTTCACGGTAGCGAGCAAAGCCTGGGCGCGCGCGTTCGTCTCGGCCTCTTGGCGCAGCGCGTTTTCGTCGTTGGCGGCATCTTTGGAAGCGCCGTAGGATTGCTCGTTATCGTAGAGGTGCATCAGGTCGTAAAAACTCAACGCCTCCTCATCAAACTTGATCATGCGTGCGAGCAGCGGCGTTATCAGGCTCGCCGCCTGGGTGTGGCGGGCACGGTAGGGTAGGCTCTCGTCGAACAAGAGGCGTTTGAGTGGGGCTAGGCACGGGTTCATAGCGGAAGTGGTGCCCAGGCATTCGACGACGAGCGGCGAAACGACCACGTTGGGCCGGTCTTCGAAAAGATAGAGGCGCAGGGCGCGCATAAGCTGGATATGCAAGGGCTCGCTCGCCATCACGTGGGCCGCCATGCGCGAGAGATACGCTTCGAAGTGCTGTTTGGCAAAGGGAACGCGACTGATCATGCGCGCATACGCCGCCATGTCGTCGACGCACGTTTGCAGATAGCGTTGCGCGGGGCGCGACAGGTCGTTCCGGTAGTCGAAGCGCTGGCACCAGTCGTCGAGCAGGAAGTCCTGCGCGCGGGTCGCCACGAAGCAGGCAACCATGGTGTCGACTTCGTCGAGG
This sequence comes from Gordonibacter massiliensis (ex Traore et al. 2017), assembly GCF_019731765.1. Lineage (NCBI taxonomy): Bacteria > Bacillati > Actinomycetota > Coriobacteriia > Eggerthellales > Eggerthellaceae > Gordonibacter > Gordonibacter massiliensis (ex Traore et al. 2017). Next base: position 69,400 of record NZ_JAASIO010000017.1, on the reverse strand, counting down.
GTGATGGCACCGCGCACGCCATAGCGCTCGCGCGCGGCGATGTCCTCGTTGAGCTCATGGTTCACCAGCAGATCGATGCCGCTGCGGGTAAGCCGGCATCCGGTTCTAACCTCGGCGCCCACGCAGACCGCGGCGATGCGGAGCCCACTGACGGCCGCTACGCGTTCGACCGTGCGTTTCACCTGCTCGATGCGAGCGATCATGGCTTAGCCAACCGGACCGAGGTCAATGCCCACCAGCAAAGCGGCTTGTCGCGCAAGGCTGGCGTTGCGGCTTGACCCTGCTTGGTCAAGGGTGCGCAACAGCTTGTCGATGAGGTAGAGGTCGAGGTGGCGCCCGGGCAGGTTTCCTCCCGCGCTGTCTTGGACGGCGCGGTTGAGGGCGCGCGGCGTGATGCAGTCGGTCAGCAAAGGGGCGGTGTCCTCGCGCACAATGCTGGCTGCCTGGTCGTTCTCGAGCGAGATGGCCGCGTCTTTTGCCGGCACGGCGTAGAGGTGCTCGGTCAAGGTGGCAAGATGAACCAAGGCGTCCAACAGGTCACGGTCGAGGTGGCGACTGAAAACACCATCGGCGTCAACCGCCTCGCAGAGGGCGAGCCGCATCAGGGAGGGGCTGGGATGGCGCAGGGGATCGTGGTCGAGATCGGGGTAGGTTCGCTCGATGACTTCGAAACGGTCGCGGATGGCGGGGTCGAGGACCTCGCGTTGTCGGTAACGCGCCGATGCTTCGTTAGCGGTGGCGAACACGGTGAATCCTGGCTGCACCACCAGATCGATGCCCTCTTCCTGCAAGAATACCGATTCGCCGGGGCGCTTGAGCAGAACGTCTTGCAAGCGCGCGATGATCGCCTGATCGCCGAAGTTGATTTCGTCGAGCAACAGCGGAACGCCAGCGCGCATGGCTCGGGGAAGGGGGCCTTCCTCGAACACGAACGTGTTCCGAACGGCATCGTGAACCATCTTTCCCATCAGCTCGTCGCTCATCATGTCGCCCTTGACTGAGACGATAAGCGGCTCGGTGCCATACAGGCGCATGACGAACTTCGCCATCTGGGTTTTCGCGATGCCCTTGTCGCCCACGAGAAGGGTGGGGCGCGCCGAGAGAGCGTTGCCGACTAACGTGTCGATGTCCTGTATCATCTCGCGGTCGAACAGCAGGCCGTAGCGCCGTATCGTCTCGCGGTCATGCAGCGCTTGGGCGCGCTCGGCTATGTCGGCTCGTGCGTTGCCGCGCGCGGCTTTCAGGTTTTTGCGCGCGCGGGAGATGTCCTTTTCATAGCAGGCCAGCTCGACGTCGGTGAAGATGCGGCCGGCTTTGGCGGCGTCGACCATCGTCTGCCATAAAGCCAGATGCGCATTAAGCTGGCGTTCGTAGAGCTCCGCGAGCGCGTAGGTGGCCACGATGTCGTCTTCCTGCTGCTGGTAGTCGAGGTATTGCATAACCGCATCCTGCATGAGCTTTTGGGGGATCAGGCCCTCTTCGCCGAGCGGGATTATCTGCTTGCGCACTTCGGACACGATGGTTCCGTCTTCTTCGAAAAGCGTGAAGCGCCCTTCTCCGTCTTGGGGGACGGTGATTCCGTACGACTGCAAGGCGGGAATGTAGTACGTGGCGAGGTTTTCAAACCACATGGTCTCCCTCGTTTCCTGATCGGTATGGCTGTTGCTTTCACCCTAGCGCCCACCCGGGGCGACTTCATGCGCTCGGGAGGGCGAAATGGCGGGGTGAAACGCAGGGCGAGATAGCCATGATCAGGCTAAGCGGCCTTGCCGCAGACGATGCGAAAAGGAGGGCCACGAGCAAACGACGCTTCTCACCCTATCTGTCACCCTGGTAAACCACCCGGGTAGTAGCTGTACGGAGGGGTGAGATGGGTTCACTATCGTCGAGAACGCACTGCGGGGATGGCTGGCGGTGACGACATGACGGCGCACAAGGAGGATGGAAGCATGGATATCCGGGTTGAAGACAGGCGCGTTGAAGACGAGTCGGTAACGCTGACGGTGTGCGTGGCTGCAAGCGAGCTTGAATCGCTCGAGCGCGGCGCCTGCTTGGTAGTGGCCCAGCGAAACGGCATCGATCTGGACGGCGACGAGACGGCGCGCGAACTGCTCGATAGCGCGCTCGGCGAATCCGAGGCGGCGGCGATGGTGGCGCAAACCATGAAGAGCTTCGTCGCGCCGTTCGCCTTGTCGTCAGAAAGCGAAGACTACTCGGTGGTGGGCGCGCCGGTCTTCGATGCCGAGCGCAGCCTGGACGACGAGAGGGATTTGGTCTTCGAGGCAACGTGGACGCGTCTCGGCGCCGTGACGCTTTCCTCCTATGAGCCCCTTGAGCTGGCGGTTCCGCCCATTTCGGTGAGCGAGGCCGAAATCGATGCGCGGATGGAAGAGGTCGCGCAGTCTTACACCAGCGTCGAGTGCGACGAAGGCCGCACCCAGGTTGCCGAGGGCGATGTGGTGCAGATATCGATGGACTGCCTGAAAGATGGCGAGCGCTTCGAGCAGCTGTGCTTCACCAACCGTTTGTACCGGGCAGGTTCGGGGCAGATGCCGGAAGGCTTTGACGAGGCGCTTGCCAATGTCCCGGTGGGCAGCATGGTGCACGTCGATTTCCTGCTGCCGACGCGCGAGGAGCTCGACGGGACGCTCTCGGGGCACTCCATCTGCGCGGAGGTGAAAGTGGAGGCTATCATGCGCGAAGTAGCCTGCACGCTGACCGACGACTTCGTTTTCCAAAACATTCCCGGCGCCAACAGCGTGGCCGACCTGCGGGAGCGGTCCCGCAGAGAGCTCGAGCGGCAAAAGGCGGAGCAGATGCGCCATTACCGCAACTTCATGGCGGCGGGCGAACTCGCCAAGCGCATCGAGGGCTACGTTGCCGATGCGGCCTATGATGCCGTGGCTGATCAGATGATGGACTCGCTGTACGAGCAGGCGCGCGCCGAGCGCACGACGGTAGGCGAGCTTCTGAACGCGCAAGGCTCGAGCGAAGAAGAGTACCGTATGATGGTGCTCATGCAGGCACGCGCTCAGCTGCGCCAGGGGGCTGCGCTCGACGCATGGGCCAGGCACCGCGGCCTTGAAGTAACCGACGCCGATATCGATGCGTTCTTCTCATCTTCGGCGCAGGGCCAGGGCGCTCGGATGCGCGAAGAGGTTGAAAGCGGCGGCTATCTTTACCTGGCGCGCGAGGGGGCCTTGCGCCTCAAGGCAAGCGAGGACCTCGTGGCGTGCGCCACGCTGGTTGAAGATGCTTCTCTGCAGATGTCGGCGGGGACAGCGCCGACGGTAGGGAAAGGTAGCATAATAGCGGGGTAGGTACCGGTGACGCGCGAGTTGACAAGGAGGCAGGGCCATGGCGGCAGGCATACCTATGAAGGTTTCGCACGATGTTGCATTGGCGAAGATCACCGCGCCTCGTCGCTCGTCCCTCTCCATCGACCGAGATGGCGCGCTGCAAAGCCTGATCGAGTGCTTGAGCGGCAAGATCGTGACGGTCGAGGCTCCGGCGGGGTCGGCAAGAAGCGGCTTTCTGGCAGAAGCGTACCGGCGCCTCGGCGACGATCCCGAGCATTGGCGAACGGCCTGGCTGTCAGTGGACGAAGCCGACGACCGCGATAGGTTGGCGCGCCATGTGCTTGCCGCCCTGCACACGGTGTGGCCCGAGCTCGATACGGTCGAGCTGGCCCGGCTTTACCGGGAAAACCCCACCTACTATTCGGTTGCGCTCAGCAACTTCTTGCTCGAACGCGCTTCCGATGTGAGGGTGGACGTGGTTTTGTTCGTCGACGACCTGCATAGGGCCACCCCCGATGCCATTGCGGAATTTCTCAATTCGGCGGCGCGCTATTTCCCTGAAACGGTGCACGTGGTAGCTTCGGGCAACTATCTGCTGTGGGAGTACATCGACTTGGCTTTTCGCGACGAGGTGCGCATGTTCCCCTCGGACAAGCTCAACTTCACCCAGGACGAGGTGGAAGCCATTTTGAAGCAGGCCATGGACATCCAGACATCGCCGCAGGTCTCCTACGTGTCCGAAACGCCCATCAAGCTGGATGCGCAGGATTTGAAGGCGCTTGCGGCTGATCTGTGGAACATAACGAACGGCTGGTCGCTCGGCGTTCGCACGTATGCCGACGCGCTTGTCCGCGGGTCGATCGACTGCTCCGCAACGGTGGACGAGCGTGCGCTCGGGCAGATGCTCAACCGCTTTTTCCGCAGCAGCGTATTGGATGAGCTGCCCGAAGATCTGGCGCAGTTCGTAATCGAAGTGGCGCTGACCGATACGGTGTGCGCCGATTTGTGCAATGCGCTCACCTCGCGCACCGACTCCAAGTTCGTCCTGCGCGATTTGCGCCTACGGGGGTGCTTTCTCAGTCCGTGCGCCAACGAGGCGGGCTGGTTCGAGTTCCATCCGCTGTTTCGCCGATGGCTGCGCATGAAACAGGGTCAGATGGACGCCGACCGTCTGCTCGAGTTGTGCCGGACGGCAAGCGATTGGTACGAAGCGCACCGGATGACCTCCGAGGCGGCGAAGTACTTGCTGATGGCGTCGGATTCCAACTTCATCGAGAACCTGGCCCAAGCATCGGGATACGAGTCGCAGCGCGCCGGCGTGACCTACTCCGAATGGATCAGCCGCATTCCGGCAGCTCGGTTCACCGAGTCACCCCAATTGGCGCTCCATGCGGCCTGGGGGTATGTCATCTGCGCCCGAACGGACGAGGGCTTGCGTTGGATCGAGGTGTTCGAGCGCGCCGCCGCTCGCGAACTCGGCCAGGATGGACCCGATGCTTCGATCGTGGTGGACCTGTTTCGGGCAAAATGCCTTGAAATGGACTGCCTCCATGATGAAGCCATGGTCAAAAGCGAGGCCATCCTGCACTCTCACGAGGAAGAGCTCTCTCTTCCTCAGCGTTGCCTGTTGCTGCACTCCCTGGCGGAATCATATGTGCGGAGGGGCCGGTTCGACGAGGCGCTGAAGAACTATCTGCAGGCAGAGGTCATGGCCGAGCTGGGCAAGTCCGACTTTTACCTCGCCATGTGCCGTATGGGCATCATCTCCCTGCGCATCGCGCAGGGAGAACTGAAGGAGGCCCTCGAACTGTGCGAAAAGGCGCTCGCCGAATGCCCCGATACCGTTATCCCGTACGGGTCGCTGCTTGCCTCCAAGGGATACCTGTGCGTGGAGATGGACCGGCTGGAAGAGGCGCGCGAGTGCGTCGAACGCGCCCACCGTATCGTGTCAACGTCTCGCAACGTGGATATGCTCTACGAGGCCGAGGCCGAGCGCGCCCATTACTACGCGGCGGTGGGGAAGCACGCCCAGGCTTTCAACCTGATAACGAAGACGGCGCTGCAGATGGGCACGGCAGGCGTGCCGCGCAGCATCAACCTGCTCGTGTATGTCAGGCAGGTCCAGGTAGCGTTGGCCATGGGATACGTTCCCGAGGCTGATGCGGCGGCGAAGCGCCTTGAGGCGGGCATTGGTCGGGGCGATATAGATTTCGAGCTGGCTGGTTTGGCTGCCAGGGCCGCAGTCGACGATGCTTCGGGAAGCGTCGGCGATCCCGACGACATCTTGCCGTCCGTCGAGCGCGCATGCGATGCGGGACTCGGCTTGCGCGAACTCGAGCTTTCCCTCCGGGCGGCCGAGCGCTTGGCGGCCCGGGGAAGGCGTTCCGATGCCCTCATGTACCTCAACCGTGCGCTCAGGCTGCAAGCCGGCCAGCAGGTGGTCGGCCCCTTCTTGCGTTCCGGCGGAAAAATCCGCGCGCTGCTTCACGAGATCGTGGATGTGCGCAAGTCCGGCGGACAGGCTCGCCAGCTTGCCAAGGCGGTGCTGCACCGCTTCGGGGCCAATGAAGCCGAGGAGACGGTGCTGGAGCGCACGACGAACCCCATGGCCCGCTTCGGCTTGACCGAGCGCGAGTGCGAGGTGCTGGAGCTTCTTGACGCGGGCCTTTCCCGACGGGAGATCGCCGAGGTGCTCACCGTGTCGCTGAACACGGTGAAAAGCCACGTGGGAGGCATCTATAGCAAGCTGGGGGTCACTAACCGCATCGACGCATTCTCCATCGTCCACGACGGCGAGGACGAGTAGCCGCGCATCGGCTCGCCTCTGTTGTCATCGGCGGGCGCGAGCGCACGTCCCCGCCTCACCCTGCTTCTCATCCTAGCCTCCATCCCGAGAATAGGCTGGGGAAACCACCTTGGGCGCATCATGTTCGCCGCCCCCGCCCTCAATAGAATGACCTCAACGGCATGCGAGCGAAACCCGGGCTTGCCCGCATGCGACTTTCGCGGGGCTGGGAGGATGCCCCGCACAGACCATTCGAGAGGGGCTGCAATGGAACTTAAGAAGACCGAACGGGTCGAGGTCAAGCTTCCCGCCGACATGCCGAACAAGTACATCGACGAGACCGGCGTCCAGTGGACGTATTCCCGCTGCTTCTACTGCCATATGAACTGCGGCATCGTCATCGGCGTCGACACCAAGACCGACCGCGTGGTGGAGATTCGCGGCAACTGGAAAGAGGGCACGGTGTTGTGCGACCGCATGGGCGAGCGCGGCCAGAAGGCCATCCAGATGCACTACCACCCTAAGCGCATCAACCATGTTCTGAAGCGCGCCGGCGAGCGCGGCGAGGACAAGTGGGAGGAGATCCCCTACGAGAAGGCGATGGACGAGATCGCCGACAAGCTGCAGGCGCTGATCGACAAGTACGGTCCCGAGACGCTGGTCTCTTCCGAGGGAACGTACCGCTCCGACCACCTGTGGGCGCGCACCCGCTTCTTCAACAACCTCGGCAACCCGGGCAACGTCATCGACCCCGGTACCATCTGCTGGTGCTGGAACTACACGCTGAACATGGCCATGGTGGGCTGGCCTATCGAGGCCATCTCGCCGGTGGGCATCGACCAATCCGACACGTTCGTGGTATGGGGCCTTTCGGCTTCCGAGAAATACGGCCCGCAAAGCCCCATGTGGCGCCAGTATCTTGCTGCTATGGACCGCCCCGGCAAGAAGCCGAAGATGATCGTCATCGACCCGTATTGCACCACGCAGGCCCTGCTGGCCGACATCTGGATGCCCATCTACCCCGGCACCGACCATGCGCTCGCCCTGGCTTGGCTGCACGAGGTCATCGAGAACGAGTGGTATGACGAGGAGTTCATCAAGTGGTGGTCGAACGGCCCGTTCCTGTTGGACAAGAAGACCAAGCACACCATCCGCGCCGACCAGGTTAAAGAGGGAGCCGCGCACTCCGACTTCGTGGTGTGGGACAACCTTGCCAACGACATCTTGCTGTGGAACTCCGACAAGAACGAGTGGTTCGCCGACGGCGACGTCGACCCGGCTCTGAGCGGCACCCATACCATCTCGCTGCTCGACGGCTCCTCGGTCGAGTGCTACACCGCCTGGGATGCCATCAAGGAGATGGCCGAGCCTTACAGCCCGCAGTGGGCGGCTCCCGTCACCGGCATCCCCGAGAACAAGATCGCCGATTCCGCCCGCGTGTACGCCACCAACGGTAACGCGTTCATCACCTGGGGCCTCGGCGGCGGCGACCAGGCCGGCCCGAACGCCTCGCGCCTGTGCATCACCAAGACCATCCTGCGCATCATCTGCAACTACATCGACAAGCCGGGCGGCGAATATGTGGGCGAGCCCGGCGTCGTGCAGGCCGACGGCTCCAAGCCGTTCCCGTACCGCGACGCCGAGATGGAGATGTCCGAGCTCGTCACGCCGGAGATCCGCAAGAAGTACATCGGCTACGACCAGTTCCGCGCCATGAGCTGGAAGGGCTACGAGCCGATCTACGACGCCTACATGAAGATGTTCGGCGTCCCGCGCCCTATGCTGCACCAGCTGCTGTGCTCGCCGGTGCTGGTGTACGACGCCATGGAGTTCGGCGATCCCTATCCCATCAAGGCCATGATCATGTGGTCCTCCAACCCGTTCGCCTGGGCGCCCGACCCGCAGCGCCTGTACAAGATCATGAAGAACAACCTGGAGCTTATCGTCTCGGTCGAGTACTGGAAGACCCCTGCCGCGGCTATGGCCGACTACATCATCCCCGGCTGCGACTCCCTCGAGCGCCCGTGCTTCACCACCGCCGAGGACTCCAACGACTTCGTGGTTTGCGGCGACCGCGGCTCCAAGCCGGTGGGCGACCGCGTTATGGACTACGATTTCTTCCGCGGTTTGGGTATCCGCATGGGCCAGGCCGAGGCTTGGCCGTGGGAGACCTACGAGGACGTCATCAAGCACCGCATCTCGCGCGGAGTCGACGTCGACTACACCACGCTATGCGAGCAGGGCACTTGGTTCCCCGGGCCCACTCGGTCCTTCAAGTACGCCGAGACGCTGCCGAACGGACAGACCAAGGGTTTCGCGACGCCCACCCGCAAGGCCGAGATCTACCCCACGCTCATGGAAGATCTGGACTACAGCGCGCTTCCGTACTACCGCGAGCTGCCCGAGACGCCGCTCTCGAATCCCGAGCTTGCCAAGAAGTACCCGCTGCGCCTGACCACCGGCGGTCGCGTCTCGGTTCTGTACCACTCCGAGAACCGCGTTCCCGGCCAGGGCACCCGCTCCATCTTCCCGTATCCCAGCGTTTACATGCATCGCGAGGACGCCCGTGCCTGCGGCGTGCGCGACGGCGACTGGGTGTGGATCGAGAACGAGCGCGGGCGCATCAAGCAGGTTGCCCATGTCGACCAGGCCATCATCAAGGGTACCGTGCAGGCCATGCCCTCGTGGTGGTATCCGGAGCTTCCGGCAGAGGAGCCGTGGAACCAGGGCGCGTTCATCTCCAACGTCGGCTGCCTGGTGGATGGCACGGTCAGGGGTTCCGACGAAGCCACGGGAACATGGACGAACCGCGGCCTGCTCTGCCGCATCTACCCGTGCATCGATCCTGCCGACCGCACGGACGTGACAGTGACGGGCGACCAGTTCATCGAGGGCGACACCTACTTCAACGATCAGTACGACAAGCTGGGCTGCCGTGAGATCAAGCGGATCGACTGGGAGAACGCCGATCCGGGCCAGCATCCCACATGCACGTACGACACGCTCGGCAAGTAGCGGGCTGTCGGCACGGGGCAGATGACACCTCCCCGCAACGTGCGGCATGAACAACCGAGGGGGCGGCAGCCGATGCTGGCGCCCCCTCGACGGGGCAGCGGAAGAGAGTGCGCGGTACGGGTCGAGCGCGGATGTGTGGCGGGAGGGGAATCGTTTTATGACGTTCTGGTCGCAGTTCTTCGAAATGCTGTTTCTGGTGGGCTTCGGGATCGCCTGGCCTTCCTCCATCGTGAAATCGATCCGCTCGAGAACGGCAAAAGGCAAGAGCCTGCTGTTCCTGAGCATATCGTTTTGCGCCTACCTGTGCGGGATCACCTCGAAATTCACGGCTACGTCCTTGAGCTACGTGGTGGTGTTCTACGTGATCAACCTCTGCTTCGTGGGGACCGATATCGTGCTGTACTTCATCAACTCGAAGCGTGACAAAGAACGCGAGGCGCAGGAGGCGAGTGTGCTGGGGGACGGCTGAGCACCGCCTTGCGGCGCGGGCTTGCCTTCGGACTGGATGGACGCATGGCTTACGGACCTCTCAGAACCCATTTCACTTCGCGAAAACGCGTCTCGATAGACGCGCATCTGTGCGTGGGCTGCAAGCTTTGCATGCGCGGCTGCCCCTTGGGCAACGTGATCGGCTATGACGCGAACGCGCGCCGAGCGTATGTGGACGATGCCTTGGTTTGCGGCGGGTGCGGAGCGTGCTTGCGCACCTGTCCCGCCAACGCCGTCCATATGGTGGAGGAACTCGCGCAAGGAGCGCTTTCTCCTCGTACGGCACCCGTTATCGCCCCTGGCCAACGTCGTACCACCCCTTGAATCACCCCCTTGCTAACCGGGTGAGAGGGTGGGATAAATCGCGCAGGCAGGGTCATGTCCTGCGCGGAATCGGCTCCTACAATTTCGAATAGGGAAAGCGGCTAGGATAGGCGGCTTTCATTTCATAAGGAGGTTTTCCCATGTGCTTCAGACCATCGACCCCGGTAGTCAACAATCCCGAAGGTGCGGGTAGCCCAAGCGCTCCCGGTGCTCCCGGCGCGCCTGGCACCCCCAAGGCTCCCGGCGCGCCTGGCGCCCCCGGTACGCCTGATGCCCCCAAAGCTCCCGGCGCGCCTGGTGCTTCCAGCACACCGAAATCCTCCGAAGCTTCCTTCCGAAAGTAAGCGGCAGCGTCGGGTCCTCCGCAGCGCGTTCGCTGCGTCAACGGCGCCGCTACCGTTGGGTGAAGGTCGGTAACGGAACGCCTGGGCGAACGCGCGCCGGTGATAGGCTCGTCGCATCAAACCGATGCGATAGGAGCTTCATCATGTCCGCCCGTTCTGCCTTGCCCGCCGATTCCGCCGAAACCGTCGTTCCGCCCCGATGCCCGAAAGCGGCCGTGCCGCGTGCGTCCGTGCGCCCGCTCGCTCTCGCAAGCCTCGTTTGCGCGGCTCTCGTCGCGCTGTGCGCCATCGCTCCGGGGCGGGCGCTGGCGGCTCCGGCGGGGCCTTTCGACGTGGAAGGGCCGACCGACGCGTATGCGTGGGACGGCTCGACGCTGTCGGTCACGGCCAACGGCGTGACCATCGCCGGCATGGCCGACCCGTCTTCGGGCTCGTCGGGCGACGTGAGCGTGGGAACGGGTGTGAACTACCTCGATGTCGGCTCGAACGTGCGCATCGGCACGCTTGAGATGGCGGGAACCACGGGGTTGCGCCTTGCGGGGCCCGGCAACGAGGTGAGCGTGTGGAACATGGCGCGGAGCGCGGGGGTGAGCGAGGAGGGCGCGGTGACGCTCGGCACGGTCCAGCAGCCTCTCGAAGTGCTCCCGTCGGCCACGGTGGTGCTCGCAGGCGGCGCGCCTGCCGTATCCATCTGGGCGGGCGGAACGCTCGTGCTCGACCCCGCCTCGTCGCTGGGCACCATCACGCATTTCGGCGGCACGCTCGACCTTTCGCGCATCCCCCTCGGCTCGCCCCTCAGCATAGTGGGGTACTCGGTGGGCGGCCAATACACGTCGAACACCATCGTGGCGCCGTTCGGGGCGACCCGCCTCTCGGAGCTCTTGGCGGTGAGCAACCTGTTCGTGAACGGCGGCGACACCGCCATCCTGGAAGACGGCGAGCGCGTGGGCACGTTGCAGGACGACGGCTCGTTCCTCATCACGGCCACGCGCGCGGTCACGTTTGTCGGTTGGGACGGGCGGGTGCTCGATACCGAGACGGTGCCGCTGTTCGGCGCGGCCACCGCGCCCGACGTGTCCGCGCCCGACGGCTACCGCTTTGCCGGATGGGACCGCGACTTCTCGTACATAACGCAGAGCGTCACGGTGGCGGCCCGGTTCGAAAAGCTGCCCGAGCCCACTCCGCAGCCTGCGCCGACTCCCGCGCAGCCGTCGGGCGGCAACACCGCCGCCGCTTCGCCAACGAAAACCTCGAAGTACATACCCGCCCCCTCGAAGCTCGCCGCCACCGGCGATGCTGCAGGTCCGGCAGTTGCCGAAGCGATTGCTGCAACGGCAACGGTTGCGGCAATCGCTGCCCTGGTGCTCCGCGGGCGCGAACGCTTGGGAAAGGGCTAGAACAAGGGAATCTTTCCGAGGAGGAAGTCGTTGATCGGCGCATCGTCGGAGCCCACTACGAGGGTATGCGTGTCAGGGTACAGCTTGGCGAACGCATTGCGATCGCCCAATCCCTTTAATGCGCCGCTTTTAACCTCGATAGCGGTGCGCGTGGTGCCATAGGCTTTCTATCGAAAATGCTCAACGACTGAACAAAAATGTTCAGTCGTTGAGCGTAATGCCGTCAAGCATATGGTGAATGTGCTGTGCAGGCGTCCCTTCCGCCCCGCGTTCCTTCCGCCCCGCGTTACGCCCGCCCACGTCCCAGCTTCCCGGCGACCTTGCCGGCGATGGAGCTCACGAACGCGGCCTCGGGCACGTGCAGCTTCATGGCCAGGCCGAACGTCGCGACGAGCGACACCACGCCACCGGCCGCCACGTAGGCCAGCGCCTGCGGGATGGAGCCCGACAGGGGCGCCACGAACGTGGTCAGGGCGTACAGCACGCCGCCGCCCAGCGCCGCGCCCAACCCGCCCAGCAAAAGCGCCACAACGAACGCCTTCGCCGTCGAGCGCAGCCCGAACGGCCCCAGGCGGCGGCGCAGGTACGCGAACAGGCACACGTCGGCCACCACGTAGAACAGCACCTCGCCCACGGCGATGATCTCGATGGGGAAACTCTCCGCGTGCGACGCGCCGAACATCGTGAGAGCGATCTGCGCCGCGCCGGCCACAAAGTTGAACGCCGCGAACACGCCCATCTTCCGCAGGCTCGAGAATATCTTCTGCAGGTACGTGTTCACGCCGTACACCGGCAGCGCGAACGCCAGCACGCTCATGTACGAGGCGATGGACGCCACGTTCTCCGCAGTGAACGCGCCGGCGCGGAACACCGTGATGAGCGGCAGCGAGAACACCATGAGGTACAGCGCGAAGGGGATCATAAAGAACAGTATCTGGTTCGTGCCGCTCACGATGCCGCGCTTCACGCCCTCGGCGTTGCCCTCGGCCTGCATGTCGGCCAGCTCGGTGAACATGGCCGTGGTGATGGGCACGGCCAAAAACGAGTAGGGCAGCGTGAACCACTGGCGCGCGTACAGCAGGATGGACGGCCCGTTGTCGGCGAAGCTGTACGCCGCCGCGTTCTGCACCGACACCACCACGAACGAGCACACCATGACGAACAGGGCCGGCACGCCCAGCGAGAGCGTCTCGCGCAGCGCCGGGTCGCGGAAGTTGATGCGCGGCCGCAGCCGGATGCCGTTGCGCTTGAGCGCGGGCAGCTGGATGGCCAGCGCCACGAACACGCCCAGCGGGTTTCCGATGGCTATGACGTAGAGCGCCGCATCGGGGTTCTGCGGCGCCATGAACGCGTACAGCAAAAACGACGCGATGACCACGACGCTTTGGGCCGCGGGCGCAATGGAGGACCACAGGTAGTCGCGGTTCGCGTTGAGCAGGCCCGATATGATGGCGGTGGCGCCCGAGAACACGATCTGGATGGCGAAGAACTGGAAGAAGAACACCGATTGCGCCATCTCGCGCTGGTCGGAGTAGAAGCTTTGCGTGTAGATGAAGAACGCCGGGAACGCGATGCAGAGCGCGGCCACCACGCCCAGCAGCACCACGACGATGGTGAGCAGGCTGGAGGCGTACTCGTTGCCCGCCCGCTGGCCCAGCTTCTTCTTCACCGACAGGTACACCGGCAGAAACGCCGTCACCAGGATGCCGCCTATCACCAGCTCGTAGAGCTGGGAGGGCAGGTTGTTGGCCACCTGGTAGGAGCTGGAGAGCAGCGTGGAGCCCAGCGCGAAGGCCATCGTCCACGTGCGCACGAAGCCCAGCACGCGCGACACCATGGTGCACACGCTGATGAGCGCGGCGGACGAGCCCACGGCGGCGGCATCGCCTTGCTCGGCGTCGGCCGTGCGCGCGAGCGCCGTCTTGTCCACGCCGGCGTGCTTGCTGACGATGGGAAGCTCGGAGGTCGAGCCGGGGAAGGCCGCCCGCTCAGCGCGACGGCTCGCCACGGCAGAGGCTTCGCGCGCGGTGCGCGGGTCGGGCGTCTGCGGCTCGAAGGGGTCGCGCGGGGGAGTGGTGCGGTCGACGCCGGCGTGGCTTCCGCCTATGCGGATCTCGGACGTCTCGCCCGGAGCGGCGGCTCGCAGGCGGGCCTTCGCGCTGGCAGGGTCGAGCCGGGGCTCGGGGCGCGGCACCACCTGCTGCGCCACGGCGGCCGCGATGACCGTGCGGTCCAAGCCCGCGTGCCGCCCGCCCACGCGGATCTCCGACGTGGAGCCGGGATCGGCCGCGCGCGCATGCGAGGGCGCGAGGCGCTTCTCGGAAGATGGCGTGTGGGCTGGTGTCGGCTCGGCAACGCGCGTATGTTGAGCTCGTGCGAGCTTGTCGGACATGGACGGACGCTTTCCGGTGCATCGGATATAATGGCCCATCATAGCAAACCGGGAAAGAAGACCTTCATGCACATCCTCATCGTACGCAATAATTCCAACTCGAAGGCCGTGGACGCGTCGCTGCTGCTGGCCACGTACCTGGCCACGCAGGGTGCGGACTACACGCTGGTCAACTCGTCGGAGCTGTCGTGCCAGGGCGGTCATGAGGAGCTGAACGCGGCGCTGGCCTCCGAGGTGGAGATGGCCGTGGTGCTGGGCGGCGACGGCACCATCCTGCGCACCGCGCAGCAGATAGGCACGTCGGGCGTGCCTATCTTGGGGATGAACTTCGGCCGCTTGGGCTTTCTGGCGAACACGAGCGAGGAGGGCGTGGTGTCGGCGGTGGCCGCGGCCCTCGCCGGCGACGTAGTGGCCGAGCAGCGCACGAACCTGCAGATCGACGTAGTATGCGAAGGCGAACCCGACCCCTGGGGCGACGATGGCGACTGTCATCCTGAGCGCGGTGCAGACCCCTCCTGTCATCCCGCGCATGACGACCCCCTCTGTCATCCTGAGCGGAGCGCGCAGCGCGGAGTCGAAGGATCCCCCGCGGCGCCAGCCGACCCCGCCCCGGCCACCCCGCTCCGCACGTTCTTCGCCCTCAACGAGCTGGCCGTCACCCGCGGCGCGCATGGGCGCATCATCGACTTCGGCCTGGGCGTGTCGGGCGCGCACATCGCCGACATGCGCGGCGACGGCCTGGTGGTGGCCACGGCCACGGGCTCGACGGCCTACGCGCTCTCGGCCGGCGGACCGCTCGTCTCGCCGGGCTTCACGGGCCTCGTGGTGGTGCCGCTCGCGCCGCATACGCTGCATTCGCGCGCCATCGTCACGGCGTCCAACGACGTGGTGGAGATGGACCTGTCCCGCAACGCCGAGACGCGCGAGGCCACGCTGTTCGTCGACGGCGAGCTCCTGGTTTTCGACCGCACCGTGCGACGCGTCTACATCCGGCGGGGAGACGCCCCCACGGTGCTGCTGCGCTATCAGCGAGAAGGCTTCTACGAGCACGCCGCGCGCGTGTTCTTCTAAAGTGCATAAAATCGCTAAATACGCGCGTTTTACTGGGAATTTGTTACCGCATCTATGCCAAAAATAGAATAATCTGTATAGCTGATTTCGGTTGACTTTCCCCACCCCCATGGCGTATCTTAGCTTACTAAGTTCTCCCGTTTCGGCTGGTGAGCTTAGATTCTAGGAGTTATTACGTATGAGCGAGCAAGACAGTCAGAGCATGCAGAGCCTTCCAGTAGACGACACCGAACCGAATGTTTCTTCGCATCAAGCGGACGGCGAAAACGCCGTCGATGATGCCACGCGGAACCAGGGTTCGAGTGCTTCTTCTGATTCGGCATCTGTCGAACAGACCTCCGCAACCGGAGCTTCTGATACTCATTCAGCCAATGCGAATACCGCGGCCGAGGTGGCCAAGAAAACCGGCAAGATACTCGGCATGTCCAAGCACGCCTTCGCCGCCCTCGTGGCCGTGGTGGCCGTGGCCGGAGCTGTGGTTGCCGGCGTCGTTTTGACGCAGCAGCCCGCTGTGGAGGACTGGTTCGACTCGAACGCCGCGCAAGGCCAGTTCGAGGGCAAGTCCAAAGAGGAGATCCAGGCCGCCCTGAACGAGGAAGTGGCGAAGGGCATGATGAACATCTCCATCGCCGCCGTTATCGTGTTCCCCGACGGCGCGTCCGAGGGCGAGGCCCGCATCGAGAACATCGCCGCGAACCCGATGGACCAGAAGGTCACCATCGCGCTGAAGGACACCGAAGAAACGGTTTACGAGTCCGGCGCCATCGCACCCGACCAGCACATCCAAAACATCAAGCTGACGAAGGACCTCGCCCCTGGCGACTACGCCGCCGTGGCGACCTTCACCGGCTACGATAGGGAAACCCACAAGCAGACCGGCCAGGCGGCCGCAGAAATCACGTTGCGTATCGAAGGCTAAGGGGCCTTCGACGAGAGATACGAGAGCATGTCAGACAACGTAATGGCACATCATGAAAGGAAAAGGATCATGGAGAAGACGAGTCGGTTCAATTGCATCAAAAAGGGAATCGTAGGCGTGTGCGCAGCAACGATGCTGACGGGACTTTGCGCGGGTGCGGCGTTTGCGGATGCCACGGCAACCGAACCGAGCCAATGGGATGCTGTAGGCACAAACAATCAGGGCGTAACCAAGGTCAATGCTAACGTTGATGCTCAGGTTCAAGCGACGGTTCCGACCTCCTTCACGGCGGCGGTGAAGGCGAACGGAGATTTCCTGCTGCCGAACAACATTGAGTTGAGGAATACAAGCACCTTAGCAAAAGCTCATGTTTCCGCCATCAGCGTAACGCAGGGTGACGGCAAGCTCGTTGGCAGCGTGACCGATGCTGCCGATCCGAACAGCGTGGAGATGACCGTCAATGGTTTTGACCTGTCAACGGCGGCTTCGTTTGCCGCGACAACAGCCGGTTGGGAAATGCCGATTGCGACTGATGCGAGCACTCCCGGAGTACTTTCGCTGAACTTTGCTGGAAAGATCGCCAATCCGTCCGCCACGGGCGCGATTCATCTGTTCGATATCACGTGGACGGTTGGCTTCGGCGGTACGCCGACGGCCTAAGGCGCTTGCATGGTCAGATGGCTGGTTGGGTCAAATACCACACGTTTACCCATAAGGCCGCGCTGAACTTTAGTGCGGCCTTGGCCCTTTGCTTGCTACTGGTCTTCGGCGTGCTGTGCCGCGTTCCATATTCTTTTGCTGCTTCGGAAGCGGTTTCCAGCGAAACTCATCCTTCGGCAGAAATCACTCCTGAAGCTACGTCCGGTACGACGAAGCTCGCCGAGCATTCTGTCACTACGACCCCTTCTGTCAATGACTCGGCCAATGTGATCGTCGCAACCCCCACGATTGAGCCTGTGGCACCAACCGCCCCGGTCGAGCCCCCCACGACTCCTTCCGTTCCCGAGTACGGGAACGCTTGGCCCATCGGGCTCAACGAGGCTGCGGCGGTCGTTGCCGAGTTGTGGGACGATGGGACGTTCGTCGTGGACGGTGCGGGGGATGCCCTCGCGTTTGAGAGCGCCGACGAGGTGCCGTGGCTTGCGGACGGCGTGGCTAACGATATCAAACGCGTCGTGTTCGCCGATGCGGTGGAGCCGACAAGCTTGGCCCATTGGTTCGAGGGCTGCGCGAACCTCGAAGAGGTCGCGAACGTGCCTGCCGGGGCCAAGGATCTCACGCGCCTGTTTTTCGACTGTCCGAAGCTCATGGAGCTTCCGGACGATTTTGCCATTGCGGACGATACTAAGGTCGATGAGCTGTTCGGCTTCAAGGAGGCTCCTGCCGAGCCGATCGAAACCGTCTATCGCGGAACCGACGAGAACGTGCTCGCCTACAATTGGGATGCCGACGCCCGTATCCTCGTGAACCCCGATGCTCCGGCGTCCGACCCTGAGGACGACCCCTCTGCGGTCGACCCCGACGCCGATACGATCGAACCCGACCCTGCAGACGACGAGCAAGCTCCCGCCAGCGACGAAACCGAGGACGTTGCGGGCAGTCTCGATGGCGATGATTCCACGCTTGGAGCCGATCCCGATGCCGAGTCCGCCAAAGATGCTTCCACCGAGCCCGACGATGCAGCGAATTCGGTCGACGAACAGGCCGACGCGCAGGTCAACATCACCATTCCTTCGTCGGTGTCCATGATGCTGGGGCAGGACGACCCCAACAGCGCTACCATCCCCGTCATGGTGGCCAACCGCTCCGAGCGCGCCGTGGCCGTAACCGGCGCACGGCTCAAGCGCGCCGACATGGACTTGCCGGGAGGCTCGTGGTCGCTCACCACCGAGGGCGGCGCCACCACGTTCGTGAGCGACGCCCGTTTCACGCCGCTGGGCTTGGAGGTGGCGTTCGACCGTCCAGTCATCTTGGCCGCCGGCGACACGGGCACCCAGCTCACCTGGCACGGCACCTTCACCGACTACGGCATGAAGACCCTGCTGAACGCTGTCCTCGCCGCCGGCGACGCCGGCTTCACCTACGGCTCCATGATCTGGATAGTGTCTGCAGCTTAACCCCGCAAAAGGCCCCCTGCTGTCATCCTGAGCGGAGCGCCGCAGGCGCGAGTCGAAGGATCTTCGGCTAAGGGAGTCTTCCGTTCTTGAAGATCCTTCGACTCCGGCCTTCGGCCTCTGCCCAGGATGACAGCAAGGGAAGCTGACAATGGGGTCGACGGCGATGCAAACAGCGAGTTCATGCCTCTTGCTTTTCGCAACGCGCGCTCGCTATAATACGAATCACCGGCGGTGCCCAGGACGGCGAGTTTAAGGGACTTTACCATCCAGCTCGGGCGGCGCAGGTATTCGGGAGGCCGGGATTATTTCCCGGCCTTTGCTTATCTCAGCTTCTCCTTGGACCCCTCCCTGCTTCGTCCGCGTCTCTTATGTTCCGTCCACAGATCGCGGAGAAAGCTCGCTATCGTGGCCACCGCTGCGTAGGCGTAAAGGATTTCCAGAACTACGTTCATAGGCATCGCCCCTTCGAAAGAAGCGCCACCCGAGTGCGGACACCGCCGGCACTGGTATTCTACGCCGAATACCAGTGCTTGAGAAGATACTGTTATCCCAGATCATATGCATAAAACTGCAAGAACCGCGCAAGGTTCCAGCAAGATCCGTGCAAGCTTTCTGCAAGGTTCAACCGGCTTCCGCACAACGGTTTCCGCATCAAAAAAGGCCCCTCGTTGAGGGGCCTTTCCGCACGCGTCGCGCGCCTTACTTGTGGTAGTACCGATGCTGCTCGTACTTGGGCTCGCAGCACACGTTGATGCCCAGCGTGCGGTAGAGCTTCTCGTCGGTGGACGAGATGATGACCGAGAAGAACGCGTCGCAGCCGCGCAGATCGTCGATGTGGTCCACGAGCTTGGCGGCCAAGGGGTCGGTGGCCGAGCTGATGGACAGCGCGATAAGCGTCTCGTCTGAGTGCAGGCGCGGGTTGCGGCTGTGCAGCTGGTCGGTCTTCAGGCGACAGATGGGCTCGATGACCTCGTCGCTGATGACGTCGATCTCGTCGTCGACGCCCGCCACGCCCTTCAGCGCGTTCATCAGCAGCGACGATGCCGCTCCCAAAAGCGACGAGGTCTTGCCCGTCACCACGGTGCCGTCCGGCAGCGTCATGGCGCCCACGGGGCCGCCGGTGGTCTCCTCCTTCAGCAGCGCCGCCGAGCGCGCCGGCGAGAAGCTCGCGTTGATGCCGGCCTGGTTCATCAGCAGCTCCAGCTTCTCCACGTGCTCCTGGCCCACGCCGGTGCGGCGCGTTTCCACAGCAGCTTGGAAGTAGCGGCGCACGATCTCCATCTTCGCGGCCTCGCGCACGGCCTCGTCGTCCACGATGGCGTTGCCGGCCATGTTCACGCCCATGTCGGTGGGCGACTGGTACGGGCTCGTCTCGGAGATGCGCTCCATCATGGCCTTCAGCACGGGGAATATCTCCACGTCGCGGTTGTAGTTCACCGTGGTCTCGCCGTAGGCTTCCAAGTGGAAGGGGTCGATGGTGTTCGCGTCGTCCAAGTCCACGGTGGCGGCCTCGTAGGCTATGTTCACCGGGTGCTTCAGCGGCAGGTTCCAAATGGGGAACGTCTCGTACTTCGCGTAGCCGGCCGCCACGCCGCGCTGGTGCTCGTGGTAGAGCTGCGAAAGGCACGTGGCCATCTTGCCGCTGCCGGGGCCGGGGGCCGTCACCACCACCAGGGGGCGCGTGGTCTCCACGTACTCGTTCTTGCCGTAGCCCTCGTCGCTCACGATGCGGTCGATGTCGTAGGGGTAGCCGGCGATGGGGTAGTGCAGGTAGCTGCGGATGCCCAGGCTCTCCAGGCGCTTGCGGAACGCCTCGGCCGAGGGCTGGTTCGTGTAGTGGGTGATGACCACGCCCGTGGTGGCGAAGCCCATGCCGCGGAAGATGTCCATGAGGCGCAGCACGTCCTCGTCGTAGGTGATGCCCAAGTCGCCGCGCACCTTGCTCTTCTCGATGTCGTTCGCGTTGATGGCGATGATGATCTCCGCGTCGTCCACCAGGCTCTTCAGCATGCGTATCTTGGAGTCGGGCTCGAAACCGGGCAGCACGCGGGCGGCATGGTAGTCGTCGAAGAGCTTGCCGCCGAACTCCAGGTAGAGCTTGCCGCCGAACTGGTCGATGCGGTTGCGGATGTGCTCTGCCTGCAGTGCGATGTACTGGTCGTTGTCGAATCCGATGCGCATGGGCTTTCGGGCTCCTTCCGTGCACGGTGTTTCCGGTGTGTTAATTAGCGTGCCGCATGAGCGCAGCGCCAAAAGTCTATTGTAGAATAGACAAGCGTTTGGGAAGCGACAAAGTTCGGCTCCTCGAGCGCTTTTTTATTGCACCGGTTCGAACAAGACGGTAAGGGGCGGGCATGGCGAAGCATATTTTCGTGACCGGAGGCGTGGTTTCGTCGCTGGGCAAGGGCATCACCGCCGCGTCGCTCGGCCACCTGCTGAAGGCGCGCGGGTACAAGGTGACCATGCAGAAGATGGACCCGTACCTGAACGTGGACCCCGGCACCATGAGCCCGTTCCAGCACGGCGAGGTGTTCGTGACCGACGACGGCCACGAGGGCGACCTCGACCTGGGGCACTACGAGCGCTTCATCGACGAGAACCTGTCGCGCGAGTCCAACTTCACGCAGGGCTCCATCTACCAGACCCTCATCGCGCGCGAGCGCCGCGGCGACTTTCTGGGCGGCACCGTGCAGGTCATCCCGCACGTCACCGAGGCCATCAAGGAGCGTTTGCGCCGCATAGCCGAGCAATCGAGCGCCGACATCGTCATCTCCGAGATAGGCGGCACCATCGGCGACATCGAGTCGCTGCCGTTCATCGAGGCCGCGCGCCAGTTCAAGAAGGAGAAGCCCCTGGGCGACGTGCTGTTCGTGCACGTGACCCTGGTGCCCTACATCGCCGCCGCCCACGAGGTGAAGACGAAGCCCACGCAGCACTCGGTGAAGGAGCTGCGCTCCATCGGCGTGCAGCCCGACTTCATCGTGTGCCGCAGCGACCACGAGATAACCGACAAGGTGCGCGAGAAGATAGCGCTGTTCTGCGACGTGCGCACCGAAGAGGTGCTGGCCTGCACCGACGCGCCTTCCATCTACGAGGTGCCCATCGGGCTGTACGACCAGGGCTTCGACGTGAAGGTGCTCGACCGGCTGGGGCTCGCGGAGCGCGAGATCGACCTGTCGCCCATGCGCGCGTTCCTGGAGGCCACGCACCGTTGCGACGGGCAGGTGGACGTGGCCGTGGTGGGCAAGTACGTGAGCCTGCCCGACGCCTACCTGTCGGTCATCGAGGCGCTGGGGCACGCGGGCGTGCACCACGGCTGCCATGTGGAGGTCCACCTCATCGACGGCGAGGAGATCACCGACGCCAACGCGGCGGACGTGCTGGGCGGCATGGACGGCGTGCTCGTGCCGGGCGGGTTCGGGCAGCGCGCCTTCGAGGGCAAGATAGCCGCCGCCCGCTACGCGCGCGAGAACGACGTGCCCTACCTGGGCATCTGCCTGGGGCTGCAGGCCGCGGTGTGCGAGTTCGCCCGCCATGTGGCGGGCCTCGAAGGCGCGACGTCGGCCGAGTTCGACGAGGAGGCGGCCTATCCGGTGATCGACCTCATGCCCGAGCAGGAGGACGTGGAGGACAAGGGCGGCACCATGCGCCTGGGGGCCTACCCCTGCAAGGTGGCGCGCGACACCAAGGCCTTCGCCGCGTACGGAGAAGAGGTGGTCTACGAGCGGCATCGCCACCGCTACGAGGTGAACAACGCCTACCGCGACCGCCTGGTGGAGGCGGGGCTCGCGATATCCGGCATCTCGCCGAACGGCCGGCTGGTGGAGATGGTGGAGCTGCCCGACCATCCGTGGTTCGTGGCCAGCCAGGGGCACCCCGAGTTCAAGAGCCGCCCCACGCGCCCGCACCCGCTGTTCAGCGATTTCGTCGCCGCCGCCGTCCGGCGCAAGGGCTGACGGGAGGCGCGCGGGCATGGACGCCGTGCGAGCGCTCATGGGGGAGTACCTCTCGCACCTGCGCGTTGAGCGGGGGTCGTCGCCGCTCACCGTGTCGGCGTACGCCACGGACCTGCGCGACTACGCCGCGTTTCTGGAGGAGCGGGGCGTGCAAGAGGTGGAGGACATCGACCGCGCCACCGTGGTCGACTTCGAGGCCAGCCTAGTGGATCGCCAGTACGCCACGTCGAGCGTGGATCGGCGCGTGTCGGTGATCAAGGGCTTTCACCGCTTCCTCGTGCGGGAGGGCTACGCGCGCCGCAACCCCACCGACACGCTGCAGCTGCCGAAGCCCCCCGAGCGCCTGCCCGACGTGCTGTCGGCGAAGCAGGTGGACGACATGCTGTCGGCCTGCACGGGCCGCGAGCCGCTGGAGCTGCGCAACCGCGCCATACTGGAGGTGCTGTACGGCTGCGGGCTGCGCGTGAGCGAGTGCACGGGGCTCGATCTGGGCGACTGCATCCTCGACGAGGGCTACCTGCGCATCGTGGGCAAGGGGAACAAGGAGCGCATCGCCCCCATCTCGGGCGCCGCGCTCGAGGCGATAGGCGACTATCTGGAGCATGCGCGCCCCGAGCTCGTGAAACCCTACGCCAAGCCCACGGCGGCCGTGTTCCTGAACGCGCGCGGCGGACGCCTCACGCGCCAGAGCGTGCACGCCATCGTGGCCGAGGTGGGGCACCTTATCGGCATGGACAACCTCCACCCCCACATGCTGCGCCACTCGTTCGCCACCCACATGCTGGAAGGCGGCGCCGACCTGCGCGTCATCCAGGAGATACTGGGGCATTCCGACATATCGACGACGCAGATATACACCCACGTCAACCGCACCCACATCCGCGAGGAATACCTGAACGCCCACCCGCGCGCGTAAGTATTCTTATTTGGGAATAATCAAAGCCGAATAATTAAACCAGAACGAAAAAACGAATCGTGCATGGCGACGCGAACGCGCCCGTGCCGCCGCATCGCCATGCCGGCGGACGCGTTGTTGCGCGAATCGGGCACCGTGCGGCGATGGTCGTCCCCGTAGGGGCGCTCTCCAGAGCGCCCGCTCGCGCGCAGCGCGAGAACCCGGCCCGCGGTTGCTTTTCCGGCTTCGCCGGAACGGGCGCTCTGGAGAGCGCCCCTACAAGGATGCGGCGGCGTCGAGGCGGTTTCTGTTCCGCCATCCGCCTTCGATGCGGAATGTTTCACGTGAAACATTCGTTCGTTTTTGTGATCGCCGTTCGGTGCTTGCGCGGAGTCGTTCGTTGCCTTTCCGGCTTTGCCGGAACGGGCGCTCTGGAGAGCGCCCCTGCGAGGGGAGGGGGCGGCTGAACGAACGGTTGAGGGGACGGTTCCGAGGGGTCGGCGGTGGGACGGGGTGGGAGGGCGTCACAAATTCTCCCACTTCGCCCCCCGGCGTTTTCCCGAACCACATGTTGTGGGCGCATCGCCCATGTTGCCCACATATGGCACCCCCGTTTTCCCGTGTGACGGAAATCACTTAACGGGACGGTAACGGGTGGGCTTCACCACGCCGAAAAGGGGGCGGAATACCCCAAAAATGTTGCGAAGTGGGGCGAAGTGGGATAGAATGCCAAACATCGAAAGGGCCGAGTGGGCCGAATGCGAAAGGGTGGCATGGCGGACGTCGTCGACACAGCGGAGAGCACGAAGGCGGCGACGGAAGTCGTCGACCTCAACGGCGAGTTCCGTTTCAAGGTCGATGCCAAGGGCCGTATGTCCCTGCCCGCGAAGTTCCGCAAGGTGCTTTCGAACGATCTGGTGGTAACCCGCAATCCGAAGGACGAGTGCCTCTACGTCTTCGAGCCCCGTGGCTTCAACGCCTGGGTCGCGGAGGTGTTCGAGGACAAGTTCGGCAAGTACGACTCTTCCAACGACCTGCACGTGCGCCTGCGCCGCAAGCTCAAGGCACGCGCGAAGGACGTCGAGGTGGACGGCTCGGGACGCATCATGCTCCCGTCGGAGGCGCGCGAGGCGACGGACATCGACAAGGACGTCGTCGTCGTGGGCAACACGGGCTATTTCGAGATCTGGGACGCGAAGCGTTACGAGGTGCAGGACGACGACACCGACCTCGGTGTTCTGTTCGGCTGATCGTAAGACGTGAGCGAAGTGACAAGCGAATATCGGCATACACCGGTTCTGCTCGCCGAGTGCCTCGAACAATCGAACCTCAAACCACAGCAAACGTTCGTGGACGCAACACTCGGCGGTGCAGGGCATTCCCTCGAAGCGGCCAAGCTCGTAGGCCCCGGGGGCACGCTCGTCGGCATCGACCAGGACGAGGTGGCGCTCGCCGCCGCCCGCGCCCGGCTCGAAGCACTGCCCGACGACACGCGCCCCAACCTGGAGCTTCTGCGCGGCAACTTCGGGGATATGGACGACCTGCTCGTCAGCGCCGAGATACCCGGGGTCGATGCGTTCCTTTTCGACCTGGGCGTGTCCTCGGTGCAGATCGACACACCGTCTCGCGGCTTCTCCTTCAAGGAGAACGGCCCCCTTGATATGCGGATGGATCCGGGGAAAACCACCCTAACCGCAGCAGAGATCATCAACACCTACAACACAGCAGATCTCACTCGGATCATCCGTATGTACTCTGACGAGAAGTGGGCAAGCCGCATTGCGGAGTTCGTCGTGCGAGCGCGGGAGAACGGCCGGATAGAAACGAGCGAGCAGCTCGTCGACATCATCAAAGCCGCCATTCCGGCCTCGGCGCGTCGCGCCGGGGGCCATCCGGCGAAACGGACGTTCCAGGCGCTTCGGATAGAAGTCAACTCGGAGCTGGACGTGCTGCGTCGAGGACTCGACGCAGCAGTCCGCTGGCTCAATCCGGGCGGGCGCCTCGTGGTCATCAGCTACCATTCGCTCGAGGACCGCATTGTGAAGGAGACGTTCAACTCGTTCGCGAACCGGTGCACCTGTCCGCCGGACCTCCCGGTGTGCATGTGCGGAAAGAAGCCGATACTCGACCTGGTCACGCGCAAACCGCTTCTGCCCACGGCAGGGGAGATCGAGCGCAATCCCCGGGCCCGCAGCGCCAAGCTGCGCGTGGCCCAAAAGCGCTGAAACCGACATAGCCGGCCGGAGCCCTGCTCCGGCCGTCCCATAAGCAGCATCGCGACCACCTAAACACCGCAGAAACGAAGAAAGGGGGTTGGTCATGGCAGGAGCAGCTCCGGCGTTTTCCTACAACTATCCTGAACGCATGCCCGAGCGCCCCGCGCGTCCGCGCGTCCGCGTCGTGCCGGGTCAGGGCACGGGTACCCAGACCATTCCCTCCAGCGTCGTCTTCCTGGCGAAGACGGTGGCCGTCGTGCTCGTGGTGGCCGCGCTCCTGAGCTTCGCGCGCATCGCCATCGCCTCGGCGACGGTCGCCACGTCGATGCAGTCGCAGCAGCTCTCGAACCAGATAGACGACGCCCGCTCCAGCGGCAGCAACCTCGAGGTGCAGCAGAGCTCGCTTTCCAACCCCACGAGCGTGAAGACGAAGGCGACCGGCCTGAAGATGGCCGCGCCCGAGACGGTGGGCGTCATCGACCTGGGCACCGACGTCGTCGCGACCGACGACGCCGGCAACCTGTCGCTTTCCAAGAGCGTGCAGATCGCCGCCGGCGCCGCGGAGTAGCGGCGTGGCGGGACGGCCCCATACGCCGCGCGGCGGACGCTCGTCCGGCGCGGCGCCGCGGCAGCCGCGCGCGGCGGGCGGCGTGCTCCCGGTCGATTCGGGCCGCGCGTTCATACCCATCCTCCTGTTCGCCGTCGTCGCGGCGCTTTTTTTGGTAAGGCTCGTGTACCTGCAGGTCGTCATGGCCCCCACGTACTCGGCGCAGGCCGAGGAGGCGCGCACCGTGGGATTCGACATCGAGCCTCGGCGCGGCACCATCTACGACCGCAACGGCACCGTGCTCGCCGTGAGCGTGGACGCCACCACCATCTACGCGAACCCCTCCGAGGTGGAGGACATCCGCGGCACGGCGTCGGCGCTGGCCGGCGCGCTGGGCGGCGAGGCGGCCGATTACGAGAGCACGCTCGCGGCCAACAACACCACGTTCGCGTTCATCAAGCGCAAGGTCGACACCGCCGTGGCCGACCAAGTGCGCGCGCTCGAGCTCAAGGGCATCTACTTCATCGGCGAGTCGCGCCGCGAGTACCCCAACGGGCGGGTGGGCGCGCAGGTCATCGGCCTGACCGACATCGACGGCGAGGGCCTGACCGGGCTCGAGTACTACTACGACGACATCCTTTCCGGCACAGCCGGTCGCTACGAGGCCGAGCGCGGCCGCGACGGCACGCCCATCCCCGGCGGCGTGCACGAGGAGACGCCCGCCGTGGACGGCGAGGACATCATGATATCGCTGGACATAGAGCTGCAGCAGTCCGTGGAGGACCGCCTGCTGGCCGACGAGAAGGGCCTCACCTCGAACGGGGGCAGCGCCGTGGTCATGGACGGCGAGTCGGGCGAGATCTACGCCGCCGCGTCGCTGCCGCTGCTCGACCCGAACGACCGCGAGAACATCAAGGCGGGTGCGACGGAGCTCAAAACGGTCACGGACCTGTTCGAGCCGGGATCCATCTTCAAATCGGTCTCGGCCATGGCCATCTTGGAAACGGGCAGCATGGCCCCCGACACCGAGCTGTTCTGCCCGAGCGAGATCGAGGCCGACGGCTACACCATCACCGACGCCCACGACCGCGGCGACGCCACCTACACATTGCAACAGATCATGGACCAGTCGTCCAACATCGGCATATCGCTGGCCACGGAGAACATGGGCTTCGACAAGTTCTACGAGCACATATTGAAGTACAACCTGCACGAGAAGACGGGCGTGGACTACCCCGGCGAGGGCGAGGAGGGCACCGACATCCTGGGCTACATGGTGCCTTTCGGCAATCTGGGCAAGGCGACCGCCTACAACATGTCCTTCGGCCAGGGCATATCGGTGACGCCCATGCAGATGACGCGCTTCTACGGCGCCCTGACCAACGGCGGCGTGGAGTGCGTGCCGCACTTCCTCATGAGCAAGCCCCAAACCGGTGAGACGATGGAGTACGCCACCGAGAAGGTCATCGACGACCAGAAGGCCATCGACCAGATGACCGGCATGCTGAAGACCGTCGTCACCGAGGGCACGGGCAAAGACGCCGCCATCGAGGGCTACAACGTGGCGGGCAAGACGTCCACGGCGGAGATATACGACGACGTGAACGGAGGCTACCGCAAAGGCGTGTACAACATGGCGTTCACCGGCTTCATCGCCGACTCGACGGGCCCTCAATTGGTTTGTTTTGTGGGTGCCAACGAGACCGAATACGGTTCCATCGTCACGCCGGTGTTTAAGGATATAATGTCAACTGCCATAGACCGTTTCAAGATTTCACCCAAGTGAGGATGCGATATGGGGAAGACCTGCACCGACTTGTTCGCGGGAATAGACTGCACCGTTATTGGAAACGCTGACGAGGAGGTGGGCGGGATCGCCTACCGCAGCGACCGCGTGCAGCCGGGCGACGCGTTCTTCTGCATCGTGGGCCTGACGGCCGACGGCCACTCGTTCGCGCAGGACGCCATCGACCGAGGGGCCAAGGTGCTCGTGGTCGAGCGCAAAGTGTACCTGGCCGATGCCACCGACGTCACCGAGGTGGTGGTGGCCGACACGCGCAAGGCCATGGCCGCCGCATCGGCGAACTTCTACGACCATCCCTCGAAGGACTTCTCGCTCGTGGGCATAACCGGCACGAACGGCAAGACCACCACCACCTACCTGGTGGAGCACATCGCGCACGTGGCCGGCAAGCGCACGGGCGTCATCGGCACGGTGGGCGTGCGCATCGGCGGCGCGGCCGAGAAGACGGCGCACACGACGCCGGAGTCGCCCGACCTGCAGCAGCTGCTCGCACGCATGCGCGACGAGCGCTGCGACGTGGTGGCCATGGAGGTGAGCTCGCACGCGCTCGATTTGGAGCGCACGTGGGGCACGACGTTCGCCGTGACTGCGTTCTCCAACCTCACGCAGGACCACTTGGACTACCACCACACGTTCGAGGCATACTTCGAGGCCAAGGCGCGCCTGTTCTCGAAGGACTACCCGGCCAAGCGCGTCATCTGCATCGACGACAAGTGGGGCAAAGAGCTTTTGCGCCGCTGCTCCACGAACGAGGACAGCATCGTCACCACGGGCTTCGACACCTCGGCGCAGATACATCCCGTGGACGTGCAGTACGCGCCCACCCACACCACCGTGGAGCTGGACGTGCGCGGCAGCCGCTACCGCTTCGACTACCCGCTCGTGGGCCGGTTCAACGTGGAGAACGTCATGTGCGCGTTCGGCATCGGGCTGCAGCTGGGCTTTTCGCCGAGCGTGATCGTGGAGGCGCTGGAAGAGGCCCCGCAGATCCCGGGGCGCTTGGAGCGCGTGAGCGTGCCGTGCGACGGCGGCGTGAGCGTGTTCGTTGACTACGCGCACACCCCCGACGCGTTGGAGAAGGCGCTCGCATCCATCATGGCGCTCACGCGCGGCCGCACCATCTGCGTGTTCGGCTGCGGCGGCGACCGCGACGCGTCGAAGCGCTCCATCATGGGCAAGGCGGCCCTCGCGGCCGACTTCGCCGTGGTGACGAGCGACAACCCGCGCCACGAGGACCCGCTGGCCATCATCGACGACATCGTGGGCGGCATGGGAGCGGGCCAGGGCCGCTTCGCCGTGGAGCCCGACCGCCGCGCCGCCATCGCGCTGGCGCTGGCGCACGCGAAGCCGGACGACTCCGTGCTCATCGCGGGCAAGGGCCACGAGGACTACCAGCTGGTGGGCGACGAGGTTCTAAGCTTCGACGACCGTGTTGTTGCGGCCGAGGAGCTGAACCGCGCGTTCGGCGGCCTGCTGGACGATGCCGACGCTGCGGTAACCCTCGCTGACCCTTATGGACAAGCGAGCGGGGAGAACTAAATGCGCCTGAACGCGAAGCAGATTGCGGCGTACACGGGCGGCTCGTTCGCCGTGGAGCCGCTCGACCCCCGCGCGCTCATGTGCGGCGTGACCTGGGATTCCCGCGACGTGAAACCGGGTGATCTGTACGTGGCGCTGCCGGGCGAGCGCGTGGACGGGCACGACTTCGTGGCCGCGGCGCTGCGGGCGGGCGCACTGGGCGCGCTGGTCATGCAGCCGCTGGCCGAGGACGTGCGGGCGCTGGCGCGCGAGCTGGGCGCCGCCGTCATCGACGTGCCCGACACGGCGGGAGCCGTGTCCGACCTGGCCCGCGAGTGGCGCTCTCATCTGCAAGGGCGCGTGATCGCCCTCACGGGCTCCACGGGCAAGACCACCACGAAGAACCTCGTGCGCGACGTGCTGGCCGCCGCCGGAAGCGTGACGGCCACCGCCGGCAACCAGAACAACGAGCTGGGCGTTCCCAAGACGCTGCTTGCGGCCGAGCCGGAGTGCGACGCCGTGGTGGTGGAGATGGGCATGCGCGGGCCGGGGCAGATCGCCGAGCTGTGCTCCATCGTGCGCCCCGACTGGGGCCTGGTGGTGAACGTGGGCGAGAGCCACATCGAGCTTCTGGGCAGCCGCGAGAACATCGCGCGCGCCAAGGCGGAGCTTCTGCGGGAGCTGCCGGAGGGCTCGGGGCTCGCGTTCGTGAACGCCGCCGACGACTTCGCCGACTTCATGCGCGAGGACGCCCGCCTGGACGCCCGCCGCGTGCCGTGCGTGCTGTTCGACGGCACGGAGGACGCGGCCGCCCGCCGCGTGGCCGCGAGCGCGGCCGACGCCGTCCGTCCGGCCGTGTGGGCCGAGCAAGTGGAGCTGGACGAGCAGGGCCGTGCGCGCTTCGTGCTGCACGCCTGCGGGTTCGACGACGCGGCCGCCGCCGCGCCCCACGTCGAGACGGCCCCGTGCGCGCTCAACCTGCGCGGGCTGCACAACGTGTCGAACGCCTGCGCCGCCGCGGCCGTGGGCCGCGCGTCGGGCATGTCGCTCGCCGCCGTGGCCGACGCGCTCGCGCACGCCGAGCCCGAGGCCGGGCGCCAGGAAGTGCTGCGCGCCCGCGGCGGTTTCACCGTGGTGAACGACGCCTACAACGCCAACCCCGACTCCATGCGCGCCTCGCTCAACACGTTCTGCGCGCTCGAGGTTCCCGGACGTCGCGTGGCGGTGCTGGGCGACATGGCCGAGCTGGGCGACTTCGCCCGGGCCTGCCATGCGGGCATCGGCGAGCTGGCGGCGCGCCTGCCGCTCGACCGCCTGGTGTGCGTGGGCGAGCTGGCGGCCTGCATCGCCGACGCCGCCGAGAAGGCGGGCATGGACGCCGGGCGCATCGTGCGCGCGGCAACGATTTCCGACGTGCTCGGAGAACTGGATACGTGCATCGAGCCGGGCGACGCCGTGTTGGTGAAGGCGTCGCACTGCATGGGCCTCGAGCGCGTGGTCGAAGGACTGGTCAACTGATATGTTTGCGATATTCTCCCAATACCCGACGTTCCTCGTGTTCCTGGCCATCGTGGCCGCCATCGTCATCACCATGGTGCTCATGCCCATGTGGATCAAGTTCCTGAAATCGAGCCATATCGGCCAGCAGGTGCGCGCCGACGGCCCGGAGAGCCATTTGGTGAAGCAGGGCACGCCCACCATGGGCGGCGTGGTCATGCTCGTGGCCGTGATCGCCACGGCGCTTGTCATCGGCATGCCCACGCCCGAGACGTTCCTGCTGCTGGGCGCCACGGTGCTCACGGGGCTGTTGGGCCTGGTGGACGACGCCTCGAAAGTGGTGAAGGAGCGCTCGCTCGGCCTCACGCCGAAGGCCAAGCTCGTCGGCCAGTTCCTCATAGCCTCCGTGTTCACGATCGTGGCGGTGAACTGGATGAACGTGCCTCCCACGGTGGAGATACCCTTCGTGTACACGTTCGATCTGGGAATCCTCACCACGGTGGTGCCCGTGGGCGACGGCATCGCCATCCCGTGGCTCTACCTCATCTTCGCGAACATCCTTCTGGTGGGCATGTGCAACGCCGTGAACCTCACCGACGGCCTGGACGGCCTGGCGGCGGGCACGGTCATGATCGTCATGATCGTCATGGCCGCCATCGCGTACCGCTCCGACTTGCTGGAGCCGGCCATCTTCGCCGCCGCGCTCTCGGGCGCGTGCATCGGCTTTCTGTGGTTCAACTCGTTTCCGGCCGACATCTTCATGGGCGACACGGGCTCGCTCGCGCTCGGCATGGCGCTCGGCTGCTTGGCCGTGGTCACGAAGACCGAGTTCGTGTCCATCATCATCGGCGGCCTGTTCGTGGCCGAGGCCCTGTCGGTCATGATCCAGGTGCTCTACTTCAAGAAAACGCGCAAGCGCATCTTCCTCATGGCGCCCCTGCACCACCACTTCGAGAAGAAGGGGTGGAGCGAGACGAAGGTGGTCGTGCGTTTCTGGATCGTGTCGGGCGTGCTGGCGGCCTGCGGTTTCTCGCTGTACTTCGCCGAGACGCTCATGGCGGTGGCCTAAGCCTATGGGACGCGTCGCCATGATAGCGGGAAGGAAGCACGCGCCGCAGCATCTCGGGCGCGTGCTCGTTTTGGGCCTGGGCAAGAGCGGCCGGGCGGCCGTGGAGTACCTGCTGCCGCTTCTGGGCGGGCGCGTGGACGCGCTGGCCGTGGCGGCGGGCGCGCGCACGGAGGAGTCCGAGGCGTTCGCCGAGGCGGCCGTCGCACGCGGGGCGCTCGTGGCGTTCGGCGACGACGCCGTGGCCGAGCTGGCCGCGCAGGCGGGCTCGGCGGGCGATGGCGGCGGCGCGACGCGGGCCGCGGACGCGCCGGCGTTCGAGCTGGGCGTGCCGAGCCCCGGCATACCGCCGTTCTCGCCGCTCTACGTGGCGGCGGCCGCCGCGTGCGCCGAACTGGCGAGCGAGGTGGAGCTCGCCTGGCGCGAGAGCGCGGCGGACAGCCGCTGGGCGGCCGTGACGGGCACGAACGGCAAGACCACCGTGGTGTCGTGCGCCGCGCACCTGCTGCGCGAGGCCGGCCTGCGCGCCCACGCCGTGGGCAACATAGGCGACCCCTGCATCGCCGCCGTGGCGGCGGGCGCGACCGACGTCTACGTGGCCGAGGTGTCGTCCTACCAGCTGGCGTCCACGAGCGCGTTCGCGCCCGACGTGGCCGTGCTGCTGAACATCACGCCCGACCACCTGCATTGGCACGGCACGTTCGAAGCCTACCGCGACGCGAAGCTCAAGGTCCTGGCGAACCTGGCGGACGCGCCCAGGGGCGTGGCCGTGCTCGACGCGTCGAACGACGTGGTGCGCGCCGAGGTGCGCCGCCTGCGCGCGCTCGACGCCGCCGAGCGCGGCTTCGCCTACGTGCCGATGGGCACGGCCGACGGCATGGGCGGAGACATGCGCGCAAGGTGCGGCAGCGACAACGCCGCGTTCATCGCCGACGACGGCTCGCTCGTCGTGGCGCTCGACGGGCGCGAGCGCGTGCTCGCGCGCGCGGACGAGCTGGGGGTGCGGGGCGCGCACAACGCGGGCAACGCGCTCGCCGCCGCCGCCGCAGCGCTCGCGCTCGGCGCCGACGAGGCGCGCGTGGCGGGCGGGCTGCGCACGTTCCGGCCGCTCGAGCACCGCATAGAGCCGTGCGGCAGCGTGCGCGGCGCGGCCTGCTACAACGACTCGAAAGCCACGAACGTGGACGCGACGCTCACCGCGCTGGCCGCCTTCCCCGACGCGCGCCCCATCGTGCTGCTGGGCGGCGACGACAAAGGCACCGACCTGGCCCCCCTGGTGGAGGCCGCGCACGCCCATGCCCGCGCCGCCGTGTGCTTCGGCGCTGCAGGCCCCAGGTTCGCAGCGGCGTTCGAAGAGGATGCGCTCGCGGCCCCCGTCGGTTTCGCGCTCGAGCGCGCCGAGCACCTGGAGGACGCGTTCGATGCGGCGCTCTCGCTTGCGGGCGAGGGCGACGTGGTGCTGCTGTCGCCGGCGTGCGCGTCGTTCGACGAGTTCGGCTCGTACGAGGAACGCGGCCGCGCGTTCAAGGCGCTCGTGGCGGACCGCGCCGCGCGCGCGGAATCGTAAGGGTTTCCGTGGCACGCGCCGGCGTCGACAAGCGGGGGGTTCCCGCGCATATCATGGGGCCGCGGCTCATCCTGCTGCTGTCCGTGCTCGCGCTCACGCTCCTGGGCTTCGTCATGATCTACTCCACCTCGTCGGTGATCGCGCTGGCGCAGGCCGAGTCGCCCGCGGCCGTCGACCCGATGGCCGACACGCTCAACCAGATCAAGTTCGCCGTCGTGGGCATCGTGGTGGCCTTCGTCGTGTGGAAGTTCCTTCCCTGCTCCGTTTGGCGGAGCAACCTCGTATGGGTCGTGTGGGGCCTCGCGTTCGTGCTGCTGGTGGCCACCATGTTCTCGGGCGCGGGCGAGGACGAATGGGGCGCGCAGCGCTGGCTCGTCATCGGGCCCATGAACCTGCAGCCCTCGGAGTTCGCCAAGATCGCGCTCGTGCTGGTGGCCGCGCGCCTCTTCTCGGACTTCCGCGAGGGCGCCTACACCGTGCCGGTGTTCTTCGCGCTGGTGTTCCTGCTCGTTTTGGCGCCCATCCTCATCATCCTCGGCCCGCAATCCGACCTGGGCACCGCCATGATCTGCGTGGTGGGCGTGTTCGCCGTGATGTGGCTCGGCGAGGTGCCCCTGCGCACCCTGCTCGCGGTGGCCGCCGTGGTCGTGGTGCTGGGCCTGGTGGGCGTCTTCGGCGAGGACTACCGCCGCGCGCGCCTGCTGGTGTTCATGAACCCGTGGGATGACGGCGAGGGCGGCTACGGCACCGGCTACCAGATCATCCACTCGCTCTACGCGCTGTCCAGCGGCGGCCTGTTCGGAGTGGGGCTGGGGAACTCCCACGAGAAGTACCTGTACCTCACGCAGTCCGACACCGACTTCATCTTCGCCATCATCGGCGAGGAGCTGGGGCTGGTGGGGGCGCTCGGCGTGGTCGTGCTGTTCCTGCTGCTGCTGTACGCGGGCATGCGCATCGCGCGCACGGCGCCCGACAACTTCGGCGCCATGGTGGCCGGCGGCTGCACCATCATGATCGTGTTCCAGGCGTTCCTCAACATCGCCATGGTCATCGGGTGGTTCCCCGTCGTGGGCAAGCCGCTGCCGTTCATCTCGTCGGGCGGGTCGTCGCTCATCGCCACGTTCATCATGGTGGCCCTCATCCTGTCGGTGTCCCAGGACGCCGTGGACGACTCGCTCGCGCCCGCCCGGCGCCGCGCCGACCTGCGGGTCGTGCGGGCCGAGCCGGAGCCTCCGCGCTCGTCCGGGCGCGCGGGCTCGCAGACGGGCTCGTCCCGGTCGGGCGGGCGCAAGAGCGCGTCGCCGGGGTCTTCGGGCGGCATCGGATGGGACGCGGTGAGCTCGCGTTCCCGGAGCCGCGGCGACGCGGGCGGGGACCGGTCGGGGTCGTCGCGGAAAGGCAGGAGGTAGCAACATGCTGGTCGTACTCTCCGGCGGCGGAACCGCCGGCCACATAAACCCGGCGCTCGCGCTGGCCGACGAGCTTCGCGCCCGCGGCTGCGACGTGCGCTTCGCCGGCACGCCCCAGGGCGTGGAGGCGCGGCTCGTGCGCGAGGCGGGCATCCCGTTCACGCCGTTCGAGGCGGCCGGGTTCAACCGCAACCACCCGCTCACGCTGCCGAAGGGCGTGGCGAAGATACAGAAGAGCACGGGCAAGGCGAAGAAATGGCTCGCCGAGCTGGGCGCCGACGCAGTGGTGGGCTTCGGCGGCTACGTGTGCATCCCCGTGGGGCGCGCGGCCGAGAAGCTGGGCGTGCCCGTGGTGGTTCACGAGCAGAACTCGGTCATGGGCATGGCGAACAAGTACCTGGCGAAGCGGGCCGCCGCCGTGTGCCTGACCTACGACCACGCCGCCGCGGCGCTCGACGAGGCCGCGCGCTCGCGCGTCGTCGTCACGGGCAACCCCGTGCGCGCAAGCGTGTTCGCCGCCACGCGGGCCGAGGGGCGTGCGCTCTTCAGCGTGCCCGAGGACGCGCGCATGCTGCTGGTCACGGGCGGCAGCCTGGGCGCGCGGCACCTCAACCAGGCCGTCTGCGCGCTCAAGGACGAGCTTCTGGCCTACGGCGACGTGCACGTGGTGCAGGTCACGGGCCCGAAGGAGCTCGACGCCGTGACCGAGCAGCTGGCGCTCGCGCCCGACGAGGCCGCGCGGTGGCACCTGTTCGGCTACCTGGACCGCATGGGCGAGGCCATGGCCGCCGCCGACGCCATCGTGTCGCGCGCAGGCGCCACGTCGCTCGCGGAGATATCGGCGCGAGCGATCCCCGCGCTGCTCGTGCCGTTCCCGTTCGCGACCGAGGACCACCAGACCACGAACGCCCGCGCCTACGTGGAGGCGGGTTGCGCGTACATGCTGGCCGACGCCGACGTGGAAGGGCCCGAGTTCGAGCGCCTGCTGCGCTCGCTTCTGGAGGACGCGGACGTGCGGGCGCGCATGAGCGCCGCCGCCCGCGCGCAGAAAACGGCCGACGCGGCCGCCAAGTTGGCAGATGTTGTGATGGGGGCGGCGCGGTAGCCCTGCTTTGGGCTACCATGGAAGCGCAGACGAGGGAAGGGCAGTAAGGACACCATGGACACGAAGCGCATAGAATCGGTTCACTTCATAGGCGTGGGCGGCGTCGGCATGAGCGGCATCGCGCGCGTTGCGTTCGACCAGGGCATGCGCGTGAGCGGGTCGGACCTCAAGGAGAGCCGCTACACCAAGCAGCTGAAGGCCGCCGGCATCGACGTGCGCATCGGCCACGATCCGGCGAACCTGCCGGGCGGCCCCGGGCGCGACGACGCCGCGCCCGACGTGGTGGTGGTGTCCACGGCCATCCTGGACAACAACCCCGAGCTCATCGCCGCCAAGGAGCGGGGCCTTGCCATCTGGCACCGCGCGCAGATGCTCGCGCACCTGGGCCGCGACTTGGAGACGCTTGCCGTGGCGGGCACCCACGGCAAGACCACGACGTCGTCCATGCTGGCCAGCGTGCTGGACGCCATGGGCGAGGACCCCACGTTCCTCATCGGCGGCATCGTGCGCTCCTACGGCACGAACGCGCATTCCGGCAAGGGACGTCACTACGTGGTGGAGGCCGACGAGAGCGACAAGTCGTTCACGTACCTCTCGCCGCGCGCCGTGCTGGTCACGAACATCGAGGCCGATCACCTGGACCACTATCGCGACCTCGACGAGATCTACGAGAAGTTCAGTGCGTTCATCGGCTCGGTTCCCGCCGAGGACGGCGTGGTGGTGGCCTGCGGCGAGGACGAGGCGCTCGTGCGCGTGGCGCGCGAGACGGGCCGTGCGGTCGTCACGTACGGCTTCGGCGAAGGCTGCGACGCGCGCATCGAATCGTGGGAGGCCCAGGGCGTGGGCAGCGACTTCGCGCTCGTCCTGCCCGACGGACGCCGCATTTCCGCGCACGTCAAGCAGAACCCCGGCCGCCACAACGTGCTGAACGCCGCCGGCGTCATCGTGCTCGCGGACGCGCTCGGCATGGACGCCGAGGCCGTCGCGGCCGCCATGGCCGGGTTCGCCGGCGTGCGCCGCCGCTTCGACCTCGTGGGCGAGGCCGCCGGCGTCACCGTGGTCGACGACTACGCGCACCATCCCACCGAGATAGCGGCCACCATCGAGGCGGCGTCGCATCTGGGCTACCGCCACGTGCACGTGCTGTTCCAGCCGCACCGCTACTCGCGGGTGTCGCTGTTCACGGAGGTGCTGAAAGACGAGTTCGGCAGCGCGTTCGACGCGGCCGACACCGTCACGTTCATGGACGTGTATCCGGCGGGCGAGGCGCCCGTGCCCGGCGTGAGCGGCAAGACGTTCTTGAACGTGGTGCTCGACCACGCGGGCCACCCCGAGGCGGCCTACGTGCCGCGCCGCGTGGAGGTCGTGCCCTACCTGGCGGCCAAGGCGGGCGAGGGCGACCTCGTCATCACCATGGGCGCGGGCGACGTGACGGCCATCGGGCCGCAGCTCGTCGACGCGCTCTCGGCCGGCATGCCCGCAGACGCTTCCGCCCGGAGGTGAGGCGCGCCGTGTCGGCACGACATACGTCCGAGCTGGAGGCGCTGCTCGTGGACGACCGCTTCGACGGCGATGTCTACCCGTCCGAGCCCATGGCGCGCCACACCATGTACCGCATCGGCGGCCCGGCGCGCTTCTACGTGCAGGTGGCTTCCGTGGGCGCGCTCGCGCGGCTCGTGGAGGTGTGCGAGCGCA
This sequence comes from Gordonibacter massiliensis (ex Traore et al. 2017), assembly GCF_019731765.1. Taxonomy (NCBI): domain Bacteria; kingdom Bacillati; phylum Actinomycetota; class Coriobacteriia; order Eggerthellales; family Eggerthellaceae; genus Gordonibacter; species Gordonibacter massiliensis (ex Traore et al. 2017). The sequence continues at coordinate 31,973 of NZ_JAASIO010000017.1, read as the reverse complement.
CGGGCGTGCCCTGGACCGTGGTGGGGCGGGGCAGCAACCTGCTCGTGGCCGACGAGGGCTTTCCCGGCGTGGTGGTCACGCTCGGGCGCGACTTCCGCACCTGCCGCTACGACGAGGGCTCGCAGCGGTTCTGCGTGGGCGCCGGCGTGCCGCTGTCGTCGGTGGTGCAGGAGGCGTTCCGCCGCTCGCTCGCGGGGCTGGAGTTCGCCGTGGGCACGCCGGGCACCGTGGGCGGGGCCCTGCGCATGAACGCCGGCTCGCGCGACGAGTGGATCGGCGCGCGCGTGGCGTCCGTGACCACGTTCTCGCCCGGAGCGGGCCTCGCGCGCCGCTCGGGAGACGAGATCGCCTGGGGCTATCGCACGAGCTCGTTTCTGCCCGACGAGGTCATCGTCGAATGCGAACTTTCCGTAGAGCCGGCCGATCCGTTCTTCATTCGCGGTAAGATGGAGGCGTCGCTGGCCCGGCGCAAGAAGACGCAGCCGCTCACGGACCCCTCGTGCGGCAGCGTGTTCCGCAACCCGGAGGGGGAGTCGGCCGGCTCGCTCGTGGAGCGCGCGGGCCTCAAGGGGGCGCGCCTCGGCGGGGCCCAGGTGTCGGAGCTGCACGCGAACTTCATCGTGAACACGGGCGACGCCACGGCGCGCGACGTGAAGGACCTCATCGAACTCGTACAGGCGAAGGTAAGCGAAACGTATGGCATCGAATTACAACCGGAAGTCCGCTTCCTCGGGTTCGCGTAAGGCGCGCGGGGCGGCTCCGTCCGGCCGCGTCCGTTCGTCGGCTCCCGCGTCCCGCGCCTCCGGCCGCGGCTCGGGCCGCACGCCGGCAAGATCCTCGTCTCGATCGTCCCAACCGGGAACCTACCGCGCCATGCCCGGCGGGCGCTATCCCGCCGCGAGCGCCCGCCCGCAGCAGCGGCTCACCTCGGTGCGCGTGGGCGACCTCGACCGCGCCGAGCGCAGCGCCCGCGCGCAGGGCACCTACCGCCGCCACGTCGTGCGCATCGTGGTGGTGCTGGTTCTGGTGGCCGCGCTCGCCATCGGCGCCGCCGTGGCCTACAACTCCAACCTGTTCGCCGTGGAGAACGTCACCGTGAGCGGCGTCGAGCACCTCACGACCGACGACATGACGGCCATGGCGAACGTGCCTGCGAACACCACCCTTTTGCGCGTGGATGCCGCCGGCATCCGCGAGCGCCTGCTCAAGAACGCCTGGGTGGCCGATGCCGAGGTGAAGCGCATCTTCCCGAACACGCTCGAGCTCGCCGTGACCGAGCGCACCATCGCGGCCGTGGTGGCGGTGCCCACCGAGGACGCCAAGTCGGTAAAGCGGTGGGCCATCGCGTCGGACCACATGTGGCTCATGCCCATTCCCGACCAGGACTCCGAGGCGGGGAAGAGGACGAGCCCCAAGGTCTACGAGGACGCCGCCGCCGTGCTGTCCATCACCGACGTGCCCTACGGCACCTCGGCCGAGATCGGCGCCTACTGCACCGACAGCAACGTGAACAACGCGCTCGACATCGTGTCGAGCATGACCACCGACCTGTCCGGCCGCGTGACGAAGGTGTCGGCCACCGACGCCGAGGGCACCACGCTCACGCTGGACAACAACGTGGAGATCGCGTTCGGCAAGGCGGAGAACATCCGCGACAAGGAACGCGTGGTGCTGAAGATCATGGAGGACAACCCCACGGTCGTCTACATCAACGTACGCGTGGTCGACCGGCCCACCTGGAGGGCTCTCTAGCAACCTGCGGGCCGGGCGCGAGGAGGGGTCGGGGCGGGCCGCCGCTCGAGCAGATGCAGGTTTGGAGGGGCTTGTCCGCGACGCCGCCGGCGGGGGCACGGCGCTCGGACAGTCCTGAGCTCGCACGAAACGCCCGCTGGGCGTTTCGGCTCGTGCGGAATCTCGCGGCGCGCCCCCGCCGACGCCGCCGCTGCGTTTCTTCAACCTACGGGGCCTCGCGGCGGCCCGCCCCGACCCTCGCGCCCTAGACGAGGTTGCGCTCGCTTGAGGGGTTCTACCTGCGAGAGAGATGTTGTCGAGAGTGCTTTCCTATAGCATGGTCGACGTCATGAGGGCCACGGCTTCTCGTTGGGCGTTTTCCACGGCTTCGAGGAAGCGGTCGATGTCGCCTTCGTCGTTGTAGACGCCGATGCTCGCGCGGCACACGGCGTCCGTGCCCAGGTGGCGCAGCAGGGGCTGGGCGCAGTGCGTGCCCGCGCGCACGGCCACGCCGCGGCGGTCGAGCACCTGCGCCGCGACGGCGGCGTCCACGCCGCGCACGTTGAACGCCGCGATGCCGTGGCGCTCGTCCCGGTCGTCGGGGCCGGGACCGTAGAGCTTCACCGAGGGCAGGGAGGCAAGGCCCTCCACCATGCGGCGCGTGAGCGCGCGCTCGTGGGCGCGCACGGCGTCGAACCCGATGCGGGACAGGAAGCGCGCGGCCTCGGCCATCCCCACGGCGCCCGCCACGTTCTGCGTACCCGCTTCCAGCCCGCCCGGCGCCTCGTCGAACGTGGCGGTGCGTTCGAACACCCGGTCCACCATGCCGCCGCCGCGCAGAAGGGGCGCGGTGCGCTCCAGCAGCTCGCGGTGCCCGTACAGCACGCCCGTGCCCATGGGCCCGTACATCTTGTGGCCGGAGAACGCGGCGAAGTCCACGTCCAGGGCGCGCACGTCGAGCGGCTCGTGGGCCACGCTCTGGGCGCAGTCCAGCACGACGACGGCCCCGCAGGCGTGCGCGGCGCTCGCGATGCGCACCACGGGAGGCGCGCAGCCCAGCACGTTCGACGTGCCCGTCACGGCCACGATGCGCGTGCGCGGGCCGATCGCCCGGTCCACCTCGGCGTCGGAGACGCGCCCGGCGCGGTCGGGCACGAGGGGCACGAGCTTCGCCCCCGTGCGCCTGGCCGCCTCCTGCCACGGCACCAGGTTGCTGTGATGCTCCAAAAGCGATACGACGACCTCGTCGCCCGGCTTCAGCACGGCGGCGCCGTAACCGAGCGCCGCCAGGTTGAGGGCGTGCGTGGCCCCGCTCGTCAGCACGATCTCGTCCGCGTCGGCCCCCGCGAAGCGCGCCAGCTCGGCGCGGGCCGATTCGAAAGCCTCGGTCGCCGAGCGCGCCAGACGGTGGTTCGAGCGGTGGGGGTTGGCGCAGCCGGTGCGGTAGAACGCGTCCACGGCGTCCAGCACGCAGGCGGGCTTCTGCGTCGTGGCGGCGTTGTCGAGGTAGGCAAGCCCCTCGCCGCGCGCATCGCATGCCGCCAGCAGCGGAAACGCCGCCCGCAGCGGAGTGCCGGGCGCGAACGACCCCGCCGCGCCCGGCACTCCGGCATCCTCTTGCCGCGAGGGCGTCACCACAACCCTCCGTACTGCACCATGCGCAGGTCGATCAGGCGCTGGACGGCCTGCAGCCGGTCGTGGTAGGGGTCGTCGGGCGGGCAGTCCTCGTCCATGGCGTCGGCCAAGGGTCCGTCGCCCACCACGTCGCGCACCCAGCTCACGAACCCGTCCACGTCGATGAGCTTGATCTCCTGGTCGGACCCTTTGCCGATGTGCGCGCGGTCGCCGTCCAGAAGGAAGAGCGCCGCGCTGCGCAGGCTGTACAGGTACAGGTCCGTGCCGCCCTTGGACGGGAACATCCGGCTGGCCACGAACTGCTCGCCCCAGGAAAGCTCGCGCAGGGCATGGGCGGCCTCCTCCTCGGTGGGCATCGGGAACCGCCGGCACGCCTCGGCCATGCCGGGGACCTCGTCCTCCGCCCCGGCATCGTCCACGGGGACGTTCTCGGCAGGCGCCGCCCCTTCGGATGCGTCGCCTTCGGCCTCCTCGCGCAGGGGAAGCCCTTCCGCTCGCTCCTCTTCGGCGATCATCGCGCTCACGCCCCCAGCTTGCCGGCGGCCTCGAGCGCGTCGGCGGCGAAGCCCAGGCCCAAGGTTTCCAAACAGCCGCGCGTCGGACGGCCCGTGGACTCCTCGAAGCCCTCGTGCACGTAGAAGCGCGATTTGAAGTCCTCGAACTTGTCGCGGTCGAGCGTGCGGCCCTGGCACAGCGAGTAGCTCCACTTCCCGTCCTCGTGCACCACGAGGGGGAAGGGCTTGGTGGTCTTCACGTCGTACACGTAGTTCGTGAACACCTCCTGCTCGCGGTGGCGGCCCTCAAGCGCCCAGATGGCGCGGTCGAGCACCCAGAACTTGTGGCCCAGCTGTATGCTCTCCTCGTAGGACAGGTCGCGCCCGGTCACCGCTTTGAAGAACTTCACCTCGTATTCGGGCGTGGCGCCGTAGGTGCTGCCCGTTTCCAGCGTGTGCTTGCGGCTGACGAAGTTCGGCCACACCCAGTCGCACATGCCGAGCGACTGCAGCCAGAAGCGCCCGTAGGCGCGGTTCCAGTGGATCTCGCGCACGCGCGCGTCGGAGTAGATGCCCTCCTCGCTCCAGTTGAAGCACTCGGGATCGTCCAAGCCCGACTGGTCGGCCAGCTGCTTGGCCATGTCCTCGGCCGCCACCGGCGGCTCGGCGCCGGTGAGCACCGCCATGATGGAGGTGTTGTACACCGCGTTGTGCACGCCGTGCTCGTTGATGTCGCGCTCGCTGAAGATGCTGCCGTAGCTCCACTCGACCTCGGCGCGGGGCTCGTTGTGCTCGCAATAGCCCCAGTTCGGGCGGGCGAGCAGGCCGGAGGAGGTGTCCTCGTCCCAGCGGCCCCACTTCTGCGCGGCGCGCGCGATGCCCTCGGCCAGATCGTCGCCGATCTCCTCGCGGTAGGCGATGCGGTGCAGAAGGTCCTCCATGAACTCGACGGTGTTGAACTTCTCGAAGGGCAGGTCGGTGTCGATCTCCTTGCCCTTGCCCATGACGCCCATCTTGTACAGGTTGTTCAGGTACACCGGCATGTCCACCTCGTAGCCGTTCAAACCGTACTTCGACAGCAGGCTGTACACCTCCAGCGTGTCGTCGATCTTGCCGCTGCCGGTGAAGTAGGTGCCCGCCGAGCAGGTGAGCTCGTTGCCCACGCCGCCGGGGAAGAGGTTGCGGCAGTTCTTGAAGCAGCCGCGGCATCCTTCGGCGCGCGCGACGGTCGGGCTCGTGTCGAGCACCGTCGAAGCCGCGCCGGGGCTTCCGGGCGCGCCGGGCACCTTGCCCTCGTCGATGTTGTAGCCGAACTTCTCCTGCACCTCCATGCGCAGACGCACGAGCGCCGCCGGGTCGGCTATGGGGATGCTCTTCGACCCGATGAAGCTCATGGCTTTGAGGTTCTTGGAGCCGAACACCGCGCCGAAGCCGCTCTGGCCCGTCACGTGGCCCGCATCGTGCACGACGCACGACACGCGCGCCAGGTTCTCGCCGGCGGGCCCGATGCACATGACCGACGGGCGTTGCGTCGTGCGCCCCCCGTCGCGGCTGCCCGACAGCTCGTACCACGATCCCTCCGGCGTGCCGTGCGTGACCTCGTTCCAGATGCGCTCCTGGGTTTCGAAGGTGTCGAGACCCCATAGATCCGTCGCGTCGTTGAACTCCACCCGGTCGTTCACCACGTTGATCCACACCGGCGAGGCGGCCTTGCCCCTGATGACGACGGCGTCGTAGCCGGCTTCCTTCATCATGCCGGCCAGGCGCCCGCCCATGCTGGAGCGGTTGTACCACTCGGGCACCGAGAAGGGCCCGATGCCCGTGAACTCGCAGCGCGCCGACGCGGCGGGCACGATGGCGCCGGAGAAGGGCGTGGTGGCGCACACGATGACGTTTTTGGGATCGGTCGACTCGACGGTCTTGTCCTCGCAGTAATCCCAGAACAGCTTCGAGGCCATGCCGTGCCCGCCAACCCATTCGATGTAAGGATCGGTGTCTATGGTCTCGGTTTTCTGCGCGGTCAGGTCCACGATGAGTATCTTGCCGGCGTAGCCGTATTTCGGTTCGGACATGGATTCCCCCTAGCCTTTGTTCTCGTTTGATGCCGCCTGCGCCGCGGTGCCGCCGGCGCTGTAGCCGCGCTCCTTGGGCGAGATCCGCGCCTCGTCGTCGCTCGGCAGGCCTATCTCCAAATAATGGTTGTTGCGCAGGTTCGCCGTGTAGCCCTCGTCGGTCTGCACGGGCAGCTCGTTGGTGAACGTGATGGCCTTCATGGGGCACACCTCCACGCAGAGCTGCTTTCCGAAGGCGCCGCCCTCCTCGTCCCAGTAGGGCGTGTTCTGGCACAGGTCGCACTTCTGCGCGTGCTTGTCCTCGAAGTTCCACTGCACGCGCGACGGCGTGAACGGGCATGCCTCCACGCAGCGCTCGCAGCCGATGCACTTGCCCTCGTCCACCAGGCGCACGCCCGTGGTCGGGTCGGCGTGCATGGCGCCCACGGGGCAGGCCTCCACGCAGGAGGGGTAGGGGCACTGGCGGCACTGGTTCTGCGTGACGTCGTCGGTGGGGAAGCTGCCCAGCGGGTTCTTCATCACCTGGATGCGGGAAAGCGACGTGTTGATGCGTCCCAGATGCGCGAGCGAGCACGAGATGACGCACGTCTCGCAGCCGGCGCACTTCTTGGTGTCGACGAGCAGGTAGCCCTGGCTCGCCTCGAGGGCGTACACGTCGTCGGGCAGAAGCAGCGCCGTTATGCCGCCGCCCAGCACCACGCCGATGCCCAACCCGCCTATGCCGGCGATGAATTGGCGCCGCGACAGGCCGCCCTTCTCCTGCGCGCCGGCCGCGCTCTTGTTCGTCTCAGTCATCTCGCTCATCTCCCTTGCGCGCCGGGCGCTCCGCCTGCGGGCGCCACGGTCCTCGTCGGTTCGTCTGCGGCCGTCTTCGCGGCCCCCTCAAGCGCGCGCTCGTCCTCGCCGCGCTCGTCGTGCTCGGCCTGCAGCCGCTCGAGCCACCCCCGGTGCTCCTTCTCGGCCTCGCCGAGCGGCATCCAACCGGTGAACATGGACGGGAACGTCTTCCACGAGAACGGCGCGATGACGGCGAAGAACACGTGCGCCACCAGGAACACCAGCATGAGCGCGGCGGCTATGTCGTGAATCCAGAACATGACGTTCATCAGCCCGTCCGGCAGGGCGAGGAACACATGCGCCGCCGCCTTGAACAGGCCCGAAACCACCAGCAGCACGGCGGTGACCACGGCCATGACGTAGGCTGCCTTCTCGCTTTCGAAGTACTTGTCCTCGGGGGGCATGGTGAACTTCTTGATGCCGATGAGCAGGCTGTAGTGCCGGATGGTGTAGGACACCACGTTTTTCGTGGGCAGGTGCTCGCGCAGCCGCCAGTGCGACACGATCGTGTTGCCCAGGTAGTAGAACGTCCCGAACAGGAACACGACGGCGGCCACGAAGTGCGCGTTCTGCCAGAGCACGGCCGCGGGGCCGTCGTCGACGAACGCGGGCGTGAACCGTAGGCCCAGGATGATGCCGGACACGAGGCAAACGGTCGTGCCCACCGCATGGGCCCAGTGGGATATTCGTGCGGGGGCGTCGTGGCGGTACACCCGGTCGCCGGCCAGGAAGGGGTCTTTCCGCTTCGTGAACGCGGAGAGGAACAGACCCAAGAACGGTGCCAGAGCGACGAGCCACGGCGCTTGGTCGAACCAAGGCATAAGGCTTCCTTTCGACGTGCTTCGCCGAACCCTCGAGGGGCGCGGGCGAAGCTCGATGCTGTTCGAAGATAAGGGTGCGCGTTCAGAAGGCGCGCGAGGCGTCTATACCTTGAAAGAGGTGAGCACGAGCGGAGCCATAGGAGGGACTCCCTTCTGATCGCGGGCTATACGTTGCCAGCTGGCGATGCACGATACCGTGGCTTCACGATACCGTTGAAACCCCGTCGCTTGCGAGGGGGTCGGCGACGAACGGCAGAGCGTGAACTTGCGAGCGGGAGGGGCCCGGCAGCCAGCGGCTGCGGCCGGGCGGTGAGCGGAGGGCAGCAAGGGCATGACCTGCGCCCATTGCGCGCGCCGAAGCGCCGCGGCCTTCCCGCGGGCGCGTCGACGGGAGGGTCGCGGCGCCTCTTCCGCTATATCTGTGAACGCGTATGTAACAATGTCAAGGTGTAATTTGCAAAAGGTTGAGCTTCGTGTACAATAACCCCACGTGAACTGTACCCACGTTGGGGCAAACGCAGCATAAAGAAACGCAGCAGGTGTGGAGGACACAATGCCAAACAAAATTGGTTCCGAGCATTTGGCGGTTATCAAGGTCGTCGGTGTCGGCGGCGGCGGTACGAATGCCGTGAACCGTATGGTCGAGGCGGGGGTGAAGGGCGTCGAGTTCATCGCCGTCAACACCGATCGCCAGGCACTGCTCATGTCGGACGCGGACAAGACGATCCACATCGGCGAGGAGCTCACGCGGGGCCTCGGTGCCGGCGCGAACCCCGAGGTGGGATGCCAGGCGGCCGAAGAGAGCCGCGCGGAGATCCGCGAAGCGCTCGCCGAGGCCGACATGGTGTTCGTCACCGCCGGCGAAGGCGGCGGCACGGGCACGGGGGCGGCGCCCATCATCGCCGAGATCGCCCGCGAGGAGATCGGCGCGCTGACGGTCGGCGTGGTCACCAAGCCGTTCTCGTTCGAGGGGCGCACACGCCGCAACCAGGCCGACCAAGGCGTCGACCTGCTGTCCCAGAAAGTCGACACGCTCATCGTCATCCCGAACGACCGCTTGCTGGAGATCGTGGACAAGAAGACCAGCATGCTCGACGCGTTCCGCATCGCCGACGACACCCTGCGCCAGGGCATCCAAGGCGTCACGGACCTCATCACCATCCCCGGCCTCATCAACCTCGACTTCGCCGACATCCGCACCGTCATGAAGGACGCGGGCACGGCCATGATGGGCATCGGCATCGCTTCCGGCGAGAACCGCGCCCTCGACGCCGCCCAGCAGGCCACGAACTCGAACCTGCTCGAAACGTCCATCGCGGGCGCCTCGCGCGTGCTGTTCTCCATCGCCGGCGGCCCCGACCTCACGCTCACCGAGGTCGACGCGGCGGCCCGCACGGTGGAGGCCTGCGCCGACGACAACGCCAACATCATCTACGGCCAGATCGTGGACGAGGGCATGGGCGACCAGGTGCGCATCACCGTCATCGCCACCGGCTTCAAGGCGGGCAGCCAGCAGCAGTCCTCCATGGACTTCTCGCGCAAGGACCTGTTCGCGTCCACCGCGCCCGAGCCGAGCGTGCCGTCCATTCCGCAGCAGTCCGCGCCTCCGGTGTCGTTCTCCACGTCGTCGAACAACGGCCGCTTCGCGGACGAGGACTACATCCCCGATTTCCTGAAACGTCAGCGCTAAAGGAGCCGCTTGCATGGCATCGGCCGTGGAACTTCCAGAACCGCATCTCGACGCGCGCCTCTTCGGCGCGCGTCGCATATCGGCGCTCACCGACGAGGCCCTGTTCGAGCGCACGGGCGTGCGCGTCGCGTTCACCGGTCGCGCAGGAGGCGAAAGCATGGGCCCCTTCGCCGAGCTCAACCTGGGCGCGCACGTGGGCGACGACCCCGCGATCGTCGCGTACAACCGGGAGCTGCTGCTGGAGGCGCTGGGCGCCGCCGACGCGGCCCTCGTGACGGCGAACCAGGTGCACGGCGACGATATCGTGGAGGTGGGCTCCGCCGACGCCCGGACGCTGGAGAAGGCGCGCGCCCGCGCGCTCAGGGGGGCCGACGGCATCCTCGTGGACGCACCGCAGGTGGCGGCGCTGCTGTGCTTCGCCGATTGCGTGCCCGTGGTGATCGTGTCGCCCACGGGGCGCTTCGCCGTCGCGCACGCCGGGTGGCGGGGCGCGGTGGCGGGCATCGCCGGCAAGACCGCGCGCCTCGTTGCCGCCCGCAACGCCGAGGCGCTCGGCTGCACGGCGGCCGAGGCCGCCGCCGCATGCAACGCCTATCTCGGCCCGCACATTCACGCGGAGTGCTTCGAAACGGACGAGGACGTGCGCACGTGGTTCTCCGCGCGCTTCGGCGGCGACGTCGCTCCCGACGAGCGCCATGTGGACCTGTCCCGCGCCGTCTCGCGCGACCTTGTCCTGGCCGGCTTGGACCCGGCCCGCGTCGTCGACGCGGGCGTGTGCACGGTCTGCCAATCGGACGAGTACTTCTCCTACCGCGCGTCGGGCGGCACCTGCGGCCGCCACGGCGCCATCGCCGTGTTGCAGAAAGGTTGACGGATCATGGGTATCGAAGAGCGCTACGCGAACGTCGCGGCCGAGGTGGCCGCCGTCTGCCGCGAGGCCGGACGCGACCCGCGCGAGGTGACGGTCGTCGCCGTGTCGAAGACCGTGGGCCCGGCCCAGGTGGGAAGCGCCGTTGCGGCCGGCGCGCGCGACTTCGGCGAGAACCGCCCCGACGGGCTCGTGGAGAAGGCCGCTGCGTATCCGCAGGCCAACTGGCATTTCATCGGCAACATCCAATCGCGCCGCATACCCGACATCGTGGGGTCGGCCGCGCTCGTGCATTCGCTTGTCGAGGAGCGCCATGCGCGCAAGATCGACGAGGCGGCCGCGGCGGCGGGCAAGGTGCAGGACGTGCTGCTCGAGGTGAACGTGTCGGGAGAGCAGAGCAAGGGCGGCCTGGCCCCGGGCGACGTGGCCGCGCTGCTCGATGCGTGCGGCGGATTGGCGCACGTGCGCGTGCGCGGGCTCATGACCATGGCGCCGCAGGGCGACCTGGACGCGGCGCGCGCGACGTTCGAAGGGCTGGCGCGGTTGCACGCCGAGCTGCGCGCCGACCTCGACCCCAGCCGGGCCGCTCTGTTCGATGGGCTTTCTATGGGCATGAGCGAAGACTGGCGCGAGGCCGTGCACGCGGGCGCTACCATAGTGCGCATCGGGAGAGCCGTGTTCGACGACGCCTTCGAGGCCAGCGGCCCGGGCGCAGGGAATCTCGCATGAGCGGCAGAGCCGTCGTGCGGCGACGCGGCGTCGCGCAAGGACAGGTGCAAACGCAGCAGGGTGAACGCAGCGGCGGTCAGGCCGCCGGAACCAAACGAAGCAGGTGGTGAACATGGAGCTGCCCAAGATCAAGAAATCCGAGCACGGCGGAATGTTCGACGGCATCAAGTCGAAGCTCGGCTTCGCCGACTCGGCCGGCAACGCCGCCGGATACGACGACGCGTACCTCGACGACTACGGGGACGACTTCGGCGATTACGACGACGAGTTCGGCGACTACGGTCCCGGCTACGAAGACGACGCGCCCGCGTCGCGCTACGACCCGTACGCGCCCGTGACCACGCGGCCCGCGCGCGGAGGGAGCCGCAGCGCGCGCTCCTCGTCCGACGCCGATTTCCCCAAGCTCGTGTCCATCGACGACGTGCGCGCCCATACCCAGGTGCCCGACAGCCTGCGTCGCGACCCGCTGCCGGCGCGCCGCGTGACGACGCCGTCCGCATCGACCTCGAGCTACCGGGGCGAGCGCACGGTGGTGGACGCCACCATGCCCGCGCCCTCGTCGCCGGCCCACACGGCCGCCCGGCGCGAGCGCTCCGAGAGCCTGAACGCGCTGTTCGAGCCGAGCTCGACCGAAGTCGAACCCGCCAAGGCCTCTTCGGGCGCGGCCCCGGCAGGGTCGGGCTTCGTCGCCGCGTCGTCCTCGGCTGCCGTTTCCGTCGCAACCGCCACCGCCCAGGCGCCCGCATCCGCGGCCGCCACCGGCTCGTTCGACCCGTACGAGGCCTACGCGGGCTCGGGCGCGCCCGCGCACAACCCGTCGCGCGCCATCTCGGTGCTCAAGCCCGCGAGCTACGGCGAGGTCGAGCGCGTGGCCAAGATACTGAAGGCGGGCGACGTCGTGGTGCTCGCGTTGCGCAACACGCCCGACCAGCTGGCCAAGCGCATCCTGGACTTCTCGTTCGGCGTGTCGAGCGCGCTCGACGCCAGCGTGGAGGCCGTGGCCGACAAGGTGTTCGCCATCACGCGCGGCGCCTCGCTCACCGAGGCCGAGCGCCTCGCCCTGCGCAACCAAGGCGTGCTGTAGCCGACGGCGAACGGCGCCGTCCGACCCTGGAAAGAAGGAGCTGGGCTCTTGCTGAGCTTGAAATACCTCATCGTGTCGATCGCCGACGTGTACAGCATGGTGCTGTTCGTGTACGTGCTCATGTCGTGGCTCCCCACGGACCGCGGCCTGCTCGCCGACATCTACCGAGTGCTGGGACGCGTGTGCGATCCGTATCTCAACATCTTCAAAAAACTGATCCCGCCGCTTGGAGGTATGGTGGACGTTACCCCCATCATTGCCCTGCTTGTACTACAATTCGGGGTACGTTTGATAGTGAACTTGTTTTAGCTGCGCATAAACCGCGTTCGCGCGGACAGGACGAAGGGACCGATTATGGCAATCACCTCGGCTGAGATCCACAACCAGAGCTTCTCAATCGACCGCAAGGGCTACGACGTCGACGAAGTGGACGTGTTCCTCGAGCACGTCGCCGACGAGATCGATGCGATGACCGCGCAGATCGACCAGCTGGAGAGCCAGCTCGACGACACGTCGTTCGCCGGGTTCGACACGCCCGCCCGCATCGAGGACGCCCCCGTTCCCGCAGCTGCCGCGAGCAGCGAGGAGCTGGCCGCCAAGGACGCGCGCATCGCCGAGCTCGAGCGCCAGCTGGAGGCCAAGAAGGCCGACGACAACGCCATCGCCCAGGCGCTCATCATCGCCCAGCGCTCCGCCGACGAGATCATCTCGAACGCGAACGCCACGGCTGCCGGCACCATCAACGACGCCGAGGAAGAGGCCAAGCGCATCGTCGACAAGGCCGAGGCCGAGAAGCAGAAGGTGCTCGACGCCATCAAGAAGCTCGAGGACGACCGCGAGGACGCCCGCGAGGACTACCAGGAGCTGCTCACCGACTTCATCGCCGACGCCACCCGCAAGCTGGCCGAGATCGGCGGCGACGCCCCGGTTTCCACCCTACCTGCGAGCGCCCACGCCCGTGCGACGGACGTCGTCGAGACAACCGGTCGCGTGATAGGCTCGCCGGCCCAGGCCCCCATCAGCAAGGACGGCTCGGCCGCCTACGCCATGCCCCAGACGGGCGCCGTGTCCGTCGCGCCTGCCACTCCCACGCCCTCCCGCGTGGAGAAGGACCTCTCCGGCTTCGGCGACGCCGACGACGCCTTCGAGTTCGAGGAGATCGACTAACCGTTCCGCCGGCCTGGGGCCGGCGGAACCGCTTCATGCACCTAAGACCGGCTGAAAGTCACGAAAATCACCGCTGTGAAGCGTTTCACGTGCCTGCACGGAGGCTCTCGCGCCTGTCTCGAAATCGCTTTCATGTTCGACCAGGTACTATGCCGAGCGTTTTTACGGAAGCAGGGGCGAAAGGCTTCACAGCGGTGATTTTCGTGGCTTTCAGAGCGGTTTTTATGCATGATCGCCCCGTTTGGGCGGCCTGCAGGCCGCTCCTATGAAACCGCTAGGGAAGAGCCGACACGATCGATGCCCGAAAAGCCCATTGCCATAGCCGTTCACGTCACGCCCCGGTCGGGGCGTGACGAGGTTACGGGGGTGCGCGCCGACGCCGCAGGCGCCGACGAGGTGTGCGTGCGCGTGACGGCTCCGCCCGACGGAGGAAAGGCGAACAAGGCCGTGTGCAAGCTCATGGCCGGGGCGCTCGGCGTGCCGAAGTCGCGTGTGGAGGTGGCGAGCGGCCATACCGCGCGCCGCAAGCGCTTGGCCATCGACGCCCCTGCCGAACGCGTGGACGCTTGGATCGCGTCTTTGCCGCGCTGTTAGACCGGCCCCGTGCGGTGCCGGGCGCTTGACCGCATGCGCGTTTTCGATCTCCTGGCCTCCATCGCGTCCACCCGGCGATCGCACCGGACGCCGTGTGCCCTTCGCGGCGCGGGGTTTACCCGCATTTTTGTTGCGAGTTTTTGAAACACGGGGATTTCCCGTTGACGGCGACGTAGCGTCATCGCATATGCTCGGTTTCGGTCGGACGGGGGCGTTCGGCCGAGGACGAGGAAGCGGCCGTGCCGAACAGGCGCGGATCCGCATGAGGAGCAGCCGCATGACCGATCAACGATACCTGACCGTGGGAGAGTTGGCACGACGCGTCGGGGTGACGGTGCGCACGATCCAATACTACGACCAGCAGGGCCTGTTGTCGCCGTCGGCGAAAGGCCCTCAGAACCAGCGCCTGTACACGGACGCCAACGTGAAAGACCTGTATCGTATTCTGACCTTGAAGTACCTGGGGCTCTCGCTGGCCCAGATCAAATCCGATGCGGCTCTTTTCGACGAGCCCGCTGCCCTGCAGGAGCTGGCCGGCGAGCAGATGGACGCCATCGAAGAGCAGTTCCAAGCGCTGTTCAAGCGCATGACCACGCTGCGCTCGCTGCACGACGAGGCCGGCGAGGGGCTGCCCGATTGGGAGGCGCTCGCCTCCACCGTGGAGCGCTGCCAGGGGGAGAGCCAGTTCTTCTGGCGCCTGACGTGCATCCGCGACGACGCGCCCGCCGTCGAGACGGCCGCCGAGGATCTCGTCGCGCGCGGCGAGTCCGTGTCGAAGTGGCACGAGCTCATCGCCGACACCATCCGCCTCATGCCGGCGGGCGAACCCGTCGACAGCCCGCGCAACCGCGATTTGGCCAAGCGGTACCTGGCCCTTGACGCGTCGCAGGACGCCGCCGCGACCGAGCGGAATTTCATCCTCATGGAGAACATCGCTCCGCACGGCGGTGACGACGGCTCGTTCGACGAGCTGCGCCAAACCGTGTTCGACCATCTGGAGGCCGTGGTCGCCGCCTATGGCGACCGGCCCGACCCGGCCGACTAGCCCACCCGGCGCCGGTCGGGTTCCGCACCAGATCCCTCCTACCTCCCGATGCCGAACCCGCCCGGCGCATCCCAAAACCTATTGTCGCGTTTCTGCCGCTGCCGCTTCGCGCGCCGTCTGCCGGCGCGCCCGGATGAAAGGAATACGCCCATGCTCGTGTCGTGGATGACGACGAACAAGTGCAACCTCAAATGCGTCCACTGCTATCAGGACGCCGAGGAGGCCAGCGCCTTGGAGCTCTCCTGCGAGGAGGGCAAGAAGCTGATCGACGAGATAGCCTGCGCGGGCTTCAAGGTGATGATCTTCTCGGGCGGCGAGCCGCTCATGCGCCCCGATATCTACGAGCTCGTGGCGCACGCCGCCTCGCGTGGGCTGCGTCCCGTGTTCGGCTCGAACGGCACGCTCATCACGTCCGAGGTCGCCGTGCGGCTGAAGGAGGCCGGAGCCTGCGCCATGGGCATCTCGGTGGACAGCCTCGATGCCGCCAAGCACGACAGGTTTCGCGGCTTAGCAGGCGCCCACGACCTCACCATGGCGGGCATCGAGGCCTGCAAGCAGGCGGACCTTCCGTTCCAGCTGCACACCACCGTGGTGGATTGGAACCGCGACGAGGTGTGCGCCGTCACCGACTTCGCCGTGGAGATCGGCGCCATCGCGCACTACGTGTTCTTCCTCATTCCGGTGGGTCGCGGGAAGTTCATTCAAGAGACCTCGCTCGAGGTGCTGGAGAACGAGCGGCTGCTGGGCGACATCATGCGCAAAGCCGCCGAGGTGCCCATCGACGTGAAGCCCACGTGCGCGCCCCAGTTCACGCGCGTGGCGAAGCAGCTGGGTGTGGAGACGCGCTTCAGCCGCGGATGCCTGACCGGCCTCACGTACTGCGTCGTCGGCAGCGAGGGCATCGTGCGTCCCTGCGCCTACATGACCGAGGAGGCGGGCGACGTGCGCGAGCGGCCCTTCGACGAGATATGGAGGACGAGCCCCGTGTTCGAGCGCCTGCGCACGCAGGCATACTCCGGCTCGTGCGGCACCTGCGACTACCGCGACGGTTGCGGCGGTTGCCGAGCGCGCGCCGCGTACTACCACGACGGCGACATCCTCGCCCAAGACGACTACTGCGCCCACGGCAACGCCCTGGTTGCGACCGCCGTCTAGCGCGAGGGCCGAAAGGCACCTTTGCCCCTGTCATCTTGGAGCGCCATCGGGACTGGCGGTATGTCATCCTGAGCGGAGGCGGCGAAGCCGCCGTAGTCGAAGGATCCCGTGCGGCGTCAGCAGGAAGCCTTACGGCTGACGCCGCACGGGATCCTTCGACTCCGCGCTGCGCGCTCCGCTCAGGATGACAGCTTGGCGCTCTGCTTGTCCAGCTTACGTATCAAACGAAAGGACCCCCATCCATGACCATCATCTCCCAACGCATCGTTCCTACTGCCGTCGCCGCTTCGTTCGCCGCGACGATGTTGCTCGCCGGCTGCTCGACCGCCCAGCCCGAAGCCGGAGCCGACGCGGGCGCCCCGAAGGCGGAAGCCCAAAGCGCCCCGCAAGCCGGCGCGGTCACGTTCACCGACGACACGGGCACCGAGGTCGCGGTCGACAACCCGCAGCGCGTGGTGGCGTGCATGGGCAGCTTCGCGAGCATGTGGGAGCTGGCAGGCGGCACGCTCGTAGGCGCGTCGGACGACGCGTTCACGCTGTCCGACTACGATCTCAAGTCCGAAAACGTGCAGAAGGTAGGCGATTTCGCGAACCTGAACCTGGAGTCCATCATCGCGCTCGAGCCCGACTTCGTCATCATGACGAGCGGTTCCGGCGGTCGCGGCGGCGATTCGAACCAAGCGGACCTCAAGGCGGCGCTCGTCGCATCGAACATCCCGGTGGCATGCTTCCAGGTGACGACGTTCGACGACTACCTGCGCATGCTGCGCACCTGCTGCGACGTCACGGGCCGCGACGATCTGTACGAGCAGAACGGCCAGGCCGTGTCCGACCGCATCGAGGCGGTCAAAGCCAAGGTGCCCGCAGGCGAGGAGCCTTCGGCGCTCGTGCTGACCACGTATTCGGGCGGCACCCGCGTGCAGGCGTCCTCCACGATGACGGGCGCCATGCTGGCCGACCTGGGCGTCAAGAACCTGGCCGACGAGAACCCCAGCCTGCTCAAGGACTTCAGCCTGGAGTCGATCATCGAGATGGATCCCGATTTCATCTTCGTGGTGCCCATGGGCAACGACGACGCGGCGGCCATGAAGGCGCTCGAAGACCAGACGGCGGCGAATCCCGCCTGGTCCACGCTCTCGGCGGTGCGGGACGGCCGCTACGTCGCGCTCGATCCGCACCTGTTCCAGTACAAGCCGAACGAGCGCTGGGACCAGAGCTACCAGGTGCTCTTCGACGCGCTGTACGCGTAGGGCGAAGGGCGTCCCGTGTCTGAGCTCGAAGGCGAAAAGGCCGTGCGGCGAAGCGGCTCTTTGAAAGCGCCGTTTGTCGCGGTCGCTTCCGTCGCCGTTCTGGCGGCGGTGACGGCGGCGGGTTTCCTCGCAGGTTCGTCCTCGGTGAGCTGGGGGGACCTCGTCGCCTGGGCGACCGGCGGCGACGTGAGCGCGGCGGCGAAGAGCATTCTCGTGAACGTGCGCCTGCCGCGCGTGCTGGCGGCGCTTCTGGCGGGAGGGGCGCTGGCCGTGGCGGGCGCCATCATCCAGGCCGTGCTGGACAACCCGCTTGCCAGCCCCAACATCATCGGCATCAACTCGGGCGCCGGGCTGTTCGTGCTCGTTGCGGCCAGCGTGTTTCCTCAGGTGCTGTGGCTGCCGCCGCTCGCGGCCTTCCTGGGTGCGCTCGTCACGGCGCTCGTCATCTTCGGCATCTCGCTCGGCGCCAACACGTCGAGGCTCACCGTGGTGCTGGCGGGCATCGCCATCACCACGGTGTTCGGCGCGGGCATGAACACCATCCTCATCGTGAACCCCGACGCCTACATAGGCTCGTCGACCTTCCTCGTGGGAGGTCTGGCCGGCGTGCTCATGGACGACCTGCTGTGGCCGGCGGTCTACATCGCGGCCGGGCTTGCCGCAGCGCTGTTCGCGGCGGGCAAGCTCAACATCATGGCGCTCGGCGACGACACGGCCCACGCGCTCGGCATGAACGTGGGCGCGTGCCGGCTGGCCATGCTGGGACTCGCCGCCGTGCTGGCGGGCGCGGCCGTGAGCTTCGCCGGCCTGCTGGGGTTCGCGGGGCTCATCATCCCGCATCTCGTGCGGTTCTTCGTGGGCCACGACAACCGCATGGTGCTGCCGCTGTCGGCCGTGGCGGGCGCGGCGTTCGTCGTCGTGTGCGACCTTCTGGCGCGCGTGCTGTTCGTACCGTACGAGGTGCCGGTGGGCATCCTCATGGCGTTCTTGGGCGGTCCCTTCTTCATCTACCTCATCTTGAAGAACAGGAGGGGGAGCCTTGAGTAGCCCCGTCATCCCGAGCGAATGCGCCGCACGACTCTCCGTCACTTTGGACGAGCGCACCGCGCCGCCCTCCACCGTCTCGGGAGTGCAGCAGTCCCGTGGACTGTTGCATGTCCGGGCGCGCGAAGCGAGCGCAGGGGGACCTCGCAATGCGGCGACGCGCGCCGCGCCGTCTCCTGTCATCCTGAGTGGAGCGCGCGGCGCGGAGTCGAAGGATCCCGCGCGGCGCCAGCGCGATCAAGTCCCCGCCATCGAACTGCGCGACGTGTCGTTCTCTTACGGAAAGGAGCCCTTCATCGAGGGCCTTTCGGCGACGTTTCCCCACGGTGCCGTGACCAGCATCGTCGGCCCGAACGGCTGCGGGAAGTCCACGATGGTCAAGCTGGTCGACGGCCTCTTGCGCCCGCAGGCAGGGGAGGTGCGCATCGACGGCGTGCCCACGCTGTCGATGAAGGCGAAGGAGCGGGCCCGCCGCGTGGCCGTGCTGGCCCAGGCTGCCCGCCCGCCGGCCATGACGGTGGAGGAGCTCGTGGCATGCGGGCGCTACCCGTATCAGGCGCGCCAGGGAAGGCTCTCGCGCGAGGATCGCGAGCAGGTGGAGCGCGCCCTCGAGCTGGCGGGCATCGCGGCGTTCCGCACGCACGAGCTGCGGCGGCTGTCGGGCGGCGAGCGCCAGCGCGCGTTCATCGCCATGACGCTGGCGCAGGACACCGGCCTCATCGTGCTCGACGAGCCCACCACCTATTTGGACATCCGCGCTTGCCATGAGACCATGGAGCTGGTGCGTCGTCTGAACGAGGAGGCCGGCAAGACCGTCGTCATGGTCATCCACGACCTCGACCTGGCGCTACGCTACTCCGATCGTCTTTTGGTCATGGAGCGCGGGCGCGCCACGGCGGCGGGAAGCGTGGGCGAAGTGCTGGGCACGGGTGCTATCGAGCGCGCCTTCGGGGTGGCCGTTCGGCCGCACGAAGCGGCAGAGGGGCGAGCGTACGCGCTGTTTCCAGCATGACGCGAGCCTGGCGGCATGCTTTGCCGAAGCGGAAAGGGGCGCCGCCGTCCTCCGCCTTCGACTAGTCCTCGAGCATCCGGTCGACGATGCCGTCGAGGTGCAGCTGCATGGTGTCGAAGGCGGGAACGGGAAGCTCGGCGTGCGCGTACATCAGGGGAAGCTCGGTGCAGCCCAACACGACGCCTTGGGCGTCCTCGTCGTCAACGAGTCGTTCGATCACGCGATCGACGAAGGCTTTCGACTCGTCCTTCACCACGCCGAATTCCAGCTCGTGGGCGATGATGCCGTCGACGGCTTTTCGTTCGCCGGCGTCGGGCGCGATCGCGTCGATGCCGTGCGCGGCGAACACGGTCTTGAAGTAAGGCTGCTCCATCGTGAAACCCGTGCCCAGAAGGGCTACGCGCCGCAGCCCTTGTTTTGCGATTTCGCGGCAGGTGGGTTCGAGGATGCTCAGCATGGGGACGTGCGCCCGCTTCTGCAGCCGATCGAACACGACATGGGGCACATTCGCCGTCAGGACGATGAAGTCCGTCCGCGCCGCTTCCAGGTTGCGCACGGCTTCCATCAGATAGGCTTCCAGCCGATCGAAGTCCCCGCTTCGACAATAGCCCAACATCTCGTACATGTTCACGGTGTCGATGGCGAGTTCGGGAAAGGCCCCTTCGGGGTGGCGCTTCTGGTAGCGGGATGCTATCTCGCGGTAGTAGAGCACCGTCGACTCAGGGCCGGTGCCGCCGACCATGCCGAGTTTCGCCATGCGGCCTCCTCGCGTTCGTTGCGACAGGTAGATGCGAGCGGGCCGATAAGCCGGGTTCTGTCGTTGGACGACCATTTATCTCGAACGTGCGTCGCCGCACGCCTCAAGCACGCAACCCGAACGTACGGCGGGCCACCGTGTCGCGTTCCTATTTGCGCTTGCTCCGGATGGGGTTTTCCAAGCCGCGCCGTTGCCGACGCGCTGGTGCGCTCTTACCGCACCGTTTCAGCTTTTCTCCCAGACGAGCCGGGGGAGTTTTCTTTTCTGTGGCACTTTCCGTCGGGTCGCCCCGCCCAGCCGTTAGCTGGCATCCTGCCCTGCGGAGCCCGGACTTTCCTCACACCGAGGTGCGCGATCGTCTGGCCCGCTCGCATATGGTATTCTAGCAAACCGAACGCAGCGCGCGCCCGCGAAACGCGAAGCAGCGCGAAAAACCGGAACGGCCCGCATGCGGCTGGTTGGACGGGCAGGCTGCCGCAGGCGCGAAACGCGACGGCGGTTGCAACCGAAACCCGCATCTGCGGGAAGGCAAGGAGCACCATGAACGAAGAACTCACCATACGCTTCGCTGAGCGCGAGGATGCGGCCGACCTGCTGAGGTTGACGAAGGCGCTGGCAGCCGATATGGGCCGGGAGGGCGAAGTGGCCGCCACGGCCGAGGATATCGAGCGGGGCATGTTCGACAAGGGGGCGGGCGAGGCTCTGGTCGCCGTGCATCCGGACCGCGGCGTGGTGGGGTGCGCTGTTTTCTGCCGTACGTTCTCCACCTGGAAGGGCGCCTGCGGCGTGTATTTGGAAGACCTGTTCGTGGAGGAGGCGTACCGGGGCGGCGGCACGGGCCGCGCGCTCATGGCTCGGCTGGCCGCGCTTTGCGAGGAGCGGGGCTACGAGCGCCTCTCGTGGCACTGCCGCGACACGAACGAGGGGGGCCTCGCGTTCTACGAACGCCTCGGCGCGGCGCGGGTGGACCCCTTGGTCCTCCATCGGCTAGAGGGCGAAGCGCTCTCCGCGCTCGCCGCGCAGGCGCCGGCGGATGCGGGCGGATCGAGGGCCGGTGTGGTCGCGGCCGCCGACGGAGCGGAAGGGGCGAGGTAGATGGCGACGTGCGCGCTCGTGGGGGCATCGCCCGAATTCAACGCCGAGGATTTCAAGGCCCGCTACGACGCGGGCATGTTCGAGTTCGTGATCGCCGTCGACGCCGGCTTCGCCTACTTGGAGGAGCTCGACGTGAAGCCCGACATGGCGGTGGGCGACTTCGACTCGCTCGGCTACCAGCCGAAATGCCGGCGCGTGTCGCGCTTTCCCGTGAAGAAGGACAAAAGCGACATGGAGCTGGCGCTGGAAAAGGCGGTGGCCTGGGACTACGACGATTTGGTGGTGTACGCCGCCCTGGGCGGGCGGCTCGACCACACCGTCGCGAACCTCCAGCTGTTCGCCAAGTTCTCCGAGCAGGACTACTATGTGACCGCCGTGGGAGTCGATAGCGCGCTGCGCCTGCTCACAGGCCCCGACGTGCTCGATCTGCCCGTTATGGAGTCGGGCACCGTGTCGGTGTTCTCGGCCAACGATCGCGCGCGCGGCGTGATAGAGACGGGCATGTTGTACTCCCTCGACGACGAGGACCTCTCCAACCGCACGTCCCGCGGCGTCTCCAACGAGCTCATCGGCCGTCCGGCGCGCATCGCGGTGGAAGAGGGCACGCTGTACGTCTTTTATCCTTTGCCCTGACGGGCAAAGGATAGGCTCGACGCTGCGAAGGGCCGTGGCACCGAATCTCGCGGCGCTGACGGAAGCTCGCGTACCGAAGTACGCTTCGCTTCCGCCATCCCCACGATCTTCGGCACCACGGCCCTTCTCGCTGACTTACTAGCGCCAACCTGGACGGCTGTTTTCGCGCTGGCGCGCGAAGCGCGGGCCGCTTCGCTTCCGCGCGGTCTGATCCAGCGCGCTGTTGCTTTGGTCGCGATGCAGGCGTTTTCAAGCTTCCATGTGCGAACATCCTGCTTGGCAGGTAGATCCCGTAGGGGCGCTCTCCAGAGCGCCCGTTCGCGCGCCAGCGCGAAAACGCGACCTCCCTGCTCCTCCCTCGGCTTTGCCGCCCGCGCTCCTCAACGCCAGACGCGCGCCGTCCCGGGGTGCTCCTCCAGGTACAACTCCAGCAATTCCCGTAGCTCCTCCGCGTAGTCCTCGCGCGCGTCGTCGTGCTCCAGCTCCTCGACCAGCTCGAACGAGAACCCTTCGCGTCCGTGCTCGTTCCAGAGCGCCTGCAGGCGCTTGTTGGGGTGGCTGCCGCCGTCGAAGCGCGCGATCAGGCCGTTCTCGGTCGCGTGCAGGTCGTTCGTGGCTATGAGGAAGCTCTCGCCGGTCGCTCGGCAGCGCATCTCCATCACGCCCATGAGGGGCTTGCGCTCGCTGTACTCCTGCTTGAGCTGCTTTTTCCGTTGCGGGTCCATGGCTCGTCCTTGCCGTCGCGTCCGTTTTCCTCCATTGTCGGCGATTCCGTTTCCGCGCGCAATCGACGGTTCGTAGAGCGCGCTGGCGGATTCGGCCCGCTCGTCGCAGGGCGGGGCGGTATAATCGCCCGATACGGCACCGCATGCGTGCCGCGCCGCCCATCCGGGCGGTCCACATACCGGGGAGCTTGCAGCCGCGTCGCGACCGGGCAGGCTGAGAGGAAGCGCCGATCACGCTTCGACCCGAGGAACCTGACATGGGTAATGCCAACGAAGGGAGTTCCATGACGCAGATCAGCGCCGCGCCGCAAGGCCAACCTGAACCCGTCACGCAAATCGACTGCGCACGCGCCGGCATCGTCACGCCGGCCATGCGCGCCGTCGCGAACAAGGAGGGCCGCGACCCCGAGTCCGTGCGCGAGGGGGTGGCCGCCGGGCGCATCGCCATTCCCGCGAACGTCCACCACGAAAGTCTCTCGCCCGAGGGCGTGGGCGGAGGACTGAGCACGAAGGTCAACGTGAACCTGGGGATATCGGGCGACCTCGCCGACGAGGCCGAGGAGTGGAAGAAGGTGGACGTGGCGCTCGAGCTGGCCGCGCACGCTATCATGGACCTGTCGAACAGCGGCAAGACGCGGGCCTTCCGCACGCGCCTTATCGAGAAATCGCCGGTCATGATCGGCACCGTGCCCATGTACGACGCCATCGGCTATTTGGAGAAGGCCCTGGTGGACATCACGGCGGAGGACTTCCTCGACGTCGTGCGCGCGCACGCCGAGGACGGCGTGGACTTCGTCACCATCCACGCCGGCATGAACCGGCGCACCATCGAGTCGTTCCGCGAGACGGGCCGCCTCACGAACATCGTGAGCCGCGGCGGCTCGCTTCTGTTCGCGTGGATGGAGGCCACCGGCAACGAGAACCCGTTCTACGAGTTCTACGACGACGTGCTGGCCATCCTGCACGAGCACGACGTCACCATCAGCATCGGCGACGCCATGCGCCCCGGCTCCACCTACGACGCCTCCGACGCGGGGCAGATCGCCGAGCTCATCGAGATCGGCAAGCTCACGCGCCGCGCGTGGGACGCGGGCGTGCAGGTGATGGTGGAGGGTCCCGGCCACATGGCGCTCGACGAGATCGCCGCCAACATGAAGCTGGAGAAGCGCTTGTGCCACGACGCGCCGTTCTATGTGCTGGGGCCGCTCGTCACCGACATCGCGCCGGGCTACGACCACATCACGGCCGCCATTGGCGGGGCGATCGCGGCGTCGTCGGGCGCTGACTTCCTGTGCTACGTCACGCCGGCCGAGCACCTGCGCCTGCCCGACGCCGACGATGTGCGCGAGGGCCTCGTGGCCACGCTCATCGCGGCGCACGCGGCCGACATCGCCAAGGGCGTGCCCGGTGCGCGCGACCGCGACAACCGCATGAGCGACGCGCGGCGCCGCGTGGACTGGGAGGGCATGTTCGCCGAGGCGCTCGATCCTGTCAAAGCTCGCCGCTACTTCGACAGCGCCCCGCCGTCGAACGACGGCACGTGCACCATGTGCGGCAAGATGTGCGCCATGCGCACCGTCAATCGCATCATGGACGGGTTGACGGTGGACCTCAACCTGCAGTAAACCTGTCCGGCGGCGAGCGCGGGGGCGTCCAGTCGCTCGGCAGTCCTGGCTCGCACAAACGCCCCGCAGGGGGCGTTTGGCTCGTGCGGAACTCGCTTGGTGGACGCCCCCGCGCCCGCCGCCTGCGTTATTCCGGTTGAGAAGAGCTCAACCGGGGAGTGATGTGCTTGGTCGGGCTTGGTGAGAGGAAGGGCGGCCGTCTGCGGGAATGCGGCGGTTGCGTTGCTTGGGCGTGCTTTTGGCGGTTGGGGGCGGTTTCCGGTATGATCGACGGGACAGTCGGATGCCGGGGTCTGCAAAGGGCCTCGGGCTACGGTGAAGGAGACACGATGCTTGGAGACGAACTGAACAAGAACGCGTTCGAGCTGGCCGACCTCGACAAGGGGCGTTGCGCCTTGCTCGTCATCGACGTCTTGGGCGATCCGACCGCGCTGCCGTCGCCCCTGCGCGAGGCCATGCTCCCCGTGGTGGAGAACGCGGCGCGCCTGTGCGATGCGGCGCGCGGCGCGGGCGTGCCGGTGGTGTTCACGAACGACGCCCACATTCTGGGGCTCGATCGCGAGCTCGAGCTGTGGGGCGAGCACGGTTTGGCGGGCACGCCGCAGGCCCAGCCGTCACCGCAGCTCAAGTGCGGCGAGGGCGACTACGTGGTGGACAAGCGCCGCTACAGCGGCTTCTTCCAAACGGGCCTGCGCCTGCTGCTCGACGAGCTGGGCGTCGACACCCTGTTGTGCATCGGGATGGACACGAACATCTGCGTGCGCCACACGGTGGCCGACGCGTACTTCAACAACTTCCGCATCGTGGTGGCGGGCGATGCCACGCTCACGTTCCTCGTGGGCGATCAGGACGAGGGCCTCGCCTACATGGAGACGTGCTATGCCGCGAAAGTCGTGCCAACGCGCGAAGCCGTCGCGTTTTTGGAGGGGTAGCCATGGAGGCTGTGCTGAGCATCGCGGGCTCGGATTCCAGCGGCGGCGCGGGCATCCAGGCCGACATCAAGACCATCGCCGCGCATCGTCTGTTCGCCGAAACCGCCGTCACGGCCCTCACGGCGCAGAACACCACGGGCGTGTTCGGCGTGCTCGACGTCGACCCGGCGTTCGTGACGGCGCAGATCGACGCCGTGTTCGACGACATCCGCCCCGCAGCGGTGAAGGTGGGTATGGTGTCGTCGGCGGCCATCATCGAGGCGGTGGCCGACGCGCTCGAAAGGCACGAGGCGCGCAACGTCGTGGTCGATCCCGTCATGGTGGCCACGAGCGGGGCGCGGCTCATCGACGAGGACGCGGTCGAGGCGCTCGTGCGGCGCCTGCTGCCGCTCGCGGACGTGGCCACGCCGAACATGCCCGAGGCCGAGGTGCTCTGCGGGTTCGCGGTCGAGGACGACGCCTCGATGGAGCGCGCGGCGCGGCGGCTGGCCGTCCAGGTGCGCGGCGCGGCGCTCGTGAAGGGCGGCCACGGCACCGAGCGGGCCGACGACGTGCTCGCGGCGGACGCCGAGGCGTCGGCGCTCTGGCTGCGCGCCCCGCGCATCGACACGCGGAACACGCACGGCACGGGCTGCTCGCTCTCCTCGGCCATCGCCTGCGGTCTCGCGCGCG
This sequence comes from Gordonibacter massiliensis (ex Traore et al. 2017), assembly GCF_019731765.1. Taxonomy (NCBI): domain Bacteria; kingdom Bacillati; phylum Actinomycetota; class Coriobacteriia; order Eggerthellales; family Eggerthellaceae; genus Gordonibacter; species Gordonibacter massiliensis (ex Traore et al. 2017). Next base: position 6,306 of record NZ_JAASIO010000017.1, on the reverse strand, counting down.
GCTGGTCGGTGGAGCAGGCCGTGCGCAGCGCCAAGGACTACGTGCGCGGCGCCCTGGCCTCGGGATTGGACCTGGGGAAGGGCAGCGGGCCCTTAGATCACATGTGGGAATACTAGGTTCCGTCGACCTGTCGGCCGCCGGAACCCCTCGACGCTGCGGCCGTCCGTGGCACCCGACCTCGCGGCGATGCCGGAGGCTCGCGTACCGAAGTACGCTTCGCCCCCGCCATCCCCACGATCTCGGGCACCACAGCCGCCCTCGCTGGCTTACTAGCGCCAACCTGGGCGGCAGTTTTCGCGCTTGCGCGCGAAGCGCGGTTCGCTCCGCTTCCGCGCGGCCGACCTGCGCGTTCGTTATGCGGCCTGCGGCCGCATGGCAAGCGGCGTTTCGCTCGCCTGCCTCTCAACCTGCTCGAGCCCTACCGCTCGAACACGCACCGTCCGCCCGTGAAGGTGGCCAGCACGCGTGTCTTCTGGATGTCCTCGGGCGCGCACGCCAGCAGGTCGCGGTCGAGCACGGTCACGTCGGCCAACATGCCCGCCTCCAGCGTGCCCAGCTCGCGCCGCCTTCCGGCCGCGGCCGCGCTGCCCTGCGTGTAGGCGCGCAGGGCCTCCGCCATCCCGATACGCTCCTTTGGCAGCCAGCCGCCGGCCGGCTCGTGCGTCGCGGGGTCCTGCCGGGTCACGGCACTGTACAGCACGTCCATCGAGTTCACGCCCACCACGGGCGAGTCGGTGCCGAAGGCCAGCACGGCGTTGTGGTCGAGCAGGGTGCGGAAGGGCCACATGAACGGCACGCGCTCGGGCCCCAGGTCGCGCTCGGGGCCGCCGGGGTCGAGCGTCATGTGCGGCGGCTGCACGGCCGCCACCACCTGCAGCGCGCTCAGGCGCTCCAGATCCTCCGGCAGGAAGTTCTCCAGGTGCTCCAAGCAGTTGCGCCGCCCCTCGGGCAGCGCCCCGTAGGTCGCGCGGGCCTCCTCGAAGATGTCGAGCGCGGCGTGGATGGCCGCGTCGCCGATGGTGTGGATGCGCACGGGGTAGCCCTTCGCGGCCGCCGCCAGCACGAGGGAGCGCATGGCCTCCGGATCCACCGTGGGCCGCCCGCAGTCGCCCGCCGCGCGGGCGTTCGCGTAGGGCTCGGTCACCCAGGCCGTGTGCTGGCTCGACACGCCGTCGAAGAACTGCTTGAACCCGGGCGCCTGCAAAAGCGGCCCGGTGTAGCGCTCCCGCATGCCCTCGAACCTGCCCATGTCCTCCAGCAGGGTGGGGAACAGGTGCACGCGCGCCGTCAGCTCGCCGGACGCGAGCAGCGCCGCGTGCACGTCGTCGCGGATGAAGTCGAGTCCGGGATGGGCCATGAGCGACAGGTCGCACACGCTCGTCACGCCGTTCTCGGCCAGCTGCGCCAGAAAACCCCGGTACGCGCTCGTCACCTCGGCGTCCGTGAAAGCCCCCATGATCTTCGGCATGAGCTCCATGGCGGCCGCCTCGCGCACGATGCCCGTGAGCTCGCCGTGCTCGTCGCGGTCGTAGGAGCCGCCGGCGGGCGGCACGCTGTCGCGGGCAAGCCCCAATTCGCGCAGGGCGCACGAGTTCAGCCACAGCGTGTGCGCGTCGCCCGAGTACAGCGCCACGGGACGCTCGGGGAACGCCTCGTCGAGCGAGCGCTTCGACGGCAGCAGGGGAGGGTCCCAGCGGTACTCGCGCCACCCCTGCGCCAGCAGCCAGCCGTCCGCGCGGCCGGCGGCGAACGCGCGCATGCGCGCCACGCAGTCCGTTTCGCTCTCGCCCAGGAACATGGCGGCCAAGGGGGAGGAGTACACCGCCGAGTGGAAGAAGTGCAGGTGCGAGTCGTGGAAGCCCGGCACCACGAGCGCGTCGCCGAAGTCGCGCACTTCGGGCGCCGCACTGCCGTCGCGGGCCTCGCGCGCCAGCGCCCGCACGTCGTCGCGCGGCCCGACGGCCGCGATCCGGTCGCCGGAGACGGCCACGGCGCCGGGGCCCGCCGTCCCGCCCGTTCCCGTGAACACGCGCTCGCTTTCGATGATCAGGTCGATATGCATGGATACGCTCCTTTTCCCTCGGCCCGCCTTCGCCGGACGGGCGAGAAGCCCGTCCGGCCGCCTGTGCGCCCGGCTCCCGTTCCGCGCTCGAGCCCGCTCGGCTACGGCAGTTCGAAGCGGTACTCGTCGCCGCAGATGGTCTGCTTCAGCTTACCTTCGCAGACCAGGTATATCAGATGGGCCATCGTCTCGCCCATCGAGAAGAACTTCTGGTCGAGCGGCCATTCGCGCCAGTTGTCGTAGCGCCATTTCGCGTGGGACGAGATGGACACGATGTCGTCGTGCCCTTGGGCCACCAGGTCGTAGATCTCCTGCAAACGGTCCTCGTGGTGCCCGATGAGCTGCATGACGCGCCCGCGCAGGTCGCCGAACATGGCGCCGTGAGCGGGCAGCACGCGCGCGACGTCCAGGTCGCGCACCTTGCCCAAACTCGCCAGGAACTCCTCGAGCGCGTTGTAGGCGGGAAACCACGAGGCGATGGACGGCGTGATGCGCTCCAGCACGTGGTCGCCCGCGATCAGCGCCTTGAGGGAGGGCTCGTACAGGCAGATGTGCCACGGGTCGTGCCCCGGCGTCTCCAGCACCTCGAACGCGTAGGGGCCGGCGCGGTGCACGTCGCCCTCGCGCAAGAACGTCACGGCCGGCTGGTTCTTCAGCGGCAGCAGCTCGGCGGACACGTGCAGGGTGGGCTTGCCCTTCTCGAAGCACAGGCCGCTTTGATGCGGCGTGGCCGCCTTCAGCAGCAGGGGATCGAACACGTGCGCCTCCATGTCCTGCAGGTTCTCCACCTCTTGGAACGAGTGGAGGTTCGCGAGCACGGCCATGCCGTCGCGGTAGATGCGGTCGAGGTTGCCCGTGTGGTCGGGGTGCGAGTGCGTCAGCACGATCTCCACGCCGTCCCAGGTGCGACCGAGCGCGGCAAGCGCCCGGTCGAGCGCCTCCTCGCAGGCGGGGTGGTTGAAGCCCACGTCGACGATCGTGGTGCGGTCGTCGGAGAGCACCAGGTAGGAGTTGAGCGCCTTCAGGGGGTTGTGCGGCAGCGGGACGCGCACCAGGTACAGGTCGGGGAACAGCTCCACCGGCACGCCGAAGGGGGCCGCCAGGCACGCCCGGGTCGTCGTCGCGTCGATGCCGGGAAGCGCTTCTTCGGCCGCCCCTCCCATCTCTTCGACCACGTCGTCGAAAAATCCCGTGCCCGCGGCTGCTTCGGTGCCGTTCGCGTTCGTTCGATCCATGCGGCCTCCGTCTCTTCGGGGTGAAATAGCAAAAAGGCCGGGGCATCAGCCCCGGCCTGCAAGTTCTTGGTAGCTCCGACCGGATTCGAACCGGCGACCTCCGCCTTGAGAGGGCGGCGTCCTAAACCGCTAGACGACGGAGCCACATCGTGCGCTGTGCAGTATACCGTAAAAATGGCTGGGGTGGAAGGAGTCGAACCCTCACATACGGTACCAGAAACCGCTGTCCTGCCATTAGACGACACCCCATCGGCTTACCGATGCACATCCCGGGGTGTTGACCGCGAGACGCAAGCGCGAGTGCATATATTACGGGGAGCGTTGCCCTTCGTCAAGACCCCAAAGCACACTTTTTTGGAAAATCTCGAAGTCGCGATCCTGCGCGGCGTTCGCGCACCGCGCGGTACAGGTTGAGGGCGGCGCCGCGAAGCGGCGAGCCGAAGGCCGCAGTCGAAGGATCTCTGCAACCGAGGACGATCCTCGCCCGAGCCCCGCCTAGTCGAGTCCGTCCAAGAACCTCACGTTCACGTGCATGGCGTCGCAGAAAGGCTTGTTGCGCGACGCGCCGCAGCGGCAGAGCGCGTAGCGGTTCCTCATCTCGTAGGCGGTGCCGTCCGCCCCGACGAGCGGAACGCCCCCGCGCACGAACAGCGGCCCGCTCACGTCTTTCTCGGGGTCTTCCAGCAGCGAGATCGCGGGGTTGTGCGGCGGTTCGCGAACCGTGCCGTCGTCGGTGTCGTAGTGCACCAGGCGTCCCGCCGGGCAGTCCGACGACGCCTTGACGGCCTCGCGCTCCAGCCGCTCGTCGCCCGAGAGCTCGGTGAGGGTCCACACGTCGCCGTCCTCGCGATGGCAGAACCGGGCGAAGGCGCACCGGTTGTCGTCGAGCAGCGTGACGCCCTCGCCGGGATACACGTCGGCGCGCTCCTCGAACGGCGCGCGGCTGGCCGTCTCGGCGCCCGAGAACCCTGCGGCCGCATGGGAGCCGTCGCAGAACGGAGGCGTCGTCGTGCGCCCGCAGCGGCAGAGCGCGTACGTTTGCGCAGCGGGGAACGCGCGGCGCACGCGGTACTCGTAGTGCCCGTCGACCGGCGTGATGACCTCTTCCAGCAGCGGCACGGAGCCCTTCACCACGTAGGGGCCGTCCTCCGTCACGGTGATGCTCATCGACGGTGCGGCGTCGGGGTTCGGCTGGGGGCTCGTTTCCGGCTGCGCCTCGCGGCTCGTCTCGCGCTGGGTGCGTTCCTGGGTCATCGTTGCCATGGCGCCTCGCTTCCTTCTCGGGCTTGCGGATTTCTCCAGAAGTATAGGGAAAGAGCGCCCCGGTTCGGCGCCTTCGCGAGCGGTCGTTGCGCGCGGGAAGGCAAGCTGTCAGGCAATCTACACGTTTTCAGCGCAATCCGCGGCCAGCCCAGCGCGCCACGCGTCCAGGAACGCGAGCAGGGCGCCGCGCTCGTTCGGCACGCGCTCGTCGATCACGGCGTCGAGCGCCGCCGCGAGCGCCGCGCCCACGTCCGGCCCTTGCGGGATCCCCGCCGCCATGGCGTCGCGCCCGTCGACGCCCAGCTTCTTCAGGGTGAACGCCTCGTCCGCTTCCAGCACGCCGTCGAGCACCGCGTCCAGCTCGTCGGCCAACGCCACCCGTCCCGCGCACTGCGGCGCCTGGGCGAGCGCGTCGCCGCGCTTCAGGTCGCAGAGCGCGCGGAACAGCTCCACGTCGCCGCCGAGGCGGGCAAGCGCCCGCTTCACCGATTTCGAGGTCGGCTCGACGACGTCGTCGTGATACCTCACGAGCGTCAGCACCCGCCCGACGAAGGCCGGCGAGAGCGCGAGCCTTCCCATGGCGCATTGGGCGAGCCGCACGCTGATCTTCGCGTGGCCGTAGAAGTGCCCCGTGCCCTCGGGGTCTTGGAAGAACGCGGCCGGCTTGCCCGTGTCGTGGAAGAGCGCGGCCCAGCGCACGAGCGGGTAGGGCGGCGTGCCCTGCACGACGCGCGCCGTGTGCTCGAGCACGTCGTATATATGGTACGGCGTGCGCTGCTCGAACCCCTTGCACGCCACCAGCTCCGGCAGCACCGCCGCCAGCACGTCGACCGTTCCCATGAGCGCCTCGCGCACGTGCTCGCCCAGCAGCAGGCACTCCAGCTCGTGCGTCACGCGCTCCGCCGAGATGCGCAGAAGCTGGTTCTTGTTCGCCATCATGCCGGCATAGGTGTCCGCGTCTATGCCGAACCCCAGTTGGGAGGCGAACCGGCACGCGCGCAGGATGCGCAGGGCGTCTTCGGAGAAGCGCTTGGCGGGGTCGCCCACGGCGCGTATCGTGCGCGCCTCCAGATCCGCCCTGCCCCCGTACGGGTCGAGGATCCCGCGTGCAGTGTGGTAGGCCAGCGCGTTCACGGTGAAGTCGCGGCGGGCCAGGTCCTCCTCGATGGTGCGCACGAACGAGACGGCTTCGGGGTGTCGCGCATCCGTGTAGGCGCCGTCGGCGCGGTAGGTGGTTATCTCCAGGGCCTCGCCTTCGTCGACGACGGTGAGCGTGCCGTGGGCCGTTCCCGTCTCGTGCGTGCGCCAGCCCGCTGCCTCGAAGGCGCGCTGCACGTCGCGCCACGGGGCGTCGGTCGCGATGTCCACGTCGGCGCATGGGCGCCCGAGCAGCGCGTCGCGCACGAACCCGCCCACGCACCATGCCTCGTAGCCGGCCTCCTCGAGCACGGAAAGGGCGCGCGCCGCATGCGGGGGCAGCGCTATCGCGTCGATCAGCTCGTCGCTTCGTTGCATGCGTCCCTCCATGCCGCCGCCTTTCCGCTGCGCCGTCCTTCCGTCGGGCGGACCCTGCCGTTTCCTTTTGCACTATATAGTATAGGGGAATCGGCTCCGGTTGGTTCCCCCGTGTCGGCGGGGTAGGGGTTTCGTTGCGCGATCGAAGGCCGACCCGACCCGACCCGACCCGACCCGACCCGACCCGACCCGACCCGACCCGACCCGACCCGACCCGACCCGACCCGACCC
>NZ_JAASIO010000016.1:0-101354 GCF_019731765.1 Gordonibacter massiliensis (ex Traore et al. 2017) | reverse complement strand
TGCGGCAGGCCGAGGTGCTTCTTGCAGGCCACCTCGCAGGCGTGGCAGCCCGTGCAGAACTCGTAGTCGATCAAGAGTGCGTTAGCCATAGATGGCACCTACCTTCACGTCGCCGTTGGACTCGTCGATGACCTTGGAATAGCCGCCGTGCTTGGTCACCTGCTCTCCGGGCAGAACCTCGCTGTTCTCCTCGGTGCACCGGTAGACCCGGCACAGCTGGTTGGCGTACGGGGCGCCGAACCCGGTGTCGCCGTTCTCGCACTGCGGGGTGAGGTTGTTGATGTTGGAGTCGAACACGCCGAAGAGGTTGGGTTCGGCGCCCTCGGTCTCGGGGAACCACCAGCCGTGCTCGGCGCGCACGACGCGGTCGTCGAGCGACGGGTTCACGTGCAGCCTCTGGCGGCAGCGGCCGCGCTGGTTCTCGATCCACGCCCAGTCGCCCTCGCTCAAACCGTGCTCGGCGGCGCTCTTGGCGCTCATCTCGAACAGGGGGTCGGGGTGCAGCTCGCGCGAGACGGTGCCCGCTTGGCGATGCTCGGAATGGAAGAACTCGAAGGAGCGCGCGCCGGTGGTGAGCACCAGCGGGTACTTCTCGGCAAGCTCGGGATTGCTCACCGGCGAGCAGCTGGGTTCCTTGAAATCGGGGAGAGGATCGTAGCCCCACAGCATCAGGTTCGTGTTGTACAGCTCGATACGTCCGGACGGCGTGTTGAAGCCCGGCTGGCCGTCGGGGCGCAGCAGGCCCTTCTCGTGCTTGAAGTACTGGAACTCGGGGTAGGACCACACGACCTTCTGCGCTTCCTCGAAGCTCTTGTACGGCAGCTTGTCGTTGGTCTCGTGCTCGAAGATGTGGTTGATCCAGCCGATGTTGTCGTCCCACGGGAAGTTCTCGGGGTGCAGGCGCTTGCCCACCATGGTGACCAAATCGTCGTCGGACACGCACTCCTCGTACTGGGTGACCTTGGTGAGCGTGCGGTTCGGCACCCACCAGCAGCGCTGGGAGTTGCGCTCGGGAGACATGGCGGCCGGCAGGACCAAGTCGGCGAAGGCGACGGCGGTGGGCGTCATGAACAGGTCGTTGACCACCACGAAGTCGACGCCCTTCAAGGCGCGGTAGATGCGCGGCGCGTCGGCGCCCATGTTGGCGATGGGGTTCGTGGACGTCATCCACACCATGCGGATGGGATACGGCTCGCCCGTCTCGATAGCCTGCAGCACGGAGTCGGCGTGGGCCGAAGAGCTGTAGCCCGCCCGGCTCATCAGCGGGAACTCGGCGCCCAAGCGCTTCGCCTGGACCTCGGGCGACAGCAGGTGGTAGCCGTAGCCGTAGGACAGGTTCTGGTCGAAGGCGTTGCGGATGACGATGTTGCCGCCGGGGTTGTCGACGTTGCCCGTCACGACCCAGAGCGAGTTGACGGCGCACGCCGTCGCCGTGGCGTTCGTGGTCTGGTCGAGCTTCAGGCCCCATTGAATGGCGGCGGGCTTGGCCTGGGCGTACAGGCGGGCGGCGCCGACGATGTCCTCGGCCTCGACCCAGCACACCTCGGCGGCGCGTTCGGGCGTCCAATCGCTCACGCGCTCGGCCAGCTCGTCGAACCCGTAGCACCAGCACTCCACGAAGTCGTGGTCGTAGAGGTCCTCGGAGATGATGACGTTCAGCATGGCCATGGCCAGCGCCGCGTCGGTGCCGGGGCGCACGCGCAGCCAGTACTCCGAGCGCGCGGCCAACCAGGTGAGCGACGGATCGACGGTGATCATCTTCGATCCGCGCTGCATGCAGTCGACGATCCAGCCCCCGTAGAAGTTGTCGGAGTTGGACACGACGGCGTTGCATCCCCAGTTCACGATGACCTCGGGGCAGCGCCAGCCCGTGCTCTCGTCGTAGCGCTTCTCGAACTGCTGGGAGCAGTCGGCGATCATGAAGTCGCCGTTTTGGGACGCCATGGACGCCGAACGCGGGCAGAAGCAGGAATCGCCGGCCAGGTAGCCCATGGAGAAGTTCGGCGATCCGAAGGCCGCGTAGCACAGGTAGGGTATCTGGTCGCAGTTGTTGCGGCCGGTGCCGATATGGCAGACGATGGACTCGGGGCCGTAGTCCGCCCAGATGGCGCGCACCTTCTCCTCGATGATGTCGAGCGCTTCCTCCCAGGTTATGCGCTCCCACTTGTTCTCGCCGCGCTCGCCCGCGCGCTTCATCGGGTGGCCCAGGCGGGTGGGGTTGTTCACGAACTCGGGCATCTCCAGGCAGCGCATGCACAGCGTCCCCTGGTTGAACGGGTTGTCGGGATCGCCCTCGACCTTTTCCAGCTTGCCGTTCTTGGTGTAGTACAGAACGCCGCAGCCGTCATGGCAGCCCGGTCCCGACCAAGCGGTGGTGCGCGTGACGGTGTATTCGCCGTCCTGCCATTGCCACTCACCTCGATGGCTCTCGTAGTAGTCTTGCGACATGTGCAGCTCCTCTCTTAGGACTCTCTCGCCTTGGACGTTCAGATAGGTGGAATCGAATCGAAACAAGCAACGCTTTCCCAAGCGCTTCCCTCGGAAGCGCGATTCTCGCCTCTCGAAGAGGCCTATGGTTCGGTTGTGGTTAGTCTTCCGCTGATCCCGCGTCGATCTTGCCGTAGGCGTCGCCGTACTTCTCTATCTTGGTGCAACCGACCAGGATGAGGTCGATCACGCCCAGGACGACGATCGCGATGGCCGTGGGCAGCAGCACGTCGATAACGGACGCCCCGCCGACAAGGCTCATGACCAGCGCGGCGATGGGCGTGCCGATGAAGCAGCCGAGCTGATGGAACGCGGTGTTGAATCCCATGGCCCGCGTTGCCGCCGCGATGGGCGTGAGGTTGGTGACCATGTCGCCCGTGCCCGGGATGATGATGGCGAAGCCCCAGTGGCCGACGAGGAAGGCGACGGCGTACAGCGCCAGGTTGAACGAGCCGGGCTGAGACAGCAGGGCGGCCGCCACGTAGAGCACGCCGAGCACGAGGATGGACACGGGAAGCGTCCACTTCCCCAGCTTCTTGTACACCGGGCCGAGAGTCAAACCGGAAACCGCGCCCACGAGCGTCATGGCGGACAGGATCCATCCCGCGACGATCGGATCGGCTATGACGAACGAGCAGTACAGGATGGTCGGCATGGCGAACCCGGTCACGAGCGTGAGCATGAGCATGTAGCAGAACGTGATGGGCGGGATCTTCGCCTTCACGGCCTGGCCCGTGGCCTTTGCCAAGTCCTCGGCCTGCTGGGCGTCGGTCTCGGGCTCTTTGAGCGTGAATATGACGACGACCAGCGGGATGATGCCGATCAGGTACACGAGGAAGCATGCCTGCCAGCTGATGACGGCAAGGTAGCCGCCTGCGAACTCCATGATCATGCTGCCCAGGTTGAAGCAGCACATGCCCACTCCCAGCCACGAGGCCCTCTTGTGCTCGTCGGCCACCGATTTGAACACCAATGCCTGCGCCAGCGGATACGACCAGCCTACGGCGAAACCGAAAATGAAGCGCGAAACGAGCAGGGCGGCGAACGACGTGCCCTGCGCGATGAACGGCCAGCAACCCGATATCACGTACAGAACGATCGCGGCGATGATGGACGTGCGGTACTTGATGAACTTGCCCGTCACGGCGCCCGAGATGATGCCCGAGGGTATCATGCCCAAAGCCACGATGCTCACGATGTAGGCGATGTTCGCCCCGGCGTCGGGAAACGCCATCGACATCGTGGCCATGCCGGCGTTGACGCCGCCCTGCGATGCTCCCAGGGCGAAGATCGCCATGATGGGCACCATGATCTTCCCGAGTCTTTCCTGAGTTTGCATGCTCATCCTACTCCCCTTTCTTCGGAGAATCCCTGCGTTGCAATGCTCCTCCTACCTATTCGAGTCCCCTCGAACGATGAAAGTATAGGAAGGCGGCGGCGCATACGAAAAATGACGATTGGGAGTAGCCGCATGCCCCGGGCATATCGCTTCCATGCCGTTTTGGAATTGGTGGTATTATCCGCGTGTGTTCTAATATAGTCGAAGGCAGCTTCCTCGCTTCGCGGGAGGAGTATCCGTAGAGTTCTCGTCAAGGGGGTGGGAGCTTTGGATGTCCGCATCGTCTACGAGTTCGTCGAGCTGGCCAAGAACCTGAACTTCACGGAAACGGCCCGGCTTCTCAACATGTCGCAGCCAACGCTGAGCAAGCACATCAACGCGCTCGAAAAAGAGCTGCGCCTCTCCCTGTTCGACCGGACGGGGTCCTCGATGCGCCTGACGACCGCGGGCGCGTCGCTGCTGTCGTACGCCTACAAGCTCATCGAGGCGCAGATGGCCTTCAGCGAACGCGCCAAAGAGCTGCGCGTCGCGCCGTCCGTCCACCTGTCCATCGGCGGGCTCGTCAACGAGGAGATGGTGACGCGGGCGCTGAGCTGCATCCTCGCGGAGCTCGGGCCCGTTTACGGGTTCAACTTCCTCGAGACGAAGCCCTGCCGGCATCAACTGCCCCGGGAGATTCTCGAAGAGGGCGGCTGCGACATCGTCTTCGACTACCTGTCGGAAAGCGATGTGTCGGACGACGACGAAATCGGAGTCGTGCAGCTGGGCAGCTGCACCTGGGTGGCGCTCATGAGCAGCAGCCATCGCCTGGCCCAGCGGGAATCGATCTCGCTTTCGCAGCTGAGGGACGAAACGCTCATAAAGATCGAGGGATCGCACGTGAGCGACGCGTGGCGCTACATCGAGGAAGCCTGCCGCTCGCGGGGCTTCAAGCCGAAAACGCGCAGGCACTACTCCATGAAGGAGACCGACCTGCTCACCACGGCAGCGAGCATCAGGGACGACGTGCTGATCATGGGAACCAACTTCACCAAGCGCGTGGGCATGGGGATCGCCCCCTTCTGCGTGCAGGTTCCCATAACCGACGACGACGCGTTCTTCCCCATATCGGCGGCCTACCGCCTTGACAACGCCAACCCCGTTCTCGACGAGGCCCTCGAGGTGCTCTGCGCAAGCGTCGAGAGGAAATGACGCCGACCGGCGCGGTGCGCCGGCACAACGGGCGCTCGAAAGGAAGTCTTAGCCATGCCCTGCTATCCCTGCTCCCATTGCAACAAATGCGGCATCTTCTCCTTGCGGTTGGACTTGCGCTGCAGCACGTGCGGCGAGCCCATCCCGGCCGGAGGCAGGGTCTGCCGAACGTGCGGAACCCCGTTCCTGCACAACATGGTCCGTGGGAAAATCGGCAAGCCCGAGGGTTCGAAAGACTACTACGCGGACCGCTACGATCCCCCCGGCGCCGCAGGCGCGTGATCGAGCCGAGCGCCAAGGAATTCGAAGGCTGCGGTCGAGGGAGGGGGGGGCTTTCCTCACCTCGGTCGCACGCAGGATCGCGCATGCGCAAAAAACGGGAGCCCGCCTCTTCAAGGCGGGCTCCCGCAGGCGCACTGCGCTCGCGTCGCTACTGGCGCGCTTGGTAGTCGGCCAAGGCGATCTCGACGATCTCCTTGTTCCGGCAAACGGTCCACGTGGGCTCGGTGACGCTTTGCTGAACGGCCATGCCCTCCACGCCGAGCAGGACCTGAGGGTCGCCTTCATCTTCCACCATAACTTTGACCTGGGCTTTCATGGCTCCCGGGTCGAACACGTAACGATCGATTCCGGTGCTCTCGTCATACTCGTGGGAAACAACTGTAAGCATCTCGCTCTCCTTACCTATCCAATCCGCCAACCCCTGCCTCGAAAGTGTAGAACGGATTCCCCGCATAGGGGAAATGCGCATTCGTTCCGAGCCGATGCCGTTTCGGAATAGCGCCAGAGAACAGGCGGCGGACGCGCATCGCCCGCCGAAGTCGCCCGCAAACGGGAATCGCTTCATCCGAGACCAGCATACCCGCATGCCGAATCGCTATTTGGAGAATGCCTTTCGCGGCTCGTATAGTTTCGCGTGGGTTTCCATCATTCGAAGGAGGGAGAAGGAAATGGGCATTATGCAAACGCACGGCATCGACAGGCGGAACTTCCTGAAAGGGTCCGTCATCGCCGGCGGAACGATGGCGCTCGGCTTGCTGGCGGGATGCAGCAACCAAGCGCAAGGGTCGGAAGGCTCCGAGAAGGGATCCGGGGAGGGATCCGCATCCGAATTCGCGCAGGCCGGCCCGAAAACGTTCGCCGACGACTACATCGTCAGCCCGACTGCCGCATGGGAGAAGTACGCGACCGTCGAGAACAGCGGGCTCATCGAGGGCATGAACTTCAAAGACGGCACCCTGTGGTTCATCGACGTGGCGATGTCGAACATCCTCAAAGTGGAAGACGGCAAGGCCGTGGTCGTCTACCACGACGACGCCAAGAAGGCCATGCCCAACGGCGCGAAGTTCATCGACGACACCACGATGCTCATCACCGATCGCTCGCAAGGGCTATGCACGTTCGACATCGAGACGCTCGAGTACAAAATGCTGCTGGGGGATTTCAAAGGAACGCCGTTTCTAGGGCTGAACGACCTCGTTCTCGACGGGCAGGGCGGCGCCTACTTCACCGACCCCGGCCAGTCGGACTACCTCGACAAGAACGGCAACGTGTACTACGTGCGCTACGATGCCGCCGAACCCGAGATAGAGCTCTACAAAACCGGGTTCGCGTACCCCAACGGCATCACCATCTCGCCCGATGCGAACTTCCTGTACGTTGCCGAGTTCAACACGAACTCGATCCTCTGCGTGCCCTCGAAAACCTACGTGGACGCGAAGGACACGCCCTACGTCGCCGCCCGGCTCACCGGCGGCCACGGCCCCGACGGCCTGCTGACCGACGCGGACGGCAACATCTACGCAGCGCACCTGAAAGCCGGCGAGGTCGTAGTCGTCGACCCCGACGGTTGGGACATAACCACCGTGCGGCTTCCCGAAGGCGCCGGCATTTTTGTCTCGAACCTGACGATCCACGACGGCTACCTGTACGCCTGCGAGTTCGGCCAAGGCATAATCTGGAGAATCCCCACCTCCGCCAAACAAAACGCCTTAGGCTAAGCAAAAACCTCCCAACAACACCCTCCCACTAAGCCCAGGAAGATAGCTCAATCCGCAAAAGGCCAGGGCCGGAGGGGTGCGGGGTGCGCCGTAGATTCCGCACGAGCCGAACAGCCCTGTGGGCTGTTCGCGCGAGCCAGGACTGACCGAACGGCGCACCCCGCACCCCTCCGGCCCGACCAGGTTGAACAACCCCTAAGCCATCTTCGCCAGCCGCGCCCCATGCCAGCGTCCGAACACCCCGTACAGCCAGTGGAACACCGCCGCCACGCCCACGGCGCACGCGACGAACAGCACGGTCATCTCCAGCGTGAACGGCACGATGCCGAACAGCCCGTGCAAGAGCGTCGCGCCCAGCACGGTGCCGCCCACCACCACGACCAGCAGCGCCGTGCGTATGGGCGTGAACGGCACCGACAGGCGCACGATGAGCATGGAGCCCACCCATGCCGTGAGCAGCACGCACAGCGTGGACACCTGCCCGTAGTCGAAACCCAGCGCTAGGCGCCCCACCACGTTCACCGTCAGCACGGCCAGCACCGCGCACACGGCGCCGGGGATGGACTTCACGATGACGTTCTCCAAGAAACGGCCGCGTATGCGGTCCTTGTTCGGTTCCAGCGCCAGCACGAACGACGGGATGCCGATGGTGAACGCCGAGATGAGCGTCATCTGGATGGGCTGGAACGGGTACTGCCACGGCAGCAGCACGAACAGCACGGCCAGCGACATGGACAAGAGCGTCTTCACCAGGAACAGCGACGCCGAGCGCTGCAGGTTGTTGATGGAGCGCCGCCCCTCGGCCACCACCTTCGGCATGCTGGCGAAGTCGTTGTCCACCAACACGAGCTGCGCCACGTTGCGCGCCGCGTCCGAGCCGGCCGCCATGGCCACCGAGCAGTCGGCCTGCTTGAGGGCCAGCGTGTCGTTCACGCCGTCGCCCGTCATGGCCACCACGTGGCCGCGCTTCTGCAGCGCGACGACGAACTGCTTCTTCTGCTCGGGCTTCACGCGGCCGAACACGTGGTAGCGCTCCACGGCCTCGGCCACCTGCTCGGGCGTCTCGAGCGTCGTGGCGTCCACGTAGGCGTCGGCCCCGTCCACGCCCACCTGGGCCGCGATGCCCGCCACCGTGCGGGGGTCGTCGCCCGAGATGACGTTCACGGTGACGTCCTGGTCTTTGAAGTAGCCGATGGTCTCGGCCGCCGTGGAGCGTATCTGGTCGTGGATGGCCACGAAGCCCAGCGGCACGGGGGCGCCCACGATGCCCCCGTCCTCGTCGAAGCCCTCCACGCGCGCCACCAGCAGCACGCGCGCCGTGGCGGCCAAGGCAGCCGCCTGCTCCTCCACGACGACGAACGCGTCGCCCAGCACGAACTTGCCGGCACCCATCACGTAGGCGCACTCCCCGAACGCCGCGCCCGACCACTTCTTGTCGGACGAGAACGGCACCACGCGCGACGCCGGCAGCGGCTCGAACCCGCCCGCCGCGCAGTGCGCGGCCACGGCCTGCGCCGTCTCGTTCGGATCCTCGTCGGCCGCGGCGAGCGACGCCAGCGCCCGGCAGAGCTCTGCCTCGTCGGCGCCGTCCACCGCCTCGATCGAGGCCACCTCCATGGCCCCCGTGGTTATGGTGCCCGTCTTGTCCAGGCACAGCGTGTCCACGCGCGCCAGCGTCTCGATGCAGTACAGCTGCTGCACGAGCACCTTGCTCTTGGCCAGGCGGATCACCGCCACGGCCAGCACCGTGGACGTGAGCAGGATGAGGCCCTCAGGTATCATGCCCACGAGCGCGGCCACCGTGGACAGGATGGCGTTGTTGAGCTCGACCCCCTCGCCGCTGAAGAACTGGCGGGCGAACAGCAGCGCGCCCACGGGGAATATGACGAAGCTCACGAACTTGATGATGCGGTTCAGGCTGTTCATGATCTCGGAGTTGACCTTCTTGTGCTGCTTGGCCTCCGCGCTGATCTTCGCCGCGTAGTTCTCGTGCCCCACGTGCACCACCCGCGCGCGCACCGTGCCGGCGTTCACGAACGAACCGCTCATGAGCTCGGCTCCCTCGGCCTTCTTTATGAGGTTGCTCTCGCCGGTGAGCAGGCTCTCGTTCACGTCGGCCGCGCCCGACACCACCACGGCGTCGGCCGGAACCTGGTCGCCGCGGCCTAGCACGATAAGGTCGTCGCGCACGATCTCGTGCAGGGGCACCTCCACGCGCTCGCCGTCGCGCACGACCGTGGCGTGCGAGCCCGCCACGATGCTCAAACGGTCGGTGGTGATTTTCGAGCGTATCTCCTGCACGATGCCGATGACGACGTTGCATGCGATGACAATCATGAACAGCATGTTCTTGTACGAGCCGGTGATCAGCACGAACGCGGCCAGAATCACGTTGATGGCGTTGAACAGCGTGCAGATGTTCTCCAGCACGATCTGCTTGATGGAGCGCGTCTTCACGTCCACATCGGCGTTCACGTCGCCGCGCGCCACGCGCTCGGCCACCTCGGCGGCGGTGAGCCCCCTGGGTTCTTCGACCATGCTGTCCTCTCGCTCTCTGCCCGGCCCGAAGGTCGCCGCCTTCGGGAAAACCCGCATCTCCGCGCTCCATTCTACGGCACCGGACGCGAAACGGCCCCCGCTTCGCCCGGAAGGGGGGCCGTTCACGCGAAACCTGCAAAACCCGACCGACGCATAAGGGTGGCCTTACGCCGGAAGGCAGACGCTTCCCCGGCGCCTCTGCCTACGCCTGCTGCTTCACCCGCATGGCCAGGAACAGGCACACGGCGATGATGACGATGTTGACGAGCGACGCGGGGTCGAACGTGCCCTGGGCGATGGCCATGCCCAGGCCCACGAGGCCAAGCGCGAGGCCGATGATGCACAGCACGAAGAACGGCCCCACCTTGCGCGGGTTCTTCGCGCCGCGCAGCCCCAAAAGGCCAATGACGAGGTCGACCACGCCGCCGATGACAAGCGTGACGCCCAGAACGGCCGCCACAATGCTCGCCGAAGCGGCTGTTCCGTCCACGTCGATGGTTTCGCCGCTCAGGAGCGAGCCGCCCGCCGCCATGAATATGCCCAGCACGAGCAGTACGACGGCGTAGACGATAGTGATGATGGAAATGACCTTCAAAGCCTTCTGGGAACCAGACATATCGTTTCCTTTCGAATCGTTGCCGGCCGCGCATCGCACGGCCGGCAACGATTATACGATCCGCGAAGGGGACCGGGTCGCCACCCCGCACGGTTCAACGGGTTGTTGAAAACCGCGATCGGCCGACCGGCTACTTCGATTCCAGCACGGGAATGGGCGTCTCGTCCGTCTCGTCCAGGTTCTTGTCCCACACGTAGTGCTTCGTCTCGCGCGCGATCAGGCCCGACAGCAGCAGCACCACGATGATGTTCGGCACGGCCATGAGCGCGTTCGTGATGTCGGAGATGGTCCACACCAAGTCGCCGATGCCGATGGCGCCCAAGAACGCCACCACCACGTAGATCACCTGGTAGGGGCGCACGGCGTGCTTGCCGAACAGGTAGGCGGCGCAGCGGTTTCCGTAGTACGACCAACCCAGGATGGTGGAGTAGGCGAACAGGATCATGCCGATGACCAGAATGGGCGTGCCCACGTAGGGAATGGACGCGAACGCCGCGCTCGTGAGGTCGGCTCCGGCCTGGATCTGGCCCGATTCGAGGATCCCGGGGTTGGCGATGAGCGTGGACACCAGCACGATACCCGTGAGCGCGCAGATGACCACGGTGTCCCAGAACGTGCCGGTCATGGACACGAGCGCCTGGCGCGCCGGGTTGCGCGTGGAGGCCGCCGAAGCCACGATGGGGGCCGAACCCAGGCCCGACTCGTTGGAGAACAGGCCGCGCGCGCAGCCGAACTGCAGCGCCATCATGATGCCGGAACCCACCGCGCCGCCGAACGCCGCCTTGGGCGTGAACGCGCACTCGAAGATGAGGCAGATGGCCGGCCACACGTACTCCCAGTTCATGCCGATGATGACAATGCATCCCCACGCGTAGGCGATGGCCATGAACGGCACGAGCTTCTCGCACACCTTCGAGATGACCTTCACGCCGCCGAAGATGACGATGGACACCATGATGACGATGGCCAGGCCGATGCCCCAGGCGGGAATGCCGGGGAAGTTCGACGTGATGATGCCCGTCATGGCGCTGGACTGCACGGCCGAGCCGATGCCGAACGAGGCGATTGCCGCGAACAGGGCGAACGCGCCGGCGCCCAAGAGGCCCCACCACGGCGCCTTGCCGTCCTTCTCGAATGCGCGGCGCCACGCGTACATCGCACCGCCCAGCATGTTGCCGTTGTGGTCCTTCACGCGGTACTTCACCGCGGCGAACGTCTCGGAGTATTTCGTGGCCATGCCGAACACGCCGGTGAGCCACATCCACAGCACCGCGCCGGGGCCGCCCGCCAAGATGGCCGTGGCCACGCCCACGATGTTGCCCGTGCCGATGGTGGCCGACAGCGCCGTGCACAGCGCGCCGAACTGGCTGATGTCGCCCGGAGCGTCCGGGTCCTTCGTCACCGACAGCTTGATGGCCGTGGGCAGCTTGCGCTGGATGAAGCCCGTGCGAAACGTCAGGTACAGGTGCGACCCCAACAGGATCACGATCATCGGCGGCCCCCATACGAAAGCGTCAATGTCGCTGATGAACTGGACGATGTCCATGAATTCCCTCTTTCTCCCGTCGATCCCCAAACGGCGAGGAAGAGCCATTGCCGAAACCGAGTGACAAGCGGCAATCCATTTCGGCAGAAGCACTTTCCCGCACTAAAGTGCTTGGATTATAGCCACACGAAAACGTCATCTTTGTTAACAAGGGAAAAACAATCGGGCGAACGGGCGATTCTCGCACGGGCAACGAGCACAGGCGCGGGGGCTGCCGAGGGGGCCGCTTCACCGCGCCCCCTCGCAAGTTGTCCAGAAAACGACGTCAGCAGCGCGGGCGGCCGCTCCGGCGGCCGCTCATGCGGAATCCCGCGACCGCGACGACGGCGCTGGCAAGCGCGACCGCGAGCGCGCCGGCGATGGGAGCTGCGGTATCGCCCATGGCGGGCATGGGCTTGCCGCCTGCGGTGCCGCCGGCCCCTCCACCGCCCGCGGCTCCGCCCTGCTCCCCGCTTTGCTCCTTGCCGAGCGAAAGGTGGTAGGTGACGATAAAGCCCTTATCGACCTCCGTGCCCGCCGGGGTGCCCTGACGGATCACACGGCCGGCCTCGACGGCGTCGGAGTGCTCGGGCTCGCCCGCCTCGCCCTTAAGGCCCGCCTGTTCCAAAGCCGCCAACGCCTCGGCCTCGGTCATGCCGCCCAGGTCGGGAACGACCACCGCCTCGTGAATGGGAGGCTCGCCCATGGGGTCGGCGTACGCCTTGATGGCGAAGTTGTCGTAATCGAATATGTCACCGGGTTCGGTCTCCGCAGCAGCCGCCTTTATGCTTGCGACTACGTCGAACCAGTCGGCCCATTCGCCATCCTCGAAGGTGAAGCTCTCCCCCTTGTTCACCACGCCCACGGCGTACCGGCTGTAGTTGAGGCCGAGCTCCTCGTTGAGCTTGTCCACGCCCGTCTTGTTGAGCGCCCGGTCGACGGGGATGCAGTACAGCCCGTCGCACTGTTGCGTCACCACCACTGAGAAATGTTGTCCCTGTTCGATGGGCAGGGGCTCTTTGAGCTGGATTCGGTGATATCCGCCGTACTCGTAGGTTTCGGACGCCTTCGCGAGCAGTTTGCCGTCCTTGGGACTCGCGTACCCGTCGTTCAGCAAGTACACCTCGTAGTCGACCTCCGTGCCGGGCTGAGCGGTTTCGCAGGAAAGCGAGCGGACCATCTGATGCTCGCTCGCCTCGAACACGTTCGCCATGGACACGGGATCGTCGCTCAACTGAGCCGTGACGCCTGGCGAGGGCATGAAGTCGTACTGGTTGATGAGGTAGTACTCGGCCGACTCCCCGTAGTTCTCGGTGTAGTAGTCGAACGATTCGGGCAAGACGACGCTCTTGTCATAGTACGACAGGTAGAAGTAGCCGCCGCCGTCAACACCCCATCCGTTCGGGTTGCGATGCGGGAACTCGACGTCCTTCGACCCCCAACTGTTCTTCACGATCCATGCACCGTCGCTGGCGGGGATGCGATTGGAGTCCTCGGCTATCGCCTTCCCATCTTCGTTCAGCTCTCCCGAGACGTCCCCGTCTACGAAGAATTGCGGGTCAAGCTCGCCTTCGGCGGTGGTGAGGTCGGGCTCGAACAGGTACTTGCTATAGGAGTTGTCCCAACCTACGATGCTGACGGCATGGGTTGCAGAAGCGCTTTCATCGTAGGTGTACTGCGCCCAGGTGTTCGGGTTTATGTACCTGCCCTGGGACCCCTGCCCGGGCTGCGACTGGTCGGCTGCGAACAAAATCGACACCGCACGGCCTTCTTGCAACTCGCGCTTGATGGCCTGCGTGCCGCTCTCGTTATAGGTATAGCTGCCGCTGTCGCTTCTTCCCGCAGGCGAGGGAAGGATGCTGCTCTCCTCGAGCTCTATCTCCTGAACGAAGCGCAAGTCCTCGTCAACCGACCAGTCGCCTTCGGACGAATAGTAGACGGGAATGCCGTCCTTTTTTTCTGTACAGCCACACTTGTTGCGATAGGGAACGAGACTCTCGGCCACGGGACCGACGCCCGAGGAGAACACCGAGGTGGTCGTGAACAAGTCTCCACCCTGATCCAGCACGGCAGCGGGATCCGTCGACGTCGTGCGAATGCCCTCGCCCGCCTGCGACCCGGAGCCCTCGGGCAACGGCATGTACGAGAACCAGGCCGTGTGGAGCTCGGACAAGTCCACCGCGCCGTCGTCGGTGGTTATGCCCAGCTCGGACATGATGCTGGTCTCCGAAGCGGCGATAGCGGCGAAGCTCCAGCAGGTGCCCCAGGGGTTCTGAAGCTTCACCGGGGTGACCACGTCCCTATCGCGCAGATCGAGCTTTTCGGGAAGGTCGGCGTTCAAGAGCATGATCCCGTTGCCCTGGTAGGCGCGCACGTCGCGCAGGTCGTCCGGATTCCCGGTGGTCGCGTACCGCGCCACCGCCTGTTCGCTCGAGGCGATGAACCCGTCGGCGATGCCGCTTCGGGGCGACGTCTCGTCGGCGGAGGCTGTCGTGGGGGCAAGGCTGGCCGCAAGCGCGAACGCCAATGCTCCGCGCGCAAGCCTCGCCACCGGATTTGCTTTGTCCAAAGGGGGCCTCCTTCTCGATTCTCTCCACGCGCGAACCCCAAACTTATTGTGTACGCACGCAATAAGGTAAAAGTATAGAGGCGGGAAAGCCGGAAGGCAAGGGACGCGAGGGAACCGATACGGCGGGAAATCGGCGAACCGGAGCGAATCGGCGCCGCTCGGCAAGAAGGGGCATCCGAGGGAAAGCGCGCGGTCGTCCGCTTCGGGCGGCGCGGCGAGTCCGGATTTCGGCAATCGACAAGCAACCGGACGTCGAAGCGCACCAGGTTCGCAGGGAAGCGAAGGCCGCTTTCTACTTGCCCTCCACGACGGGGATGGGATCCTCGTCCACCTCGTCGAGGTGGCGGTCGTACACGTAGTGGCGGGTACCGCGGGCCACGAGTCCGCTCAGCAGCAGGATGGCCACGATGTTGGGAATGGCCATGAGCGCGTTGCCGATGTCGGACACGGTCCACATGACGTCGCCCACGCCGATGGCGCCCAGGAAGGCCACGGCCACGTACAGCACCTGGTACGGCCGGATGGCGCGCTTGCCGAACAGGTACGTGACGCAGCGGTTGCCGTAGTACGACCAACCCAGGATGGTGGAGTACGAGAACGCCACCATGCCCAGCACCAGGATGGGCGTGCCGATGTAGGGTATCTTCGAGAACGCCGCGCTGGCCAACTCGGCGCCCGAGAACACCGTGGGGTTCGCCAGGATGTCGGCCTGGATGCCGGGGTTGGCTATCATGGTGGACACGAGCACGATGCCCGTGAGCGCGCAGATGACCACCGTCGACCAGAACGTGCCGGTCATGGCCACGAGCGCCTGCTCGGCCGGATTGCGCGTCTTGGCGGCCGCCGCGATGATGGGCGCCGAGCCCAGGCCCGACTCGTTGGAGAACAGGCCGCGCGCGCAGCCGAACTGCAGCGCCATCATGATGCCGGAACCAACCGCTCCGCCGAACGCCGCCTTGCCGGTGAACGCGCACTGGAAGATGAGCGCGACGGCCTCCCCCACCACCGGCGCGTTGAGCGCCAGGATGACCAGGCAGCCGCCCGCGTACGCCACGGCCATGACGGGCACGAGCTTCTCGCACACGTTGGAGATGCTGCGCACGCCGCCGAAGACGACCACCGACACCAGCACCACGATGGCGATGCCGATAACCCAGGTGGGAACCGGCACGTTCGACGCGATGATGCCGGTCATGGCGGACGCCTGCACCGCCGACCCCGTGCCGATGGTGGCCACGGTGGCGAACGCGGCGAACGCCACGGCGCCCAGTTTCGCCCACCAGGGCACCCGCCCGTCCTTCTTCTTGAACGCGCGCTCCCACACGTACATGGCGCCGCCCAGCATGTTGCCGGCATGGTCGCGCACACGGTACTTCACCGAGGCGTACACCTCCACGTACTTCGTGGCGATGCCGAACACGCCGGTGATCCACATCCAGAACACCGCGCCCGGCCCGCCGGCCAGAACGGCGGTCGCCACGCCCACGATGGATCCCGTGCCGATGGTGGCCGCCAGCGCCGTGGCCAGGGCGCCGAAGTTGGAGATGTCTCCCTTGCCCTCGGGGTCCTTCCGAAACGACATGCGGATGGCCTGCGGCAGCTTGCGCTGGATGAAGCCGGTCTTGAACGTGAGGAAGACGTGCGTGCCCAGAAGGAGCACGATCATGGCCGGCCCCCAGACGAACGCGTCTATGCTGGAAAGGATTTCAAACATACGGGGCGGTATTGTACCCGACCTGGGGCCCTACGTCGCGAAACTGTTGCCGACCCACACAATTGGGAGGGGCTGCACCCGAAAGCCGTCAATCACGCGCCCTTCGCAGGCGTCCTGTAGGGCAAGGGCTCTGCCCTTGCCGTCAGCCTGCGGAAACGCTGCTTGTCGGGCGGCAAGGGCAGAGCCCTTGCCCTACAGGGCCGGTGAAGCGACATGTTCGGCGCAGCCCCGGTGCAGGCGCGAAGCCGCTTAGGCCTCGGCGCCTATCTTGCGCCAGAAGCGCCTGACGGACTGTAGCGGTATGGCCTCGATGGACCCCTTCGGCGTGCGCACCACCACGTCGTCCCCCTCTACGGACACCACGGTGCGTACCGTCCTGCCGTACTCGCTGCGCAGGATGTCCCCCGGCGCGAGCTCGGCATCGGCCAGGGGGGATGCGTCGGAAACGGGAACGAACATGCAATCACCTATTCTATGCATAATCAAGAATATATATATTCCAGATTAATATGGCCCCAGGGGCAAATCAAGCCCCTGGGGCGCATGTTTCATGGAAAAGTTGACGTTTCGGCTATTCGTTGCATCCTGCAAGGCCCTCGCGCACCGACAAGCGTGTCGCGGCCCCCGTTCGGCGGAGATCGAAACCCGGTCCCCGCCGGAAAGGACTTGGCACAGGCTATCGCAGTTCCACCTCGATCACGTCCCCCACCGCCGGGGGCTCGATGCCGGGGCCGGAGGGCAGCAGGTAGTAGGCGTTGGCCGCCTGGGCCTCGACCGACCCCGGCCGGCCGGCCAAAGGCGTGGTTTCCAGCACGCCGTCGGCGCCCACGGACAGGCTCAGCATCTTGACGCCGAAGAACTCGGGTTCCCCGGGACCCGCGGACGCGGCGCGGGCGGGCGGATGCTCGAGCGGGCGCGCCTCGCCGGGCAGCGGCTCGCCCGGCTCGGGCTTGGGGGCCGAGCCGGGGCCGCCCTGCGGGAACGGGGCCGCCAGGCGCGCCGGGATGCGCGGAACCTCGGGCTCGAGGCCCAGGAACATGCGCATGAGCGGGCGCAGGTAGAAGTTCAGCGTGAACGACGCCCCGCCCGACGGGCCGGAGATGCCCACGATGGGCACGCCGTCCACCAGCGCGTACGAGCTGTGGTGCCCGGGGCCGTGGTTCGTTTGGTGGCAGATGATGTCGCCCAGCTCCTCCATCACCTCGCACGACCAGTCGTCGGACCCCTTGGACGATCCGGCGTTCAGCACCACGATGTCGGCCATCTCGCAAGCGCGCTCGATGGCCTGCCTTATGGCGTCCCGCGCGTCGCGCACGATGTCGAACGGCACGAACTCGCCGCCCCACGCCTCCACCTTGGCGCGCACGAGGATGCTGTTCGTCTCGAAGTTCTTGCCGCGCGCCGCGAACGCCTGCGGCTTGTCGGGGTTGAACGGCACGCCGGGCGGAACCAGCTCGTTTCCGGTGGGGATGAAGGCCACCCGCGGCTTGCGGACCACGGGCACGACGGCGTTGTTGCCGCTCGCGATGCGCGCGGCCAGATCGGCCGTGACGAGCGAGCCGGCCTCGGCGATGACGTCGAGGCGCTTCATCTGGCCGCCCGCCGGGCGCGTGCCGGCGAACCGGCGCGACGGCGCGGCGTCGATGGACACGTGCTGCTCGTCGCACGCCACCCGCACGTGCTCCACCACGATGGCGGCGTCGAAGCCCTCCGGCATGGCCACGCCCGTGTTGGCGAACTCCCAGTCCACTCCGCGCACCCAGCCCGACGTGTCGGGCAGCGCGCCCGGCTCGAGCCCCTCGAAGTCCCGCCAGTGCACGGCGATGGAGTCCATACCGCAGGTCAGGCAGCTGGGTACGTCGCACTGGGCACGCACGTCGTAAGCCAGCACGCGGCCCACGGCATCGGCGACAGGCACCGTCTCGGCGAGCTTGCGCCCGACTTCGCGCCGATGGCTCTCGGCGTCCTGCGGCCCGTCGGCCGCGACGTCGCCCCAGCCGAAGCCGTCGCCCAAACGCGCGAGCATCTGCTCGACGGCCTGCTCGCGCGTCAGTTGGATGTGGTTCGAATGGTCTCTCATGAATCCTCTTTCCCTTGCTCCCACGTGGGCGGCGCGATCTCCCGCAGCGCGCTCCGCACCGACGAAGCTCACTATATCCTAATGGGAATAATACACCACCATAATCCGGCCCCGAGGACAATGCAAGCGAAACCTCCCGTGCACCGGTAGACAAGCAGGCGCGGACAAGCGGTTATGCGAAAAAAAAATTCATTCCCAATCAAAATTATACTTGACCAAGAATAAATTAGGCGTTAAGATACATCTCGAGCAAGGATCGACCCCGACGTTTCTCCTCTCTCACGTCGATTCTCCTCTCACTCGTCTGCGTCGAGGCCGCCTCCCCCTAGCGGCCTCGACCGCGTTATGCGGCGCTTTCGCAAACCGGCATGGGGAAGGCCGCTCTCCTCCCCCCGACGATTCCTTTCCGCTCGCCCGCAGCAGTCGCTTCCACGCCCGCGCTTCTCCCG
Source organism: Gordonibacter massiliensis (ex Traore et al. 2017) (assembly GCF_019731765.1). Taxonomy (NCBI): domain Bacteria; kingdom Bacillati; phylum Actinomycetota; class Coriobacteriia; order Eggerthellales; family Eggerthellaceae; genus Gordonibacter; species Gordonibacter massiliensis (ex Traore et al. 2017). The sequence continues at coordinate 82,846 of NZ_JAASIO010000016.1, read as the reverse complement.
AATTTCCGCTTTATCGCCCCGCTCGCTCCACAGTTCCGTCAAACTGTCCGACTTTGCCGAACGCCACGGTTGCGCGACGGTGTCGAGGCGACTACAATGGGCCGCGATGGATTCTGTTTCAGGGCGAGGTGAAATTCCTCACTGGCGGTAATCGGGAAGCCGGCGTTCGCGCCGAGCCGAACCGAAAGTCCGCGACCCTGCGAAGGCCCGCTCCGTCCGACCCCGCGTCGAACGAGCGCCCGACCAGGCTGACACCGGTGAAACTCCGGGACCAACGGTTAAAGTCCGGATGGAAGAGGCAGATATCGCAGGCAGCGACCGCGTTCCCCGCAAGCGGCCGCACCAAAGCGAATCACAAGCCCGTATGACAGGAGTGGAATTCATACGGGCTTGTTTCTTTTTCTGCGAGGCTGGAAACGAACCCGACCGAACCGAGCCTCGCGGGAAGAAGGTGCCGCCATGGCGGAGAACGCGCAGAACCTCGAATTCACGAACACGAACAAATGGGACACCCGACAGCTGGTGACGATGGCGCTCATGTGCGCCATCGCGGCGCTGCTGTCGTTCATCCAGATCCCGCTCATACCCGGCGTGACGTTCCTCACCTACGATCCCTCGCTCATGCCGGCCATGGTGTGCGGCTTCGCCTTCGGGCCGGGCGCGGGCATAGCGGTGGGCGCCATCGCCGCGGTCATCCACGGCCTCATCCTGGGAGAATGGGTGGGCTCGCTCATGAACATCGTGGCCACCCTGTGCTTCGTGTGGCCGGCGGCGGCCATCTACCGCCGCAAGCGCACGCTCAAGCGCGGCGTGATCGGCCTGGTGGTGAGCGTGGTGGCAGCCACGCTGGGCGCCGTCGTGGCCAACCTCACCATCGGCGTGTTGTTCTGGTACGGCAGCGTCGACGTCATCCTGCCCATGCTGCTGCCGGCCATCCTGCCGTTCAACCTGGTGAAAGGTGTGGTGAACGCCGTGCTCACCTTGGTTGTGTACAAAGCCGTGTCCAATGTGATAACTCCGAAGAAATCGCAGGTCAAAGGACATTAGATCGAAAACCGAAACCGATTGCAACCCCCTTTGCGGGCAGTGAGGAAGCGCAACGCCATGATCGACTGCACGGACATAGAGTTCACCTACGACGGGGAGCGCCTCGCACTCGCCGGCGTCGACCTGCACGTGGGCGCCGGCGAGTTCGTCTGCATCCTGGGCGGCAACGGCAGCGGCAAGAGCACGCTGGCGAAGCATCTGAACGCCCTGCTGCTGCCCGACAAGGGCAGCGTGACGGTGGACGGTTACAGCACCGCCGAGGCCCGCAACGTCTACCGCATACGCTCCACCGCCGGCATGGTGTTCCAAAACCCCGACGACCAGCTGGTGGCTTCGCTGGTGGAAGACGACGTGGCGTTCGGCCCGGAGAACCTGGGCGTGGAGACCGCCGAGCTGGTCCGACGCGTGGAAGAATGCCTTCGGCAGGTGGGCCTCGTCGGGTTCGAGACGCACGAAACGCAGGCGTTGTCGGGCGGCCAGAAGCAGCGCGTGGCCATCGCCGGCGTGCTCGCCATGCAGCCGAAGGTGCTCATCCTGGACGAAGCCTCGGCCATGCTCGACCCGCGCGGGCGCAAAGGGCTCATGCGCGTGTGCAAGGAGCTCAACGCCCAGGGCATGGCCGTGGTCATGATCACCCACTTCATGGAGGAGGCCGCCGAGGCCGACCGCGTGGTGGTGCTCGACCACGGCAAAGTGGCCTGCAAGGGCGCGCCTCAAGACGTGCTCGTGCGCACCGACGTGCTGGCGAACCTCAACCTGGAGGTCCCGTTCGCCTGCGACCTGTCGCTCAAGCTGCAGGAGCTGGGCCTGGACGTTCCCACCTGCGTGAAGGAACCGCAGCTCGTCGACGCCGTGGCGAGCGCGATCGGCGAGGGAAGCTGCCCCCCTGTCATCCTGAGCGGAGCGACCGGAGGGAGCGCAGTCGAAGGATCCCGCGCGGCGCAAGCGGGGAGCGCCACGGCTGTCGCCGCAGGGGATCCTTCGACTGCGCCGCTGCGCGGCTCCGCTCAGGATGACAAAGAGGGATGCGTTGCGGCTTCCGCTCAGGATGGCGGAGCGGAAAGCGTCGCGGCCTCGACCTGCGACGACAACTCGGACGACGCTGTGATAGCGTTCCAGGGCGTGTCCTTCACCTACAACCCCTCCAAGGGCAAGCGCAAGCGCGGCAAGCGGGCGAAGGCCGAGGCCGAAGCGGGCAAGCGGGCCGACTGGGGCAACGACCCCGATGCCGTGTGGGCCCTGCGCGACATAGACTTCTCCGTCAAGCGCGGCGAGTTCTTCGGCATCGCCGGGCACACGGGGTCGGGGAAGTCGACCCTCATCCAGCACATGAACGGCATCCTGCACCCCACCCGCGGGCGCGTGCTGGTGGAGGGGCGCGACGTGGCCGACAAGGCCCAGGCCGCCAGCGTGCGCGCCGACGTGGGCGTGGTGTTCCAGTACCCCGAGCACCAGCTGTTCGCCGACACCGTGTACAACGACGTGGCGTTCGGCCCCCGCAACCTGAAGCTCTCCGACGACGAGGTGGACGCGCGCGTGCGCGAGTCGCTCGAACTCGTGCGGCTCGACTTCGACGAGGTGCAGGGCCTGAGCCCCTTCGAGCTCTCGGGCGGCCAACAGCGACGCGTGGCGTTCGCGGGCGTGCTGGCCATGCGCCCGGGCATCCTCGTGCTGGACGAGCCCGTGGCCGGCCTCGACCCGGCGGCGCGGCGCGACTTCCTGGCCCTCATCGCGCATCTGCACGAACAGGGCCGCACGGTGGTCATGATCTCGCACAGCATGGACGACCTGGCCGAGCGCTGCGACCGCGTGCTCGTGCTGAACGAAGGGGAAACGTTCGAGGTGGGCACGCCGGGCGACGTGTTCCTGCGCGCCGGCGAGCTCAACGGCATCGGGCTGGGCATCCCCGCCGCGCAGCGCGTGGCGAACGGCTTGCGCGAACGGGGCGTCCCCCTGCCCGCAGGCGTGCTGTTCGACAGCGGATCACTGGCGCGCGCCCTCGTCGAGCTGGCGGGCGGCAAAGCGACCTGCGAAGCGCCCGAAGGCGCGGCGGACGGCTGCGGTGCCGGAAGCGGCAGAGCGGCCGCCAACGACTCCGAGGGCGGCGCGCGATGAACGTGTTCTCCTTCGGCAGCTACTATCCGGGGGACAGCCCCCTGCATCGCATGGACCCGCGCGCGAAGCTGCTGCTGGGCATCGTCTTCATCGTCGTGGCGCTCGCCGCCCGCAACGCGGCCGCGCTCGGCGCGGTGGCCGTGTTCGTGGCGGGCTTCTACCTGCTGTCGCGCATCCCGTTGAAATACGCGGCGAAATCGCTCGCGCCCTTGCTGTTCATCGTGGTGGTGGCCTCGCTGCTGAACCTGTTCGTGGTGCAGGGCGGCCCCGTGATCTTCGAGTGGGCCTTCATCCGCATATCGGAGGGAGGCGTGCAGTCGTGCCTGACCATCGCCGCGCGCCTCGTGCTCATCCTGCTGGGCATGAGCCTGGTCACCATGACCACCATGACGCTCGATTTGACCGAGGCGCTCGAGCGGCTGCTCTCCCCCTTCGCCCGCTTCGGGCTGCCCGCCCACGAGCTGGGCATGATCATGGGCATCGCGCTGCGGTTCCTGCCGCAGTTCGCAAGCGAGCTCGTGACCATCTATCATGCCCAGATAAGCCGCGGCGCGGCGCTGGCAAGCAGCCCCGTGAAGGGCATGCGCATGCTGTCGTCGCTCATGGTCCCTTTGTTCACCAGCGCGTTTCGCCATGCGGAGACGCTTTCGGCCGCCATGGACGCGCGCTGCTACCACGGCGGCGCGGGGCGCACCCGCCTGCACCCGCTGAAATTCTCGGCGCGCGACGGCGTGGCCGTGGCCGTGCTGGCCGTGCTGGCCGCGTGCGTGGGCGCGGCGGACGTGCTGCTCTAGGCTGCGAACCGCGCGGCTGAAAAGAATCCGACGATCCCGACTTCGATAGGAGCCCTCATGACCGGAAACGAAACCGTACTCCAGTACCTCACCGCCGTACCCGCTTGGTACCTGGCCACCAGCGTGGACGACCAACCCCACGTGCGCCCGTTCAGCTTCGCCGCCGAGCAGGACGGCAAGATATGGTTCTGCACGGCCACCACGAAGGACGTGTGGGAAGAACTCGCGATCAACCGGCGCTTCGAGGCGACCTCGTGGTGGCCCGGCCACGGCTGGCTCATCCTGCGCGGCGAGGCGGGGCTCGAGGACTTGGCGCGCGACGACATCCGCCAGGCGGGCTACGACCACATGACCGGGCTGGGCGAGCGCTACGACGGCCCGAACGACCCCACGCTCGTGTTCTTCTCCGTGGAGAACCCGCAGGCCTGGATCTGCAACCACGACGAATGGAAGCCCCTGGCCCTCTAGGGCGCCCGCACGACGACGCCGTCTCACCTCTCGCCGAACAGCTCCCCCACGCTCGTTTCCAGACCGTCGGCTATGCGCTCGAGCACGTCGACGGTCGGATTCGCGGTACCGCGCTCGATTGCCGCAAGATAGGGCCTGCTCACGCCCACCATGAGCGCGAACGTGGTCTTCGACACACCGGCCCCCGTGCGCAATTCCGCAACATTCGCACCGAGTTGGGCTTTCAGTGTATTATTCTCCATGATGGAAAAGGCTAGTATCGGACCAGGGAGATAACGTAAACTATAGTTTACAGCACACGGATAATACAACCGGTCGGTTGATCATAGATGAGCTAGCTGGTCGCATATTGAGATACGGGGTTGACGATGGTGCACGATGAGTACGAACGGCAGATGGGGGCGGTAAAAACCGCGGCAGCGCGCATATTCGACCTGGCGGAGACCGAGGAAGAGGTCTGCCGTCTTGAAAAGGCCATCAACCACGAGATCATGTACCTTGCGGCCATCGCCCAGTCCGAGCTGGTGAAGCCGGCGGGAGGCTGGGACCAGTTCGGCCGCTGATTCGCCTCCGACGCGCCGTCGCGCGCCAATAGCACCGCATCGAACCTGCGCCCTTCGCGCACGGGAGCGCCGTGCGCGAAGGGCGCTGCGCACAGCCGCCCACCCTCGCATGGCGGCCGCGCCGTCGCTCGTCGTTAATCGTTCGTCGCTAATCGCTCATTACTAGTCGGCGAAATCGTAAAGGTCCTTCGTGGCCTGGCGGAAGTCGGCGTACACCTCGGCCGCCACGCCCTCGTCCTCCACGAGCTCGAACGCGGAAGGCTGGCCGTCGTCGTCCAGCTCCGTCACTTCCAAGAGCACGACCTCGCCCGACGACCCCGCCGGCTCGTCTTCCGACACGGGGAAGAAGAAGCCGTAGCGCCGGTCGTTGTGCAGCACGAGCCCCAGGAACTCCAGCACGACGCCGTCGCCGTTCTCGTCGACGAACTCGAGCGTCACGCCCTCCTCGATCGGCGGGCAGAAATTCGGGGCGCTTCCTTCGCGCATGCGCGTCTCCTTCCTCGCAAGGCCCGCGCGCCCATCGCGGCGCGGGCCGTCGTTTTCCCTGAGCAGCATAGCATATCGGCGTCACGCCGCGCCGTCCGCCGCCTCCCCCTCCACGAGATCGATGAGCTCTTGCTGGGTGTGCACGCCCAGCTTCTGGTAGATGTGGCGGATGTGCGTCTTGGCGGTGTTACGGGTGACGCGGCACTCCTCTTGGATGAACGCGCCGTTGCGGCCACGGGCCAGCAGCGCGAACACCTCGCCCTCGCGCTCGGTGAGCCCGTGCGCGCGGGCCAGCCGCTCGCAGCGCGCCTCGATGTCCGTGCGGGACTCGGGCGCGGGCGGCGCCACCTCCTCGACCGGCTTCACGCCCTGGATGGCGTCGGTGAAGCTGAAGCCGCGCAGCCCCATCCATACGTACCCCACGAACGCGGCGGCCACCAAGGCCAGCACGAGCAACCGCACATCGCCCGCCAGCGGGTCGCCCGACGACGACGCCTGCCCCAGCACCACGCCCACCGTGGCGCCGAGGTTCGACGCGCAGAAGCCCTGCCCCAGCGCCGTGACGCCGCCCGCGGGATTGCGCGCGGCCACGATGGACAGCGCGGCCCAGGTGAGCACGTTGAACGTTTGCGCGCCCACCGCGAGCGCCTGCTGCGCCACGGAGCCGAACAACGCGGTCTGCGCCGACGACATGAGGAAGCCGAACACCACGAGCAGCGCCGACACGTGGAACAGCGCGTCCTCACGCCGGGTGCTGCGCGTGCGGGCGCACCACGCCGCCACCGCGAGCAGCGCGGCGCCCGGCACGGCGGCCGTCCACCATGCGCCGAGATCGGCACCGAACTCGATGGACAGGCCGAAGCCCACCTCGAACAGGAATATGCACACGAACAGGCGGTTGAACGGCCCGGGGAACGAGCCGGGATTCGTCACCGCCAGCTCGCCCGGCCCGGAGGCGAGCGATGCGCGGGACTTCGCCACAGGACCGGCCGTCACCGCCAGCGCCGCCACGGGAAGCAGTGCGTAGAGAACCGGCGCGAGGGCGGCCAGCACGGCTCCGAGCGCCAGGTAGGCGACGTACGACAGGAACACGCCTCCCGCAACCGTCACCAGCACTCCGCGCGGGCGCAAGCCCGTCAGCGACAGCCCCGCCACGACGACCGCCCATGCGCGGCCGCACGACAACAGCGCCACGGCGGGCGCCGCGAGCACGACAGGATAGCCCATCGCCGCCGCCGCGACCCACAGCGCAGCGCCTGCCGCAAGGGCCGCGCACGCAACCGCCGACAGCGCGGTCGTCGGCAGCGGCTTGCGCCGACGATGGGCGGCAAGGGCCCACAGCGCGAACGCGGCCGCGTAGGCCAACCCGCAGGCGGCCAGCGCCCAAGGCGCACGGGCTTCGAGAGGAGGATAGAGGAACCCGTTCTGCACGAACGTCGAGAGCGACAGCGCCGCCACGGCCGCGAGGGCGCGGGCGGCCACCAGCGCCCTCGCGGCAGGCGGCTCGCCCGCCGCGGCGTCCTCCGAGCCGCCGCCGGCCGGGCGGCGCGGTCGAGATGCCGGATCGTGCGCGTTTCCCATCGGTAACCTTTCTTCATGCCGCTCGCCGCTTGAAACCTGCCGCTCACCCCCTCGTAACGCCGCCGGGGTGACGCTCGAACCGCCTTCACCCCCGTATTGTACCGCCCGTCAGGCGCCCCGCAACGGGCGCGAACGCGAAACGGCGCTCCCCTTCGCCAGCGAGCGCCAACCATCCCCCATGAACCAAGGAGGTACCACCATATGACCATCTTGGAAGAAGCGCAAGCGCTGGAAGGCGGCATCGTCGCCGACCGCCGTTGGCTGCACGAGCATCCCGAGATCGGGTTCGACCTCCCCCAGACGACGGCCTACGTGGCCGAGCGTCTGCGGGAAATCGGGCTCGAGCCGGAGGAGATCGTGCCGGGCGGCCTGGTGGCCACCGTCGGCGACCCGTCGAAAGGCCGCTGCTTCATGCTGCGCGCCGACATGGACGCGCTGCCCTTGCGCGAGGAGACGGGGCTGCCCTTCGCCTCGCAGACCGACTATATGCACGCCTGCGGCCACGACACGCACACCGCCATGCTGCTGGGCGCCGCCCGCATCCTTAAGGGCCACGAGGCCGAGCTGCCCGGCTGCGTGAAGCTCATGTTCCAGCCCGACGAGGAGGGCTGCGCGCCCGACGAGATCTGCGGCAACGAGGCCATGATCAACGCGGGCGTGCTGGAGAACCCGCACGTCGACGCCGCCACGGCCATCCACCTCATGCCGATGGACTACCGCCGGGGCGAGATCGCCACGCGCCCCGGCACCGGCTTCTCCTCCATCGACGACATCGACATCGTCGTGCACGGCAAAGGCGGCCACGGCTCGCGCCCGCACCAGCTGGTGGACCCGTTCAACATCGCCTGCCACATCTTCTTCGGCGCGCAGAACCTCATCGCCCGCGAGCTGGACCCGAACGACCAGGCCGTCATCACGTTCGGCGCCATGAACGGCGGCACGGCGGCCAACATCGTCCCCGACGACGTGCGCCTGCTGGGCACCCTGCGCACCATCGACGAGGGCACCCGCGCGCACCTCAAAGAGCGCCTGGAGGCCCTGTGCCGGGGCATCGCGGAAGGCTTCGGCGGCAGCGTGGACGTGCGGTTCCTCCGCGGCGTGCCCAGCGTGCACAACGACCCCGTGCTCACCGACGAGCTGATCGGCTACGTGGAGGACCTCACCGGCCGCCCCGTCACCATCCTTGAGAAACCCATCTCGGGCTCCGATGACATGAGCGTCATCTCGCAGGCCGTTCCCACCACGTACTTCGTGCTGGGCACCGGCTCGGAGGACGAGGGCGTGCGCTACCCCGTGCACAACTCCCGCGTGGTGTTCGACGAGAGCGTGTTCGTCGAAGGCGCGGCGATGACCGCGACGATGGCCCTGCGCTGGCTGGAAGCCCGCGCGAACGACGACAAGGAGAACGAGCGATGAGCGAGAACGAGAAGCAGGCGGCGGAAGCCGTCGAGGCCGCCCCCGCCGCCGCAGCCCCCGAGCCCGGCGGCGCGAAGAAGCGCAAGAAGAAGAAAGGCGCGCCGGATTCCTTCATCATCCTGGTCGCGTGCCTGATCGGCGTGGCGCTCGTCACTGTGGCGATGTCGTTCTTCACGAGCGACGTCACGGGGGCGTCCTTCGCCGACGTGCTCACCTCCCCGGTGCTCGGTTTCGCCAGCGCCATGCAGGTGTGCGTGTTCGTGCTGGTGCTGGGCGGCTTCTTGGCCATGGTGAACAAGACCGGCGCGCTCGACACCGGCGTCGCCACGCTCGTGCGCGCCCTCAAGGGCCGCGAGCTGGTGCTCATCCCCATCCTCATGCTGCTGTTCGGCATCTGCGGCTCCACCTACGGCATGATGGAGGAGACGGTGCCGTTCTACATCCTGCTGGCCGCCACCATGTTCGCTGCGGGCTTCGACACGCTCACCGGCGCGCTCGTGGTGCTGCTGGGCGCGGGCGCGGGCTGCATCGGCTCCACGGTGAACCCGTTCTCCGTGGGCGTGGCCTCGGCCGCCCTCACCGACATGGGCATCGCCGTCGACCAGGGCGTCATCATCGGCTTCGGCCTGGTGCTGTTCGTCATCGCCGAGGCCATCTCCATCTTCTTCGTCATGCGCTACGCCAAGAAGGTCAAGGCCGACAAGGGCTCCACGTTCCTGTCGCTGCAGGAGCAGGAGGAATCCGAGAAGGAGTACGGCCAGATGGAGGAGGATGCGGAGAACCCGGCGTTCTCGGCCGTCCTCTCCGGCAAGCAGAAGGCCGTGCTCGTGCTGTTCGCGCTCACGTTCGTCGTCATGATCGTCGGCTTCGTGCCGTGGCAGAACTTCGGCATCGACCTCTTCATGGCAGGCGGATCGGTGGATGACCCGGCCGGCTCCTGGAGCGCGTTTCTGACCGGCGTGCCGCTGGGCATGTGGTACTTCAACGAGGCCACGGCGTGGTTCTTGCTCATGGCCATCGTCATCGGCATCTTCGCGCGCTTCGCCGGCAAGGATATCGTGAAGACGTTCCTCGGCGGGTGCGCCGAGATGGTCAGCGTCGCGCTGGTCATCGCGCTGGCGCGCTCCGTGGCCGTCATCATGGGCGAGACGCAGCTCGACACGTTCATCCTCACGAACGCGGCGAACGCGCTGTCCGGCGTGCCGGCCTTCGTCTTCGCTCCCGCCACGTTCCTGTTCTACTTCGTGCTGTCGTTCGCCATCCCCTCGAGCTCCGGCATGGCCACGCTGGCGATGCCCATCATGGGACCGCTGACCAGCGGGCTGGGCTTCTCGGCCGAGGTCATGGTGATGATCTACGTGGCCGCCCACGGCTTGGTGGCCATCATCACGCCGCTGAACGGCGCCGTGCTGGCCGGCCTTGCGCTGGCGAAGGTGCAGTACGCCACGATGCTCAAGTGGGTAATGAAGGTGATCGTGGTCACCGGCATCGTGCTGGTGGTTGTGCTCACCGTGGCGATGCTGCTCATGTGATCTCAGCGTTGCCCCCTGCTCCTGGCGCAAGAAGCCGACCTCGCGCCGGCCTCTTGCGCCAGAGAGACGCACATACTCTCCATCGGCGTTTGCTATACTTCGAGCAAATGAAAGGATGGGCTGTGAGCGACATTGAAGAGATCATCGCCAACACGGAAGCGACCATGGCAATCGAAAACCTGCAATTGACGCAGGACGACCTCGTTTTGCTGCGCGATTGCCTCGAAGAGCGGTCCGATTTCAACGAGGAAGTCGCACAACTCGTCGCAAAGCACCAGGCAGCATAAATGCCCGAGCGGGATGTCGACTACGCCTATGAATCCTCAGACCCCTATTGTTACCCTGGATCGCATGTTTTGAGGAATAAGCTCGGCCTTACCAACGCCGATGAGCTTGCCGAAGCAGAGCGGTCGATCAGCATGCTTCGTCTAGCGCAGATGGACAAGAACGGCGATTGTTTCCCACGAACTTTCGACGCACAGCACCTTCAGGCCATCCATCGTTTCGCCTTCTCTGACCTATTCGAATGGGCCGGCGAGTATCGTACCGTGAACATTGCGAAGGGTTCTTTTTTCTGCGTCTCAGACTACATCCCCGAGCAAATGGAGAACGTGTTTACGCAATTGCGTAACGAAAAGCACCTCGCGGAAACTCCGGCGCGGAGCATGGCAGCGCGTCTTGCCTATTATCTGGGAGAGATCAATGCGATCCACCCCTTCAGAGAAGGAAACGGTCGCGCGCAGAGGGCTTTCGTCAGACAGCTCGCCTACGAGAACGGCTATCTGCTCTCTTTCGCTCGCACGGGAAGAAACGAGATGATTCAGGCAAGCGTGTCTTCCTTCAACGGGAGCAACGAAGCCCTGGAGCATCTTGTAGCAAAAAGCCTCTCCAAGCGATAGCCCCTCCCCCGGCAAAGGAGGCCGGTCTGTGGCTAGCTTCCTTTGCCGGAATCACGCTCCCGGCCATTGGAACAGGTCGTCGCGGTGGTCGCCCACCCAGGCGAGGGCGAAGTCGCAGAAGTCCTGGGCCTGGGGAGACAGCTCGACGCCGGCCTTGCGCACGATGAACGTTTCCCAAAGGAAGCTCCGGTCGGAGAACGGGCGGATGACCGTGTGCGCACGCTTGCCGCCCCAGGCGGCGAAATCGAACGACACGGCGATAGCGTCGCCCTGCTCGGCCAGCCGATGGCACAAATCCAGCTCGGTGGCCTCCACGACGATGTCCACGTGCGCGCCCGCGTTCGCCAGGCGGTTCACCACCAGATGGTGCGAGGCGAACTCGCGGCTGACCATGGCGAGCGGCTGGCAGTCCAGGTCCGCATAGTCGATGGCCGCCTTGCGCGCGAGCGGGTTCTCCTCGTTGATGACGAGGCACGGACGGTGGGCGGTGAACGGCACGGCATGGAACACCGACAGGTCGATCGGCCCGCCCAGCACCCCGATCTCCACCGTGTTGTCGGCCAGCCGCTGCTTCGCGATGGCGTCGGGGCTCTCCATGACGCGCGGGCTGACCAGCGGATGGCTTTCGGCGAAATCGCGGAAGAACGCGAGCGAAAGGTACTCCGACACGCCCTGCGTCGAGGCGATGTTGAGCGTGTACTTGAGCGCGCGGGCGGCCTCCACCTCGTCTTTCACGCCCTCGAGCAGGCGGATGACCATCTGCGCGCGGCGGTAGAGCGCGTCGCCCTGCGGCGTGGGGCGCACGCCGAAGTGGTTGCGGGCGAACAGCGACGTGCCCAACTCGCCCTCGATCTTCTGGATGATCTTGCTGCAACCCTGCGGGCTCAGGAACTGCTCCTTCGCGGCGCGCGTGATGCTCTTCGTCTCGTAGACGGCCACGAACACCTTGAGATCGCGTGTGTCCATGCCCGCCTCCCTTCCCCGCATCGGTTCCGTTCCTTCATTCTACGCACCGGGGCGCGCGTTTTGAATCGGCCTCACGTGACTATTGATACCCCTCTCCGCATCGTTCATTCCGCTATAGAGCACGCCCGCGTACGCTGGAAGCAGTACGGGAGGTATGAGAGCGGCGCCGCTCGAAACGCGAAGGCGGGGCGCGCCGCGCGATGATGCGCGGCCCGGCGCACGGGCCGCGGGGAAAGGGGTGAGGCGAATGGAGCGGAAGAAGGTTTCTCCCGGCCTCGTGCTGTTCATGATGCTCATGTCCATGACGGCGGGGGCGATGTGCCTGAACAAGGTGGCGCCCATCGTGCCGGTGCTCACGGAGAGCATGGGGCTCTCGGGCGCCGGGCAGGCGGGGCTGCTCATGTCGGTGTTCGTGTTCTCGGGCATCTTCCTGGCCATACCCAGCGGCGTGATCATCGCAAAGCTGGGCTACTACAAAACGGGCGTCATCGCGCTGGCGGCCATTTTGGCGGGCTCGGTGGTGGGTGCGCTCGACCTGGGGTACGCCGTCATGCTGGGCAGCCGCATCGTCGAGGGCGTGGGGCTCATCTTGCTCATGACGCTGGGGCCGGCGGCCGTGGCCAGCTCGTTCGACGACAAGCGGCGCGGCAGCGCCATGGGCCTGCTCATGTGCTTCATGGCGTTCGGCCAGATAGCCATGTTCAACCTGGCCCCGCGCATCGCCGAGGCCGGCGCGTGGGAGAACGTGTGGTGGTTCACGGCCGCGTACGCCGTCGTGTTCCTAGTGGTATGGGTGGTCGCGCTGCGCAACCTGGACGCGTCGCTCGCGGCTGCGGGCGCGCCGAGTGGCACGGAGGCGGACGCTGCGGCCGGCCCGGCCAAGCTGTTCTCGAAGGACGTGTTCTTGAACAAGGGCGTGTGGCTCATCGGCATCACGCTCATGGTGTACCTCATCGCCGAGCAGGGCGTCATCTCGTTCCTGCCCACGTATTTGGCCGAGGTGCGCGGCATGGACGCGGCGGCGGCCAGCTCCATCGTGAGCATCGCGCCGCTCGTGGGCATTCCCGTGGGCATCGTGGCGGGCATGGTGTCCGACAAGATGGGCTCGCGCAAGAAGCCGCTCGGCGTGCTCATGCTGGCGAGCGCCGTGACCTACGCGCTCATGCCCACGTTCCCCACCGGCGTGTTCGTGGTGCTGGTGGTGCTGTTCGGCATCGCGGTCATGGGCATCGTGGGACTGTGCTTCTCGGCCGTGGCCGAGCTCGTGCCGCCCGCGCAGGGCGACATGGCCGTCGCGCTGCTCAACACGTTCCAGTGGGTGGGCATCTTCCTCAGCTCCAGCCTGGTGGGCCTGCTCATCGAAGCGTTCGGCTGGGACGTGATGTTCTACCTCATGGTGCCGCTGGCCGTGGTGGGCGCCGTGTGCACGTTCGTCACGCCGAAGCTGCGCTAGCGCGCCGGGCCGCGTGAGACGCCGTCGGCACCGCGCGCCCGACGCACCTGCCCTGAAAAGACGACGGTCCCCTTTTCAGGGCACACACAACAAGCAACCGAAGGAGGAACACCTATGAAGGACATCATGAACGTCGCCGTGGTCACGTTCGAACCGCGCTGGGGCGACAAGGAGCGCAACCTGAACCGCATCGTGGGCTACATCGAATGCGCCGCCGCGCGCGGGGCGAACCTGGTGGTGCTGCCCGAGACGGCGCTCACCGGCTACGACGTCGTGGCCGCCCCCGAAGGCGAGGCGTGCATGCACCACCGCTTGGCCGAGCCCATTCCCGGGCCGTCGACGGAGGCCGTGGCCGAGGTCACGCATCGTTTGGGCGTGTACGCCGTGTTCGGCTTGGCAGAGCGCGCCGAGGACGGCACCGTCTACAACGCCGCCGTGGCCTGCGGGCCCGACGGGGTGCTCGGCCGCTACCGCAAGATGCACCTGCCGGGGGCGGAGTCCACCTGGGCCGGCCGCGGCGACGAGCCGTTCATGTTCGGCACGCCGTGGGGACCCGTGGGCGTGAGCATCTGCTACGACACGTTCGTGTTCTCCGAGATCATGCGCTACTACCGCGCGAGCGGATGCCGCCTGATAGCGAACCCGTTCGCCGTGAACACGGGCGTCACGGCCCGCAACATAAAAGACTCGCTCGAGTACCTGGCCGCGAACAACGACGTGTACATCGCCTCGGCGAACTGCACCGGTTGCGCCGTCACCGACGACTTCGTGGGCGGCAGCAGCGTGATAGGCCCCGGGAAGAACGTGCCCGCCATCTGCTACTATGCGGGCGGCCCCTGCGGCGCGCCCGGCTCCGACGAGCAGGAGCTGCACCTGGGCACCGTCGACCTGTCCTACGTGGACAAGTCGTTCTTGGCCAAGCAATGGGTCGACGAGGAGCCGGACTTCCGCCCCGGCGTCTACGCCCGCTGGTACAGCGAGCTGGCCGCCCAGGAGCGGTTCAAGGGGTAGAGGCCGTTTTCAACGGCATGATAACGTCAGAGTAACGTTCTGGAAATCTCCTCGTCACGGAAAGGCGACACGTAAATACTTGAAACGCGGTTCGAGCAAGAGGTTCGAACCGCGTTTGTCGTTTCGACGGATGAAGGAGATTCCAATGCACCGAACTCGCACCCTGCCCTCCTCGTCCCTCGCGCGCGGCGCGTTGGCATTGCTGCTCGCGCTGCTGCTGGGACTGTCCCTGCTTCCCCCGACCGCAAACGCGGAGCCCTCTGCGGGAACGGATGCGCTCATCGACCCGCCGGGCAACCTTCAAGCGGTGGCGGCGCATGACCACATCGAGCTTACCTGGGATTCCGTGGGCAACGCCGAGCGCTACTCGATATACCGCAGCGGTTCGTCCACCGGTCCTTGGGACCTTCTCGCGGACAATCTGACAGAAACCTCGTACGAGGACTACTACAACATCTTCCCCGATTATCCCTATTACTACTACGTGACTGCGTTTTACGGCGAAGTGGAAAGCGCTCCGTCCACCATCGCCAGCGTCACGTGGCCCGCGCCCGTGCAAACCTACCCGCTAACCTACGTGCGCAACTACACGCCCGAAGACGCGTGGTTCACGCCCGGCGGAGACTTCGCCGAAGGCGATCCCGTGTCCCCAAGCAGCGCCGCGTCGGTGGGCCTTTTGCAAGACGACTACACCCGCAGCGGCTACCGGTTCTTGGGTTGGAGCACTGATCGATCCGCGACTCAGGGCTCGATGGCTGCGTTCGACATGCCGAATGCGGCCGTGTCGCTGTACGCCGTATGGGCTCCCGAGTACGCCGTGGTCTACGACGGCAACGGCAACGACGGCGGCATCGTGCCGGCGGACGCGGCGGCCTATCTCGAGAACGAAACCGTGACCGTGGCCACAGACGAGCCCACGAGGGACGGCTACACCTTCGCCGGCTGGACCGCCGACCACGACGGCAAGGTCTACCGCGCGGGCGACACGTTCGCCATGCCCAAGGGCGGCGCGCGCCTCGTGGCCAACTGGACGCCGAAGGCGGCCGGACCCCACGACCAAAACCAAGCCGCCAGGCCAAGCGCGCCTGCGAACGCGTCTGCCGCCGGGCCCCTGCCGAAGGCCGGCGACGGGGCGGCCCCGCTCGCCCTCGCCCTGGCTGCTTTGACCGCGCTCGGGGCATCGGGCGCGCTCGTCGCCCGCAGGAAGGCGAAATAAGCGCCTGCCGGAATTCACGCCCTCGCGTTCGATAGAGTCGCAACGACGAAAGCCCCGGACTCCGGGGCTTTCGTCGTTTTACCGCAGATCGACGTCGATCCGAACGCCGTTTGCACGCCCGATCGACCCTTCGCAATCGACCACCGGCGAGCCGAGGCCCCGTCAACGGTCCGATAACGTCGGGGTAACGATACGGAAGTTCCGTGACATGTTCAAAACAGTTTATGAATACTTGAGACACGGTTTGGGTGCGAAACCAAGCCGTGTCTTTTTGTCGCACATCGACAAGCGAAGGAGAAAACCCCATGCACACCATCCGCACCTTGCCCACATCGCCTCCAGCGCGTCGCACGACCGCAGTTCTGCTCGCGCTGCTGCTGGCACTCTCGATGATCCCCCTGGCCGCGTTCGCCGGGACGTCTGAGGAAACGTACGACTTGCCCGCTCCGCCGAGCAACGTCCAGGCGTCGGCCGATCAGGATCTCATTCGGATATCTTGGGATCCGGTCGACGGCCAAGCAATCTATGCCTTGTATCGAAGTGAGACGGGAACAGATCCCTGGCAGACGGTCAATGTGACGTCGTCCACTTCATGGGCGGACACAAGGGCCGAACCGGGCAAAACCTATTACTATTTTCTAATCGCTTATATAAACGAAGAGGGAAGCGACCCTTCCAACATCGTGAGCGCGAGGATCCCCCTGCCAACCTACCCGGCCACGTATTACCGCAACTTCGACGCCGACGACCAAACCAGCTTGTTCATCGGCGATTTCGAACAGGGCGACACCTTCACGCTTGCTAACTCCGCGCCCTCTGATTGGGATCGAAGCGATTACCGGCTCCTAGGCTGGAACACCGACCGCACGAGCACTGAGGGCGACATGGGCGAGTACACCATGCCCAACCATGCGGTGTCGCTGTACGCCATATGGGGCTCTTTGCACCGGGTGACCTACGACGGCGCCGGCGCCGACGGCGGCATCGTACCAGTTGACAGCAACAAGTACCTCGCGGGCGAAGAGGTGACCGTGCCCCGCGAAACGCCCACGAAAACAGGGTACACGTTCGGCGGGTGGAAGGAGCCCGTCAGCGGAAGGGTGTGCCAACCGGGCGGCCTGTTCCTCATGCCGGAGCAGGATACCACCCTCGAAGCCCTCTGGGCCGAGCACGCCGACGCCGGCCAGAACATGCTCGAACTGGACGACGACGACCTCACCGCGGGCGACACCGTGCGGTTCACCGCCACGGGCCACCGCCAGGACGCCACGGGCTCTGCCGGCGGGGAGACGCGCTTCGTCCCCGTGTCGTGGACCATCGCCCCGATCTTCGACGGAGTCTCCTTTCCCTTCGACAGCTCCTACCCCTTCCGGGGCAGCGCCATCATGAGCACGCCCGGCAGCTACACGGTGACGGCGGTCTACCAAGAGCAGTTCTTCAATATCTGCTGCGACACCTGGGAGCCCACGGACAACACGACCACGCTCACGAAGCCCTTCACGGTGAAGGGGCAGCTCCACGACCTCGTCTACAACCGCAACTACACGCCCGACGACGCGACCGTCCAACCCGGCGGCACGTTCCGGCTGAACGACCCGCTGGCCTTCAGCGGCATCGGCTCGGTGGGCGTGAGCGGCGCCGACTGGTCCCGCGACGGCTACCGATTCATGGGCTGGAGCGCCGACCGCGCCGCCGAGCAGGGCGCCATGGACGGCGTCATGCCCGACGAGCCCCTGACGATGTACGCCGTGTGGGCTCCCGAGTACGCCGTAACCTATGCGGGCAACGGTCACGACGGCGGCACCGTGCCCGTGGACGAACTCGCGTACGTCAAGGGCGACACGGTGACCGTGGCTTCCGATGCACCCACGAGAACCGGGTACTCGTTCGCCGGCTGGAAGGCCGACCACGACGGCAAGACGTACCGCGCCGGCGACACGTTCGCCATGCCGGAAGGCGGCGCGCGCCTGGTGGCCCAGTGGACTCCGAAGGCAGCACCGGGGCCGAACGGGGGCGGCTCCAAGGCCGCACCGGCGGCCTTGTCGAAGATGGGCTTCCTGCCCAAGACCGGCGACGAGGCCGTGCCGTTCGTCCTCCTGGGCGTCGCCGCGGCTGCCGGTGCGCTGGGCGTGCGCTCCCTGCGCAGGAGGAGGCAGGGGTAGCGCCATCTGAGAAAAGCCACGCTGAACCGCGTTGATGCCGAACGAGGGGCTTCAGCCCCGAAGCAAAGGGCCGGATGGATTCCGGCCCTTTGCTCTGCGCGAACGGGATGACACGGAGCCTTATGGGAGAAACCGAGCACGCGCTCTCGGTTTTCGTTCCTCGTTTTTGGCCGACCGTGCGTTTTAAACGATACGACAACGCCGGGGTAACGAACGGGCAATCTGCGTGACACAACAAAAACAATTAATAAATACTTACGAAACGGAATCGATAGCAAATCCACTTTGTACGCCCTATCGATCCTCGCAAAGAAGGAGATTCCCATGCACACAATCCGCGCCCTATCCCCCTCTCCCCCTGCGCGCCGCGCGCTGGCGGCCCTGCTCGCGCTGTTGCTCGCGCTCTCGATGCTGCCCCTGAGCGCGTTCGCCGATCAAGGAGCCGCATCGCGCGCGCCCCTTGATCCGCCACCGGATCACTTTCAAGCGCAGGCATTGTCATCGAGCACCATCCTACTAACCTGGGATCCTGTGACCGATGCCCAATCTATCGGGATATACCGATACAACCCCGTTAGCGACGACTACGACATGATCGACGAGGTGGGCTCCGATACCACCTTCTACATCGATCAATTGCTCGAAGCGAACACCACCTACTACTACGCTATCGACTGCTGCAAAGATGGAGTTCGCAGCTATTGGTCCGATTTCATCGGCGCGAAAACTCTTTCGGACAAGGTAGCGCACGAGCTTACCTACTACTGCGTTTATCCCGACGGTCTCGAAATGATCCCCGTGCTTGGAGGAAGCTTTTTTCAAGACGACTCTGTGACCCTTCCCGACATCTCGTCGGTAGGCGGCGAGGATTGGTCTCGATCCGACCTGAGGTTCCTGGGCTGGAGGAACGCGGCCGATGGCCTGGTATACCAGGCTGGAACCAGGTTCTCCATGCCCGACGAAGCGGCGGAGCTCCAAGCCGTCTGGGAGGCCCCGAACAAGGTGACCTACTTGGGCAACGGAGCCGTCGACGGTACCGTGCCCGTGGACAACCAAAAATACTTCCCGGGAGACCCCGTGACCGTGTCGTCTCTCGTTCCCGCATCACCCAAACCCGAGCTCACGTTCAGCAGCTGGCTGAACTCCGCAACCGGCCACCTGGCTCAACCGGGCGACACGTTCGTCATGCCTGAAAGCGACGTTGTGCTCTTCGCCCTCTGGGCCGACAACGCCGACGCAGGGAAGAACGCGTTGGAACTGGACAAGAACTACCTGCGCCCGGGCGAGGCGGTGTCGTTCACGGCCACGGGCGACCGACAGGATGCCGTGGGCGGCACCAACGGAGAAACGCGCTATCTCCCCATGTCGTGGACCATCGAGCCGCTCCACCGCGACGTATCGTTCTCGCACACGTTCCCCTTCACGGAAAGCGTTGTTATCCAAGATCCCGGCACGTACACGCTGAAGGCGTTCTTCGTCAAGCAGGCCTATGACAGCACATCCGACAGCTGGAAGGCCGCAGGCGGGAACGCGACGCTCACGACCGACTTCGTCGTGCGCGAAGCGCAGCAGACCAACCCCGTTCTCTACCGCTGCGATTATCCTATTGGCGGCGGCGGCCTCTTCGAGTACGGCGGAGACTTCGCCGCGAGCGACCACGTGACCTTGAGCGACATCACGTCGGTGGGCACGAACGGAGCCGACTGGTCCCGCCCCGACCTCAAGTTCGTAGGCTGGCAAGACGAGTTCGGCCAGGTGATGTCCGCCGGCACCGAGGTCCTCATGCCCGACCGGCCCCTCGAGCTCACCGCCGTCTGGGAGATCCCGCATCAAGTGCTCTACCTCGGCAACGGCGCCAACCCCGACTCCGTGCCCGTGGACAGCCAAAGCCATTTCGCGGGAGACCTCGTGGCCGTGTCGCCGAACATCCCCGTGTGGCCCGGACACACGTTCACCGGCTGGCTCAGCCTCACCGACAACCTCACCTATCAGCCGGGCGACATGTTCGCCATGCCGGAAAACGACGTTTTGCTCCTAGCCCAATGGTCCGGGCAATCCGGCGCGAGCGAAGCCGATGCAGACAAGAACACGCTCGTACTGGACAACGACGTTCTATATTTGGGCGAACCGGTTTCGTTCACCGCCACGGGCGACCGTCAAGACGCCGCGGGCGTTTCCGACGGCGACACGCGCTACGTCCCCGTCACCTGGACCGTCGACCCGTTTTCCGACATTCCCTTCACCGACCGGTACCCCTTCACGGGCAGCGTCATAGCGCTGAACCTCGGTGTCCAATCGGTGACGGTGACGTTCGACAAGCAGATATACAACGTTTCGCTCGGCAATTGGGTTTCGACTGGCGAGACCGCGACCCTCTCGGAGCCCTTCATCGTGCTGGAGCAGACGAACCCGCTCACCTACCATCGCAACTTCGCTCCCGATGATCCCGTTACCGCGAACGGCGGGGACTTCGCGTCGAACGTCCTCGTCCCCCTGAGCGATATCACGTCGGTGGGCGGCAGCGAGGACTGGAACACGCGCAGCGACTACCGGTTCCTCGGGTGGAGCGAAGATCCCACGAACGCCTGGGGCATCACGACCTGGTACCCCATGCCCGACAAGCCGCTTGACCTGTACGCCGTCTGGGGCCTTCTGTATCCGGTGACCTACGACGGCGACGGCGCCGACGGCGGCACGGTGCCCGTCGATGACAACAAGTACGTGGTGGGCGATTTGGTGGACGTTTCCCTCGACACGCCCACGAAAACCGGGTACACGTTCGGCGGCTGGCTGAACACCTGCACCGGTCGCGTGCATCAGCCGGGCACCTCGTTTTACATGACGGAAGACGGAGCGAACCTCAAAGCCCTGTGGGCCGAGCACGCCGACCAGGGTCAGAACACGCTCGTGATAGATGACGACGACCTGATCTCGGGCGAGATGATGACGTTCACGGCCACGGGCCATCGCCAAGACGTTCAGGGCTCCGCCGGCGGGGAGACGCGCTTCATCCCCGTGTCGTGGACCATCGAATCGGTCCTCCCCTTCCTGCCGTTCGCCAACCAGCATCCTTTCACGGGCAGCTACGTGACGAACGCCCCCGGCACCTACACCCTGACGGCGGTGTTCGTCGAGGAGTTCTACAACATCTGCTGCGGCACCTGGGACCCCACGGGCCAATGCGTGTCGCTCTCGGCTCCCTTCACCGTGAGGGCTCCGGGCGCCTACGCCGTGGTCTACGACGGCAACGGCCACGACGGCGGCACCGTGCCCGTCGACGCGCTCGCCTACGCGAAGGACGACGCCGTGACCGTGGCGGCGGGCGAGCCCACGAAGGCCGGGCACGTGTTCGCCGGCTGGAAGGCCGACCATGACGGCAAGGTCTACCGCGCCGGCGACACGTTCGCCATGCCCGAGGGCGGCGCGCGCCTGGTGGCCCAGTGGACCCCGCAGGCGGCTCCGGGACCGAACGGCCAGCTCGCCAAGCCGGGAACCCCGGCCGCCTTGTCCAAGGCGGGCTTCCTGCCCAAGACCGGCGACGAGGCCGTGCCGTTCGTCCTCCTGGGCGTCGCGGCGGCGGCCGGCGCGCTGGGCGTGCGATCCCTGCGTAGGAAAGCCGAGTAAAGCTCGCCTGCGGCAACCGCGCCCGATACGGCGCGGCAACCCGCGACATTGAAAGGGCTCCGGTTCGCCGGGGCCCTTTTCTGTTGCACGGATGACCTTTTACGTTCTCCTCGGCCAGACGAATTCGGCTTCGACCGCCTCCGCGCCTGCTTGCCCAGAACCGACGTCCCGGTCGAAACCGCCTCTTTTTCAACGCGACGGCAACAGCAGGGAAACGGTACGGCAATGATCGTGACATAGCGGCAACGGCTCGCCTACATCCGCTACGCGATCTGGATAATGGGGTGGCGAAAGTCGCATTACTACCCGTACCCGAAGGATGAAGGAGATTCCCATGCACCCCATCCGCACCCTATCCGCATCGCCCCCGGCACGCCGAGCGCTCGCAATTCTGCTCGCGCTTCTGCTGGGACTGTCCCTGCTCCCCTTGGCCGCATTCGCGGATTCGTCCGCGCAGGATGCCGATCCTCCCGGCCCTCCCACGAACGTCGCGGCTTCCGCCATCACGCCCGGCGATATCATGCTGACTTGGAGCCCCGTCGCTGACGCTGACAGCTACAACGTGTACCGCAGCATGTCGCAGAACGGCCCTTACACACAGTCGGGTCAGACGACGGGAACGAACTATGTCGACTCGGCGCTGCAGCCGGACACAACCTACTACTACGTTGTCACGGCCGTTGTCAGCGGCAGCTCGGGCCCTCGGTCCAGCCCCGTCAGCGCCACAACGCACGCGCTCCCCCCGCAGCAAGCCGACCCGAATTTGAACATGCTCGTGATGGATAACTACGAGCCGTATGTGCACGAAGGATTCGGGTTCACAGCTACAGGTGACCGTCAGGATGCCACGGGCACCGTGAACGGGGACACGCGCTACATCCCCACATCGTGGACCATCAGGTCGGACCTTTCCGGCTTCTTCCCCAGCGCGTCCCCCTACAAAGACAGCGTGATCATCGACCAACCCGGCGACTACACCCTCACGGCCACGTACACCTTGCAGCGATTTATTCCGAGCATAGGCTGGATACCAATGGACAGCACCGCAACGGTCTCAGTCGATTTCACCGTCAAAGCGTACGCCTACGAGCTCACCTACCTGCGCAACTACACGCCTGAGGACGCGTTCTTCTCGCCCGGCGGCAGCTTCGAAGAGCATGCCTTCGTGCCCGCAAGCGACATCACGTCAGTGGGCATTCCGGGCGACGACTGGACCCGCGCCGACGGCTACGCCTTCGGCGGCTGGCTGGACCGGGAAAGGGGCGTCGTGTATCAACCCGGCGAGCAGGTTCCCATGGTGAGAGGCGGCGTGAGCCTGGTCGCCCTCTGGGGCGCGATGCCGGACCCCGGCAAGAACACGCTCGTGCTGGACAACCATGAGCCGTACCAGGGCGAGCCGTTCTCGTTCACAGCCACGGGCGACCGGCAGGACGAACCGGGCACCGTGAGCGGCGAGATGCGCTACACTCCCGTGTTGTGGACCATCACCACGAATCTCTACGGCGACTTCACCAGTTCGTCGCCGTATAAGGTAAGCGTGGCCATCGACCAACCCGGCGACTACACCGTAAAGGCCGTTTTCGCCTTGGAGCAGTACGTCGCGGGCACCGGCTGGCAGCGCATGGGCCGCAACGTGACGCTCTCGGAGAACCTTACCGTCAAGGAGCGCACCTTCGCGCTGTCCTACTATCGCAACCACGCGCCTGACGACACGACCGTCGCGCCGGGAGGCGAATACCCCGCCGGCACGCTGGTTCCCCTGAGCGACGTGTCCGAGCTGAGCCCTGATTTCACCCGCACGGGCTACCGCTTCGTAGGCTGGAACACCGACCGCGCCGGCAACGGGGGCGTCATGGGCAACTACCTCATGCCGAACGGGCCCGTGTCGCTGTACGCCATCTGGGCTCCCGAGTACACGGTGACCTACGACGGCAACGGAGCCGATGCCGGCACGGTGCCCGTCGACAACGGCGCGTACCTCGCGGGCGATCCGGTGAACATCCCCGCCGAGGCTCCCACGAGAACCGGGTCCGGATACGCCTTCGCCGGATGGCAGAGCTCCGCAGACGGCCATGTGTACCAGCCCGGCGACCGCTTCGCCATGCCCGAAGGGGGCATCACCCTCACCGCCCTATGGGCGAAGCAGGCTGACAAAGGCAACAACACGCTCGTGATCGACGACGACGATCTGACCGTGGGCGAAGCGGTTCGGTTCACGGCCACAGGCGACCGGCAAGAGGCCACCGGCGACGTGAACGGCGAAACGCGCTACGATCCCGTGTCGTGGACCATCACGCCGCTTCTCTCGAACCACATGCCCTTCACCAACCAGCACCCCTTCACGGACAGCATGGTGATGGACACCCCGGGCAGCTACGTTCTGACGGCGGCCTTCGCCATGCGGGTGTACGACGCCGGCATGGACGCATGGCATCCCATGGGCGACCTTGAGATGATATCGGTTCCCTTCACCGTGAAGGCCGAGGCCCATCCGCTTACGTACCTGCGCAACCACACGCCCGAAGACGCGTGGTTCGCGCCCGGAGGCGACTTCGCCGCAGGCGACGCCGTGCAGCCGAGCGACATCGCTTCGGTGGGCACCGTGCACGACGACTGGACCCGCGAGGGCTACCGGTTCATGGGTTGGAGCACCGACCGCTCCGCAACCCAAGGCACCATGGACGCCTTCGACATGCCGGACGGGCCCCTGACGCTGTACGCGGTCTGGGCGTCCGAGTACGCCGTGACCTACGACGGCAACGGCCACGACGGCGGCACCGTGCCCGCGGATGCGCTCGCCTACGTCAAGGGCGACGCCGTGACCGTAGCGGCGGGCGAGCCCACGAAGGCCGGGCACGTGTTCACCGGCTGGAAGGCCGATCACGACGGCAAGGTCTACCGCTCCGGCGACACGTTCGCCATGCCGGAAGGCGGCGCGCGCCTGGTGGCTCAGTGGACTCCGCAAACGGGCGGCGGCTCGGGTGAAAACCCTGCCGGCGGATCGAGCGCTGGCGCATCCAAAGGGGCGCCCGCGTCCCTGTCGAAGATAGGCTTCCTGCCCAAGACCGGCGACGAGGCCGTGCCGTTCGTCCTCCTGGGCGTCGCGGCAGCGGCCGGCGCGCTGGGCGTGCGCTCCCTACGCAGGAAGATGCGCGAGTAGCCCCCCCCCCGTTAATCGACGGTGACAGCGGCGCGCTCGCACCCATGAGAACAGGGGCTCCGGTTCATTCGCCGGAGCCCCTCCCTTTCCGAAGCTGCCAGGGCAATGCCCTCACGCCGCAATGCCCGTCTCGGCGCGCGAACGCGCGGCCCGCCGCTCCCCTCACGTGCCGGTAACGGCGAAACAACAATACGGAAAGCGCCGTGACGTGCCGGAAACGACTCGCGGCCAGGCGGTTCGCGCTTCGGATAATGAATGCGCACCGCATTGCTAACCGTTCCCCGAAGAACGAAGGAGACCCCTATGCACAACATCCGCACCTTGCCCGCCCCCTCTCCGGCGCGCGCCGCGCTGGCGATCGTCCTTACGCTGCTGCTGGCGTTCTCGACGCTCGCCCCCGCAGCGTACGCAGAACCGTCTCCAGAAGCGGACGCGAGCATCGAGAAGCCCCTGAACCTGAACGCGCAGGCGCAATCGTCCGACACGATCGTGACGACCTGGAGTTCCGTTGCCGGCGCCCAAACCTACGAGGTGTACCGCAGCACGAGCGAGCCGGGCCCTTACGAGCTCATCGGCATCTCGACGTCGACGGATTTCGTGGACGTCGGCCTCGTTCCGAACACGACCTACTATTACCGCGTCGTAGCCGTGGACGGCAGCGGCAACCGCAGCGACATGTCCGACACCGCCTGGGCAACAACGCTCGACAAGCTCTACCAGCTGTTCTACTACCGCAACTACGACTCCGGCGACACGACCTCCGCCTTCGGCGGCGAGCTCCGCGAAGGCCAAACCCTTCACCTGAGCGACATCGCGTCGGTGGGCCCCGGAGGCGGTGTCGGGGCCGACTGGACGCGCCCCGGCTACCAGTTCGTAGGGTGGGAGGACACGGCCACCGGCGCCGTCTACCAAGCCGGCGAAGCGTTCGCCATGCCGTTCGGCGGCACGTCGCTGCGCGCTCTGTGGGCGGCACGGTACACGGTGACATACGACGGCAACGGGGCCGACGGCGGCACCGTGCCCACCGACGCCAACAACTACGCCGCGGGCGATCCGGTGACGGTGGCATCCGACGAGCCCACCAAGACCGGCTACGCGTTCGCCGGCTGGACGCTCGAGAACGACGGCTCCGTTCACCGCGCGGGCGACACGTTCGCCATGCCCGACGGAGGAGCGCTCCTTACGGCCCGCTGGGCCCCGCAA
This sequence comes from Gordonibacter massiliensis (ex Traore et al. 2017), assembly GCF_019731765.1. NCBI lineage: Bacteria > Bacillati > Actinomycetota > Coriobacteriia > Eggerthellales > Eggerthellaceae > Gordonibacter > Gordonibacter massiliensis (ex Traore et al. 2017). Next base: position 57,150 of record NZ_JAASIO010000016.1, on the reverse strand, counting down.
GCCGACGCGCACCAAAACGCGCTCGCCTTAGACAACGACGACCTGCTCGCGGGCGACGACGTGGCGTTCCTGGCCACGGGCCATCGTCAAGACGAACCGGGCACCGTGGACGGCGAAACGCGCTACGTGCCCGTGTCCTGGACCATCGGCTCGACCGCGAACGGCAGCTTCCCCGCCGCTTCGCCCTACCGCTCCAACGCGACGATGAGCGAGCCCGGCAGCTACACCGTCACGGCGACGTACGCCCAAGAACGCTACGTCGCCGGCACGGGATGGCAGCGCACCGGCGCGACGGAAACGCTCTCGCAGGACTTCACGGTGAGAGCCCGGCCGGTCGACCCCGTCGACCCCGTGAACCCCGTGAATCCGACCGACCCTGCGGACGAGCAACCGCCGCTCGTGCAGGTGTCCAAGGCCGGCCTGCCCAAGACCGGCGACACTGCCCCGTTCGTCGTTCTGGGAGCCCTGGCCGCCCTCGGCGCCTTCGGCGCCCTGGTTGTCCGAAGGAAGCTTAACTAACCGGCTTGCGGGAGCTGTGCCGAATCGCCAAACGCACGCTTCTCGCCACCACCTTGTAGGGCAAGGGCTCTGCCCTTGCCGTTAACCTGGTGAAACGTTGCTTGCCGAGCGGCAAGGGCAGAACCCTTGCCCTACAACATACTTGGAGCAGCGCGTTCGGCGCGGCCCCGTCGAAAAACCTGACAGCAATGCCGACGCGGCTCGTTGGAGCACCTTGGCAACGCCCCTACAACGAGGAAGGCTCCGGATCTCCGGAGCCTTCCTCGTTTTCCGCGCAGTCGTTTTCGCCTTCTGCGCGTTACTTCTTGTCGGGACGCTTCTTGCGCTTCGCCTTGGGCGGTTTAGAGGTCGCCTTCGAGGCGCTCGCGCCGTGCGGCTTGTCGTCGGCAGTTGCATGACCGGCCATCGCAGCCGGTGACGGAGTCGTCGCATCGACCTGCGTGCCGCCCGCCTTCGGAGCGCCCGCCTTCGCCGCAGCCACCGCCATGGCGTTCGGGTTCGCGAACTCGAAGCGGCCCACCTGCGTGCCGTACTTCTTCTGCAGCTTCGCGTAGCGCGGCTCGCGCGTCTTCCACATGGCGTACAGCGGCGTGGCCACCGCCACCGACGAGTACGAGCCGCAGACAAGGCCGATGGCCATGGCGAACGCGAAGTCCTTCAGCGTCTCGCCGCCGAAGAACAGCATGGCCAGCACCGGAATGAGCGAGGTGAGCGTGGTGTTGATGGTGCGCACGAGCACCTGGTTGATGGAGTGGTTCGCCATCGTCATGAACGTGCACTTGATGTCGTCGCCCTGCATGTTGTCGTTGATGCGGTGGAACACCACCACCGTGTCGTAGAGCGAGTAACCCAATATGGTGAGCAGCGCGGCTATGGTGTTCGGGTTCACTTCGCGGCCCACCAACGCGTAGATGCCCATGACCAGAATCAGGTCGTGCAGCAGCGCCACGATGGCCGTGATGCCCATCTTGTAGTCGAACCGGATGGCGATGTAGATGATGATGAGCACGATAGACACAAGGAACGCGATAAGCGACGACTGGATGACGCTCGCGCCCCAGTCGGGCCCGATGGTGGTGACCTCGAAGCTGTCCGTGGACAGGCCCAAACCGTCGGCCACCTGGTTCGCGCGCGCCGTGGCGTCCTCGGCGCTCGTGGTGGTGGTGCGCACGAGGAAGCCCTCCTGGCCGTCGGCGTTCGTCGTCTGGATGACGGCGTCGGGCTCGCCGGCCTGGTCGAAGGCGGTGCGCAGCTGCTCGGTGGTCACGTCGCCCGTGCCGTGGAAGGAGATGGACGTGCCGCCCACGAACTCAATGCCGAAGTTAAGGCCCTTGAAGCCCACGACGGCGAACGACGCGCACACCAGCACCGCCGCCACGGCGAGGAAGATGCGGCGGTACCCCAGGAAGTTGATATCGTGCTTGATGAAGCGCCCGCGCGGCTTGCGCGCGGCTTGCGCGGCCTCTTCGCCGGCCGCACCGGAACGCTTCTCGGCCAAACGCTCGCTCGCGGCGGCGTCCATGGCCTCGCCGGCCTCGGCCGCGGCCGTGCTCGTGCCCTCGGCCAGGGCCAGCGCCTCGTAGTCCTTGGCGGCGGCCTCGGCGTCCTTCACACCCCAGAAACCGGGGTGCTTCGCGATGACCTTCGGCGCAAGCAGGCGGATGAGCGGAGCCTTGAACAGCAGCATCATGACGATGTCGCACACAATGCCCAGCGCGAGCGTCAGGCCGAAGCCCTTGACCGAGGCGCTGGCCAGGAAGAACAGCGACAATGCCGAAACCAAGGTCACGAGGTCGGCGTCCACCGAGGTGACGATGGCGTGGCGCACGCCCGTGATGGACGCGGCGCGCACGCTGCGGCCCATGCGAATCTCCTCGCGGAAGCGCTCCATGGTGAGGATGGACGAGTCGGCCGCCATGCCGATGGTGAGCACGACGCCCGCGATGCCCGCAAGCGACAGGCTGAATAGGCCGAAAGCGGAGAGCGTGGCCAGGATGCCCAGATACAGCACGGCGAAGATGGCCATGGCCGCCGCCGTGATAAGCCCCAAGCCTCGGTAGAAGAACAGCAGGTACAGCATGACCACGGCCAAGCCGATGAGCGCCACCAGCACGCCGGACGCCAGCGCGTCCTGGCCGAGCGTCGGGCCCACCACCTGGCTCTGCGCGTACTCGAAGCTCACGGGCAGCGAACCGCTTTCCAGCACGGTCTGCAGCGACTTGGCGTCGTCGAGCGAGTAGTTGCCTGTGATGGACACGTCGCCGTTTAGAATCTCGTCGTTCACGGCGGGCGCCGACTGCACCTCGCCGTCCAGGATGATGACGATCTTGCCCCTCGTGGGCGCGAGCTCTTTCGTGGCCTCGGCGAACGCGGCGGTGCCTTCGCCGTCCAGCTTCACGTTCACCGCGTAGTCGGTCGATGTCTGCTTGGCCTGGCCTACGGACACGTTCGTGATGTTGCTGCCGGTGACGAGCGGGGTGTACGTGCCGCTCTCAACCTTCAGGTGCTCGGTCTTGCCCGAAGGCAGCGAGTTGCCCAGCTCGTCGGTGACGGTGGCCTCGTTGCCGAACTGGCCGTTCTCGATCTTCGTCTTCACGTCGCTGTCGGTGAACGAGTCGAGGCGCGCGAACTCGAGCTTGCCGGTCTTGCCGATGGTGTTGAGCGCGTCCTCGGTGTTGGTGAGGCCGGGTATCTGCACGAGGATCTGGTCGTTGCCCTGCACCTGCACCACGGCCTCCGAGGCGCCCAGCGCGTTCACGCGGCTCTCGATGATGGCGCGGCTCTTCTCCATGTCGTCGGCGGACACGGCGGCCCCGTCGGCACCCTTCGCCGTGAGAACCACCGACAAGCCGCCTTGGATGTCCAGGCCCTGGTTGATCTTCTCCTGCGGAGGCGCGAACATGAATATCGATCCCACCACGAGCAGGGTCGTGACAATAAGGAGCCAGACGTTGCGCCGGTCGGTTGTGCGGCCGGGCTTCTTCTTCGGTTTCTGGGCTGTCGCCATGGAGGTTCTCCTCGTTCGATTCAGTGTCTTGCGCGTGCGCAGCATGCCCCGCGACACGTCAACTGTCCTATTGTGCCACAAATCCCGACCAGCGAACACCACTTGTCATCAAATTATACTTGACTGCGAACATTTCAAGTCGCATCTACCTACCGGCATCCATCGGACGGGCCGTCCTTGCGGGACGCCTAGTAGTCCTGCGCCGCCGGGCTCGCCATCCATTCCCGGTAGAACTCCTCGTAGGCGCCGGCCAGCACGGCCTCGCGCGCGCGGCGCATGAGGTCGATGAGGTAGTGCAGGTTGTGGATGGACAGCAGGATGCCGCCCAGCATCTCGTTTTGCTTCACCAGGTGGCGGATGTAGGCGCGGCTGTGGTTCTGGCACGTCGGGCACGTGCACGCGGGGTCGAGCGGGCCGAAGTCGCGCGTGAACTTCGCGTTGCGCATGTTCATGCGACCGGTGGAGCTGAACGCCGTGCCCATGCGGGCCGTGCGGGTGGGCAGCACGCAGTCGAACATGTCCACGCCCTCGCGCACCGCGCGCACGAGCGTGGTGGGGTTGCCCACGCCCATGAGGTAGCGCGGACGGTCCTCCGGCAGCGCGCGGGCCACCTGGCCCAGCGTCTCGAACATCACGTCGTGCTCCTCGCCCACCGAGTAGCCGCCGATGCCGAAGCCGCCGAAGCGCCGCCCGCCCGCGGCCAGGCTCTCTTCCTCCACCTCGCGCAGCCGACGCACGCTCTCCAGGCGCAGGTCCAGCTCCATGCCGCCCTGCACGATGCCGAAGAGCGTCTGGTCGGGGCGCTTGTGCGCGGCCAGGCAGCGGCGCGCCCAGTTGGCCGACAGGCCCACGGCGCGCGCCACGAAGGCGCGCTCGGCCGGGTACGGCGTGCACTGGTCCAGCTGCATGGCGATGTCGGCGCCCAGCTGCTCCTGGATGGCCATGTTGCTCTCGGGCGTCCAGCGCACCTTCGTGCCGTCGTAGATGGAGCGGAACGTGAGGCCCTCGTCGTCCAGCTTGAGCGTGTCGGCCAGGCTGAACACCTGGAAGCCGCCCGAGTCGGTGAGCATGGGGCCGTCGTAGTTCATGAAGCGGTGCACCCCTCCCGCCTCGGCCACCACGTCGGCACCGGGGCGCAGCGACAGGTGGTACGTGTTCGCCAGCACCACCTGGCTGTTCAGATCGCGCAGCTGGCCCGTGGTGACGCCCTTCACCGTGGCGCTCGTGCCCACCGGCATGAACATGGGCGTGTGGAAGGAGCCGTGCGCCGTCTCGTAGGTGAGCGCGCGGGCATGCCCGCTGCGCGCGTCGCAGACGCAGTCGAACAGGGCCACGTCAGCCCCTCGCTTCGCCGGCGTCATCGCCCAGCGCGGCACGCGCGGCGATGCGGGAGGCCTCGTCCGCGTCGAGGCCGTCGGCGGCGTCGGCCGCCAGAACCGCCTCGCGCGCCTCGGCGGACACGGTGCCCGCCTCGATGCCGGTCGCTGGGCTTGCGCAAGGAGGCAGTGTTTCCACCCAAGCGGCGAACTCTTCCATGGATCCGTGCTTCACGGACGCCAGGTCGAAGCCCTCCGTCGGATCCAGCAGGTGGTCCGTGACGAGGAACGCGTCGACGCCCAGGCCGCAGGCCGCCAGGTCCTCCACGGTGTTGTTGCCCACCATGAGCACGTCGGCGCCGCGCAGACCGCAGGCGGCCAGGTTCTCGGCGTAGTAGGCCAGCTTCGGCTTCACCGAGGTGGAGTTCTCGAACGAGGTCAGGCGAGAGAACCGCGCCGGATCGACGCCGGCCCAGCTCAAACGCCACTCCACCGCGCGATGCGGGAACATGGGCATGGTGGCCAGCACGAGCGGATAGCCCTTCGCAGCCAGCGTCCCGATGGCGCGTGCGCAGGCGGGGTTCGCCTCCACCCCCTTGCCGATGGCGCCGAAATCGTGCTCGTAGAACTCGTTCAGCAGCGGCGTCCACGCCTCCTCGCCGCCTTCGACGTGCTGGAAGAACGCCTCCCAGTACGCCTCGGCGTTCGTGCGGCCGTCGTCATGGGACGCCATGGCCCCGATGCCCGCCTTGAAGCCGGCCGAGAACGCCTGCGCATCGAGCCCCTGCTCCGCCACGTAGCGCCCGATAGCCTTGAAGTACGTGCCTAGGAACTCCTCTATCTCCATGGGCAGCAGCGTGCCGTCCAAATCGAAGAACACGGCGCGGTAGGCGCGGGCGCCGCCTTCGTCAGCCGACATGGGAGCGTTCGAAGCCGCCCATGCGTTCCACGTGTCCAGCATATCCTCCGCGTCGGCAGGGGCGGAGGATGCCTCGTTGCGTTCGTCCATTGCGTTGTTTCCTTCGGTCGAAGATGCCCGTCTCTCAACGTGGTAGTATAAACGACGCGACGAAGGAGCGTGCGAACCCGATGAAATTGTTACTTCACGCCTGTTGCGGACCGTGCTCGCTCGAGCCGACGCGCATCCTGCGCGCGGCGGGCCACGATCTGACGATAGCTTATTTGAACTCGAACATCTCACCGGCGGCCGAGTACGTCCGCCGCCGGGACACGCTGTGCGCCTGGGCCGCGGGCGAGCGCATTCCCGTGATCGAAGGCGCCTGGGAGCCCGAAGCCTGGGAGGCCGCGGCCGGACGCGTGGGCAAGGCCGCGCTCGCCGCTGCGGGCGGCGACGTGCTGCGCTGCGCGATGGAAACGTCCTTGCGCGAGCCCCGCTGCCGCGCCTGCTACCGCCTGCGCTTCGAGGAGGCTGCGCGCCTTGCTGCCGAACAGGGCTTCGACGCCGTGGGCACCACGCTGTCGGTGAGCCCCTACCAGTTCACCGACGTCATCCGCGAAGAGCTGGAGCGCGCCGCCGCGCAAGCGGGCGTGAACGCCCTGTTCGAGGATTACCGCCCCTTCTACGACGAGGCCACGCGCAGAAGCCGCGAGGCGGGTATGTACCGCCAGAACTTCTGCGGCTGCCGCTTCTCCGAAGCCGAAGCCGCCGCCGAGCGCGCCGAGCGCAAGCGCCAGCGCGCCGCCGAGCGGGAGGCCGAGGCTGCCGCGCACGCCGAAGAGCGTGCCGCCGAGGAAGCCGCCCGCACCGCAAAGAAAGCCGAGCGGGCAGCCTACGCCGAGAAGCAGGCCCGCAAGCGTGCAGCGCTCAAGGCCCTGCGAGACCAGCAGCGCGAGCAATAGGGCGAACCGCCCCAATCAGGCGCCCCGCCCCGGCTTTTGGCACAAAAATCACCGACGCCCCCACAAACTCGAGGCCAAAGCGCCCCAACGGGAGTACGTCATCCATCCGAGTCGGCTATTTTCCCAGGTCGCACGTTTTGGGAGCAGGCCACATGCGCCAAGAGATTCGGGAGCATGGGGGGAATCTGTCAAAAATGCACCGCAGCGGGGTCACCGCCTCGTTGAACGCTCAAGCCGATTTCGATAAGGCTGAGGCATGCCGTTTGGAACGACGGACCGTAACGTTTTACCACGCGTTCGCCATCGGCAGCTTAGGCTGAGAAGCTTGCATTACTCTTGCATTACAAGTATACTTGCAAGTATGTTATTAAACGAACGAGGGAGGAGCCATGCCGCAGCTTTCTTTGTACTTGGACGATCCTACGATGGAGAGCCTGCGCGCCAACGCCGCGCGTGAGGACAAAACGCTCTCGAAGTTCGTGGCGGGCGTGCTGCGCGACCATGCGGAGAGCAACCTGTGGCCGCAGGGGTTTTTCAACTTGTACGGGGCCTGCGACGACGACACCTTCGTCGAACCGCCGGAGATTCCCTGGGAACTCGACGCGCCTCGGAAATGGCTGTAGGTGAAGGCCGTGTATCTTCTCGACTCCAATATCTGCATCGATTTCATGCGCGGAGAACTCCCCTACGCTTACGACATGATGCGCAACAGCAGTCCGAAGCTCTTCAAAATCCCCGCTATCGTGGAAGGCGAATTGAGGCTCGGCATCGAAAAAAGCAAGCGGCCGGAAAAAACCCGTTGGCTCGTCGATGAATTCACGCTGCCGTTCGAAGTGGTGCCGTTCGATTCGAAATGCGCGCACGTCTACGCGCGCATACGCGGAGAGCTTGAAATGGCAGGAAAGAAGATCGGGCCGAACGACCTCATCATCGCCGCCACCGCGGTGGCCAACAACGCAGTGCTCGTCACGAACAACGTGGACGAGTTCAAGCGCGTGCCGGGGCTTTCGCTGGAATGCTGGTACGAGATGGAATGGCACGAATAGGAACCAGTGTCACTCGCCCGCCCCAACGCCTATAATAGGTGGCTCGACAACCCGCGATACGAACCGCACAAAGGACACGCACGCATGAAAACCTCCGACTTCGACTACGACCTTCCCCCCGAGCTCATCGCCCAGGAGCCCGCCGCCGAGCGCGACGGGTGCCGCCTCTTGGTCATGGACCGCACAACCGGCGCGCTGGAGGACCGCATCTTCCGCGACATCGCCGACTACCTGCGCCCGGGCGATCTGCTGGTGGCGAACGAGACGCGCGTCATGCCCGCGCGCCTGCTGGGCGCGAAGCGCGGCACGGGCGGTGCGGCCGAAGTGTTCCTGCTGCGCCAGCACGGCACGCCCACCGAGAACCGCAGCGCGCTGTGGGAAGTGCTCGTGCGCCCCGGCAAGCGCCTCAAGCCCAATACCGGCGCCGTGGTGGACTTCACGGACGCCGTGGGCAACGTGGCGCTGTCGGCCGAGATCGTGGACTGGCTGGAAGATGCCCAGAAAGGCGAGCGCCTGGCGCGCCTCACCACGCCCCTGCCCTCGCTCGACGAGGCGCTGCACGCCGTGGGCCACACGCCGCTTCCGCCCTACATCAAAGGCTACGCCGGCGACGAGGAGCTGTACCAGACGGTGTACTCCCGCCGCGAGAGCTCGGCGGCCGCGCCCACGGCCGGCCTGCACTTCACGCCCCAGCTCATCGAGCGCCTGCGCGCGCAGGGCGTGCGCTGGGAAACCGTCGAGCTGGAAGTGGGCCTGGACACGTTCCGCATCGTGGACGAGGACGACCCCGAGCAGCACGCCATCCACACCGAGCTCTACACGGTGCCCGAGCGCACGGCGGCCGCGATAGCGGAGACACGCAAGCGCGGCGGCCGCGTGGTGGCCGTGGGCACCACGAGCGTGCGCAGCCTGGAGAGCGCCTGGGACGCCGAGGCCGGAGCCGTCACGCCGCGCGAGCGCGAGGCCACGTCGCTCTACCTGCTGCCGGGATCGGAGTTCCACGTGGTGGACGCGCTCGTCACGAACTTCCACGTGCCGCGCTCCACGCTCATGATGCTGGTGAGCGCATTCTCGTCGCGCGAGCGCATCATGGCCGCCTACCGACACGCCATCGACGAGCGCTACCGCCTGCTCTCGTTCGGCGACGCCATGCTCATCGTCTAGCGCGCCTTCCGATCAAGATAGCCCACCACGAACTCGGCCCAGCTGTAGTTCGCCAGGTACTCGCCCGTGTAGGCGTTCACCGCCGAGGCGTCGCCCGCGAGGAAGCGGTAGTAGTCGCAATCGATGGCGTCCACGTCCACGGACAGGCTGTTGTAGTTCTTCACCACCACGTGCTCGGCGCCCACGGCCCGCAGGGCCTTCATCATGGCGGCGATGATCGTCTGCATCTGGCGCTGCACGGACAGCGTGTAGGGACGGTCCTCGAACAGCACCGACGCCAGCTCGCGCACGGCGCAGCTGCTGCCGCGCTTGTGCACGAGGTAGGCCATGAGCTCTTTGGCCTTGCTGCGCGAGAACGTCACCGGGCGCCCGTCGCAGAGCACCTCGAAGTTGCCGAACGTCTTGACGGCCACGCGCGAGCAGGCGGGCAGCTGCAGCGCGGCGCGCAGGTTCTCCAGTTCGCAGGCCACATCTTCCGACGACACGGGCTTCAACACGTAACCCGACGCGTGCAAGGAGAACGCCTCCACCGCGTACTGCGAGTAGGCGGTGGCGAACACGATGCCCGTGCGCGCGTCCACGTCCTTCAGGCGACGCGCGAGCTCGATGCCGCCGATCGAACCGGTTTCCACATCGAGGAACGCCGCGTCGAAGGGCTCCGCCCGCGCGGCTTCGAGCGCCTCGTCGGGATCGAGGCAGCACACCACTTCCGCCGACGGAGCCGCTTCGCGAACGGCCTTCTCGAGGGCGTGCAGCGCGGGCCGCTCGTCGTCGACCGCGAGTATCCTCATAGCCCGCCCCCTTCGCTTTCCAGCGTCTTTGGCCCTTCCCTCGGCACGAACACCGTCACCGTCGCGCCCTCGCCGGGCGCGCTTCGCACCTCAAGCGCGCCTCCGCACATGCGGTCCAGGCGGTCGCGCACGCTCGTCAGGCCCACGTGCGATCGTCCGTCGCCTTCGCACGGCGCGCTCGCGTCGAAACCCACCCCGTCGTCGGCCACGCTCACCGCGAAGCCGCCGGGCACCTCGCACGTCGAGAGGCGCACCGTGCCGCCTTCCCTACGCTTTGTCACGCCGTGGCGCACCGCGTTCTCCACAAGCGGCTGCACCGTGAGCGCCGGCATCGAGAACGCCGTCGTGCGCACGTCCTCGTCCCAACGCAGACGGTCGCCGAAGCGGCGCTGTTCCAACGCCACGTACGTGCGCACGTGCTCGAGCTCCTGCGCGAAGGGAACGGGCTCGGCCTGCGAGAGCGCGTCCATGTTCGCCCGCAGGTACGCGGAGAACTCGCGAATGGCCCTCTGCGCCTCGCGCGCGTCCACATCCACGAGGTCGTGGATGACGGTGAGCACATTGTACAGGAAGTGGGGCTGGATCTGGCTGATCATAAGGTCGGTGCGGCTTCGCTCGAGCGCCAGCCGCTGCTCCTGGAACGCGTGCGCCTGCTCCATCTGCACGCCCAGGTACAACAGCACCGTGGCGAGCGTGACCGCCAAGTACGTTAGCATGATGCCGCCAGCGAACAGCTGCGCCGCATAGGCGACCAGGATGACACCCAAGCTGGTGACCAGCACGCCGAGCGCATAGGGCTCCAAGCTCTTGCGGCTGCGCACGACGCAGATCACGCCCACCGTCAAGAACGCCACCATGACGCCCTCGGAAAGCACGGCCCACAGATCGGTCTCGAGGTAGACGTTGTTCGCGTCAAACGAGTAGAAGACGGGAACGAACGCGTTGAACGCCACCAGAGCCGCCATGACGGCTGCGGCCCCCCAGCCGACCCACGCCAAAAACGGCGGCACGCGCCGATCGCGCTCCGCCAGATACGAGGCGACGTACTGGGCGAGCACGGCGAGCTGCGCGTAATCGAGCAGGAACGTGGCGAGCACCGCCGCCCGCATGACCGCTCCCGCGAAAGGGTCGGAATCGCCCTCGACGAGCCAGGCTGCGGCGTCGAAGAGCTGCGAGCCGGCACCGCACAGAAACGCCGCCAACAACAGCAGGTGCAACCGGCCGCCTCGCCGGCGTATCACGAGCAGGCACACAGCTAGCACAAGCGACAACACGCCGCCGAACGCCTCGAGCTCGACGTTGATGTAGCTGATCGCGCCCAGCGCCATCCGCACCCGCTTTCCCCGGTTCCGCCAACGCTCGATTATAGCAGACGGGGCCAATGCGCCGTCGGTCGAGCATCGGAGGGGAGACGACGCAGCGGAAACGACACCGAAAGCGAGACGCACCGCTTCTCCGGTCCCCTTGACAAAAAAATGGCCCCGCACTGCGGGGCCATTTCGGCATGTTCGTTGTGAATTGCGCTTACGCCTTCGTCACGTTGCTAGCCTGGAGCTTGCCATTCTGACCAGTCGTCACGTCGAACTGGACTGCCTGGCCTTCGTCGAGGGTCTTGAAGCCGTCCATCTTGATCTCAGAGAAGTGGACGAAGAGATCTTCGCCATCGTTCTGAGAGATGAAACCATAGCCTTTTTCGGGGTTGAACCACTTCACGGTACCTTCTGCCATTTTAAATCCTCTTTCCTCTCCTTGACCCTTCAAGGAGGCAACACTGCATGCTGCATGGCGGCAGCACTCGCCCTCACCTCGAGAGCACAAGACCACTATACGCTATCCAAAGACGAAAAGGGTCGGGATTCGCGGTTTAGCCGATTTTTTACCGTTTCGTTAGGTTGGGCGAATTCGAACCACGCACCGGATCGGCGCGATGCCTAGCGGGCCGAGCGCTGGGGCTCGGAACCCGCGGAAGCTTGCGCGCGCGGCCGCTCGGACGACCCGCCCTTGATGCCTTTGAGCGGCACGCCCGACTTCAGCAAGGCCGCCCAGCCGACGCCCGCCGCCGCCATGGACGCCACGATGAGCGCGCCGATGCCGAACACGTAGCTCGGCCACGGCAGCACCGCGAGCAGCATTCCCGCACTGCCGATGGCGGTATGGGTGAAGTTGATGAGCGACGACGCCGCGCCGGTGTCCCCTTCCTGCTGGGACAGCAGGATGTTCGTGCTGTAGGGGCGCACGCAGGCTTCCGTGAGGGCGAACACGAGGAACGTGACGCAGAACAGCACGGGCGAAAGCTCGCCCACCGCGAGCATGGCCACGCCCGAAAGCAGCGCAACGGCCAGAAGGATGCCGGTGAAGCGGCGCGCGCTCATGTACTTGGACGCCTTGAGCCAGATGAAGGGGCCGGCGGCGGTCAGCAGCGCGGCCACGGCGAAGAACGCGCTGTACTCGAGCTCGCTCAACCCGAAGAACGATATGTACACGTAGGAACCCACGGCGATGTAGGCCATGAACGGCAGGTTGTACAGCCCCACGATGGCGAGGAACGAGGAGAAGCCCTTGTTGCGCGCCACGGCGCCCAGCTGGCCGACGCTGCCGAGCACGGTGCCGCGGTAGCGCTCCTCTTGCGAGAGCGTCTCGTCGAACAGAACCGCGAGCGCGCAGCAGAACACACCCACGGCACCCAGGGCGCAAAACGTCATGCGCCAGTCGAACACCTGCAGGATGAGCGCGCCCAGCACCGGGGACAGCACCGGGCCCACCACGAACATAACCTGCACGACGGACAGGATAGCCTCGCGCTTCTCGGCTTTGAAGGCGTCTTTCACCACGGCGGTTGAAACGGCGCTCGCGGCGCCCGCGCCCAAAGCCTGCACGATGCGAAACGCGATGAGCATCTCGATGTTGAGAGCGAGTGCGCACAGCCCACTGGCGGACGTGTACACCACCACGCCGGCCAACAGCACGGGACGGCGGCCGTAGCGGTCGCTCAGGGGACCGAACACCAGCAGGCCCACGGCGAAGAACAAGAAGTAGCCCACGAGCGTGAGGTTCACGGCACCGGCGGTGGCGCTGAAATGCTCCGTCATGTGGGGCACGGCGGGAGTGTACATGTCGAGGGAGAGAGGCGTCACCAAGCTCGCAGTGACCAAAAGGACGACGAGCCCCACCGGTCCGAGCTTGCTTTGAGGTCGGACAAGCCATTGCTGCATATTCTTTTTCATTGCTAGATTCCTTCTAGGTTCCGAAGGCGACCCGAAACGGGATTACGAGGCGATTACTCTAACGCAATGAAATCGAACGGCGTCGCAATCCGCCGATCACCATATAGTCACCATCATCTAACAAAACGAGCGGCCCGAGCAGTTGCGATCCAAGCTTGAAGCCTCGGCGAAGGCGCGCTGGGGCAGGCCGCGCTCATCGCGCAGCTCTTTGATCCCATCCTCGTTTCTCGCATTCGGCCGTTAAGCCGAAAACCGCACGGTCCTTTTCCGGCTGCGCCGATGGACGGACCGCCGGAGAGGGGCGCGAACGCGCGCCAAGGCGGTTTGGTGCGGAAACGAGCGTCCGAAACGCACGAAAATCACCGCTGTGAAGCCTATCCTCCAAACAACGGGCACGCGCGCGTTTCGCGAGCTGGGGAAACGTTCGCGACATGCGAGACGGAGGCGTGCGAGAACCCTTCGAGGGCGCCCCAGGGCCGCCGATCCGCTTCACAGCGGTGATTTTCGTGCGTTTCGGGAGCAGTCCACCGCATCAAGCCTCCGTCGACGAGCGGCGATCTTTGGATAGCGACCGACGGCGACCTGGCGTCGCACGGTTCCGGACGAGTCCGTGCCAACTCTGGTTGAACGGCGGATCCCGCACGATCATTCGATTGGCGAGAGTTTTCGCTCCAGGCCCTTGCGGGGTCGCCGCCCAAAACGCGCGTTACGACGACCGTCGGACGTCGAAGACCGCCGGTGCGGCCACCGGGCGTCAAGACCGCTGGCGTGGTCACCGGGCGTCGAAACCGTCAACGTCGTCGGCGCCCGCGAGCTGCTGGCACCGCTCGAGCGCCTGCGCGTAGGCGCGGCGGTACGCCTCCACCTCTTCTTCCAAGGTCGACAGCGCCTCGTCGTCCATGAGGGCGGCGCGCGCTTCGGACGCGTCGGCGAACGATCCCTCCTCGAGCGCCTGCGCCAGGGCCGCCTCGGCGTTCTTCGCGGGACCGACGCGGAAGCCCTTGAGCGCCCCGGCGTGCAACGCGGCGCGGCGCCGCTCGTCGACGAGCGCGTCGTCGCCGCCGCGCTGCGCCTGCGCGAACGCCTCGCGAGCCGCGCGCTCGCGCGCCTCCGCCTCGTCGAGCAGGACCCGCGCCGTGCGAAGCTCGCCTTCGAGCCGCACGATCGTCTGCGCTTGTCGCGCGCGGGCCAGCGCCTCCCCCCGCTTTTGCATGGCGGGAAGCTTGTCGTAGAGGTCCTGCAGCAGGGAGAGCGCCTCCTCGGCGTCGACGTCCTGCTGCGTGTCGGGTGTGCGGTCGTTCATGCGTCCTTCTTTCGCCACCGCGCCCAAAGGAGCCCGCGAACGGTTGCCGCGAGCCCCTTTGGGCGGAAGGGGGGGGGATACGGTTAGGGCCTCAAGAGCCTAGATCTCTTGGTACACGCCCGCCAGCTGCTCGCCCAGGCACTTGCCCTCGATGAGGCAGCGGCCGTGGCTGTTGCCCTGCACGTTGATGGGATAGTCGTAGGCGTAGATGTCGCCGGCGCAGTTGCCGATGGCGTACAGGCCCTCGACCGGCTTGTCCTCGGCGTCCAGCACCTCGAAGTTGTCGGAGATGTGAATGCCGCCGCACACGCCCAACAGGCCCGGCGCCACCATGCAGGCTGTGAAGGGGCCCTGCTTGATGGGATAGAGGAAGTGGCTCTCCTTGTAGAAGTCCGTGTCCTCGCCCTGCTCGCACATCTTGTTGTAGCGCTCGACCGACGCGAGGAACTCGTCCTTGTCCACGTCGAGCATGCCGGCCAGCTCCTCCAGCGTGTCGGCGCGCTTGTAGTAGTCGGGAACCTTCTCCAGGCCGCTTTCCACGGTCTTCGTGTGCGAGTCCACGGCCACCTGGTAGTCGGTGCCGTAGGGGCGGAAGCTGTCCCAGAACATGCCGCCGCCGTACTGCAGGCTGTCCAGCAGGTCCGTCTGCCAGTTGGCGTCGAACACTGACCACGCGTGGTCGGAGCCGCCGTTCACCATGACGCCCACGCACTTGCCCTGCACCCACGTGGCCTCGTTCATGAAGCGCTTGCCGTCCGGGTTCACGAACATGAAGGGGCCGTGGAACGTGGCGGCCGCCTGCGGGTGCATCATCGTGGGCCACGGACCGTCCTGGAACGCGCCGCCGGCCCATGCGGCCATGTTGTGGCCGTCGCCCACGTTGCCCTGGTCGGAGCACAGACGCGTCATGACCTTCTTCGCGATGGGGGCGTACTCGTCAAGGTACTCGTCGTTGTAGCTCACGTCGCCCGTGGCCAGCACCACGCCCTTGGGGGCGTTGTACTGCACGTAGTCGCCGTCCTTGTTCTGGCAGATGGCGCCCGTGACCTTGCCGGAGTCGTCCTGTACGAGCTGCACGGCCGGCATCTCGTACACGAACTCGGCGCCGTTGGCCTTGGCCTCGCTCTCGAACAGGTACTCCACGAAGTCGGCCATGGTGTGCTGCTCGAATATCTCGCCGCCGGATATCATGTGGTAGCAGTCGATCTCGGGGTGCACCACCGAGCGCGAGCCCACCGTGACCATGCACTTGGCGCCGTTCTTCTCGGCCAGGTCGAGGAACCAGTTCATGCAGCGCTCGGATTCGCGGAACCACTTGGCCACGAGCGACTCGCGGCAGCGGTTGCCGCACGTGGAAACCCAGCGCTCCATCTCCACGGCCTTGTCGAAGCTGATGCCCAGCTTGTCCAGCTCGCGCGAGGCGATGGCGCCCGTGCCGCCCACGCCGTGGCCGTTGAGCATGGCGTCCTTCTCCACCAGTACGACCTTCGCGCCGTTCTCGGCCGCGTTGAGCGCGCAGCACGTGCCCGAGTAGCCGCCGCCGATGACCAGCACCTCGGTGTCCACCGTTTCCTTGATCTTGTCGGCCGGGATGGGGTCGGGCTTGACCTCCCACGTGTGCTTGCCGGCCGCGTCGCCGGTGCCGGCCGCCTTGGCGTCGGCCGAGCCGGCCTCCTTCGGACCGCAGCCGATCATGCCGAGCGCGGCCACGCTGGCAGCGCTGATGGCGGCTCCCTTGAGCAGGTTGCGGCGCGAGATTCCCCTTGTCGATTCTCCCATGGTTCCCTCCTTGGTTCGCTGTTGCTTGCTTGCGGTTCGGTCCCGCATTGCACGCAGCTTACCGCGCATCGAGGGTCGCGCGGTATCCCGCAATTCATGTAGTTTTGCCGTTTAGCCTGGTGACGCGAACATCCTGAAAAGGAATCACCCGCTTTGCGGGGTGCGCCGCGATGCCGGAGGAAGCCGTCAGTCGAACAGGTCGATGAGCTCTTGGCGGGAGTGGATGTCCGCCTTGCGGTAGATGCTCTTCATGTGGTCGCGCGCCGTGTTCTCGGAGATGTAGAGCTTGCGCGCGATGGCGGGCACGTTGTTGCCGCGCAGCACGAGGCCCACCACTTCGCGCTCGCGGGGGCTGAAGGGCTCGGCCAGCCCCAGCGCGTCCATGCGCCGGTCGAGCAGCGCCGCGATGTCGGCGGCCCCCTGCGAGGGGCCGGCTGGCTCCCCCGGTGCCGAGGGGGCGGACTCGACGCAAGTCTCCGCGTCCGCGCTCCGAACCGTCGACTCCGCGCCGAGCGGCGGCTCGTTCGGCGCGGCGCCCGGCGCGTCGTGCCGGGCGCCCACCACAGCCACGTCGTGCGCCGCCTCCGCCGCGCGCTCGCGGCCCCGTCCGCCTTTGCGGGTGAACGCCACCAAGAAAAGCACGAGCGACAGCGCGTACACGCACACGAACAGGATGTTCACCGCCATGGCGAAGTCGTACGTCGCGAGCGGGCTCAGCCCCGTGCCCACGACGTCGCCGGCCAGCATGGCCGCGAGCGTGGGGCCCACGCACAGGGCGTACACCTGGGTCGAGGGCAGGGAGCGCTCGCTTGCGTACACGGCGCATGTCACGATGAGCAGCAGGTTCACGATCTCGAAGCCGAACAGGAGCATGCCCGCCGCGAGCGGAGCGAACTCCAAGCCCAGCAGCGTCGGCAGCAGGAAAACGCCGGTGATGAGCGGGAACAATATCTGGTAGACGCGCAGCACCGCGAAGCCCGTCTCCGAGAACAGCTCTATGAGCACCACCACGGCCACCGCCAGGGCCATGCCCGCCAACGCCGGCGCGGACGACGCGCCTCCCGGAACGGCGAACAGATGCGAGACGAGCTTCCAGATGAACCCGATGGCGCACGTGCAGAACACCGGCTTCCACAGCGCCCGCACCGTTCCTCCGGCGAGCTTCGCCGTCATGCGGGGCATGGGGTCGGCGGGCACGATCTCGCGCAGGCACCGGCGCAGCGAGATGGCGGCGGCGACGGGCAGGACGACGACGGCGCACGCCGCGCGCGCCGGATCGGGCAGCAGCGACACCAGCAGGCTGAGCGCGACGGACAGAAGCGCCGACAGCGGGATGTAGATGGCCGTGCGCGACGCGCCCTCCGACGCGAAGAACTGCTGCCACAGCACGTAGGAGAAGCCCAAGGCCAAGCCGACGAGGACACCGGCGGCGAGAGAGCCCGTCGAAACGTCGAGCACGCCGCCGACCGTCAGGTAGTAGACGCAGGATCCGGCCGCCAGCAGAACGCCCATGCCAACGGCGAACCGCGGGGGGAACGGCGAACGACGACGTTCGTAGAGCACGGCGACGGCGATGGCCGCAAGGGCGCAGGCCTGGTCGCTCAGGCCGAACAGGCGCTGGCCCGCGAATGCCCGGTCTCCCGATGACAGGCCGGCAAACGTGATGGCCCACACGAACGCGAAGCCCAAGTGGTACCACCGCAGCGATTGCAGCAGCGTTTTCGCCTTGCTGACGGACAAATGGATTCCCTCCCCGAAATCATCTCCCGGAAGCATAGTAGCGCACATCGCCCGAAGGGTGAAGCGCGCGGCGAACGTTTCAGGGAGCGGTCAGCGCCGCGCGTCGGCATCCCGCCCGAAGCCCGGATCGTCGTCGGCTGCGACAGAGCCGGGTCCGACGGGCCCGTCTGCGGAGGCGATGTCGATGATGGCCTCCTCGGCGCCCTCGAACTCGTCCAACAGCCCGGGCATGTCGGCGGGGTCGTCGGGAAGGTCGAGCCCGTAGGCGTCGCCCAGCGAGCGCGCCTGTGCGAGGCGCAGGTCGGCGAGGGAGTCCTCGCCCGCCTCGCGCAGGTACAGCGACACCAGCATTAGGCTGCGCGCCACGTACTCGATGACGCGCGGGTCGGTGCCCGAAACCTGCAGGATGGACGCCATGGACTCCGGAGCCAGGGACAGCAGCGTGCCGCCGTCTATGTCGGTGGCCTCGCCCACGGCGTCCTCCAGCATGTCGGCCGCGGCCTTCGGATCGCGATCGTCCCGAGCCCTGATCCAACTGCGCCGCAGTATCTCCGCGAACTGCAGCAGTATGCGCATGAGGTAGTCCTGTTCCAGCATGTTCCGACTCCTGTCTCTTCCGTGCGCTTGTCGCACGGGGCGTTCGTCTTCAGGCTGACGGGGCTTGCATGCCCAAGTGCTCGTAGGCCCGGGGCGTTGCCTGGCGGCCCTTCGGCGTGCGCACCATAAGGCCCTGCTGCATGAGGAACGGCTCGTAGACGTCCTCGAGCGAGTCGGGGTCTTCCGACAGGGCCGAGGCGAGCGTCGTGAGCCCCACGGGGCGGCCGCCGAACTGCACGGTCAGAAGCTCGAGGATGCGGTTGTCCACGGCGTCCAACCCGAGCGCGTCGACCTCGAAGAAGCTCAGGGCCTGCGCGGCCACGTCTTCGTCGATCGTGCCGTCCCCGCGCACCTGCGCCCAGTCGCGCACGCGTTTGAGCAGGCGGTTCGCCAAACGCGGGGTGCCGCGGCTGCGGCGCGCTATCTCCAAGGCGCCGTCCTCGGCGATGTCGATGCCCAAGATGGAGGCCGAGCGCCGCACGATGGAGGCCAGCTCTTCGGGCGTGTAGTACGCCAGACGGAACGAGATGCCGAAGCGGTCGCGCAAGGGCCCGGTGAGCAGGCCCGTGCGGGTGGTGGCCCCCACGAGCGTGAAGTGCGGCAGATCGAGCCGGATGGAGCGGGCGGCCGGACCCTTCCCCACCACGATGTCGAGCGCGAAGTCCTCGAGCGCGGGGTAGAGCACCTCCTCCACCATGCGGTTCAGGCGATGGATCTCGTCGATGAACAGCACGTCGCCCTCTTCGAGGTTCGTGAGGATGGCGGCCAGGTCGCCCGTGCGCTCGATGGCGGGGCCGCTCGTGGTGCGGATGCTCGCGCCCAACTCGTTGGCCACCACGGTGGCGAGCGTCGTCTTGCCCAAGCCGGGAGGGCCCGAGAACAGTATGTGGTCGACCACGTCGCCGCGCGCCCGGGCCGCCTCGATGAGGATGGCGAGCGACTCCTTCACCTTCGTCTGGCCCAGGTAGTCGCCCAGGCGTTTCGGGCGCAGGCTTCGGTCGAGCGCGAGGTCGTCTTCCGTGAGCTCGGCGGCCACGGCGCGCGGCCGCGCGGCCGCAGCGTCCGCGCCGTCGGCCACGTATCCCAAGCCCTCTATCTCTATGTCGCTGCGTTCCATAGCCGCCTATCCTCGCATGCCGCCGTCGCCTACCACGGTACCACAGGTTCCCGCGCGCATCAGTGCTCGGATCCCAACCGTTTGAGGGCGTACTGCAAAAGGGCACCCTCCGCCGCGCCCTCGGGCGCGCCCTTGAGGGCCAGGTCGGCCTCGGCCGACGTGAACCCCATGGACAGCAGCGCCTCGCGTGCGCCCCGCAGCTGCTCGTCGACCTGCGCCGCCGGAGCCGCGACGTCGTCGAACAGCCCCGCAAGACCCTGGTCGAGCGACCCCTTCAACTCCAAGATGATGCGCGAGGCCGTTTTCTTGCCCACGCCGGGGATCTTGGACACGCCGGCCACGTCCTGCGCGGCGATGGCCGACACGAGCGCCTGCGGCGTGAACACCGAGAGCGCCGCCAGCGCCACCTTCGGCCCCACGCCGCTCACGCCGATAAGCCGCTCGAACAGCGCCTTCTCCTCGATCGACAGGAAGCCGTACAACGCGACGGCGTCCTCGCGCACCTGCAGGTACGTGTGCACCTCCACAGGAGCGCCGGCCTCCGGCAGCTTCGCCAGGCTCGCCTGCGACATGCCCACGGCATAGCCCACTCCGTTCACGTCGACGAACGCGGCGGTCGCGGTCTTGCCCGCGAGCCTTCCCTTCAAAAACGCGATCATCGCGCGCCTCCTTGCGTCGCGGCCGCCGCGGCCGCGGCCGCGAAGCCCTCGTGGGTCGTGTAGCAGATGGCGGCCGCGAGCGCGTCGGCCGCATGATCGGGGCTCGGCACCGCCTCGAGCGCCAGCAGCTGGCGCACCATGTACTGCACCTGGTCCTTGTCGGCCGAGCCGGCACCGACCACCGCGAGCTTGATCTGGCTGGGAGAGAATTCTCCCACGTCCAGATCGCCCTCGGCGCACGCCACGAGCGCGGCACCGCGCGCCTGCCCCGTGGCGAAGGCGCTCTGCGTGTTCACGCCGAACCACACCGTCTCGATGCCCACGCAGGTGGGCTCGAAGCGCGCGATGACGGCGGCCATCTGCTCGTGGATCTTGCCCAGCCGACGCGCCAAGGGTGCGGAAGCCGGCGTGGAGATGCAGCCGTAGGCCACGCAGGACAGGCGCGGCCCGCTCTGCGCCACGATGCCCCAGCCCGTGTTCGCCAGGCCCGGGTCGATGCCGAGTATCGTCCGTTCGGTGCGCGCCATCGTCCTCATTTCTTCGCAAACGAATGTTCGCTTGCATAGTACCACAAAACCGCAAAGCCCACGAAAAAGACGCGTCCGAAAGCGCGCCTTCTCTACGTCAGACGCACGCCGCGTCGTCCGCCGCGCCCCGATGCACAAAAAACCGCCGCAAGCTCGGGGCTTGCGGCGGCTTCGTTGATGCTGCGGAACGCACGCGGCGCGTTACTCGTCGAGCGCCTCGGCGATCTCGTCGGTGATGTCCATGGTATGGTAGACGTTCTGCAGGTCCTCGAGCTCCTCCAGCTTGTCCACCAGGCGCATGACCTTCTTCGCGTCGGACACGCTCACCTCGGTGGGCGTGGTGGGGATCATGGTGAGCTCGGCGCCCTTCGTCTCGGTGCCGGCCTCCTCGAGCGCCTTCTTCACGGCCATGAGGTCGGTGGGGCCGGTGTAGACAATCCACTCGTCCTCGGCGTCCTCGTAGTCGTCGCCGCCGGCCTCGGCCACGGCGAGCATGAACTCCTCCTCGTCGGCCGCGGCGCCGTTCGGCTTCACGGGGTTCTTCTTGTCGCCGGTCTCGACCTCCTTGGGCACCATGATCTGGCCCTTGCGCTCGAACTGGAACGCCACGGAGCCCGACGTGCCCAAGCTACCGCCCGCATGCGAGAACGCGCTGCGCACGTCGGCCGCGGTGCGGTTGCGGTTGTCGGTCAGCGCCTCGCAGTACACGGCGATGCCGGCCGGGCCGTAGCCCTCGTACACGACCGTCTCGTAGTTCGCAGCGTCCTTGCCGGAGCCGAACGCCTTGTCGATGGCGGTTTTGATCTTGTCTTTAGGCAGGGAGTAGCCCTTGGCCTTCTCGATGGCGGCCGCGAGCGACGCGTTGTTCTCGGGATTCGGGTCGCCGCCCTCCTTCGCCGCCACCGTGATGATGCGCGACAGCTTGGAGAACAAGGCGGAGCGCTTCGCGTCCTGCGCCGCCTTGCGGTGTTTCGTTGTAGCCCACTTTGAATGCCCAGACATATACGATCCCTTCCAAATACAGCAATACCAACGGTGTATTCTAGCACACCCGTCAAACGCCCCGTTCTCTTTCTCACGGTCTTCAAAAAACGCAGGGGCGCCAAGACGAACGGGCGGGCGGGTGAGATGGGCGGGAGCCCCCGTCGCCACCGCCCGTCCAACCCCGTCGCAGCGCGTATTCGGGCGACGGAGCACAACACCCTCCTATACCCCGCACCTGCCGACGACTCGCCTCGTCATGCGTTGTCGCCCGAAAGCCTCGATTTTCACCTCGAAACCGAGGCTTTCGGGCGACAACGCATGGGCGGAAACGGAAAAACGGCGGCCGGCGGAAACGAGGGGGGGGGCACGCGAACGCTCCCGCATTGGACCGCCTCAGGGGGTAGGCGGCCCAATGCGGGAGCGTCACGGCACAATCGGAACTTTCGGCGGGCGGCGCAACGCGTTTCCCGGATCCGGAAGGGGTTGCACGTCAAAAGTCGCGACAACGCATGTTCCCGACGCCCCCCCCGCAGGGCAAGGGCTCTGCCCTTGCTGGCGACCTGGAGAAACGTTGCCGGTTGGGCGGCAAGGGCAGAGCCCTTGCCCTGCGGGGGCGCCCCGCTCCGTCAACCCTTCCCCGCCCCCTGCGGGGCCCCGGCGCACGGAGCCCCGCACAGGCCGCGCGGGAAGCGGCTAGATGTTCTGCGCGACGCCCTTGGCGTCGTACATCTTCACCAGGGCATAGCAGACCGTCGCCACGAGCTGGGCGCCGCACACCATGTAGGCCAGCGCGCCGAACTCGCCGGAGAACGCGTCGATGAACATGCCGCCCAGCGGGGAACCCAGCATCATGCCCAAATCGACCGCCACGGTGAACATGGCCACCATCGAGGCGCCCGCGCGGGCGTCGGGCACGGCCTGGGGACACAGCGTCCACATGGCCGCGCAGTAGCCCGACTCCACGACCGAGTACACCACCAGCATGATGAGCGCGCCGGGAATGCCGGACACGCGGAACATGAGGAAGAACGCCACGGCCCAGATGAGCGAGTTCACCACCATGAACCGGCGCCGCTTCGTGATGGCGTTCAGGATGAAGCCGAACACAATGCAGCCGATGCACTCGATGAGGTACATGGCACCGGTCATGTTGTTGGCCATGATGGCGTCGGCCGTGCCGGACGCCTGCCAGAACGGCGATATCCAGGCGATGACCGTGGAGTTCGAGATGCCGAACGCGAAGCCGGCCAGGGCCATGATCCAGGCGTTCTTGTACTTGCAGGCGGCGAAGATGCTCACCTTACCGTCGGTCTCGTCGTTGAGGTCGGCGTGGTTCTCGCCCGCAGGCGGCACCTTCACGAACACGGCGTAGATGACGATGGAGATGATGAGCAGCACGATGCCCACGATCCACAGGTTCTTCCACGCGTAGCCGAACGCGTCGCCGAAGGCGTTCGTGATGGGAATGCCGAAGAAGAACGAGGCGCAGATACCCCACATCTGCCACGAGCTCCAGATGCCCATGGGGGCGCCGCGCTTCTCGATGGGGAACCACATGGCTATCGCCGAGGGGGCGATGACGCCGATGAAGCCCAGGCCGAAGCCCTCGATGATGCGGGCGATAATGATGGCCGTGGCGCTGTCGGCGAACACGCCGATGATACCGCCCACGACGGCGAACACGAGCGCCACCAAGCCGCCCACCTTGATGCCCCACTTCTTGATGATAGCCACCGCCGGGAAGGCAAGGAATATGCCCACCAGCGTGAACAGGCTCATGAGCCAGCCCGCCGTGGCGTTGTCGAGCGCCAGGTCGCGGGCGATCGAAGGAGCGGTGGGATCGGGCGAGGCCAAGACGCCGGTTACCTTGTACTGCGCGAAGGCCATCACGATACCGGCCAGGAACACCGAGAGCATGACCACCCAGGCTCCCTTCGGCGTCTTCGCCTTTCCCTTGCTATCTTCTACCATTTCAACCCCTCTCAAGTGAATGGCAGACGCACGCGTCCGCGCGCCGCCGACGCGCGGCGGGCGAAGTCCTTCAGGTGCGGGATACAGCGGCATCTGCCACTTTGATGGATCGCGGCGCGGGCCCGGCTCCCCCCTGGAGCCCGCGCCGCCCTATAAAACTACTTCGGAGCGCCCGGAGCCTTCGGCGCGCCGGGCGCCTGGGGCGCTCCCGGCGCCTTGGGCGCGCCAGGGGCTCCGGATGGAGCGCCCGCGGCGGATATCTCGGGCATGTCCCCCTTGCAATGCGGGCACTTCTTCAGCACCACGCCGCCCATGATGGGCACCTTCTCGCCGCAATGCGGGCATACGGGCACCGATTCCGCCGCTGCTGGTCTGAAACACATACGCACATCCTTTCATGGGCCGGGCCGCAAGCGCGGCGGCCCGGCCCCGTCGAGACCCTTGCCTACCAGGCGAACCCGTTCTCCCCGCGACCGGGCTTGGGCTTCACCTCGTTGCCGAGCTTGATCAACCCGAGGCCGTAGGGCTCGGACTGCCCGGCTTCCTTCTTCGTCAGGCCCACGCTGGCGAGGATGTCCTCGTAGGACTCGCCGCCGGCCAGACGGCCGTTGAAGTACTCGATGCGCTCTTGCATCGACATGTTGAAAATAGCGTCGCGATCCATGTGATACCCCCTTGGTCTGAAGTGGGGCTGCGCCCGGTTTTTCAGGCGCAGCCGGGCAACTGCTAGTGAACCTTGAAGATGGCGACCTTCTCGCCCAGGCCGGCGGCCTTCTTGGCGAGCTCGTCGAGCGGGCCGTAGTCCATGCAGAACGTCAGGCAGTGCTTCACGCACATCGGCTTCTTGCCGGCGTCGAGGCGGCTGGCGCACAGGTCGCAGCGGTCCGTGGGAACGGGAACGTAGTCCCAATCCCAGCCGTCCTCCATCGTGGCGTCGTCCTTCTTCCACGGGCCCTTCTCGAAGACCTTGATGCCGTACTGGTCGGCGGCGAGGCCCTTCTCTTCCTGGCAGGCGACCACGCACGAGCCGCAGTTGTCGCAGTACTTGTAGTCGATCAGAAGACCGTAGTTGCTGTAATCAGCCATCTTTCCCACCCCTTTCTAGTAGATGCGGCCGTGGTTCTCGATGAGAACCGGGGGAACCTGCTGGTAGTTCTCCTCGTTCTGGTCTTCCAAGCTGGCGACCTTGCGGATGTTGGCCATGATGCCCTTCGCCGGGCAGCCGAAGCCGAGGTTGCCGACGTTGAAGTGGGGAACGAGCAGGTTGAAGTTCGCCTTGAACACGCCGTAGAGGTTCGGGGCGTCGCCGTCCTCCTCGGGGAACCACCAGCCGTGCTGGCAGTGGATGGTGCGCTCGTCGATCGTCGGGGTGACGCGGGCGCGCCAGTTGCCCTTGCCGAACATGTTGTACACCTGCACCCAGTCGCCGTTCTGTATGCCGTACTTGGCGGCGGTGACGGGGTTGATCTCGACCTCGGGGTCGGGGTTCAGCGCGCGCAGCTTGGCGATCTGGCGATGCTCGGAGTGGAAGAACGCGGACACGCGGGCGCCGGAGGTGGCCATGAGCGGGTACTCCTCGGCCAGCTCGGGCTTGGACACCTGGGAGTACGTGGGCTCTTCGTAGTACGGCATGGGATCCTCGCCCCAGGCGTCGTAGAGCACCGAGTAGAGCTCGAACTTGCCGGAGACGGTGTTGAAGCCGGGCTCGCCGTCGTTGCGGAGCATGCCCTTCTCGTACTTGCGATAGGTCATCGGCGGGAAGTACACGCCCATTTCCTTGAACTCGTCCCACGTGAACGGCAGCAGCGGCTCGTCGTCGAGCTGCTCTTCCAGCCACTCGGTGACGTCGTTGTACTTGGACCAGTTGGCGTGCGGCGTGACGCGGCGCCCCACCTCGTAGCAGATCTCGAGGTCGGACTTCGTGTCGCCCGTGCTGAACGCCTTGGCCATGCAACCCAGCCACACGTTGTTCGACATGTAGTACGGGATGACGAAACCGTCGTGCTCGGCGAACGTGCTCATGGGGAGGAACAGGTCGGCCAAACCCTCGATGGTGGGGTTCATGTACAAGTCGGAAGCGACCGTGAACTCCATGGGCAGAAGCGCCTTGTACCAGCGCTGGTTCTGGTCGGAGCAGGTGGCGGACACGAAGTTGGAGGAGTTGATCCAGGCCATCTTCGGGGCGTAGGGGATGCCCGTCTCAAGTGTCTCGAGCGTCTCGTCCGGGTGGGTGGACGCCATGGTCGCGGCGAACGCCGGCCACTTGTCCACGCCGATGCGCTTCTCCCAGATCTCGTCGGAGAGGTACTGGCGGGAGTCGGTGCACCAGTGGCCCAGGCGCACGGAGGGATCGCCCACCGTCAGGCCGCCGGGCACGTCGATGTTGCCGGTGATGGCCATGATGGACAGGATGGCGTGGCCGGCCTGCACGCCGTTCTTGTTCTGGTCGATGGCCAGGCCCCACAGGATGCACATGGGGTGCGCGTTGGCCATGACGCGGGCGGCGGTGCGGATCTGGTCGGCGGGAACCCACGTCTGCTTCTCCACGAGCTCCAGGGGGTACTCGTTCACGCGCTCGGCCAGCTCGTCGAAGCCGTAGCACCAGTTATCGACGAAGTCGTGGTCGTAGAGGTCCTCGTTGATGATGACGTTCAGGATGCCGAGCGCCAGCGAGGCGTCGGTGCCGGGCTTCAGCTGCAGGGTCATGTTGCCCTTGCGGGAGCCGAGCCAGGTGACGCGCGGGTCGATGCAGATGATCTTCGTGCCGCGCTTCATCATGTCGATGAGCGAGTGGCCGAAGAAGCCGTCGCCGTTGGACCAAAGGGGCATCTTGCCCCAGCACACGGCCACCTCGGTGAGCTCGTACTCCGGGTTGTCCATGCGGTCGGGGAAGTAACCCGTGTCGATCTCGGGATAGCCGGCGCCCAGGATGTAGTCGGCCACGGAGGAACGCGGGCCGTAACAGGACCAGCCGGACTGCGCGTAGCACAGGTTCGGGGTGTTCAGCACCGAGAAGGCCACCGGGTAGTAGAACATGCACGCCTCGCGGCCGGTGCCGCCGTACACGACGATGGCCTCGCGGCCGTACTTCTGCTCGATGTCGG
The DNA here is from genome assembly GCF_019731765.1 of Gordonibacter massiliensis (ex Traore et al. 2017). Taxonomy (NCBI): domain Bacteria; kingdom Bacillati; phylum Actinomycetota; class Coriobacteriia; order Eggerthellales; family Eggerthellaceae; genus Gordonibacter; species Gordonibacter massiliensis (ex Traore et al. 2017). Next base: position 30,442 of record NZ_JAASIO010000016.1, on the reverse strand, counting down.
CGACCTTCTCCTGGATGATCTCGTAGGCTTCGTCCCACGTGATCTGCTCCCAGGCGTCGGACTGGCCGCGCTTCGCGGGGTCGCGCTTCATCGGGTGGATGATGCGCTTGGGGTCGTAGGTGTAGTCTTTCAGGGCCAGGCACCGGGGGCACAGGCGGCCCTGCGTGATCGGGTGGGTCTCGTCGCCCTCCACGTGCACGAGCTTGCCGTCCTTCACGTGCAGCTCGACACCGCATCCAACCGGGTGGTCTCCCGGAGGAGACCAAGCACAGGTCCTGAAGATAGTCGAGCCATCAGGCTGCGGCGTTTGCCACTCATGGTCAAACTGCTTCTCCATCTCACACTCCTCTTCCTCGTCATTCCCTCCATGCGGCTGTCCGCATGCTTTCGACCCTGATCGTCCGGGTCGATTTCGCTCACCATATACTGCGGGGCGCGGTTTACCCATCAAGTAAAAAGTAGTAATTTATCTGGTCATACCTTTGCCTAAAACCGCTGGTATGAGGCGCGGTTCGGCGCTTTCGGCCGGCCGCGTCGAAAGCGCCGCCGCGCTTGTCTTGTAGGGCAAGGGCTCTGCCCTTGCCGTCGACCTGTTGAAACGCTGTTGGTTGAGCGGCAAGGGCCCTGCCCTTGCCCTACAGGAGCGGTCGCTGGGGACGCGACAGGACGGCGCGGCGTATGCGGGCATGAAAAAGAGCCGAAACCCGATGGGGGCCTCGGCTCTTTGCGAGCGGCGCGGGGCATGGCGCCCCGGAAGCGGGAGGGAGCGCGTCGGCTCACCGCAGGGGAACCAGGGGCGGCTTCAGCATGGGATCGGACGTCGCGTGGGCGCGGACCATCTGCTGCTTGCGGTACTTCGCGTCGATCTCGTGCTTGAAGCCCTTGTCCTCCGCCCCGTCCGGGGTTAGGAAGAGCGCGTCGCGGGTGACGAGCTCGGCCACCTTCGCGCGCAGCGCCAGGTCCTTGAACGTGTCGATCTGGCCCGACTGCTCGGCCTCCACCCGGGCCTCGTACGTCCTTTCGGGCGTGGGCTCGCCGAACATGAAGTCGATGTCGCTGTCGTCGAGCTCGATGCCGTAACGGGTGGCCCACGAGGCGAGTGCGATGTCCTGCGCCACGCGGTCGCGGGCGTCCCGGTCGATGCGCTCGGCGAAGGCGACGTCGTCGAGGCCCTGGATGGCCAGGTACGCCGCGCGATCCAGTTCGTACTGCTCGAGGAACCGGTCGAACTCGCGCATCATCTGCTTGACCACCTGGCCCACGACCTCGGCGGGAAGCTCGCCTTTCAGACGCTTGCCGATCTCGTCCATGACCAGGTACTCCACGTTGTTGGCGTATGCGCGGCGGCGCTCCCTGAGCAGCCTGCTCGCGGTCCTCTCGCGAAACTCCTCCACCGTGCTGGAAAGGGCGATGTTCTTGGCCACCCACGCGTCGGTGATCTCGGGCGTGACGAACCGGCGAAGCGCCACTATCTCCATTCGGGACACCAGCTCCACCGTCTCGGGCTCGCCCGCCTCGCCGACGCCGCAGCCGCCGTCGGCCGGCGCCTCCCGCTCCGAGGCCACCTGGGAATAGTCCACGTACGGGAACCGCGCCTCCACCACGTCGCCCACCTCGTGCCCCAGCAGGGCCACCTCGGCCTCCTCGGGCAGCGACCCCACGCCCAGCTGCACGTCCACGTTGTCGTGGGTCAACCCCGGAAACGGGTTCTCCCCCTCCCTGGTCTTGATGTTCATGAGAACCAGGTCGTCGGCCCGCACGGGATGCGGGTCGATGGTGACGTTGGTGGCGTGCCGGGCGGCGATGCGCTCCATCTCCGCCGCAACGTCCTGATCCGACACCGTGAAATCCGGCAGCGTCAGCGCAACCCGATCGTAGGAGCTCAGTTCGTAGTCACCGTACTTTTCCTGAATCATGGCCCTTCCTCTCCTCAACGAAAACGGTCTCAAGTCTTTCGAGCCGGCGCCGACCCTCGCAGGGCCTAGCCCGCCCTTTCGGGATTCTTCGCCAGAACCTGCTTCCTGCAGGGCGCGTCCGCCGCTCCACGCGACCTGTCGCGTCGGCGGCAGGGGTAGGCGCACACGATGCCGCTGTACCGGCACGGCAGAGGGCGCACGGCCTCGCGCACGGCGTCGGCCAGGCTCGCGCCGCAGTGCCGGCAGGAAAAGCGCCGCGCGCCTTCGTCGCCCGACGCGCGTTCCCCTTCCGGCTTCGCAGCCTTCCAATACCCCAGGGCGTACAGGCAGTCGCCACGGGAGAGGATCGTCGCCTTCCCGCACGAGCCGCACACGAAGGCCCTTCTTTCCGCCGGCTTGCACTTGTCGCACATCTGGCTGCAATGCATGCACACGGCACGTCCCCCTTTCTCCATAGCCGAAGGCAACGCCCCTCCCCTTATGCGCCGGCGTTTCCCGGCGATCCGAGCGTCCGCGCGCACCGGGAGCTCGCAGACCCCGACGCGGCCGGAGCCACGGTAACGATCGGGCACCGTTGCGAGGCGGGCCAGCTGCGCGCGGCGGGCCCGCCGGTACAATACCAGCCTGTCCTGTTTGCTTCGATTTTTCTATCGGGCACGAAGGTTGAATGCGCCCGGCGGCAGGCTTCAAACCGCCGAGATTCATACCGCATGCCTTACACGCCCGAGCCTCATTTGCGATAGCTTCTCTTTACATGATTGTTCTTTTATCGGGGGGAGGAAGAACGATGAATGCCGAGGGCAAGGGCGGGAGCGCGACCACCATCGTAGGGGATATCCAGAAAAGGGAAGAGGGGCTGCTGTCGTTTCTCGGCGGCTTCGTCAGCCTGTCGCTGATGATACTGGCGGTTTTCCTCTTGCTGTTCGACTCGTCGCTTTCCGACGGGCGCTTCGCGCTGCTCGGCGTCGAGGTGCCCTACCTGGTCGTGCTTGCGCTGTCGGCCTTCGCCTCGCTGCTGGTGCTGAAGTGGAAGTGCACGTTCTTCATGTCGTCTTGCGGCAAGACGATCATCGTCGTCGCCTCCGTCGTGGGAACCTGCGTCTGCCCCCTGCTCTTCGGGATCGGCGCGACGTGGGCCCTGCCCCTCGTCGCCGTCGGCATCGTGTGCACGAGCTTTCGCTGGTGCCTGCGGATGTGCGAGTTCTCGCATATCCTGCTGGTGTCGCTCATATCGATGGCGTTCGTGTGCGCCATCATAGCCACGGGCCTGTTCTCGATGATGAAGCTGTCGAACCTCGAGGCGACGGCGGTTTCCTCCAGCCTGGCCGTCCTGTCGTGGGTGCTGCTTCGCACCAACAAGACGAGCATCCACGAAGAGCTCATGTCCGTCAGCGGAGCGGAGTCCCGGAAACGGGCGATGACGGCCAGCGCGGACCGATGGACGTACACGACCATCGGCCTGGACTTCGGCTTCGCGCTCGGCCTCGTGTGCACGCAGCGCCACGACCTCATGGAGTACGGCGCGCTGGGAACGCTCGCGCCCGCCGCCCTGTTCGTCGTGCCCGTGGCGCTCGCCGGCTTCGTGCTGCTCGCGTTCCACGAGAAGCGGGACTACGCGCTCGAGCGGTACTCGAAGGACCACCTGGCCCTCACGGTCGCGCTCGGCGCCCTGCCGCTGTTCCCGATGCCCACCGTGGGAAAGTACGCCTGCCTGATGTTCCTGATGCTCGTCGCCTCCGTCCAGATCATCATCGTGATCAACGCGAGCGTCGAGTTCATACGCTTCGAGGAGCTGAACCCCGCCTGGTACATGGGCGAGGAGGCGTTCGTCGGCGGGGGCGTGACGGCGGGCCTGGTTTGCGCCTTCGTCGGCGTTTCGAACGGCTTGGACTCCCCGCTGCTGCTCGCGGCCTGCATACTGGTCGTCCTGTTCAACGTGTTCGCCCAAACGTTCATGAACAAAGGCGCCTACCCGACGTCGGACCTGTTCGACCGCATCCTGTGCATAGAGGACGAGACGCGCCCCGCCGAAGACCGCGAGCCCCTCGCCGCCGCCGACGAGAAACCCTCCGACGAGGGACGCCCGGACCGGCAATCCGGCCCGGTCGGGGAACCGGGCGGCCGCGGGGGCGCGTGGCGCTTCAAAGTCGCCTACGTCTGCAAGAAGTACGACCTGTCCCCCCGGCAGACCGAGATCTTCGAGCTGCTGGCCAAGGGGCGCGACGCCAAGTTCATCGAGGAGACGTTCTGCATCTCCAAGGCCACCACCAAAACGCATATCTACAACATTTACTGCAGGCTGGACATACATTCCAAGCAGGAGCTCATCGACATGGTTGAGTCGGTGTCGCCCGACGAGATACGCTCGGCGGGGGCGCCGCCGCGGAGCAGGGCGACCCTGCTTGACCAGGCGCCGAAAACCGACGGTGGGAACAATGCGCGCGGCGTCGGTGACCCGGCGCGGGCACGTTCGGCCGACGCGATCGGCGAGGCGCAGGTCGCAGATGTCGAAACGGCCACGGAACGCCTACGGTATCGATAAATCGGCGTCGCCTCGAACGCAGCGCCCTACAATCTTGCAAGACGAGAACCTCCAATGGAAGGAGCACCACCGTGAAAGGAAATCCCGAACTCATCGACTCGCTGAACGACCTGCTGGCAAGCGAGCTGGCCGCCATCAACCAGTACATGGTGCACGCGGAAATGGCCGAGGATTGGGGCTACGAGCGCCTGAGCAAGAACTTCAAGACGCGTTCGATCACCGAGATGAAGCATGCGGAGCGCCTCATCGAGCGCATCCTGTTTCTGGAAGGCACGCCTATCGTGTCGAACCTGGACGACATCCATATCGGCTCCACCATCCCCCAGCAGGTGGACAACGACCACGCCTCCGAGCTGACCGCCATCAAGATGTACAACGAGGCCATCGTGCTGGCAGGCAAGGTGCTGGACTACGCCACGCGCGACGTGCTCGAGGGCATCCTGCGCGACGAGGACAAGCACCTCGACGAGCTGGAGGAGCTGCAGGACCAGATCGAGCAGATGACGCTGCCCACGTTCCTCTCCACGCAGAACTAGCGGCAACGCGTCCGCGCGCCCGCAAACGCGGAAAATCGAAGGCCGGTGCCGGTCGGGAGAACCCCGTCCGGCACCGGCCTTTTTTCGCGCGCGGAGCCGCGCCTGCCGCAATCCTTACACGATCCTTGCGCGCGCATGACCTCCGCCTTGCCCGTCCTTTACCTTGCACGCATACGATAGGCGCGCAATCGACCGAAAGGACATCATGGAACCCCTTGAAACCGCGTACGACAAGGGAACGTTCGGCGTGACGCGCCGCACGTTCCTCAAACTGGCCGCCATGGCGGGCGTGAGCGTGGCGGGCGGCATGCTCGTGTTCCCCGACCAGGAAGCGAACGCCGCGTTCACGCAGCCCTCCGAGCCGCAATGGCCCGCGCTCTCCGGCAGCAAGGTGCGCTTCACGGTGCACAGCGACACGCACTACACCGGCTGCGACGTCGAGCAGAAGCTTCCCCACGCTTTCGACGCCATCTACCGGGCCGTGCCCGACTGCGCCGCCCACGTGTTCGACGGCGACTCGGTGAACACGGGCACCGCCAGCGAGTACGCCGCGCTGCTCGCCGGCGCGAACGCCAGCATCAAGAAGCCGGCGCTGTTCGTCATGGGCAACCACGAGTTCGGCGTGGGCGGCACGGCGCTCGGCGGCAACGCGGTGGCGAACTTCAGCTCCTTCCTATCGCAGCTGACCTGCGAGGGAGCCCTCCAGAAGCCGGGCGGGGTCGCCGAGGGCAGGCTCAACGTGCACACGACCGTCGGCGGCTACCACGTGATCGCCGCCAGCTGCGGGCACGGCTACTGGTACGGCGACGCCATGTACGATGACGATGGAACCACCCAGATATCGCGCCTCGACTGGATGAGGCGCGAGATAGCCGCCGCGGCGGCCGACGACCCCACGGGCACCAAGCCCATCTTCTTCATGACGCACCACCCCTTCCCCGACACCGTGTGGTATTCCCCCACCCCGTTCAGCGCCGGCTGGATAGGCGATTTCGGCCCCGACGGCGACCGCAACTCCAAGGCGTTCTACAACGAGCTCAAAGCCGCGTACCCGCAGCTCGTGCATTTCTCGGGGCACACGCACATTCCCGAGGAGGACCCCCGCTCCATCTTCCAAGACCTCGACGGGTTCACGCTCGTGCAGACCGCGACGTTCGGGAACAACTTCTGGATGCGCGGCGGCGCGAACGCCGACGGCTACGACGAGAACGGCTCAGCCGGCGGGCACCCGAACAGCGGCTACGACGCGAGCCAGTGCCTTCTCGTGGAGGTCGACCCGGCCAACGGGCACGAGGTCACCATCCGCCGCATGGACTTCCGGCGCGGAACCTACCTCGGCCGCCCTTGGACGTTCAAGGTGTCCGACAAGTCCACCTGGGTCTACACGCACGAGGCCATGGGAGCCGCCAGCAAGCCGCCCGTGCTGGAGCAAGGCGCCGCCGTGCGCATCGCGGCCGATTCCGTCACGCAGACCGGCGCGTCGTTCACCATCACCGCCGACAAGGTGAAGCCCGACGTCTCGGGCCTGGCCGACGACGTGGTGATGGCCTACCGCATCGTCGTGGTGGACGCGCAGGGCACCGAAGTGTACAACGCCTGCTATATGTCCGATTACTACAAGGCCCCCGTGAACCAGCCGGCCGAGTTCACCCGGCCCCTGTTCGGCGCGAAGCTCGCCCCCGAAAGCGCCTACAGCCTGAAGGCCTACGCCCGCAATCCTTGGGAGAAGGAGACGCTCGTGGGCGAGGTCGTCTTCACCACCGCGGGCCAGGAGGTCGTGCCGGCCACGCCGCTTCTGTCGGTCGACTTCTCGACGGGCTCGGCCGAGGACGCGTCCGACGCGCCCCACGCCGTCACCGCCTTCGGCAACCCCGGATTCGAGCTGGTGGAGGACTTCGGCAAGCAGGTCGCCGTGTTCGACGGATCCTCCGACGCGTTCGGGTACGACTTCGCGACCGAAGACTTCGCCAAGCTGGCCACCTCCACCACCGCCGAGATACTGCTGCAGTTCACCCGGAAACCCGGCTCGGGCTACACCGACGTCTTCTCGTGCGGGCAGGGCGGCGGCCAGTGGCTCGAATACTATCCCGACGGGCGCCTGCACTACTACTTCACCGACGGCTCGACCAACGTGTCGGCCCCGGTGGAGCCCGGCACGTGGACCCATATCACCGCCACGTACGACGGCGCCGCCATCAAGATGTACCAGAACGGCGCGCTGGTCGGCGAGACGGCGGCCTCGGGCCCCATCGCCCCGCCGAGCTCGTCGCCCTATCGCTGGTTCATCGGCGCCGACGTCGACGGCTCCGGCAAACCGCAGGCGTTCAGCGCCGCGAAGGTGGCCTTCGCCAAACTGACGCACGGCACCGTGGCGACCGCCGAAGACGTCGCGGCGAACTACTTGGCAAGCGCCCCCGCCGCCATCGAGCTTCCCGCCGTCGAGGAGTTCGGCTCGCCCACGGCGGGAACGGCGTGCGTCATCGCCCCCGCGACCGCCACGGCGTCGAACGGCGCGGCCCTCGAGGCCGTGCCGAGCGTCACGGACCCCGCCGGCAACCCCGTGGGCCTCTCCATCACCTCGGTGCCCGAGGGCGCCCAGGCGCTTGCCGCCGCAGCCGCCGCGGGAGCCTCCACGCTGTACTCCTTCGTTCCCGCCGACGAGGGCGATTACCTGGTAACCTACCACGCGGGCTATTCGCAGGCCTCCCTGGCCCTGCCGGTGGCAGCCGCCGTCGTCGACCCCGACCCGGACCCCGATCCCAGCCCCACGCCCGATCCGGATCCCGACCCCACGCCCGACCCCGATCCTGCGCCGACGCCCAATCCTGGCGGGCAGGGCGGCGGCACCGGCGGCACCGGCGGATCGGGCTCATCCGAGACCTTCCCCCTCTCGTCCGGCACTTCGAAGCTGGCGAAGACGGGAGACCCGCTCGACTTCGGCGGCGCGCTCGTGGGCATGGCCGCCGCAGCCGGCGCGGCCGTCTGCGTGGCGCGCGGCTTTCTCAACGGCGAGTTCCGCGACGAGGACTCGCGGTAGCCCCGCCATCCCCCCCCCGCTTGGTGCGCCCGCGTCGCGCGCCAAGCGGGCAACGGGGCCTTCTCGCGCGTTGGGCCCTCCAGCCGTGCGCCCGCCAGCCCGAAAGGGAATTGACGGAGGTGCTACTCCTCGACGTCGCTTTCGCGTTCCAGCAGATCGATCAGCTCTTGCTGGGAATGCACGTCGGTTTTCCGGTAGATGCTCTTGATGTGGCTTTTCACGGTCTCGTCGCCGATGACCAGCTCCTCGTGGATGTAGGCCCGGTTGCGTCCCTTCGCCAGCAGGAAGAACACCTCGATCTCGCGCGGCGAAAGATGGCAACGCCGCGCCAGGCGCGTGCCGGCCTTCTCGAAATCGGATGCGGCGTCGGCCTCCTCCATGGGCTTCACGAAGCCCCATCCCGTGCTGGCAGAGCCGCTTCCCATGGCGAACAGCGCGATGAGCAGGACCACGAACACGATGCCGGCCGATAGCATGGCCAGCCCCAAGTCGTCGTTGATGAACACGAGGGCGCTCGAAGCGGCGATCGAGCCGACGAACTGGCCCAGCTGGATGGACAGCATCCCCCACCCCACAACCCAGCCGGTGGGCACCCTCCCCCGCGCGGCCAGCACGGGCCACAGCGCCCACAGCACGATGTAGAAGTACTGGTATCCGAACTGATGCACGGCGGTGCCGATGACGTTCCACGGCTCGTGCAGCGGCAGGAACAAGAACCCCGCCGCCATGAGCGGCAACGCGATCTGGTACGTTAGGTGGTCGAAGTCCATTTTGTACACGCTCATGGTGACGAACGCGGTCAGCGCGCCGCCAGCGATGGCGATGATGTTCAGCTGGTCGCGCACGCCTATCCATTCGCTGTCCACCGGGGCGATGAGCCCTTTCATAGCGCCGAACGACACGCCGAAGAACACGGCTATCACCATCATGCGCACGGGCGGCTTCTCGCGCACGCGCACGTTGCGCATCGCCCGGGGCGGCCGCGGCACGCTGCGCTTGAAATGGACGAAGCACCCCATGCTGACGAGGGGCAGCAGGGCCACCGTCAGCTGGGCCGCGTCGATGGGCAGCAGGCTGATAACCAGGTACGCCACGGCGGCGAGCAGCAGCGAAACCACGCTGTAGTTCACCGTGCGCTGCGACCCCAAAGACGCCAGCAGCTCGGCCCACAGCACCACGACGATGCCGCTGCCCACGCCCGTGAGCAGCGAGCCGGCCAGGTAGACCGCCCAGGCGCCGCCTCCCGTCAAAGCGAGCGAGGGGTGGGAGATGGCCAGCGTGCCCAGCGCGGTGAACGCGGCGGCAAGGACGGGAAGGCACCTCACGTCGGACAGCGGGTTCCTTGCATAGGAGAGCAGCAGCAGAAACGCGATGGTCACCACGTTCGCCAGCAACGAGGTCACCCACAGAGGCTCCAGCGCGATGGCCGCGAAGCCCGTCGCGGCGCCGACCGGAGCCGACGAGCCGAGCAGCGTTCCTTCGGCATAGAACAGCGAGCTCCAAAACACGCACCAGATCCACGTCCAGTGCGCCGCGAAGCCGAGCACGTCGGGCGTGCGCCACAGCTCTTTCCGCAACGATGGTGTCATGCATCCCTCCCCTTGCGTGCGGCGGAAGCCCGCGCTGCGCCCTGCGGCGCGCGAGCGAATCCGGCAGCTATCCCCGCGCAAGATTATACGCGAAGGGCTTATATTTTTCGGAGGCGTCCGTGCAAATAGCCTCCCCCAGGTAGGGGGAAATCACGCCTGAAGCCAAAGTTCCCCCGTCCGACGGGATGATGGCGCGCAGGGCCAAGCGTATGGTCGGGGCAATGCGGCGGTAAGGGGCCGCGAGCTTTGGCAACAGAGGAGGGAATCACGTATGAAGGAAGAGAAGAAGCGGGATCTATCGCGTCGAGCGTTCTTGGGCTTGGGCGGCACCGCGCTTGCGGGCGCGGCGGTTGCCGGACTGGCGGGGTGCGCTCCGCAGAGCAGCAGCGACGCGGGCAAGTCGTCGGGGGCGAACGGATCCGGCGCCGCGGACGGTATCCCCGTGGCCAAAAGCGGCGCCTCGGCAGGTCCCGACGTGGCCGGCATGCACAGCTGGGAGATTGCGCCCGAGGCCATCGAAGGCGGCAAGATCGCCAAAACCGAAGACTGCGACGTGCTCGTCATCGGCGCGGGCCTGGGCGGCTGCTGCGCCACCATCGCCGCGCTCGAAGAGGGCGCGAAGAAGGTCATCACCATCGACAAGAACCCCGAAACGGTGGTCGCGCGCGGCGTGCACATCGCCGGCTTCCACACGAAGGTGCAGCAGGGCCTCGTGGACAAGGGGCTCGTCGAGGAACCGAACTACAACAACGTCGTGCGCCGCTGGATCAACTGGGCGCAGGGCCGCGTGAAGGAGCCGCTGCTGTGGGAGTTCGCGCACAAGAGCGGCGCGTGCTTCGACTGGCTGTACGACCTGGCCACCAAGAAGGGCCTCGAGGCGCTTCTGTGGGACGGCTACTACAAGGGCCCCGACTACACCGAGTACCCGGTCACGCACATCTTCTACAAGGCCGACAAGTACGAGGAGACCATCAACTTCACGTTCTACGAGGGCTCGGGCGTGGGCGACGTGTACGGCAACGCGGTGCTCGTGCCGGCGCTGTACGAGACCATCGCCGACAAGGGCGGCGAGATTCGCTGGGAAACGAAGAGCGAGCGCCTCGTCCGCGATGGCGACGGCCCGGTGACCGGTGCCATCGTGTCCACCGGCAAGGACGAGTACACGCAGATCAACGCGAAATCGGTCATCATCGCCTCGGGCGACTACGCGGCCGACAACGAGATGTTCCAGTACTACTCGCCCATGACCGCCTACGCCATGGACGGCCGCTTCTACAACCCGCCCGACTGCGACACCGGCGACATGCACAAGCAGGCCATCTGGGCCGGCGCGGCCATGCAGAAGTCCGAGCCGCACGCGGCCGTCATGCACCTCGACTTCGGCGCGGCCAGCTACGGCTTCCTGCACGTGAACTGGGACGGCAAGCGCTTCAAGAACGAGGACGTGAACACCCAGTCGAAGAGCGTCACGAAGGCGCTGCAGACGCAGAAGGACGCTTGGACCATCTACGACTCCCATGGCCTGGAGCAGGTGAAAGCGCAGATGGACGCCGGCCTCGGCGGCGGTTTGCAGTGGGGCCAGCTCACGCAGCCCGTGGGCGGCGAGTACAACCTGGAAGCCCAGAAGCTCGTGCTCGAGGGCGAGATCGAAAAGGGCCAGACGGTGAAGGCCGACTCTCTGGATGAGCTCGCCGAGAAGATGGGCGTGCCGGCCGCGAACCTCAAGGCCACGGTCGATCGCTACAACGAGCTGTGCGATTTGGGCAAGGACCTCGACTACGGCAAGCGCCCCGAAGTCATGGGCAAGGTGCAGGATCCGCCCTTCTACGCGGGCAAGCTGGTGGCCAGCCTGCTCACCATGTGCGGCGGCCTGCGCACGAACACCGATTGCCAGGTGCTCGACGCCGAGGACCAGCCGATCGAGGGCCTGTACGTGTGCGGCTCGGCCGCCGGCGAGTTCTTCGGCGCGGGCGACTATCCCACGTACGTGCCGGGCATCGGCCACGGCCGCTGCGTCACCTTCGGGCGCATCGCCGGCATCAACGCCGCCGGCGGCGACGCCGAGACGAAGATACCCAGCCTCGACATCTAAGCACACCCCTTGCGGGCGCCGCCTTCCAACGGGTGCCCGCACTCCTTCCCGAACCGCCGTCCAACCCCTCCCCGGACGGCGGTTCTCTTTTGCGCGGTCCGCTGTTAAACCAATATTGACACGGCCCCCTTTCCGGGACAGTCGAGAAGGGGGCCTTGGCCTGCGATGCGGCCGTCGGCGAAGCATCGAGGAGGAGGGCCTGCGGACCGGATCGTGGGCCGAATCAAGGGCATGGCCCTCGCGGAGAAGCGCGAGCCGGCCGGCGCGAGCGGTTCCGCAACGGGGCGCGGGACCGCAGGGAGCTCCCATTCGCCCACGAGGCTTCGGGGCGCCGCGTCTGCACGCGGGTCCCGACCCGCCTCGAAGCGCGCCCCCTTTTCAGCCGCGTCGGCAGGCGGACCGCCGGAGAAGGGCGCGGCTGCGCGTCGACGGCGGCTCAACGGCGGGAACCGGGTCTGCGGTGCGAAAATCACCGACGCCCCCGTTGCCTGAGCCCTCAGCGCGTCCGTCGCGCCCAAGCCGGATCCCGCGATCTGGGGAAACGCCGCGGTTGAGCGCAGGGCGCGCGGCCGAGGGGGCTTTTCGGGTTCGCGCCTAGGGGGCCGTCGGTGATTTTTGCGCGGAGGCGGCCTCGAATGCGGCCACGCTCCTGTGCGCCGACGGGCGGGCGGATCGTCCGAGCCGGAAAGCCCCAGGGCGACGCGGCTGCGAGGCTCCGGCGAGTCGGGAAGCGGAAGGACCCTAGCGCTCCCAGAGGCCCGTCTTGCCGCCGTCCTTCTTCAGCAGGCGCACGTCCATGATCTCCATGCCGCGGTCGACGGCCTTGCACATGTCGTACACGGTGAGGCACGCCACGCTAGCGGCGGTGAGTGCTTCCATCTCGATGCCGGTCTTGCCGGTGACTCCGCAGGTGGTGGTCACGTGGATGCCCACGAGGCCGTCCTCGCGTTCACCGGCCTCCACCGGAGCGCACTCCACCTTGGCCTTCGTGATGTTCAGCGGGTGGCACATGGGAATGAGGTCGCTCGTGCGCTTCGACGCCATGACGCCCGCCACGCGCGCGCAGGCCAGCACGTCGCCCTTGGCGGCCTTGCCCTCCACGATGAGCGCGAGCGTTTCCGGCTTCATGCTGATGAAGCCCTCGGCCACCGCCACACGCTCGGTGTCGGCCTTCTGCGACACGTCCACCATGCGCACGTCGCCGTGCTCGTCGATATGGGTGAGTTGCTGTTCGGTCATGGGTTCTCCTTAGCTCTAACGGCTGCTCGCCGCATTCTTCTTGCTGTTGCGCTCGCTCGCGCCGGGCGATCTGGAGATCGCCCCTACGGGGATTTCGCCGCTCGCGACGCGCGTCCGGACAACGTAAGCCTCCGTCGGGGCGGCCTGCTGGCCGCCCGGCGCGGACTCCCACCGCCCGCATGCACGTCGCGGCGAGCAGCGGAAACTGCTCCCTACCCGCCTATTTGGCTCATCCCGCGCTCGGTTCCCACCTTGTCGTGATGCTCGTCGGGCTTGGCGCCCAGGGCCTCGGCGAACACGGCGCGGGCCGCTTGCGCGTCGCCGGCGCGCAGCGCGCCTCGCAGGTCGTACTCGTCGTCCGAGAACAGGCACGGGCGCAGCTTGCCGTCGGCCGTGAGGCGCAGGCGGTTGCACTCGCTGCAGAAGTGGCGCGACAGCGGCGAGATGAAGCCCACCGTGCCCTGCGCGTTCGGGAACTCGAAGTAGCGCGCCGGACCCCAGCCGAGCGGCTTGTCGTCGCCGGCGGGCACCAGCTCGTCCATGCCGGCAGCGCGGGCGCGTTCGTTGATGATGTCGTGCAGCTCCTCGCTGGGCACGACGTCCTCCTTGCCCCAGCCGCAGCCGTGGCTGCCGGAGCTCTCGCCCACGGGCATGTACTCGATGAAGCGCACGTGCAGCGGTCGGTCGATGGACAGCTTCGCGAACGCCAGGTAGTCCTGGTTCAGGCTGCGCACGGCCACGGCGTTGATCTTGACGGGGTTGAAGCCCGCCTCGAGCGCGGCGTCGATGCCGTCGAGCGTCTGCTGCAGCTCGCCTCGGCGGGTGATGTACTTGAACTGCTCGGGGTCGAGCGTGTCGAGCGAGATGTTCACGCGCGACAGGCCGGCCTGCTTAAGGTCGTTCGCCATCTTCGGCAGCAGCACGCCGTTCGTGGTCATGGACACGTTCTCGATGCCGGGCGTGTGCGCGATGGCGCGCACCAAGTCAACCACGCCCAAGCGCACGAGCGGCTCGCCGCCCGTCAGGCGGATGCTGCGGATGCCCATGCCGGCGGCGACGCGCACCGCCTCCTCCATCTCCTCGAGGCTCAGGATGTCCTCGTGGGCAAGCGACTCCACGCCTTCTTCCGGCATGCAGTAGATGCACCGGAAGTTGCAGCGGTCGGTAAGCGATATCCTTAAATAGTCGATGGTACGACCATGGCTGTCTTTCATAGGGCCCCTTCCCTTCTCATGGGAGAATATTATAGGACATGATCCTATGCTCGCGAGGCGCAATCTGGCCGAACAGGCAAAAGGCCCGCCATTCGCGCAGCCGGACTATCGCGACACCAGGTACACCTTGTCGGGCGGGATGCGGATCCACAGCTCTTCGCCTTCGTAGGGCAGCCGGTCCGCAGGCGTCGAGAGTTTGTCGATGCGCCAGAACAGGTGCTGGTGCAGGTACTTCATCTCATCTTCCGTGCGCTCGACCGTGGGCACCTCCGTCTCGTCGCGATCGAGGAAGCCCAAGAGCACCGTGCGCTCGAAGCGCGAATCGCTCACGCGGTCCACGCGCACGCGGTAGACGTTTTCGCCGGGCCCGTCGGCACGCTCGAGGAAGAAGGCGCGCACGCCCAGGTGCTTGACGTCCTCGGCCACGAACGCCTCCGTGGCCACCTCCACGCCCCACTTGGGCAGGCGCACCAGATGATCGCCGCGGCGCTCGGCCGGCGTGGCGTTCTTGCAACCCGACAGCTTGATGCCCGCGAGCGACTGGGGGCTGTTCACCAGATCGTCGCCCGTGCCCGTCTCCATGATGCGCCCGGCTTCCACCACGGCGATGCGGTCGCAGAAGCGCAGCGCCTCGTCGATGTCGTGGCTCACGTACAGCACCGTGCCGTGGAACGCGTCGAACAGGCTCACCAGGTTCTGCTCGAGCACGCTCTTCAAGTGCGAGTCGAGCGCCGAGAACGGCTCGTCAAGCATGAGGATGCCGGGGTGGGCCGCCAGCATGCGGGCGAGCGCCACGCGCTGCTGCTGGCCACCCGAAAGCTGCGCCGGGTAGCGCTTGTCGAAGCCTTCCAGGCCGAACCGCTTGAGCTCGGCCGCCACGATGGCGGCTCGCTTGGCTTTCGGCACGTCGCGCCCGATGCCCGCGCCCACGTTCTCGGCCACGGTCAGGTTCGGGAACAGCATGTAGCTTTGGAACAGCAGCGCCGTCTTGCGCTGCTGCGGTTTCAGGTTGACCTTCCGCGCGGAGTCGAAGAACACCTGCCCGTTCACCACGATGCGCCCTTCGTCGGGCGTCTCGATACCGGCGATGCAACGCATGGTGAGGCTCTTGCCGCACCCCGACGCGCCGAGGAACCCCAGCGTCTCGTCCCCCGCCTCGAACGCCACGTCCAGCGTGAACGACGAGAACCGCTTCTTGATGTTGACTTCAAGGCTCATGCCGGCATCGGCTCCTTCCCAAAGGTTTTCGGCTGACGCCACACGGGATCCTTCGACTTCGCGCTACGCGCTCCGCTCAGGATGACAGAGGGCGGTACGCAATACGTCATCGCTTCGCGACGTCTTCCTGCGCTCGCTTCGCATGTTCGGGAGCGCGACGGTCCTCCGAACTGTCGCATGCCCAAGATGACAACCCACGGCAAACCTCGCAGGCCGAACCCCTCACCCAGCCGACGATTCCGCAGGTCTTCAGCAAAGGAAGCCTCGCGAAGCGGGCGGGCGGCGATGCCCGCCTGACGAGTTCCGCAACGTTCGGGCAGCAGGCGGAGGCGCGGCCGTCCACCAAGCGAGTTCCGCAGCGCAGCGAGGACTGTCCGAGCGACTGGACGGCCGCGCCTCCGCCTGCGGGCAGGTTCGCAAAAAGCCGCCCCTACAAGCAACGGGGCATCGCCGCCCGACCGCGCCACAAAGGTCCCCATCATGCTTCGGCCTTTCTGCGGTACTTCGTCGTGCGCCTGCTCCACAGGTTGATGAACAGGATGACGATGAAGCTGAATATCATGATGACGATGGTCCAGAAGATGGCCACGTCGGTGTTGCCGTTCATCCACTCGAAGTAGATGGCGATGGGGATGGTGCGCGTGATGCCCAGGTAGTTGCCGGCCAAAAACAGCGTGGCGCCGAACTCGCCCAAGGCGCGCGCGAACGACAGCACGGTGCCGGCCGCGATGGACGACCACGACAGCGGCAGCATGAGCTTGAAGAATATCTTCGCGTTGCTCCAGCCCAGCGTGCGGGCCGCGTCGAGCATGTTCGGATCGAGGTTCTCGAACGCGCCGCGCGCGTTGCGGTACATGAGGGGGAACGCCACCACCACGGCGGCGATGACGGTTGCCTGCCAGCTGAAGATGAGAGGGAAGCCGATGTCGATGAACCACTGCCCCACCGCCGTGTTCTTGCCGAACGCCAGCAGCAGCAGAAAGCCGCACACCGTGGGCGGCAGCACCATGGGAATGGTGAAGATGGAGTCGGCGATGTCCTGCGCCCGGGCGGGGATGCGCAGGCTGAAGTACGCGGCCGCCAGGCCCAGCACGAAGATGAACACGATGGCCGTGAGCGTGGTCTTGAGCGTCACCCACAGGGGGCTCAAATCGATGCCGCCCAGGAACTCCGCAAGCGCGGCCAGGCCGGTGGCGGCGCCCACCACTTCGACGTCGCCCGCCGGGGCGAGCGTCGCGAAGTCGGCGTGCGTGAGTCGCACATGGGCGGGATTCGATGCCTCGGTGACGTCCGAGCCGTCCGCTCCGACGACGCAGGCGTAGTACTCTCCCGGCTTGAGCTCCTGGTCGAACTTGTACGCCACACCGTCCTGCTCAAGCTCGGTCGCGCCCGTGAACAGCCATTCCCCCTCCACGGACAGCGTGGCGCCGCCCTTCGAGTTCTGGGCGTCCAAAGCGACCAGCAAGCGCTTGAGGTACGAGCGGCTTTCGGACGAGCCGGCGTCGAAGCCCACCCGCTGCGCCGTGTCGGCGGGCACGTACACCACGGTGAGGCCCTCGACGGCGATGACCACCAGGCTGCCGGGCTCGTCCGACACGAAGTAGCGGTAGCCCGCGTACGCGCCGCCGATGTCGCTGTTGCTGCCCACCTGGGAGCGCGAGAAGTCCTTGAGCGCGAAGGGGCTTCCGTCGAGGGAGGCGGACGCGCCGTCGGCGGAAAGGCTCACGGCATCGTCGGCCGCCGTGGCGCTCTGCGCGGCGTCGGCGTTCGTCCCCGCAGCCGGGTTCGGCGCGTCCAAGTCGCCCAAGTCATCGGCGCCCGCGAAGGCGAGGCCGGGAACAAGGGCGAGCATGCATGCGAGGGCGAACGCAAGGAGGAGGGCCGCAGCCCGCTTCGTCTTATCCTGCGCGGCCGTTGACGCGGCCGCACCCGAGCGCGCGGCGTCCCTCGCTTCGCGAGCCAGCCTGTCCCGTCCGCCCGCAGGAGCGTCTGTCTGGAAGATTCTCATGGCTTTCCTTATCGCACGGAGAGGATGGGCGCTTCGCCCATCCTCTCCTGGTCATGATACCGTATGTGCGGGAATCGTTACTCGGTAACGAGCTCGAAGCCCCACTCCTGCCACAGCTTCTTGGCATCGGCGTTGGTGGTGGCCCAGTCGAGGAACTCCTGGGCGGCCTCGGCCTGCTTGGAATCCTTGCAGATAGCGGCCGGGTAGATGATCTTCTTGTGCGTGTCGCTCGGCACGACGCCGATAACCTTCACGCCAGTAAAACGAGCGACATCGGAACTGTATACGAATGCAACATCCACGGCGCCGGATTCGGCCTGCTTGCACACGTTGCCTACGGAGGCCTGCAGGTTCACCTTACCAGCAAGCGGAGTACCTTCAAACGTACCTCCCTTACCGGTGATGTCAGCACCGGTTTTCCCGGACGGGTCAACATAGCAGCCAACAGTTGACAACGCTTGATCGGCATAATTGCCAGCCGGCACAGACTCATCGCCCACGGCTACGGCGTAATTGCCCGTTGCCACGTCATCGAGCGTAAAATTCTGTTCGGTACCGTACTTGGTGGCCAACTCGGAGCTCTCACCCGTGACCATGACCAGATCGTTCTTGAACATGTCGAAACGCGTTGCCTCGTCAACGTAGCCGCCCTCAACAGCCTCGTCCATCTTGGCTTTAGAAGCAGAGATCAGTATGTCGGCATATGCGCCGCCGGCCAGCTGCTCGTTCAACTCGCCCGAGGACAGGTACTGGGTGTCCTTGAACGTGACCCAGTCGTGATCTTGCGCATAAAGCTGCTGCACGGCATCCATAGCCTTCTGCAGCGAGTTGGCCGCGAACAGCTGCAGCTCCACGGCCTCGTGCTGCTCGGCCTTGGGCTCGTCGGCCTTGGGTTCGTCGGCCTTCTGCTCGTTGGATGAGCAGCCGAACAGCGCGAACGCGCCCACCATGGCGAACGCGCAAGCTGCCGCCACCGCAATGCGAATGTGCTTCTTCATAGGTTCCCTTCCCTGGTTCTTTTCCTGACATCGTCCCAACGGCACCGATCGACCAGCCCCCTGAACTCGATCGATCCATGCTCGGATATACCTATACTATTCATTTTTTAGTATATAGTCAAACACAAATATCGTCATGAGAGCAGAAAGGGCGCAAAAGAATCGGTGCCGGAACGGGGAATTCGACAGCGTACGCCGTTCGCCGAGAAGGCGAAACCTTCGAAAGAAGAACCCGGCCTACGAAAGGGACGACGGAAACGCAGCTTCCTCCGCGTCGAGCCTTACCACGCGGGTTGCCACGCGCTCGGCGAGCGCCGGGGAGTGGGACACGAGCACCAACCCGATACCCTGCCGCTCGGTTTCCGCCACTAGGAAGCGCCATATCTGAGCCTGGGTGACGGCGTCGAGCATGGTCGATATCTCATCGGCCACGAGGTAGCGCGGGCGCACGGCCAGCGCGCGGGCAATGCAGAAGCGCTGCAGTTCGCCGCCGGAAAGCTCGTGCGGGTAGCGGAAGAGCCACGTGCGCCGAATGCCCAGGTCGTCGAGCAGCCGGTCGGGCACCTCCCCCGCCTCGGCCAGCGTGTTCGCCATGCGCATGCGCGGGTCGACGGCCGTCTCGGGATGCTGCCATATCATCTGCACCGGGCACACACCGCGCTTCGGCAGAGGCTCCCCGTCCACGAGCACCTCGCCCTTCTGCGGCCGCTCGTATCCGGCCAGCAACCGGCACAGCGTCGTCTTCCCGAACCCCGAGGGCGCGCTGATAGCCACCCGCTCGTCAGACGCCACCGACAGGCTAAACCCCCGATACAACGGCGCAGCCCCCGGATGGGCATAGGTTATGCCACAAGCCTCAAGCACGACTTCCCCCTTGGCCGACGCGTTTCTCTCCTCCAGCCTCGACGCGAGCTTCGCCCCCGGCCCCCGCAGGTTCAAGGGCTTCGCCAAGGCGACCATCGCGCTCGGAAGACTTCGACTCCCCTTGGAGCTCGCCGGGGGCGGGGTCGCCCACCAAGCGAGTTCCGCAGCGAAGCGAGGACTGTTCGAGCGACTGGGCGACCTCGCTCCCGGCGAGCGGACTCGCAGGTGGAACGGCGAAGTCGTGCTCCGGCAACGCATGCCACAGCTCGCGCGAGAACGGATGCTCCAGCGTGTCCGGCGACGCGAAGTTCGCCACGGCGGTCTCCTCCACCACGGTGCCGTCCTTGAACACCGCCACGCGATCGGCCACGCGCAAGGCCAGCTCGATGTCGTGCGTGATGAGCAGCACGCCGCCGCCCGCGTCCGCGAAGTCGCGGAAATCGCCGAGCGCGCGCACGGCCAGATCGAGGTCGAGGCCCGGCGTGGGCTCGTCGGCGATGACGAGCCGCGGGTCGTCCATGAGCGCGCAGCACAGCAGCACGCGACGGGCCATGCCTCCCGACAGTTGATGGGGATAGAGGTCCGCCGCCTCCTCCGAAAGCCCGTAGCGCGCGAACAGCCTCTCGCGATGCCGTGCGCGCTCGGCGTGCGGGACGTCCGTGCGCGCGAAGCCCTCCACCTGCCGGCCCACCTTCATGAGCGGATCCAGATGGTTCACGCTCTGGGGCACGAGCGAGATGCCGTTGCCGCGGCGCTCCGCGAGCGACGCGGCGTCTTGGAGCTCTCCGTCGTACCAGATGCGGCCGGTCACGGTAGCGTTCGGCTCGAACAAGCCCAGAATGGCGTCGGCCAGAAGCGTCTTGCCCGAGCCCGACGCTCCCACCACGGCCACGATCTCGCCCACGTGCACCGAGATGCTCAGACGGTGGATGACCTCCACCACGCGCTGCCGCGCACGGAAAAACGACGCGTCCTCTTCGTACATGCGGAAACCCACGCTCAAATCCTCCACCTGCAGCAAATGATGCCCGTGCTCGTGGTGCGACACCGGAGCGTGCGTGTGGTGGTGGTGCTTCTGGGCGTCGGCGTGGCTCGTGCGCTCGTGGTCGTGCGCGGCGAGCAGCGCCTCCGACACCGCATCGAGCTCGGCTGCGCGAAGCGCCTGCGATTCGTCTTGCATCCTGGTGCGATCCTCCATGAGCGCCCCTACTCCTGCGAGCTGTGGGGGTCGATGAGCTTGCGCAGGTTCGAACCCGCCGCGTCGAACAGCAGCACCGTGGCGATGAGCGCCAAGCCGGGAAACACGGCGAGCCACCACATGCCGGCCGACAGGTAGCCCATCGACTCGCTCAGGATGACGCCGATCGCCGGCTGCTCGGGCGGCAGGCCGAATCCCAAAAACGTGACGGCGGCCTCGTGCAGGATGGCGTGCGGGAACAGCAGGATGAGGCCCACGAGGAACTGCGGCAGCACGTAGGGCATCATGTGCTTCGCGGCGATGCTCGCGGGCCCCTGGCCCAGCTTGCGCGCGGCCGCCACGAACGCGGACTGCTTGCACTGCAGGATCTCGGCGCGCACGACGCGGGCGAGGCTCGGCCAGTGCGTCACCGCCACGCCGATGGTCACGCCCCAGAAGCCCTTCCCCAAAGCGAACGAGATGAGGATGAGCAGCACGATGTGCGGCACGCCCATCATGAGGTCGATGAGCCACGTGACCACCGCGTCGGCCTTTTTGCCGCCGAGCGCGGCCACCGCGCCCATGATAAGGGCGATGACCGACGACACGCCGGCGGCCAGCAGCCCCACGAGCACGCTGGTGGACAAGCCCGCCAACGTGCGCAGCAGCATGTCGCGGCCCATCCAGTCGGTGCCGAACGGGTGCTGCAAGCTGGGAGCGAGGTTCTTGATGGAGAAGTCGGTGGCCGTGGCGGCGTCGGTCACGGCAACGCCGGCCACCACCACGGCCGCCAGCGCGGCCACGGCCACGACGAACGCCGCGAGCGTCAGCTTGCGGTTCGCCACGCGCGCCTTGCGCGGGCGGTACAGCACGGGAGCGAGATCGCCCGCAAAATGCCCTAAAAGGGAGCTGCCCCCCCTTAGGGCATTCGCGCTCTTCGCGTCCTCAGGCATGGGCCTCCCCCTTCCGAATGCGCGGGTCCACGACGCCGTACAGCACGTTGGCCACCAGGTTGCCGCCGAACACGAACGCCGCCGAGAACAGGGCGATGCCGGCCAGAAGGGCCACGTCGCCGCCCAGGCCGGCCGTAACGGCCGCCTGTCCGAGGCCGGGATACGAGAACACCTGCTCTACCAGCACCGATCCGCCGAATATCTCCGAAATGGACGCGAACTGCAGCGTGAGCGCCGGCAGCGCCAGGTTCCGCAGCCCGTGATGGCGCAGCGCGCCCCAGGTGGAGAGCCCGCGCGCGCGGGCGAACCGCACGTAGTCGCTCTCCAGCACGTCGATGGTCTTCTCACGCGTGTGCAGCGCGATGTTGGCAACGCCCACCACCGACAACGTGAGCGCCGGCAGCGCCAAATGGTGCAGCGCGTCGGCCAGCGTCACGTCGGCCGCCGACACCCCGATGGGCACCGAGAAGCCGAAGGGGAACCACCCCAGCCAAACCGAGAACACGATAAGGAACACGAGCCCCAACCAGAACGTGGGAACGGAAGCCAGAAGGAAGCAGTACCCCTTCACCACGCGGTCGACGATCCTGCCCCGGTTCGCCCCCGCCAGAACGCCCAGCGCGAAGCCCAGAACGCCGCTCACCACCCAAGCCGTGGCCATGAGCGCGAGCGAGTTCACCGCCCGCGTGGCGATGACGTCGGCCACCGGCGCGTTGAACCGCAGCGACGTGCCCAAGTCCCCGTGCAGCAGGTCGCCGAACCAGTTGGCGTAGCGTTCCCACAAAGGAGTGTTCACGCCCCAGTACTCAGCCAGCTGCGCGCGCTTCGCCTCGCTCATGTTGATATAGGCCGTCTGCCCCACGTTGACCTGCACCGGGTCGACCGGCGAGATGCTCACCAGCACGAACGTCACCATGCTCACGGCGATCATGAGCAGCACGAACTTCGCTATGTTCCGAAGGATGAAGTTTCCCACCCTGTTTCCTCGACCGCCGTCCCGTCCATCGCCCAATCCGGCGAAGCCGGATAACTCTACCAGAATTCAAGTTTTCGCGCTCCGCGCGAACGGGCGATCAGGAGATCGCCCCTACAAAACACAACCCACCAGCGCCCCGCTCTTTCCCCCAACGAGGGAAAACGTCGACCAGCCCCGCCGCAGGTTCGCACCGGTCAGCGGGTGGGGCCGGACAGCATCCACAAAGCGAGTTCCGCACGAGCCGAAACGCCCAGTGGGCGTTTCGTGCGAGCAGGACTGCCGAGCGACTGGATGCTGCCCGGCCCCATCCGCGTCGGCAACGGAAAATCCTAAGCCCAGCTCCACTGGTCGACGTTGTTCACGAGCGACCAGCCGTGCCCGTGCGGATGCGGCTTCTGCTCCGCGACCTTCAGGTTCTCCTTCGCGAAGTACAGGTGGTCGATGTTCGCGAACCACACCCACGGCGCCGCGCCCTGCGGGGCGATGCCGGTCTGGCCGTCCCACTGGGCCTTCTGCCACAGCTCGAAGGAGTCTTCCACCTTGGGCTGGGCCAGCGCCTCGTCCAGGTACGCGTCGGTCGTCGCGTTCTCGTAGCAAGCGTAGTTGCCCGTGCCCTTGGAGTAGAACAGGTTGTACGTCTCGGTGGGCGCGTTCGTGCCCCAGCCCCACACCACCGGGTCGGTGAACTGGTGCGGGTACAGGTCGTCCCAGCTGGCGCCCTTGATGGACACGTCGATGCCGAGCTCCTTCATCTGGTTGGCGAATTCGGATGCGATGGCCTGGCGCACCGTGTCGCTGGCCGAGTAGTACAGGTTGAACGCGGCGCGCGTGCCGTCCTTTTCGCGGATGCCGTCGGAACCGACCGCCCAGCCGCCGTCGTCCAGCAGCTTCTTCGCCTTCTCGACGTCGGTCGAGCACTTCATGTCGGGCGAGGACCACGGCATGCCGTCGCCCACGCTGTAGGCCACGGTGCCGTAGCCGTTCAGCACGTTGTCGATCATCTTGTCGCGGTCGACGCCGTAGTTGATGGCCTGGCGCACGGCCAAGTCGCAGGTGACGTCGTTGCCGGCGGCCGCCTCGCCCTTCTCGTCGGTCTTCGTGGCACCCGACGGGATGACCGGCAGCGAGATGCCGCGCGAGTCGACGGAAGCGCAGTTCAGCAGGTCGTAGCCGCCCGGAAGCTTGTCGGCGAACGTCGCGGAGGTGTAGGCGACGTCCACCTGGCCGGATTGCGCCGCCGCGAGGGACGCGTCCTCCTCCATGAACACCACCACCACGCGCTCGATCTTCGGGGCGGAGCCGTAGTAGTCGGGGTTGGCCTTGAGGATGACCTGCTGCCCCTTGTCCCACTGCTCCAGCATATAGCGCCCCGAGCCGATGGGGTTGTCGCCGTACGCGTCGCCGTAGGCGTGCTCGGGCACGATGCCCACCACGGCCAACGTGTACAGCAGCGCGTTGAACGGCTTCTCCATGTGCACGACCACCGTGGTATCGTCGGTGGCCACGGCCTCCTTCACCATGGACATGTCGCACTCGGACGCCTCGGAGTTCAAGATGCCGTTGATGGTGAACGCCACGTCGCGCGCCGTGAGGGGCTCGCCGTCGGTGAACTTGACGTCGTCGCGAACGGTGAACGTCCACGTCATGCCGTCGTCGGAGCATTCGTACGACGTGGCCAGGTCGTTCGCGAACTCGAGCTCGGTCGTGGTCGTGATGAGCGTGGATTGGATGAGCGGCTCGTGCACGTGCTCGCCGCAGCCCCACGACACCATCGGGTCGAAGCCGGCCGCCGGCTCGGAGCCCGTCGTCATGGACACGACGACCTGCGCGGGAGCCTCTTCGCCCCCCTTCGCCGCGTCTTCGGCGGGCTTGCTCGCCTCGCCGCTCGCACAGCCCGCCAGCAGGCCGCCCAGCGACAGCGTGGCGGCCGTCGCTCCCGTCAGTTTCGCGAAATCGCGACGCGTCAATACCGTCATACCGTTGATCCCTTCCCTCGCACCCGGCATCGTTGCCGCCGTTGGTGTTACGTACGTAAATTACGTAACACACTATAGCAGAGGGAAGGCGCAAAGGATGTTACGATGATATTTTTCGTAACTCCATCGGCGAACGGCACCGGCGAGAGGGCGAAGGAGACGTTCGACATCTAAACGAGAAATGTCCTAAAAGGTGCCTGACCCCAATTAGGACGTCTCCGGCGCCTCGCCGGTTTCCAATATGCGCATGAGGGCGGCCTCGTCCAGCACGGGCACGCCCAGGGCCACGGCCTTGTCGTACTTGGAGCCGGCGGCCTCGCCGGCCACCACGAAGCTCGTCTTCTTCGACACGCTGCCGGACACCTTCGCGCCGCGCGCCTTGAGCGCGGCCCCGGCCTCGTCGCGCGTCATGCCGCTTTCCACCAGGCTTCCCGTGAGCACGAACGTGAGGCCCTCGAGCGTCTGGGGCAGCTGCTCGCCCGCGTCGGTCGCCTCGTCGGCCAGCGTCACGCCGCGCTTCTGCAGCCGCTCGATGACGGCCACGTTGTCGGGCGTGCGCAGGAACAGGAACACGCTGTGCGCGATCTTCGGACCCACGCCATCAACGGCGGCCAGGGCCTCTTCGTCGGCCGCGCGCAGCTCGTCGATGCTCGGATACGCCGCCGCCAAAAGCTCGGCGATGGTCTTGCCCACATGGCGAATGCCCAGCCCGAACAACGCGCGCGCGAACGGGCGGCCGCGGCTCGCGTCGATGGCGGCCACGAGCTTCTTCGCCATCGTCTGGCCCAGCCGAATGGGCTCGCCCTCCTTGTTCACGCGGCCCATGTCCAACAGCGACAGCTCCACCTCGTCGAGCGTGTAGTAGTCGGCCACGTCGGCGAGGCGCCCGCTTTCCACCAGGCGCGACACGATCTCCTCGCCCATGCCGTCGATGTCCATGGCACCGCGGCTGGCCCAGTGCAGCAAGCGCTCCAGCGCCTGTGCCGGGCAGTCGATGGAGATGCAGCGGAAGTCCACCTCGCCCTCCTCGCGGATGACGGGGCTGCCGCAGCTCGGGCACTCCTTCGGCATGTGCCACGCCTGCGCGTCGGCGGGACGCAGCGCCAGCACCGGCCCCAGCACCTCGGGGATCACGTCGCCGGCCTTGCGCACGATGACGGTGTCGCCCACGCGCACGTCCTTGCGCTGCACCTCGTCCTCGTTGTGCAGCGTCGCGCGCGCCACGGTGGAGCCGGCCACCACCACGGGATCCATCTCGGCCACGGGCGTGAGCTTGCCGGTGCGCCCCACCTGCACGGTGATGTCGCGCAGGAGCGTGGTCTTCTCCTCGGGCGGGAACTTGAACGCGATGGCCCAGCGCGGCGCGCGGGCCGTGTAGCCCATCGACTCCTGCTGCGAGAACGAGTTCACCTTCACCACCACGCCGTCTATCTCGTAGGGCAGGCTGTCGCGTCGCTCGATGGCGCGCTCGCAGAACGCGTGGACCGCCTCGCGCGTCTCGCACAGCTCCACGTCGGGATTCACGTGGAAGCCTGCCTCGCGCAGCCACTGCAAAAGCTCCCACTGCCCGTCGGCGGCGAGGGCGCGCTCGTCGGCCACGGCGTACAGGAACGTGGACAGGTCGCGCATCGCCGTGATGGACGGGTCTTTCTGCCGCAGGCTGCCGGCGGCGGCGTTGCGCGGGTTCGCGAACGCGGCCTTCCCGTTGGCCTCGGCGGAGGCGTTGAGCGCGTCGAAGCTCGCCTTCGGCATGTACACCTCGCCGCGCAGCTCGACCGGCGCCTCCGCGTCCCGCAGTCCCGCCAGGGCCTCCGCGCGTAGGCGCAGCGGCACGTCCTTCACCGTGCGCATGTTCGCCGTCACGTCCTCGCCCGTCGTGCCGTCGCCGCGCGTGGCGGCCCGAACCAGGCGGCCGTTCTCGTACGTGAGCGCGATGGACGAGCCGTCGATCTTCAGCTCGCACACCACGGGCACCATGCGCCCGAACGCCTCCGTCACGCGATCGATCCACGCGTCCAGCTCGCCCAGGTCCATAGCGTTGTCCAGCGAGTACATGCGCCGGGCGTGCCGCACGGCCGAGAACTGCTCGCCCACGTAGCCGCCCACGCGCTGCGTGGGGCTGGCCGGATCGATGAGCTCGGGGTGGGCCGCCTCCAGCTCGCGCAGCTCGCGCATGAGGGAATCGAACGCGCCGTCGGATATCTCGGGCGCGTCCTGGGCGTAGTAGAGGTAGGTGTGGTGCTCGATCTCGCGCCGGAGCGCCTCGATGCGCGCCGCCGGATCGCTCGTCGCCTCGGCCAGCGCGCGTTCGTCGAGCAAGGTTCGCTGTTCGTCTGCCATAAAAATCCGCCGTCCTCTGAAACGTGGCGCCCATCGCGGAGTGCCTATCGGGAAGAAGGCCCCGCTATCGGGGCCTTCTCGTGGGTTCGAACCGATTTTATCACGTCGCGGCCGCGCCGCGCCGAATGCCCAAGGTTTGCGCACGGAAGCGGTTGAAGCTCCGCATACCGGGCCGGGCGTCGCGCTAGATCATCGCCTTGCTGGTGTTCCATCCGTAGAACACGAGCGAGACGCCGCGCATGAGGATGAACACGGACAGGAAGATGCTGAACGACGCCGGCGACACGAAGAACGTCACGCCGCACAGCGCTCCCACGATGCCCGAGAACAGCATCCAGCCCCACATGGGGATGCCCGTCTTGCGCACGCGAAACGCGCCGACGATCTCGAACACGCCGAACACGAGGAAGAACGCGCCGATGACCCAGGGGATGACGGCGGCGAACGCCAGCGGATGCACCAGGAACATGAGGCCGATGATGATGTCGAGCACCGCATAGGCGATGGCCCAGCCCGACAGGTTCATGACTTTGTGGAACCGCGCGTAATTGATGATGTCGAACACGCCGGACACGAGGAAGGCCGCGCCCGCGATGGCCGTGATGGTGACGAGCGTGAGGCCCGGGGCCACCAAGAAGAAAAATGCGCACAGAACGAGCAGGACGCCCGCAACGATCAATCCCCAGTCATGCTTTTTCGCCGTATTCACGCTTCACGCTCCTCGATCGGTTGGACAGCCCCGCCGCATCCTCGAACAAGAAGGGGTGCGCGACGCCGTCATGGTTACCTGATATTCTAGCGCACCGAGCGCCCGCGTCGAGCCGTTCCCTGATCCGTTTACGCTTGGTTACGGGCCTTTCGTGCCAGAAGGCTTGCGGCCGGCACGGCCTCGGCAGACGAGCAGGTCCCGCGTTCGCGATCGGCGGAAGCGGGGCACCGGCCGTGGGACCGGCACCGAGCTGGGCGAAGCGACGATCCCGGCGAGTCGACGCCGGCCCCTGCGAAGCCGCGGCTCTTCGCCACTCGGTTCCACCGCACTCGCGGCCGGCTTCGAAGCGGGCGCCGCGCGCGACGGCACCAGCCCTCGCGGCGCGCAACCTCCTTCCGTTTCAGCCCCGCCGCGCTAGGCTTCCGCCGCCAGCGACGCGATGGCAAGGGGAATGGCGTCGACCACGTCCTCGGCCGCCACGGAGATGGACGTGAGGCGTTCCGCCGCGGCCGCGCCGGCACGCGCGTGCAAGGTCGCGCCGAGCACGGCGGCGTCCACCGGCTCCATGCCCTGGGCCAGCAGCGCGCCCACCATACCAGCGAGCACGTCGCCCGTGCCGGCCTTGGCGAGCGCCGCCGTGCCTTCGGCCATGCGCACGACCCCGTCGCCGTCGGACACGAACGTATCGGGGCCCTTGAGCACCACCGTCACGCCGTACGCCTGCGCCAGCAGCTGCGACAAACGCGCCGGATCCTCTTCTTCGAGCTCGAAAGCACGCGCGAGGCGCGCCGCTTCGCCGCCGTGCGGCGTGACGACCGTGGGCCATCCATGGATGAAGCGGCGCTTGAGCAGGCGCTGCCCCTTCTTCGAAGCGAGCGCCGCCAGGCCGCCGCCGTCCACGAGCACGGGAACCTGCGCGTGCTTCAGCACCAGATGGACGAGACGCGCCGACGCGGCGTCGTCGGCATCGAAGCCCGAGCCCACCGCGTATGCGACCGGCTTGCCTGGACGCGCGGGCGCGATATCGGAGCTTTGGAACCCCTCCCATGCCCGCACGACGAGCGAGGGGCGGAAGCCGCGTACGAGCGGCACGGCGTCGGGCGCGCAGACGACCTCGGTGTACCCCGCACCCATGCGCTGGCTCGCAGCCGCCGCCAAGCACGCGGCGCCGGGATAGCGGGCGCTGCCCGCCACCAGCACGAACGTGCCGCGCGTGTACTTGTTCGCATCATCGTCGGGAAGCGGCAGCAAAGCCACCAGCTCGTCGGCCGTGTATTCGCGAACATTCATACCGCACCTTCTTCCCGTCGATGCCGAAACGCGCCCGCTCGACCGGCTGCGCGGCGAGCCGCTTCGCCACACCGAAGCGCATCGCCCAAGCCGGAGTCGCGGACAGGTAGTTTCCGCATCCATTATAGCGTCGTCCGCACCGTACGTGTCGCAGCCGCCGTGTTAAACGCAACGCGTCGCGAAAGCGGTCACGCCACGAAACGGTTCCGGCACGAGCCGAATAGGAGCCGGGAAGGAATGTCGGCAGACACGTGGAAGCACCGCGAAGAACCTGCACAATCGCCGCAAGAACCTTGCGGGAGCGCCGTGCGAACCTTGCACGAACGCGGCGCGGATCTTGCAGGAACGTCGTGTGAACCTTGCGGGAGCGCCGTCGCAAAACCGTGCGGAAACCGCCTGGAACTTGCACGGATCCAACGCCGAAAAATTCTGCGTTTAACCTGTTCAAATGCATGGTAAACTCCCCGCATGAAACTCGTTCTCAGCCATAGGAGCGCCTTGGAATATTGGCGGTCGGTCGGCACGCTTCGCCTACCCCGCCCCAAGCCCACGCGCGCCCGCACGCCGGGCGACCGCATCGCCGACACCGAGGTTCTCGCGCTGTGCCGAGCGCACGCCCTAAGCCGCCCCCTCCACCTGCTGGTTCCGAAAAGCGAACGGAGATTCCGCACCCGCGACGTCGTCTACCACGCGCGCGACGAGCTTCTGCCGCAGGGTTCGCTCGCCGTCATCGATGACGGACTCTTCGTTGTTTCGCCCGAGCTGGCCTTCGTTCAAAGATCCGCCGAAGTGAATTTCGCGAAACTCGTGAATACGGGGTACGAGCTATGCGGAACGTACACGCCCTCGGATTCGCCCACGGATAGGGATTTCGGTCAACTCCCTCAAACAAACCCGGTGAAACTGAGTTCCTACCTCGAAAAAGCCGGCGCCATGCACGGCATCGCCCAAGCGAGAAGAGCGCTTCGTCACGTATTGCCCAATTCGGCCTCGCCTGCGGAGACGGCCCTTTCGATGCTGCTCACCTTGCCGTACCAGCAAGGAGGATGCTCGCTGCCCCATCCGCAGCTCAACTATCGTATCGATCCCGGAAAGCACGCCCGAAAGAACGTGAGCCAAAACTATTACCGATGCGACCTTTTCTGGGATAAGACCAACCTCGCCGTCGAGTACGACAGCAACCTCTACCACACGGGCGCCGAAAGGATCGCACGCGACTCGAAGCGCCGTGACGAGCTTTTAGGGTTGGGCGTGACCGTGGTCACCGTCACGGCAGGCCAGCTGTTCAACTTCCAAGAGTTCAACAAAGTGGCGCGAACGGTGGCAAAGCGTCTTGGCGAGCGCATTCGGCCGCGCAACGAGGACTTCGCGACACAGCAGCTCGCGCTGCGCTCTATCTTGCTGACAAAGCTCGAACGACCCCTACGCGTACCCTCCACTCGATCCGTGGGATCGGCCCAACCTATAACCGATGTAAACGGCGCAGTGCAAATCGATCCATGATTTCTGGACGAAAATGAGGGTAGGGCACCGCCAAGGCTTCGATGCCCGAGCTACTGGAAGATGTTTTCCCTGTACGCGCTTTTTCGCGATAAGAGTCGTGGGGGACGAAGGGGTCTTGAAGGCGCTCACAAACCCGAAAAGCGGTGCCCTACCCTCATTTTTGTCCAGAGAACGACCTTTCCGCTGTTAAACCACCATTGACATATACCCGTACCTTTCGCCGATTGTCCACCTATTGATGCAGCTCATAAACGGATGAGGCTCC
>NZ_JAASIO010000015.1:82041-110046 GCF_019731765.1 Gordonibacter massiliensis (ex Traore et al. 2017) | reverse complement strand
AACGATTGTCGCCCAACCCACGATTTGCATAAAGGAGGCTTCACCGATTCTCATCGGTCATATTCTTTAACAGCGGAAGCCCTGCCATTCCGCATCAAACCTTCCGGGGCGGGCTGGGGCGCACGCTTGCGAGGCGGCTCGGCACGACATCGATCGCTTTCCTGTGGATGCGACCGCGCTCCGCTGCACGGGCGCCGCGCTCCTCCAATCTGCCATGCCTCGGTCTGGCAAGGGCGCGCGCGTTACCTTCGAACCTATTCGTGCGTTTATGCGGGCTGCGCTTCCGAGGGTTTTCCCTATCTGGTAAACTGAACGGTGCTTCTTTCGAGTCTGTAGTTGCGGGGCGTTTGCCCCAAGTCCATGGCAGATGCGGTCGAAAGGATCCACGTAAGTCGCACCGGCTCGACCGGTGGGCGATCATGGCGCATCCTAGAGGTAAGTCGCACCGCCCGGCTATTAACGCGGCATACGGCCGCGACGGGCGAGAGGGCACCCGGTGCAAGCTTGGGCCCCGGTGCGCGAGTGTGGGGGCAAAGACTAGGTCAGTCGAAAGGGGCGCTTTGAGAGAGAAACGGATGGAGGAACACCGGATATGAAGCGTATGAAGGCGCTCGCGTGCTGTGCGGCGGCGGCCTGTTTGGCGATGGTGCTGGCAGGGTGCTCGTCGCAGCAAAGTTACACCCCTCCCGAGAAGAGCCCGACCGTGTCGTCGCCGACCATCAGCAAGGCCGGCACGCTGCGCGTGGGAGTGAACGCGGGTTCTCCGCCGCTGGCCGGCTCGCCCTCCTCTTCGTCCAAGATCGTGGGCATCGACGTCGACGTGGCCGCCGCGCTCGCCGATGAGCTGGGCCTGAAGCTGGAGATCGTCGACGTGGGCACGGATCCCGAAGCCGCGCTCAAGGAGAGCAAGGTCGATATCGTCATGGGCGTCGGCTCCGAAACCGACGTGTCGTTCTGGAGATCCGCGGCGTACCTGCCCAAGGGCGTGGCGCTGTTCTCTACGACGTCGAACACGACGGTTCCCACGAAGGCGTCCGCTCCCAAGATTGCCGCCCAGGTGTCGTCCACGAGCTCTTGGCAGGTCACCAACGAGTTCGGCGAGGATGCGCTCGTGGCCGAGAACGACCTCAAGAGCGCGTTCTCCGACCTCGCTGCGGGCACCGTGCAGTACGTGGCGGCCGACGCCATCATCGGTATGTACGCCGCGCACGGCGGCGGGTACGACGCGCACATCGTGGCGCTCATGCAGCAGCCCGGCGGCTACTGCGTCGGGGTGCTCGACACGAACACCGAGCTGAAGCAGGCCGTGTCCGCCGCGGTCGAAACCCTCACGGGCGGCGGCATGGTGTCGGTCATCGAGATGAAGTGGCTCGGCGCGGCGCTCGACACGTCCACGCTGCCGCTCACGGCCGGCGCCTCGTCCACGAAGTCTAACGGCGCGAGTACCACGACCCAGCAGGGCAACGCGTCGGCGACGAGCAGCACAACCGATGGCGATGAGCCGGCCGCCGACGAGGACGAGGGCGACCCCGCCAGCAACGCCGGCCAGAACGCCGTGCAACCGCAGGCCGCATAACGATTCCGGTCAAGCAGCGGCAGGCCGCCTCGGTCTGCCGGGATCCGCAAGCGCCCGTCGCCGAGCAAGGCGACGGGCGCTTGTTTGTTCAGGGAGGGCGGTCCATTTCGGTCGATGCTTCGCTTGCTTGCGCCCTGCGTGCGCGGCCCAAAAGGGAAGGGATGTTTTAAGAACTCGTCTTCCGCTCCTTTTGGATTGGCGCAGGGGACAGCAAAAAGGCCCACCGCATTCGGAGTTGCCGAATCCGGTGATCGAGCGTGCTTTTGCACGCGAGGACAGACGGAAAAGCGGCAAGATCGAATACGAGGGACCTTCGTAGTGCCGGTCGTTCCGCTGGCTAGCACCAGCGGAACCAACTTAGTTCAGGAAGTCCTCCAGGATCTCCTGCTCGGCTTCTTCCTCGCTCAGGCCCAGCGTCATGAGCTTGATGATCTGGTCGCCGGCGATCTTGCCGATGGCGGCCTCGTGCACCAGCATGGCGTCCTCGCTGGCGGCCTCGATGCCGGGGATGGCCGTGACCTTGGCCTTGCCCATGATGATGGCGTCGCACTGCACATGCCCGCGACAGGCCGCCTCTCCGATGACGAGCGGGTTGAAGATCTGCTTGGAGTTGTCCTGGGCCACCGAGCGCGAGATAACCTGCACGCTGGAGTCGTCGCCCTTGAGCTCGATCTTCATGTTGGACGTGGCCACCTGGTCGTCGTGGGTCAGCAGCTTCTCGGTCAGCACGAGCTTCGCGTTCGCGCCCAGCTCGGCGTTCGTGTCGCGCACGGTGGACGACACGCCGCGCAGCTGGGTGAGCTCCATCTCGCAGTTCGCGTTCTCTTCCATGATGACGTTCGTCACGGGGTTCAGGATGCGCTCGCCGGTGCCGGCACCCTCGCCGTAGTGCTTCTCCACGTACTTCACGTGGGAGTTCTTGCCGCAGTAGAACGTGTGGATGCCGTCGTGCTCGGAGGCCTGGTGGCTCTCGTTGTGGATGCCGCAGCCGGCCACGATGGTCACGTCGCAATCGTCCTCGATGTAGAACGTGTTGTACACGACGTCCTTCAAACCCGCCTGCGTGACGATGACGGGGATGTACACCGTCTCGCCCTTCGTGCCGGCCTTGATGCGGATGTCGATGCCGGGGTTGTCCGTCTTCGTGGATATCTCGATGTTCGCCGAGGAGTGGCGCTCGACGAGCTGCCCGTCCTTGCGGATGTTGAAGGCGCCTTTCGGCATGCCGTGTATGTTCGCGATCTCGGCGAGCAGGCTCTCGTCGATGGGGGAAAGGTCAACGGCCATGATGGCCTCCTTTACAGGTTCGTGCGGTCCGCGCCCGACGGCGCGCCGTCGGGGTTAGCAGGTCGTGGGGATCTCGGTGAGGTGCAGCTCGGGCGGTTCGGTGAACGTACAGCCGGGGATGCCCTTCGCCACGAAGCCGAGCTTGGGCATGAGGTCGACGGGCTTGCCCGTCTCCACCACCTTGCCGTCGCGCAGAAGCACGATCTCGTCGGCCAGCTGGATGATGCGCTCCTGGTGCGAGATGATGACTATGGAGCGCCCGTCGCGCGCCTCGTGGATGTCGCGGAACGTCTCGGTCAGGCGGTCGAAGCTCCAGAGATCGATGCCGGCCTCGGGCTCGTCGTAGATGGCGAGCTTCGGGTCGCGCGCCAGGATGGTGGCGATCTCGATGCGCTTCACCTCGCCGCCGGACAGGTTTTTGTCCACCTCGCGGGTGAGGTAGTTCGCCGAGCACAGACCCACGCGGGCCAGGTACTCGTTGCACGAGAGCATGGGCAGCTTCTTGCCGGCCGCGATGTCCAGCAGCTTCTTCACCTTCATGCCCTTGAAACGGGCGGGCTGCTGGAAGCCGTAGCCGATGCCCTTCTTGGCGCGCTCGGATATGGACAGGTTCGTGATGTCCTCGCCGTCGAACAGGATCTGGCCGCTCGTGGGCTGCTCAACGCCCATGATGAGCTTGGCGAGGGTGGACTTGCCGCCGCCGTTCGGGCCCGTGATGACCGTGAAGCGGTCGTCGGGGATCGTGAGCGTGAGATCGTCGATGATGCGCTTCGTCTCCTGGGTGCCCTCTGACAGCGGCACTTCAAACGTGAGGTTCTTCAGTTCCAACATGGCAGGTGCTCTCCGTCTCTCCCTTTAATTGATACTCTATTACTACCATTTATGGCGCATGAGGTCAAGCGGCGACGGCCGCGAACCCCCTGAACGCGTGCCGCCCTCGGACCACCGGCTCGCTTGCGGCCGGTCGATCGCGAAGGTCGGGAAACCCCCTTATGCGCCGATTCGTTCCAACCGTTAATTCTAGCTCAATTGGCCGGTGCGGAAACCTGAATGTTCCTTTTGTTTGCAGAGAGGCGAGCGCCTAACGATAAAAAGCGTACAAATGTTTCACGTGAAACATCGTGCGAAACGAGCCGCCGCCGTGAACGGAAAAACGGTGCGGAAGGAACGAGCGAGAACGAACGTCGAGCATTGAACAGCGAGCGATTGAATAGGGAATTTGAAAAACGAGTGCCGTAAAACGAACGCAGAAAACGGACGCCGAAAAACGGGCGGCCGAAACGCGCAATCGAAAAAAGAGCGGCCGACTCTATGTTAAACCGCCATTGGCATTCCGCAAGCCGGCGCGTTGTCATCTGAGCGAGCGAAGCGAGTCGAAGGATCCCGTGCGGCGCCAGCCGGGCGCCTCCAGCTGGCGCCGCGCGGGATCCTTCGACTCTGGCGGCTCGCGCCGCCTCCGCTCAGGATGACAACCAGTTCGGGTGCATGTCGATGCTGGTTTAACACAGAGGCAGTCGAAAAACGAGTGGCGAAAAAGAGAGCGGCTTTCTGTAGCACAGCCCCCTCGCAGGCGCGCAGGTAACCCGTAGGGGCGCTCTCCAGAGCGCCCGTTCGCGCGCAGCGCGAAAACGGGCGGCGAAAAATAAACGCGCTCCAGCGCGGTGGCGTGCTGGAGCGCGTTTCGATGCGAGTTGCGGGCGGATGCGCTATTCGTTCAGCAGGTCCACCATGGCGAGGCCGGCTCGGGAGGCTTCGAGTATGTCCTTGCCGCCGAACGCGCACACGGCGCCGTGCGACACGGCGTCGGCCAGCGGAGCGCCCAACGCGCGCACGGCCTGCGGATCGGTGCCCACCATCTCCTCGCGGGTCTGTCGCCGCATCTCGGGCGTGCGGCCGCCGAAGAAGTCGCCGTCCTGGCGGCGCGCCAGCATGCGGGCCTTGAGCGGCGCGTCGAAGCCGGCCACCGTGCTCACCACGTAGCCCTCCATGGCCTCGGGCTCCGGCTCGAACGACGCCAGCCAGGCGGCGGAGTCGGCGAAGCGCGCGAGCGTCTCGTCCAGGTGCGGGTCGCGATAGGAGTAGAAGCGCAGGTTGCCCGTGCGCGTCGCGCCGAAGCCGGCACCGTAGGCGCCGCCCTTCACGCGCACCTCGTTCCAGAGGAAGTCGTAGGACAGGGCCCGCGCCGCCACCTGCCAGGCGCCCGTGTAGGGCGCGCCCGTGGCGCGCCGGTCGTAGCCCTGCGCCGCGTAGCACACGTCGGAGGGCACGACGAACGCCTCGTTGCGCACCACGGGCTCGGGCACGGCGAGCGGCCGTTCCGAGGAGCCCGCGCGGCCCGTGACGGCGCCGGCCTTCCAGAAGCGCTCGAAGTCCTCGTCGGCGCCCGTGAAGCTCACCGTGCAGCCGTCGTCCACGAACAGGCGCTCGGCCAGCTCCGCCAGGCGCTCGGCCAGCTCGCCCGCGCGCTCGTCGTAGTGGGCGAGCAGGTCCTTCAGGAAGCGGTAGAAGTCGACGCCTCCCAGCTGCTCGCGCAGCACGCCGGCGGGCAGGTAGTACGACGTCGCGCGCGCCATGGCGGCCGCGTGCCCCGCCGCGGCGAAGCTCTGCTCCATGCTTATGCGCCGCTGCTGCAGCACGTCTTTGATCTTGCCCGTATCCGAGAAGTCGGTTTCCAGCATGATCTCCAGCGGCAGCTCGCAGGTGGCCTCAACGTTCTCGGACAACGCGCTCGCGCTCGCAACGAACTTCGGCACCAGGTCGTGCGGGTCGTTCTCGCCCTCGTTGACCTCGGCGTAGAACGAGAGGTTGCCCAACCGCCCGTTCACCAGCGTGTCGATCTCGGCGGCCGTGTGCCGCGCGGTGCCCAGCTTGCCCAGCACGAGCCCCAGCACGCTCATGTACGGCAGCTCCTCGAAGCTCGCGCGGCTCAAATCGAAGTAACGGTAGGCGTACGCGATGCCGCGCGTGGCCACGCTGTGGCGCAGGCAGGGCACGGGCGTGCCGTCCACCAGCCCGTAGGAGGGCTCTTCGGGGGCGTCGTCGATGTCGGCCACGGACAGGCGCGGCAGGGTGGCCAGGGCCTCGGGGGAGTCGGGCTCGGTCTGCAGGCGGCGCAGCTCGGCCTCCTCGTCGGCCACGCGCGCGAAATCGCCCGGCCCCATGCCCGCCTCGGCGGCGCGCAGGCGCTCGGCCTCGTAGGCGTCCTCGCCGCCCTCCACGGGGCGCACTTCGGCCAGCGCCCAGTGGTCGCTCTCCAGGAACACGTCGACCAGCAGGCGCTCGAAGTAGCCGCTGCCCAGCTCGCGGCGCAGGAAGGCGAAGTCGTCCTCGTAGCGCAGGTAGGTCGTGGCCATCTCGTCGTCGTAGAGCCAGCCGGACAGCGCCGTCATGGAAAGCGCCACCCCGTCGGGAATGCCGAACTCGCGTTCGCGCATGACGAACTCGGCGCGCGAGATCGACGCCTCCACCAGCGTGCGGTCCACGCCCTGCTCCGCCACGGCGCGCAGCGCGTCCTCGAAGGCGCTGCGGAACCGTTCGGCGGCCCCGGGCTTCGAGCCTCGCAGCTGCACGACCGCGAACGGCTGCAGCAGCGAGTCGGCCAGGAACGCCTGCACGTCGTCGGCGAGGTCGGCGTCGAGCAGCGCCCGCTTCACGGGCGCTTCGTTGCTGCCCATGAGCGCGTCCAGCAAAATGTCCACCGCCACGATGCGCGTGCGCTCGGCGACGTCGCCTATGACGTAGCCCAAGCCCGCGCAGGCGTTCTCGGGAGCCGTGTCCATGACCTTCACCA
This sequence comes from Gordonibacter massiliensis (ex Traore et al. 2017), assembly GCF_019731765.1. Classification (NCBI taxonomy): domain Bacteria; kingdom Bacillati; phylum Actinomycetota; class Coriobacteriia; order Eggerthellales; family Eggerthellaceae; genus Gordonibacter; species Gordonibacter massiliensis (ex Traore et al. 2017). Next base: position 103,393 of record NZ_JAASIO010000015.1, on the reverse strand, counting down.
CGTCGGGGTTCGTCACGGGAGCCTGGGCTTCCAGCGCGTGGGGCTCAAGCGGCGGCTTTCCGGCCTTCGTGCGCTCCGCGTCGCGGGCCGCCTCCTCGTCCGACACGGGGGAGAGGTACTCCTCGTCCAAAAACGCCAGCATGCGGTCGAGATCCAAATCGCCGTAGAGCGTGATATAGCTGTTGTTCAGGCGGTAGTGGCGCGCGTGCTCGTCGAGGAACTGCTCGTAGGTGAGGTCGGGGATGGCGCGCGGCGTGCCGCCCGACTCGAAGCGGTAGGCCGTGTCGGGGAACAGCGCCGCTTGCAGCTCGTCGTAGAGCACGGAGTTCGGGTCGGACAACGCGCCTTTCATCTCGTTGTACACCACGCCGTTGAGCACGAGTTCGGCGGAGCCGTCCTGCGCCTCGGTGCTCGCCACCATCTCGCCCGCCACGGAATCGCCCTCGTCGGCCTCCGTGTCGGAGGCCAGCTCGTAGTGCCAGCCCTCCTGCTCGAAGATGGCGGGCTTGCGGTAGATGGCCGGGTGCAGCACGGCGTCCAGGTACACGTCCATGAGGTTGAGCAGGTCTTGCTCGTTGGTGCTGGCCACCGGGTACATGGTCTTGTCGGGGAACGTCATGGCGTTCAGGAACGTCTGCATGGAGCTCTTCAGCAAATCGACGAACGGCTCCTTCACGGGGAACTTGTCCGACCCGCACAGCACCGAGTGCTCCAGGATGTGGAACACGCCCGTGTCGTCGGCCGGCGGGGTTTTGAACGCGATGGAGAACGCCTTGTTGGCGTCGTCGTTCGCCAGGTAGAGCAGTCTCGCGCCGCTTTTCCGGTGCGCGAGCGTGTACGCCGTGCCGTCGATCTCGGGCAGGTCTTCGCGCGCGAGCACGGTGAACCCGTGCAGTCGGTCGTCTATTTCGAGTTCCATGGGAGGTCGCCTTTCGTGAGAGGTGCGCCATAAGAGTTTCCCTCATTGTCGCACAACCCCCGACCGGCCGCTTGCCGGCGTCCGGGCCGTTCACCGCATCATCAGATTACCGTTGCCCGCCCGAAGGAGCGCCCCTCTTCCTCGTCTCTCGCGTCGGCCCGCGTCTTGTCGAGCCGGCGGTTCCTGAAGTATACGAGCCAGTTCGCCGCCAGGCACGCCATGTTGACGAAGTACACGACGAGCACCCAGTTGGCCTGCCCCGACGCGAACTTCGCCGCGATGCCGGCCACGTAGCCGGCCGTGATGAGCGCGATGAACTGCCAGCTCGTTCCCACGGCCGTGGCCGCCTTGTAGTTCTTGAATGCGTTGAGCGGCCACGACAGTCCGAAACAGACCAGCATCGCCGCCTCGAGTATCTCAGCCATGCTGAAACGACCTTTCTTCTTCTCGATGCTGCCTTTGATGATATGATTCAAAAACAATGCAATCAAATACATGTTTCAGACAAAACCAATATCAATTATGATATGGATAGCGAAAACGGCGGTAGCGATGGCCGCGTCGAACGTGCCCTGCGGAAAGCATGCTGCCGGAGCGTTTTCCGTAGGGCGAGGGCTCTGCCCTTGCCGCTCGGCAAAGTGTGTTTTCGCAGGTTGCCGGCAAGGGCAGAGCCCTTGCCCTGCAGGATGGTGGTCGAAGGCGCGCTTTTCGGCGACGATCGACGGTACGGCTCCAACGGCGGAAGGGACGGTGCGGCATGGATCTGGTGCAATTGAGGTACTTTCTCGACGTGGCCGAGACCGAGCACGTCACCAAAAGCGCGCAGCGCCTCCATGTCGCGCAGCCGGCGCTCTCGCGCTCGCTGCACCGTTTGGAGGACGAGCTGGGTTCCCCGTTGTTCGAGCACGTGGGGCGGAACATCCGCCTCACCCCGGGCGGGCGCTTGCTCAGAGACCGCGTGGCTCCGCTCGTGCGCGCTCTCGACGGCGTGGCGGCCGAGCTTGCCGCCCTTGACGAGGAGGGGGAGCGCACGGTTCGCATCAGCCTGATGTCCGCTTCGAGCATCGCCATCGACGCCGTCACGGCCTATCGTGCGGCGCATCCCGGAACCCTGTTCAAGATAGGGCAGGGCGATCGGGGCTTCGAGGCCGACGTGCTGGTGGACACCGTTCCGGCCACGGCCTCGGCCGATGCGGCGCTGGGCGGCGGCAAGGCGGCCGTGTCCCTGGTTGAGGACATCCTCGCGGCCGTTCCCGCGGACTTCCCCCTCGCCGGGTCGGAACTGTCGCTGCGCGATCTGGAAGGCTGCGAGTTCGTGTGCCTGGCCGGGTCGCGCCGCTTCCGCGGCATCTGCGACGATCTGTGCGCGCGCCACGGGTTCAAGCCCTCCGTGGCGTTCGAAAGCGACAACCCCTCGGTCGTGCAGCGCATGATCGGCCTCGGCCAGGGCGTGGGCTTCTGGCCGGAGATCAGCTGGGGTTCGCCCGACCGATCGAGCGTGCGCCTCGTCCGCCTCGCCGAGCCCGACTTCCAACGCCGCATCGTCGTGGGCACCCCGTCCCGCACCCGCGCCAGCGCCGAGTCGCTCAAGTTCCTCGACTACCTAGCCGCCCACCTCCGCGCCGCCGGCTTCCGAACGAACTAGCCTGCTGCGATGCGCGGCCTGAAGCCGAAACGGCGGTAAGCGTGAGCCGTGCGGCGTCGTGCCCCTATATATAAGCAATTGGCATTGCAAAAGAATCAGAAAAGTATTATATTCTTGATCAAGGATATAACTGATCTCGTCAAATACGAAATCGTTGTTTCGCAAATTCCGATCGCTCGCGGCAATACTGTTTAAGGGAGGGCTTTATGGAGGTTCGATCTCGGGAATTCGAAGCGCTTGTCGAAAAGGCAGAATCATTTCATGGACACCTGTGCTCCGGCCTCTACATAGGGGCCAGGATGGCCGTCTTTGCCGAAAAGCTTCTGGGAATCGACAGTGGGGAAGAGCGCTTCATGGTCGAGATGGAAACCGACAGGTGCCCGGCGGACGGCGTGCTCGTTGCTTCGAGCCTTTCGATTGGCAGGCGGCGGGTGAAGATGCTCGATTACGGCAAATGCGCCGCACGGTTTTACGACGCGCGCACCGGGAAAGGCGTTCGGCTGCGATTCGCAAGCAACCTTATTCCGGCGAAGGGCGACGACATCGTGGAATTCTTTTCCGAAGTGGAGGACGGAGAGCTTTTTCGCGTCGAGGAAATCAGCAAAGAATACCAAAGCTATGATCTACCCGGCCCGATGATAGTCGAGACGATCTGCGCTGATTGCGGAGAGCCCGTGCAAGACCATCGCGAGATCGAGTGCGGCGGCCGGGCCCTCTGCAAGCCGTGCTACGAAAAGCGCGCCATGACTTCTTCCGGCATGGCTTGATAGGCCATTCAATGGAGGAAACAAGGGAAGCAAGTCGAATGCCCAACGGACATCCTGCCCGGTTTGCCGAGGTTTTGAGACGGGCTGCTCCGTGTTTGCATAATGCCGACAAACCGCTGGAGGGATACGGCCTGAACGACTGGATCTCGCTCGTTCTATGGCTCGACAAGGCAAGCGTGCTGCTTCCCCTTGCATCGCAAGGCCTGCATTCTCCGTACGAGGCGGCGAATTCCATTGCGGCGGGCAAGGTCGTTGGGCATAGAGCAGGGCAGAGGCGCATCGTCGATGGGCTCTGTGGTTTCGCCGAGCGGGCGCACAAGGAGAAGCTTCGTTTCGTGGCTCTCAAGGGCGCGCCGCTCGCGCAGAGTCTGTATGGGAGCAAATGGGCGCGCCACTACACCGACATCGACGTGTTCGTGAGCGCAGACGACGTGGCGAAGGCCGATTACGTTGCTCGGGAATGCCGCTTCGAGCAACCCGCCGAATACTTCTCGTTGCGCGATAGCGGCGCCCTCGCCGAGCCCAAGGCCTCGGATTGGCTTCGGGCTCCCTTCGTCATCCGGCGCCGTCTCGATGTCGATACCCTTTCCGAATACGTTGCCGTGGACGGTGGCGAACCGCTCGTCCTCGATGTGCACGACAGAATCGGCGGACTCGATCCTCGAGCCGTCGAACCTTTTCTGTGGAGCACAAAGCGCATTTGCCTCGACGGCGTTGAAATGAACACGCTATCCGATGCGGCCACAGTGGCTTATCTGGCAATGGCCGCCTTCGACGATTCGGAAGGCTACCGGCCCAACAGCACCGGCGGTTTTCTCGGCTTCAAGCTGTATTGCGATTTGCTGGCATGCTTGCTGGCGTTTGACGAGCGCGCTGTCTCCGAGGGGTTCTCCCTGCTGAAAAGCTTGGGAAAAGAACGGGAAGCGGGTGTCGTCCTATCCAATCTCGAAGACGTTTTTCCCGGTTGCGCGGATTCGATGCCGTTCGAAAGGTCGAGATCGAATTGGGGAGCATCGTACAAAACAAGGTTGATCGATGTTCCGGCTCGCAAAGAGGGTGCTGCTCGAAGGGTGGCGATGCTGGTGGCCGGCTCGGAAGGCAGCTACCGACTCGGTTCCCGGGGTATCGGATCGCTTCGGTGGAACGTCCCTTCCGGTCCGGCGCTAAACTGCGAGGTCTCGTTCGTCGATGGCTGGGTGAGCGCGGTTTGGGATGTTCCCAGGTCGATCGCGGTGGATTTCGAGTGCTTCGTCTTTCAACTAAGGCTCTATCCCGGAGATTTGAGAACTGAGGTCTCGGAGATCAGAATCAATCTGTTTTGCGAAAACGGGACGTTCGAATGCTTCGCGCAGACATCGGCGCGCTTCTCTCGCAGTGGACGGGCCGACAAAGGGTGCGACGGCGCACGTTGTCGGGTCGCGACCGAGGCGCATGGGGATGGCGGCGGGTTGACGGTTCGAGTCGGGATCGAAAAGGCCGCCATAGGGATAGGAGACGACCTAGCGGCGGATATGTCGATCAACGGCGGAATATACAAAAACCACTACGGTCGAATCTACCACGAATTATGGCGCGACCGTATGAAGATCAATGGAAGTCCGGCTGCGATGAGCCCGTGGGATTGTTGAGCATCCGGGCGCGGGCTTGTCGATTGAAGGCCATGAGAGCGTGTCGAAAAAACCGACGGTACAGCCTTGCCGCCTTCGCGGCGGGGGCGGAGCGTACAATCGCTGTGTCGTGGTAGATGCGCTTAGAAAACTGGGCGGAGATGTAGCGGCGTGCAGGGCCAGCCGGCATCTCTCGCCAGCCTTGTACGCCGCAAAGCCTCACGGAACCGACGACGCCTAAAACGTGAGAACGGTCGACCACCTCCCTTTTGTTCGATTTGTCTCCTTTCAGCGTTACGGTGGTCCCGTCGACGGCGATCACCCGGTGGACGTTCAGCGATCCGTCTGCGTCTTGGAAAGCGCAGATGCTCCCGATGCCGATCTTGTCTTGCGGGCGGACGAATGCCTCGTCCCCCTCGCGCAAGAGCGGCTCCATGCACATGCCGGTAAGCGCCACGGTTATCGATCCTGACTTCTCCAGCCTTGCCTTGAGGGCGATGAGCTCAGCGTTCACAGTCGCTTCGCGCAGGCTCCAGCAGCGAGCGTGCGTCCATGTCTTCTATGAAGGATGCGAGGTCGTTTTCTGCCGTGGCTGAATCGATGTCGAATCGGCGAGAGACCTTCATGGCGATTTCGTTGCAGGGCGTGTCTCGAAGCAGCTCGTCGAGCATCAGGGACGCCGTTTCGTTCAGGACGGCAAGATCGCCGCTTTCCATCGATATGACGGAGCACCCGTCTACGGATGAAACCGTCGCATCTTTCCTCAAAGCCGTCATCGTCTTTGCCTCTCTTTCTCCAGGAATTCGTACAAGGTTTCGGCGCATTCCGATGCGTCCGAATAAGCCGCTTTGTAAAAACGGATGCCGTGGCTTCCGCACATCGACAGGAAAGTCGCCAGCGCGCTCGAAGGCTCCGCCGGCCCTATCAACGAGCCCAAGATCAGCTCGGGAAGCTCTGTCGGGCTGATCCTGGCGATAGAGCAGGGTTCGTTTCCCGACCCATACGTGGGAAACACGACGGCCGATATCGGAATCCTCTTCTCCGTGCGACGGTGCAAGACGTCCAGCGACAGATAGCTCGCTTCTCCCACGGCGTCTTCGTAGACGTCGAGCTTGGCGCCGGCACCGTAACGAGACGTCATGTCGACGTTACATTCCTTGATCTGAAAGGGGAACGCCTCGTGCCTGACGGTTGCGGAAGGCACGTTGATGTAAGCGCATTCGTCTCCCACAAAGCCGTCGAATTCGGAGAATGCGAGGGCGAGGCTGGTCTTTCCCGAGCCGGACGACCCGGAAAAGAGTACTGCGGTGCTGCCGAACACCGCCGTGGCGGCGTGCATCACCATTTGTTCTTCCGACACGTGCGAGACGAATGAATCGCTCATGATCCTCATGACCGCGTATGCGATTTCCTCGAAAGAAGAGGCAATCAGGGAGGGCGATTCTCCTTCGATTTGGAAAACGCCGCCTGTTTCGGAGATTTCTATGGAGTGGTAACTTTGCTCGGCTGCCGGGTTGTCGGGGGTGAGGGTGTCCTCGGGGAAAACCGTACGAAAAGCGGCGAGCAGCTCGGCGCTTTTCGAGGAAAGCTCAAAGCTGTCGTAGTCGAAATGTAGCCTCAAAGCTTGTCGCATGATAGTGCCCCCCTTCGGATCTCAGCTCAGGCAAACCAAGCAATAAACACGATTCAAAAACTCATCGTTGATGAAATTATACCAAATTTCATCAACGTAGCAGCTTGACATTGTACTTATTCAAGAATATTGTTGATATAGCAGCAGCGAGGTAATGGTTAGCGAGCAAGCAGGACGCCGTTGTCTTTCGAGGCGGCGTTGCGGATCGCACCCTGCAAGCTGCCGCAACGGGGAGTCTCTAGGAATGGGAGGGCGTATGTACCGCTTCGAACCAAAGGGCGTCTGCTGCGAGACCATCGACGTCGACCTCGAAGACGACGTGGTCAAGTACGTGAAGATCTACGGAGGCTGCGATGGCAACCTCAACGCCTTGTGCAAGATGACGGCTGGGCAAAAGGTAGACCATGTCGCCGCCCTTCTCGAGGGCAACACCTGCCACCGGCACGACGATACATCTTGCGCCGATCAGATGGTCAAGGCCCTGCGCGCCGCTCAGAGCGACGCGCCTCGAGCGAGTGCGGAGGGTATGGGCGGCAAGGGCCTCTCGCGCAGGCAGTTCGCGCAGGTCGTGTCCGTCGGGCTGGCGACGGTGCTCGCGACGGGCCTCCCGACGCAGGCTTTTGCGGACGCCTCGTCGAGGACGTTCGTCGACTCGCTCGGCAGGGAGGTGAGCGTGCCGCCTTCGGTGGGTGCGGTGATGCCGCTCGGGGAGATAGCCCAGTGCCTCGTCTGCACGCTCTGTCCCGAAACGCTTACATCCGTGGCCTCCGAAATTGACGAAACGGACGAAAGGGAGTATCGCGAGGCCGGCATGGACGAGATAGCCGAGCTTCCGGAAACCGGGGGAGGGGCCTCGAGCGGCGTGGAGGACGTCGAGCCTCAAGCGGCCATATGGACCGGAGCGAGCATCATGCTCGACGCTGGCCTCCCCAAAAACGGTCTCGCCGACGAACTCGACGCGCTGCAGGCCGAGGGCGACACCCCGTGCGTCTTCCTCGACACCTCCTTCGGCAACCTGCCGCAAGCTTACCGGCTGCTGGGCGATTTGCTAGGCCGCCAAGGGAGGGCCGAAGAGCTCGCGACGTACATCGAGGGCGCGATGGCGCGCGCGGCGTCCGTTCGCGACGCGAACTGCGGCTCGTGCTCCGTCTTCTATGCCCCGCGAAAGACAGGGCTGGAAGTGAAGAGCAGCTACACCGTGCAGGCGGATGCCATCGCCCATATCGGAGCGATCCCTGTGACCTCGCCCTACGTGTTCCCGGACAGAACCGTGAACCTCGCCGCCGTCGACGCGGCGAACGTCGACCTCGTCGTGTTCGACGACACCGACTGCCTCGCGTCCCTCGCCGCGCAGGAGGGTCCGGCGTGGGAGGCGTGGGGAGGCGTGGAGGCCGTGGCGGCCGGCAAGGTCGCCGTGTCCCCGGCCCTGATCTACAGCTGGTTCGGCTCCTTGGCGCACGTCCAGTCGATAGGCGTCCTCTGGCTAGCCAGCGTCATCTGGCCGTCGTCGTGCCCCTACGACATAGCCCTAGAAGCTGACACCTTCTACCGGTTGTTCTACGGGCTGAGCAAGGATGAAGGAGAACTTGACGGTCTCGTCGGCCTGTATGATGAGAAAGGGTACTCCAATGAAGGATAGCGCGCTTGCAACCTATGAGAAGCCGACCATCTCCTACTGGCCGGCGGAGAAACTGAACAGCATAGAGGCAAAGATGTCCGGCGGCGGGGGCGGGGGAGTTCCCCCGTGGAGCCCCAGTTCCGATCCTGCGCATAGCGTGGTAACAAGCTCGGGGTTATCGGTTTGCGCAACACAACGCGTTGTAGTTGCAGATGCGGCATACGTTGGTGGAAAATGGCTCTATTTGTTTGGGGCCGGGATCGCCGGTGTGTCAAAGCGTGCGGATCCCGTTATGGGCAACGATGCTATTACCGGTCTTGGTCTCTATGTAACAAAGTTGCGAAATCCATCAGAAGTGGCGCTTGTCTATGATAGCGAAATGAACGAATGTAGGTATGTTCCTGCGATGGGTGCGCCGTCCGGTGTTGCGTCGTATGCAATGGAGGAAGTTTTCAATCTTATTTTAAGCACGCTACCCTCTGGGTTTGGCATTTCGTACTCATTACTGAACTTAGTTCAAACGCTGCAGGGAGTCGGTTGCACTTCCGAAGGGTTTTCAGAATTATGGAATTGGGTTGAACCTATAGAAGCTGGATATGGATTTTACTCATTCTATGCTCATGTTGCTCCTGGAAGTTCAACAACGCTTGAGGTGAACGGAGGCGCTTTTACTCCCTATGGAGCTAATACGACAGACCGAGTAATAACTCCGAATATTAGGATATCCATTACCGCTCCAGGTTCGTCGGCGTCTAAAAGCACGGCTTTGCATGGTGTCTTGATGTACAACGGAGCTTTGAGTCGTTCATTGAATAGGACTCGGTCTCTTGATCAAGGAGACGGATGCAATAAGGTCGCGTTATTGGAAGTCGTCGATAATCGTATTGCATGGTGCGATCGAACTATTGAGTTTTACCAGATATCGCAAGATGCTGAAAAAGCCGCATATTTAATCGAAAAAGAGGAGACGGCAAAATCCGAGCTGCTCAATTTGAAGTCATCGATTGAAGACACTTCGGAAACAGACGCGATGTCTCTGCTCTCCCTTGAAAGCATGGTTAACGATGTGTTTGATGCCGAATGATAGAGCCGTCGGTTCACGACGGAAAAAATTGCATTGCGGCCGTAGCGTTATGTTTTCCGCACGATCGGTTAGGAGGTGATTGATGAGAGTTGCGAAGGCGTTAGCCGCTTTGTTCGTTGTCGGTTTGATCGCGATAGCGAGCGGCTGCTCAGGGAATGAAACTGCGTTGACTAACAGAAATTTGGAACGAACCGTTCCGTTTCTCGTCGAGCCGCAGCAGAGCGCTCCTGAAACGAGCATGCGGGGAGCTTTGTTCGTGTACGGCGATGGCGGAAGCAAGCGACAAGCAGCTTTATCGGCCACGTTCGACATCGCCCCCGACGACGAGAGCGGCATATACATTGCGATCCCTTTGGGCGTCCGCGTAGTTTCCGTCGATTGCGATTACCGCAGCGACGACGCTAACCCTTGGTCTGATCGACCGTATGTCTATGCCGTGCCTCCCCACGACGGCGTCGACGGGTTCATTTCCATCGCGAGTTCTTTTTTCGCGGGCAGCTCTGCCGAGGGGCCTTCGGGGGGTGGGCCGGGAACCATCGTAGCGTGCTTTGAATTCGACGAAAGTTTTGCGACGAACGGTGCGGGTTCCTGTATCGAGGTCTCTCTTGTGACGGACGACCCCGCAACGAACGAGAGGAGCCGTGCGAGTCTGAGCCTTGTCGGATAACGGACGGCTAACCCGTTTATCTACGCTTCGTTTCGGTCAAAGCTTTTTGCGAGGAGAGCGCCTCCGCATGAACCTTTAACGTTATGTTGACAATTTTATATGTGTCGCGGATCGTCATAGTGATTCGGAGATGTAGAGGGTCGAAGAGTGAAACGGGCTCGGAAAGTAATAGAAACGATCAGGCACCATGAACCGATGAAGCGCGTTGTGCGCTGAAGCTGTTTCATGGTGAAAAGACATCATAGCGAAGCGCGGAGCTATCGGTGGCTGATGCCTTGGGGTGGAATAGTGATTGAATCTTGCGCAGATGATGGACTTAGATTCGAAGGGAAGATCGATACATGGTTCCACGTTATAACCGCTTCGTTTTTTGTAGCGTGTCTATGTGCGTTCTGCTTCTGTTGCTAGAGAGCGACTCCATGCCTCCTCTTTATTTTGCCATCGTCCTAATCGCCGTCGTCGTTTCATGTGCGGTACTTGCTCAGCAGTTTTGCAGAACGGTGCGTAATTATGTCGAGTTCGACTCCGACAACGATGTCTTGGTGGCGTATGGCTTGAAGACTCATAGGATTGATGCTGGGCAGATAACAATGGTAGCGACCGAGAAGAGCAGCATCAGTAAACTATCCCATGCTTCGGAACGTTTGCTCGCGGTTCTCGCCTCGATCTTCGTCTATGGTGAAGCCAGTCTGTTCAAAGATGCTGCGTCGTTCGATCATGTAATTATTACTACACGCGATCAAGCGGTCGTGTTTTCGGTTGAAGATGAGGGTAGCTTTCTACGGGCGGCGGCCAGTTATTTTCCAAATGCAATGATGAGGGGGATGGATGTAGAAATAGAGGGTCAGCGATAGTTTCCGAAGTAGCCGGTGAAAACCGATTGCTCATTTTGAAAAGCTGCAATGGCCCGACCCATTGCAGAGAATCGTGCGCTTCGCCGATCTTTGGACGGGTTTCGAGCTTAAAACGAGGAAGGAGGGTCAGTGGAACCTCTTAAAGCACGGAGGCGTATGGGTAAAGATCGGGTAAAGGCGACGATAAGGGATCTGTTGCGGAATCTGCTGATCGTCTGGGCTACGGCGAGCCTCACCACCTTGGTTATGCTGGTCGTGCCTGGAAGCTTCGATGAGCTGCACTTGGCGGATCCGGCTTTATGGCGGCTCGTGTTCATTCCTACAGGGGTCGGGGCAACCGTGGGAACCATCTGGAAGCACGTTGAGAAAGAAGACGAATAGCGCTTGGGCTATCCTTCGAATTCCGGCCGTGAAGGCGGGGGAAAGGTGCTTTTTTGAAGACGGGTATCGGTTTGACGCTAAAGGATTTCGCCATAGCTATGACCCGATACTGGGTTACGGTGCTTCTCGCCGTACTGGTTTTGTGCCTTCTCGAAGGCAGTTTGGCCTACCTGCAGAAACCGCATATCTGGGTTATCCTCTTTATCGGATCGGGCGTATATCTCGGTTTGACGTGGAAAGATTGCAAAGACGGCAAGGACGTCAAGTTTTCCGGAGGATCGCCGTTCGGAGATTTTGCGAAGGCCCTGCTGGTCGTTTCGGCAACGGTGGGCTTGGCTTTTCTGGCGGCGGCGGTTTCATGAAAGATCCGATGCGCAAGGAGATACTCGAAACGACATTGGTTGTTTGCGGGGCGGTGCTCCTCGCCGTGCCGGCCAACGAGCTTCTCGCTCTATGCGGAATCGAAAACAACCCGAGCTTCTGGCGGCCGTTCCTCATTTCGATAGCGGTCTTGTACGTATCCCGTATTGTCATAGTGGTTCGGAGGCACAGAGGAAGAATACCCTACACGAGGGAAAAGAAGCATAGAAATAGGAAAGGGAGGGGCGATTAGACGTTATGCCGCGCCTGCTTCCGAACAAAAGAGCCCCGTACGGAAGGGACTGGCTGCACATGGCTTTCTTATACGCGTGCCCCGCCATCCCGGTTTACCCCGCAGGTTGATTCCCTCTTCTCCCTGACCCGCTCGTCCACCCCGCCCCGTTCTCTTGCAGCAGGGAGGCATCCAGGGCGTGCCCACCAAGCGAGTTCCGCACGAGCCGGAGGCCCCAGTGGGGCCTCCGTGCGAGTCAGGACTGTTTGAGCGACTGGGCATGTCCTGGATGCCTCCCGTCGCAGGTTGAACAACGCAGGTCGCGTTACGCCACGACCGCCGTCCCCGGCCCGCCTTCGTCGTACCGATGGCAAGCGCACTGATGGTTCGGCTTCACCTCGACGAGCGGCGGCATGACATCGTCGCAGCCCTCGACCTTCGCGAAGCAGCGCCCGGCGAAGCGGCAGCCCGGCGGCGGGTCGATGGGGGAGGGCACGTCGCCTTCCAGGATGATGCGGTCCTTCTTGGTGGCGGGGTCGACCGACGGGATGGCCGACAGCAGCGCCTGGGTGTACGGCGACAGCGGGTCGGCGTACAGCGCCTTCTTCGGGGCTATCTCCATCATCTTGCCCAGGTACATGACGCCCACGCGGTCGGACACATGCTTCACCACGTTCAGGCCGTGGGCGATGAACAGGTACGTGAGGCCGAACTGCTCCTTGAGCTCGTCCAGCAGGTTCAGCACCTGCGCCTGGATGGACACGTCCAGCGCCGACACGGGCTCGTCGCACACGATGAGCTTCGGGTTCACGGCCAGGGCTCGCGCGATGCCCACGCGCTGGCGCTGGCCGCCCGAGAACTCGTGGGGGTAGCGGTTGCGCATGTAGTTCGCCAGGCCCACGCACTCCAGAAGCTCGTTCACGCGGTCCTCGACCTTGTCCTTCGGCAGGATGTTGTTCGTAAGGATGGGCTCGGCGATGATGTCGCCGATGCGCATGCGCGGGTTGAGCGACGCGTAGGGGTCCTGGAAGATCAGCTGGATGTCCTTGCAGTAGGCCTTGCGCTCGGCGGGCTTCATGGCCGTGAGGTCGTGGCCGTCGAAGATGATCTTGCCGGACGTGGGGCGCAGCAGGTTCACCAGCATCTTGCCCACGGTGGTCTTGCCGCAGCCCGACTCGCCCACGAGGCCGAACGCCTCGCCGCGGCGGATCTGGAAACTCACGTCGTCCACGGCCTGCACGTGCGAGGTGGCCTTGCCAAAGAAGTTCGTCTCGGCGGCGAAGCGCTTCGTGAGGTGCTGGACGTCGAGCAGGATATCCTGACTCGGCGCGGACGCGCCGTCCGCGCCCGCCTGCGCCTGGGCGCCGGCGGCTTGCTCGTTGTGCTCGCTCATCGGCTCGCCTCCTCAATGTCCTCGATCTCGGCCTCGCGCAGCTCCTCGGCCGCAAGCAGGGCCTCCGAGGCCTCCACGTCGCGTGCGGCCTCGGCGTCGGCGATGGCCTCCGCTTCCGCCTCGGCGATGGCTGAGACGCTCTTGGCCTCGCCCTCGGCGTTCTCGTACAGGAAGCAGCGCACCTTGTGCCCGTCCAGGTCCACCAGGTCGGGGATTTTCTCGCGGCAGATGTCCATGCACGAGTCGCACCGGTCGGAGAAGTGGCAGCCCGGGGGCATCTCCAAGGGGTTCGGCACCATGCCCTTGATCATGTACAGGCGCTTCGAGTCGTCGTCCTCCAAACGGGGGATGGACTTCAGCAGGCCCAGCGTGTAGGGGTGCATGGGGTGGTCGAACAGCGTGCGCACCTCGGCTTCTTCCACCACCTGGCCGCAGTACATGACCACCACGCGGTCGGCCGTCTCGGACACCACGCCCAAATCGTGCGTGATCAGCAGCACGGCCATGCCGGTGTCGTCGCGCAAACGGCGCAGCAGGTCCAGGATCTGCGCCTGGATGGTCACGTCGAGGGCCGTGGTGGGCTCGTCGGCGATCAGCAGCTTCGGGTTGCACGACAGCGCCATGGCTATCATCACGCGCTGGCGCATGCCGCCCGACATCTGGTGCGGGTAGTCGTCGATGCGCTTCTCGGGGCTGGGTATGCCCACTTTGCGCAGCATGTCGATGGCGCGCTCGCGCGCTTCCTTCTTCGACACGTTCTCGTGCGTGCGGATGGCCTCAACGATCTGCTTGCCCACGCGGTACACGGGGTTGAGCGACGTCATGGGCTCTTGGAAGATCATGGCCATGTCGTTGCCGCGCAGCTCGCGGTACTCGCGTTCGGACAGGTGCACGAGGTCCTTGCCCTCGAACTCCATCGAACCGCCGGCCACGTGCCCCGGCTCGGCCAGCAGGCCCATGACCGACAGGCTCGTCACGGACTTGCCGGAGCCCGACTCGCCCACGATGGCCAGGATCTCGCCCGCGTCCACGTCGAAGCTCACGTCTTCGACCGCCTTGACGATGCCCTTCTTGACGGGGAACTCCGTGGAGAGGTTCTTCACCGATAACAGCATGCGATCACCTCTTCCTTGCTTTGGGGTCGAGGCCGTCGCGGATGCCGTCGCCCAGCAGGTTGAACGCCAGCACGGTCAGCGTGATGGCCATGCCGGGGAAGATCATGAGCCAAGGAGCGCGGAACAGCTCGTTGCGTCCGCGGCCCAGCATGTCGCCCCACTCGGCCGCCGGAGGCTGCACGCCCAGGCCCAGGAAGCCCAGGGCCGCCGCGTCCAGGATGGCGGTGGAGATGCCCAGCGTGGCGCGCACGATGATGGAGGGCAGCACGTTCGGCAGCACATGGCGGAAGATGATGGCGGCGTTGGAATCGCCCACCACGCGCGCCGCGGCCACGTAGTCGTTCTCTTTGATGGCCAGTATCTCCGAGCGCACGATACGCGCGTACTCGGGAATGGACACCAGGCCGATGGCCACGACCGCCTTCTCGATGCCGGGCCCGAGGGCCGCCATGATGGCGATGGCCAACAGGATGGAGGGGATGGCCAGCATCATGTCCATGACGCGCATGATGACCGTGTCCGTCTTGCCTCCGCGGTAGCCGGCGATGGAGCCTAGCAGCACGCCGATGGTGAGCGAGATGGCCACGGCGGCCAGGCCCACGGTGAGCGTGATCTGCGTGCCCACGAGCACGCGGCTGAAGATGTCGCGGCCCTGGATGTCGGTGCCGAACCAGTGCGCGGCGCTCGGGCCCATCAAAGACTCGCTCAGGTTCTGCGCGTAGGGGTCGTAGGGCAGCACGCCCGGCACGAACTTCGTCACCAAGGCTATGATGACGAGCAGCAGGATGAAAATGCCGCTGATGAGCGAAGCCTTGTTCGATACGATGCCGGCGAACACGTCTTTCCAGATGCTCTCGCGCTTCTCCTTGACCGGTTGCGCGGCCAGCGCCGCGCCTGCGGCGGGCTCGGTGGCGAGCTTCTTGTCCTTGCTCATCGATATCACCCCTCTTCCTTCGCGCCGTACTTGATGCGGGGGTCAAGGTAGGCGTACACGATATCGACGACCAGGTTCATGATGACGAAGATGACGGCCACCAAAAGCACGATGCCCTGAACTACGGGGAAGTCGCTCTTCAGCACGCAGTCGACGGCGAACTTGCCGATGCCCGGCCAGGCGAACACCGTCTCGGTGAGCAGCGCGCCGCCGAGCAGGCTGCCAAACTGCAGGCCGATGACCGTCGATACGGGCAGCATGGCGTTGCGCAGCGCGTGCTTGATGTTCACGGTGCCCTTCTTCAGGCCCTTGGCGCGCGCCGTGCGGATGTAGTCGGCGTTGAGCGTCTCGAGCATGCTCGAGCGCGTCATGCGCGTGATGATGGCCATGGAGTACAGCGACAGCGCCAGCGTGGGCAGGATCAGATGGATGAGCACGTCGCCCAAGGCCGTCCAATCGGCGCGCATGATGGTGTCCAGTATGAAGAACCCGGTTCCTCCGGTTGGCTGGAGCAGGGGCGTCACGCGCCCGCTCGACGGCAGCACGTGCAGGATGCCGGCGAACAGCAAGATGAGCAGGATGCCCGACCAGAAGATGGGCATCGACACGCCCACCAAGGCTATGAGCATGCTCACGTTGTCGGCGAGCTTGTTCTTCTTCACCGCCGCCAGCACGCCCAGCGTCACGCCCAGAAGGGACGCCACGATGATGGCGCAGATGGCGAGCTCGGCCGTGGCGGGGAAGCGCGCGGCGATCTCGGCCGTGACCGGCTGGTGGGTGTAGTAGGACATGCCGAGGTCGCCCTGCACGGCGCCCACGATGAAGTTGATGTACTGCATCCAGATGGGGCTGTCCAACCCGTTGTCCGCGCGCCACGTCGCCATCGCCTCGGGGGTTGCGTGCTCGCCCAGAACCACCGGAGCCGGGTCCGGGGCCAACACGCGCGTGATGAGGAAGATGATGATCGTAACACCCAGCAAAACGGGAATCACCATAAGGATTCGTTTGAGGATGTATTTGAGCATAGAGCACCTTTCTTGCCTGCCCTGTGCCGCTATCCGAACGGACACAGGAACGAAGCCGGAGACCCGTGGCCCCCGGCTTCGAGCACGCCAACTCGTCTTTGACGTGCAGATCATCGGATCGATACGACCGGATGACAGTGTAGCGCAAGTGCGGCCCATGCGCGACGAGAATACGACGCACGGGCCGCACAGGGGAAATAAAAAACCCGGCGCCCTCTCGGACGCCGGGAAAAGCCTTTACGCTTCCTTCGAGACGCCCTTGAAGAACGCGACTCCCGTGGGATGGTAGTAGAAGTCCTTGACCTTCGGGCTGTAGCCCAGCAGGTTCTTGGAGTGGGAGATGAGCACCCACGGCTGCTTCTCGGCAACCATTTCCTCGCACTTCAGGTAGATGGCGTCACGCTCGTCGCCATCCGGCGTGGCCAGGCCCTCGGCGATGAGCGCCTTGTACTCGTCGTCCTGCCAGTGCGCCACGTTCATGGACCAGTTCGTGTCGGCGAGCAGGTTCATGAAGTTGTCCGGGTCGCCGTTGTCGCCCGTCCAGCCGTAGAAGCAGATGTCGTACGGGTCGGTCTGCACCTTGGTCTTGTAGGTGGTCCAGTCGTACTCGGTGATGCTCACGTCCACGCCGACCTCGGCCAGGTAGCCCTGGATCATGCGGGCCAGGTCGCTGCCGCCCTTCTGGTTGTAGGGGCGGGCGGTGGTGTAGGTGATGCACTGCAGCGACGTGATGCCCTTGTCGGCCAGCGTCTTCTTGGCGGCGTCGGGATCGTAGGCCGTCTGCTTGACGTCCTTGTCGTAGGGGGCCATCCACAGGGGCATGACCGAGTTCGCCACGGTGGCGTAGTCGCCGTAGATGGACTTCACCATCTCCTCGACGTTGATGGCCTGGGCGACGGCCTTGCGGACCTCCTGGTCGGTGCACTTGCCGGTCTCGGTGTTGAACGCCATGTAGTTGATGGTCATGCCGTCCTCGGAGAACAGCTCGAAGCCGCCGTCGACGATCTGATCGACCGCGGAGGGATCGACGCTCGAGATGATGTCGCACTCGCCGTTGATGAGCGACGTGATGCGGGTGTTGCCCTCGGTGATGATCTTGAAGATGAGGTTCTTCGTCTTGGGAGCGTCGCCCCAGTAGTCCTCGTTCGCCACGAGCGTGAGGGAGGCGCCCTTCGTCCAGTTGACGAACTTGTAGGGGCCGGTGCCCACGGGCTCGGTGATGGCCTGGCCGTCGGTGGCCTTCTCGATGGCGCTCGGCGCCACGATGGGGGAGGCCAGGGCCATGGCCAGGTTCTTCACGAACGGGGCGGAAGCCGCGCGCATCGTGATCTTCACGGTGTAGTCGTCAACGGCCTCGACCTTCTCGACGCCGTTGCCCGCCTCTTCCTCGCCGAACACGAACGACGCGTAGGGCATGTCGGAGTTGCGGTTGGGCTCGAGCTGGCGCTCGATGGACTTCTTCACGGCCTCGGCGTTGAAGTCGGTGCCGTCGTGGAACTTGATGCCCTCGTTCAGCTTGATCGTGTAGATCAGGCCGTCGTCAGAGATCTCGGGCAGGTCCTTGGCCAGGCAGGGCGACACCTTCGCGTCGGTCTTGCCGTACTGGTACAGGCCCTCGTACATGTTGCAGGACACCACGGCGGACTCGCCGTCGTCGAAGTACGCCGGGTCGACCGCGCGCGGGTCGGCCGTCAGGCTGTACGTGATGGTGTCGGACGCGCCGCCGGCCGCCGGGGCGTCTCCGCCTTCCTTCTTGGCGTCGTCGCCACCGCCGCCGCAGCCTGCCATGCTGACGAGGCCGAAGCCTGCCGCAGACACGCCGAGCAGCTCCATGAACTGACGCCTGCTGAACGAACTCTTGCTTTCCATAAAGGATGTCTCCTTCCCTCAAACCCCGTTTCCCAACGGGGCCCTCCTTCGAGTCTTCGACTCGCTACGCCCGGCCGCGCCTTCGGGCGGCCGTCGCGTATCCGTATACTTTAGTACAACAGAGCGTGGTACAGCAGGTAATTTACCGCATAGAAACGTTTTTTGTCCGTTTGCGGCGCAAAAAACCGACCAAAGGCGCGCCCGGAAGCGCTGGAGGCGGCCTCCGGGCGCCGAGCAAGGGGAGGCGGGGCGTTTACGCCGGCGCGCGACGTGGGCTTTCTATGCCGTGAGCTGGCTTCGAGTGGCGGCTTTCGCTTGGACGGGCGATGGGGCGGATGACGCAAGCGGGTGACAAGCGGCTTTTGTGCTGGAGGGGCGGTGGGCCCGCCAATGCGATGCGGCCTTACCGCTACTTGATCCGAGCAAGAATGGGACGAAAACCTAGAAAATCACCCGCTCATTTCTTATATGCGGTTGCATAATGGTTGTCATAATATTTACATAGTATATTTAAAATGTGCATTGATACTTTCGGTTAGTCAAGGTAAGTCAATCGCAACTTGTGTCTTTCACGGGGATGAAGGGTGGCAAGAATGGGGAAGCGTCGAGGATTGGGCGGTAAAGCCCTGTCCGTTTTCTTGTCCGGGGCGTTGGTCGTCCTTATGGTGCCGGTGGTCGATGCTCACGCTTATTCTGGTGAGCCGCTTGATTTCGAATCGATTTCGTTGGGCGATCTTGATGTTGGCCCCAATGGGGAAGCCGTTGGCGGCGCTATCGCAAGCGGGGATTTCGAGTATACGACCCAAGATGACGGAACGGCGTCGATCTGCGCGTATACCGGAACTCGTCCTGAGGGCTCTCAGGTTATGAGCGTGGTCGTTCCTTCGGAGATTGACGGGAAATCAGTTACGGCGATTGCCGAGGAGGCTTTTGCCTATAACTTGGAAATTGAGGCGATCTATTTACCCGAGACCATTGCCTCGATTGGAAACTCGGCTTTCTACCACTGCGAGAACCTGCGAATTATTGCGTTTTGCGGAGATATTCCCGCTTTGGGTTTTACCTTGGCGGAGGGGACGGCGAAGCTTGAAAGGGTCCTTACGCTCGAATCATATGACTTCAAGCCGATGGAGGAGCTCGTTTCGAGCGACCGAGGCGGAGGCGATGACGGCGTAGAGTACAAGAGGTTCGCATCGAAGGACGAGCTGTGCTCGGCGTACGAGGATTACTTGAAATCTGATAGTGAGGCTCGAGCTGTATCGAGCGATAGTGGCTCCAAGGCGGCGGATGGGGCGGCTCTGCCTCGAATCGGTGCCTCGTCGATTTCGTTGCCGGTGGTTGAAGATGCTAGTCCGGTTGCGAGCTATGTTCTCGCGTACGGGGAATGCGGTGAAAACGTTACGTGGTCGTTGAGCAGCAACGGCTTTCTTTCAATAGAGGGCACGGGCGACATGACGGATTTTTCCTATGAGACCAATGCCCCTTGGTATTCGCATAGGAGCGAGATCGTTTCGGTGGTGATTTCGGAAGGGGTGACGTCGGTCGGCTCTTACGCCTTTCGCGATTACGCCAACCTTGCATTCTTGGAGCTTCCGACAAGCCTGCTTTCTATCGGTGCGTTTGCCTTTGATAGCTGTGATTTGCTGGCGGGCGAGCTTGCTATTCCTAGCGGCGTGACATCTATAGGCAACTACGCTTTTCGCGGCTGCTCGTCGCTGGTCTCCGTTTCTTTACCCGAGGGCCTGACCGCTATCGATGATGCAACTTTCAATGGCTGCTCGTCCCTGTCGTCTGTTACCTTGCCTAAAAACTTGCAAACTGTGGGAAACAATGCTTTTCTGGGATGCGAGTCGCTTTCCGGATCGCTCTCGATTCCCGAAAGCGTGACGTTTATCGGCTCGAGCGCCTTTGGTTTCTGCGCTCTGCTCACATCGGTTGTTCTTCCCTGCGGCGTTACTTCCATCGATACCGGTACTTTTTCTAATTGCTCATCCCTCGAATCGATCTCGCTGCCCGACGGTCTGCTATCGGTTGGCTCTTCGGCCTTCTCCGGTTGCTCTTCTCTGCCTTCGATTTCTTTGCCGGCGGGAGTCTCTTCTATCGGCCAACGTGCTTTTGAGGGCTGCACCAAGCTCTCCTCGCTCACCCTGCCGGAGGGTTTGCGCTCCATAGGGCCGCACGCTTTCTTGAACTGCTCGTCGCTATCTGGGGAACTTGCTATTCCTGAAGGAGTGGGTAGCATACAGGAAGGAACCTTCGAGGGCTGCTCGTCGCTCTCGTCGCTCTCCCTGCCCGAGGGCCTCTCATCCATCGGCAACTACGCCTTCTCCGGCTGCGCCAAGCTCTCCTCGCTCTCCCTGCCCGACGGCCTCTCCTCCATCGGCAACTCCGCCTTCTCCGGCTGCTCGTCGCTCTCCGGGGCCCTCGCCGTGCCCGAGGGTGTGGCCTCGATCGGGAGCTACGCCTTCCACGGCTGCTCCTCGCTCTCGTCGGTCTCCCTGCCCTCCACGCTGGAGTCCCTGGGATACGGCGTCTTCGGCGGCTGCTCGGGCGTCGCCGAGCTGTCCTTCGCCTCGGCCGCCGTGCCCGCCGGCGCCGCCGACGCCGTGTACGAGCTGCGCAACCTGAAGACGGCCTACGTGCCCGCCGGCTCCTACGCCGCCTACGCCGCCGCCCTCCAGTCCTCGCTGCCGGCGGGGGCCTCCATCGCCAGCTCCGGGGCCGCGGGCGACTTCCAGGTCGAGGGCGGCGTGCTCGTCGCCTACACGGGCCCGGGCGGCGACGTCTCCGTCCCCGCGGGCGTTGTTTCCGTCGGGCCCTCGGCGTTCCAGGGCCGCGCCGACGTCACGGGCGTCTCCCTGCCCGAGGGCGTGGCCTCCGTGGGCGACTACGCCTTCGCGAACTGCTCGGGCCTCGCCTCGGTCTCGCTGCCCTCCACGCTCGCCGGCATAGGCGGCCACGCCTTCGAAGGCTGCGCCAAGCTCGCCTCCGTCTCCCTGCCCGCGGGCCTGGCCTCCCTCGGCGTGTACGCCTTCTACGGCTGCTCCTCGCTCTCAGGGGGCGTCGCGGTCCCCGGGGGCGTGGCCTCCGTGGGCGCCTACGCCTTCGCCTACTGCTCCTCGCTCGAGTCCGCCTCGCTCGCCCCGGGCGTGGCCTCCGTCGGGAACGACGCCTTCGAGGGCTGCTCGTCGCTCTCGTCGCTCTCCCTGCCCGAGGGCCTCTCATCCATCGGCAACTACGCCTTCTCCG
>NZ_JAASIO010000015.1:0-81942 GCF_019731765.1 Gordonibacter massiliensis (ex Traore et al. 2017) | reverse complement strand
CTGAAGACGGCCTACGTGCCCGCCGGCTCCTACGCCGCCTACGCCGCCGCCCTCCAGTCCTCGCTGCCGGCGGGGGCGGAGATCAAGACCGACTTGATGGAAATGGCGGTTCCCAATCTGAAGGTTGCAAAGCGCTACAGCAAATCCGTTGTGCTTTCTTGGTCCGCCCATCCGGGCAGCGATATCGTGGGATACGAGATCAGCCGCGATGGCGTCCTGCTCGGAACCACCGAAGACACCGCTTTCACCGAGAGGGGCTTGGCTGTCGATTCGAAGTACGAGTACTCGGTGTGCGGATACACCTCTGATGGGAGGAGGACGACTGCGTCCACGGTGGCCGTCATCCTTGCGGCTCCCCGGATAATAAGCGTTACAACTCAGAACGATTTCGATAAAGTCGGCTTGGAGTCCAACAAGCTTTGCGCGCGCGTCATCGACGACGGCAATTTGGAGCCTTTGGGGGGCGATGAGGTAGTGGGCTCGTTCTACTACCTTGATGGGGGCGAGCGCATCCTGATCGGCCGAGCGAAACGGGGCCCTTCTGTCGCGGGGGAGGCGATCTACACTGCTTCGTGGGACGTGAATGCTGTACCCGACGGCAATTACGACGTTGTGTTTTGCCTGACCGACGTGGACGGCTCGACGGCGGAGCGCACCAAGATGGTAACGGTGGACAGTACGCGTCCTGCGCAGATCATCAACGTGACGGCGCTTGGCGATTCGAAGGCGATTTATGTTTCGTGGTCCATCTCCCAAGAAGTCGACACCACGGTGTATCGCGTATATCGAAAAACCGAAGGGCAAGCCACATATGCGCGCATTGCGCAGCTGAACGATCGTAATACCCTGTCGTACATCGACACGGACGTGCAAGAGGGCGTTCGGTATTCCTATTACGTGGTGGGCGTCGATGTGCTGGATCAGGAGAGCGTTCCTTCCGTGGAGGCCCATGCCTTCCTGCTGGGAGACGTTGTTGCCCCGGTTGTGACAAAGCTCACCCCCGAGGACGCAAGCTATTTGAGCGGTCAGGTGCTTTTTGGGGTCGAGGCTCAAGATGACGTGGGGGTATCGAGCATCCAGCTTTTCTACTCTCTCGACGATGGTGTGTCTTGGACGCTAATGGCCCAAGGCGATTCGGGCAAATTGCACGTCCCCTTCAATTCCTTCATCGTTCCTGACGGTGTGCTCAAGCTCAAGGGAATAGCTTACGACGCGGCGGGAAATCAAAGCGATCCTTTGATCTACAGCTACAAGGTGGACAATACGGGCCCGTCGCAAGTGCGGGGGCTGACGTATTTCGCAACCTCGGTGAGCGTTACGCTTGCGTGGGAGGACGTGGAAGACAACGACATCTCCTTTTATCGCGTGGAGCAGCTTGCTTCGGACGGAACGTACACGACTGTCGTGGATGCAAGCACCACGCTCGGTGCGAATATCTACGGCTTGATCCCACAAAGGCAATACACCTATCGCGTCGTAGGCTACGACCGTTTGGGAAATAGGGGAATTGCCTCCGAGGACATCAATGTAACGACTGCGAGCGACACAACGGCCCCTGTCGTTACGAGGCTGCGACCAACTTCGGGCTACTATTCGAACAGCATTAGCCTGTCTGCCACGGGGACCGACGAATACTGCGTTGAGAAAATGATCATGCAGACGTCCCAAGATGGAAAAACGTGGAAGGATGTGTACGAAGAGACTTTCGGAGGGGTCGACGCGCAGAGAACTGTGCAGTACGATTTGTCGCTTGCGGAGTATGCCGAAGGACCCCTGTACGTGCGAGCTCTTGCTTTTGACGCGGCGGGCAACCAAAGCGATTCGAGTAAAAGCGCCCCCTTCGTGCAGTATTTTGTCGATCGGACGGCTCCTGCTGCGCCAAGCGGCGTGTCGGCATCTGGTCGTAACGGGTACATCGAGATAGCGTGGTCGCAAGGCGGTGAAACGGACCTTGGCACTTACGAGGTTTATCGATCCTCGTCGGAAAATGGCCTTTACGAGCGCATAGCGCAAGATCTTGCCTCCCTCAATTACTACGATCGTGCAGTGGAGGAAGGTGGGACGTACTTCTATAAAGTTGCCGTGAGCGATGCGGCGGGTAATCTGAGTGATTATTCGTCCGCTGTTTCGGCTTCTGTCTTGGCGGATACTGAAAAACCGAAGATCGTGAGCGCGTATCCAGCTGACGGGCAAAGTGTTGGTGTTGGGCGCGGGAACGTGAGCGTTTTGGCGGCGGACAACCAGGCGCTTGACAAAGTGACGCTGGAATACAGCGTAGATGGCGAAACCTTCGCCTTGCTTTGCGAGGAGACGCGAATTGATGCCTCGAGCAAAGTCGTCTCCGCAGCTATTCCTTTGGAGCAGCTCGATCATGGCGCATCGATATTCATTCGCGCGACCGCTGTTGATAAAGCGGGGAATGTGAGCGACAGCGCAACAATTTGCTACCTCGTTGATTCGGTTGCGCCACAGGTGGCGGAGGCATCTGCCGTTTTTGATGGGACCGGCGTGTGCTTGGAGTGGACCGGTTGCCAGGAAAGCGATTTGATAGGGTATCGCATTTATCGCAAGACGAGCGATTCTGAAAGCGAGTACTCGTTGATAGCCCAACGGCAGGTCGTCCCCGATCAGTCCGTTTACTCATGTTTTGATTCCGATATACCCGTTGTGGCTGCTTCGTATCGCTACAAGGTGGAGGCCGTTGATGTTTGCGGCAATGTGTCATCGGTCGAGACGCCTGTTGTGACTATTCCCGATAGAAGCTCTCCAGTGGCTGTGCTCGATTGCGGCTCTGTTTTGGAAGTGGGTGTCGAATACGTTTTCGACGCCTCTCGCAGCAACGACAACTCCCTTATTGCCTCGTATTCGATCGATTTTGGAGATGGGACTTCGAGCTCAAGCAGAAAGTCCGTGCATAGCTATGCCCAAACGGGAGAGTACACCGTTTCTCTTACGGTCGTCGATGATATGGGCAACGCCACCAGTTGCTCCAAGCAGATTATCGTTAAGGATAGAACCCTTATTGGAACGGTAACTGTATGCGTCGTTGACGAAAATGGAGCACCGGTGCCCAACGCTCCTGTTTATTTCAATTTGGGCGAAGAGGACCAAGAGATCAAATCTACGGACAGCGGCGGATCCGTTGTGTTTACCGGCGAGGTCGGAAGGCACACGGTCGGCTGCGTCATTGCGGATAACAAATGGCTTCCTGTAAAAAAGGATATCATCGTTACGGCTGGCGAGCAGACGAAGGCGTCATTAACTTTGATTCGCCGCGTGATGATCGAGGGGCAGTTTGAGATAACGCGCATGACGTTCGAGGAGATCGTTGCAGCGGGCATCGATGTTTCAAAGCCGGAGAACCAGTATTTCGTGCAAGTGAACATGCATCTGGTTTACGGCGACCGGTATGTCGAAACATCGTTCATTTATAACGAGCTAACCGGTGTAGGCTTTGGCGAGCCAACGATCGTTTCCACGGGAGGCAACGGGCACGAAGAGAAGCGGCAAATCATTCCGGTCATACTGGACTCTACTCCGGGCGACTACGAATTTTCGAAAGAATCGCCTATAGCCATCTTGGATATCCCGGTGGGGGTTTCCTGCCTCAAGGAATTCTTCGACGTCAACCTCCACATCATCAATAATGCATCGAACGATTTCAGTATGATCGACAACGTCGTTTCCCTTGATGTGCCCGAAGGCCTGACTCTTGTGGAATCGTACGAATCCGAAAGTAATGCCACGGTTGCAATTCCGGAAATACCCGGGCAAACAACGAAGACGATCTCGTGGATACTGCGTGGCGATCAAGTGGGAGAATATTACCTTAACGCTGATTATTCCGGTGTTCTCTCCGAGTTCGGCGCGCCCATTCATGCAGCGTTCGAGGCTTCCGAGCCGATCAAGGTGTACGGCTTGTCCGATTTGAAACTGAAAGTGGAAATCCCCGAAGAACTCGACCATGGAACGTTTTATTACAATACGTCGCTGATAAACGAGGGCAAGCTCGATATGTATCGCCCGGGCATAGAGACGGGTGATGTGCTCATCGAGACCCAGCTGTTTAACGAGTTCGGCGCGAACCTCGCGGACAAGTTTGACCTGACGGCCGAAGAGATCGATTCTATCGAGCTTGCTACGAGCATCACGGGAAAGCTAGATATTCTGCCACCGGGATACATGCTGACCAAGCATTACATGAGCGTGGACCAAACGCTGTACACGGAAATGGAGCAGAAGCTTTCTGATTTTACACACACCATGCAAAACACCTATGGCCTGCAGGTTGAATTCGTCAAGAAACCCGTGAGTTATTTCAAGTCGGCGTTGAATTCTACGGTGAACGCTACGGAGAAAGCCGATCTGACCCTTGTTGGGAAGGGGAATGCGGGTGCGTACGACTATCTCATGTCCAATGAGCAATACATCTATTGGAACCTGTACGCATCGACCGGGCGGGTTTCTAGCAAGCTGCCCTCGAATGCAGGACAGGCTTTTTGGAATTTCTGCAAGATTCTGGGCGATAACGGAGATTTCTCCACCCTGTTCGGCGAGGGCGATGACGAACGCGTGAGAACCATTATCTTGGACGCAATGGAGCTGAGCGCCGATTCGACCGATTACGAGGCTTTCCAAAAAGCTAAAACTTGGCTAGAGGGAGTGAACAAGTTCCTTGCCGTTCCGGGCGTGAAAGAGGCTTTTTCGAAAGGCTGGGGTTTTCTCGGCGAGGTGCTTCCGTCCACGTTCGAGCTTATCTACGAGTCGTACCAATGGGAATTCTATCAAGCGGTGTTCAAGGGCAATCTCTACGATATGGAGGGCTTCATTATCGGGAAGTGGAAGTACGTGTTCCAAGAAGAGCGCTTTGAGTCCACGCAGGTTTTCGAAGAAACCAAGGCATCCAGGGCGTTGCATAGCTTTTTCTCGACCGACGGATTCGAGGAAGTGTGGAAGGGGATAGGGGTTTCGCGCGATATAGCTTCAAGATTCACGGAAGCGGCAATATATGCGGGATCCGATGTGAGCCTATTCCTGGCCGCGCAAGACAGTTTGGACACATGCAACCTGTTCGTCGATTCTATTATTAACCACACGCCCGCCACGACGGAAGATGCCAGAAAGGTTATCGATTGCGCCAAGTCGATAAAAAAGGTGATCAATGAGGCAAATCCGCTTGAGAGCTTCGTTTCGAAAATCGCGACAGACGCATTCTGGGATAGCCTGAACACTCTCGGAGGAGCCGCGGTTGACAAGGCGACGGCCCTTGCCCGTTCAGGTGCGAACGTGAGCGGCGTTGTGACCATAGTCAAGGGCGCGTTAAAGATAATCACCGTTGTCGGCGATTCGATTTTCAATGTTACCGAACGGTATGGGATTGCAGACAATATTCGCTTCGTTTCTGTTTTATCCGCGGGGATGGGGTCGGCAATTGAGGCTGCTCGATCAAAATATACCTCCGACAAAAGCGAAGCGCACGCGAGAGACTACATGCAGCTTATCAGCTACATGCTAAATCTCCGTGCGATAGGTGAATCGCAGACTGCTTCGCTTGGCATGACTTACGAGGTGATCCCCGGGGTCTTCGATAGCCGAGACTTCTTCATTTCCGTGAGGGATCTAACAGGAGCTGCGGAAACGAAGTCGTGGATTCAATGGAGAGACTTCGTGGAGGATAAGATCTCCCTTACGCGCGTTCAATTGCTGAAAAATCCTCTTTCCGTCGATGCGTCAAGTTTTACGGCACCCATCGTAAGCTTCGACTATTTGAAAGAGGAGACCATTCAAAGCTTCAGCAGTGATTACGAGTATTCGCTCGACAATGGAAAGACGTGGACCGTGTGCAGCGGTTCGCCTATAGGGGTAACCCTCCAATTCTATCCTGTTACCTTGCAGGTGAGACGGGTTGACTTCTCGAACACAACGGAGCGCATGGTGGGCTCGGTAATTGTCTGGCCTCCTTTTTCGCTTGGCGATTCCGGCATCAGGGTCCGGCAAACGGCGCATGGGTACAGATTGGAGGGCTTGAACGCGGAAAAGCAATACGAACTGGCGCTCACGGCGGAGCCGTCGGCATACGAGTACGGCGAGGTCTTGCCGATAGCCGTTCCCAAGGGCGTGACTTCGTATGAGTATGCGACTTCTTCGACATTTGGTTTCGCATACCTCAGATCGGTTACCGATACCCAAGGCCGGGCTTCGTATACAGAGGCCGTCCCTCTGCACAAGATGGTAAACGTGGCGGTTGATTCCGATAACGGGGGGACCATTGTCGGCGCCGGCGCTTACGAGTACGGCTCCGAGGTTGTGCTGTCTGCCGTAAGAGCCGAAGGGTACGCATTCGAGGGCTGGTACGAAGAAGGCCGGTTGGTGAGCGCGGATGAGACGATTTCGTTTTTGGCCGACAAGGACCGTAAGCTGCATGCCGTGTTCAAGCTTGATGAAAGCTGGTCGCTCGATCCTGTTAAAGGTTTCGTCACCGGCATTGCCGAGAACACTTCGGTTGATCAGGTGATCGCGCACTACGAAAAACTCGGACAGACAGTTGAAGTGCTTGGGAGCGATGGCGGGAGGCCTGTTGGGGCCCTTGGCACGGGGTGCGTGCTCTTGGTCGACGGCACGAGCTACCAAGTGGTCATTTCCGGTGATGTTGATGGAGATGGGGCGGTCAGCATCTTCGACATGTTCCTCTTGATGGGGCATGTGAATTCAGACAAAGCGCTATCAGGTGTTTTCTTTGAAGCCGGTCGAATGTGCGGTGGCGAGGATATCACGATTTTTGACGTGTACCAATCACGGGATCGCGTCAATTCGGATAGCTTGGAGGGGTAAAGGTGTCGATTATTGCGCGATGCGCCCATATGATTGCGAAATGCCTGCTTGCTTGTGGGATGGTGGTTTCTTTTCCGGCAATGGCGCTTGCAGCGCAGGCTGCAGGTTACGAGGTTTCGGTTTCCCCTGAAGTCGCAACTTTCGGAGAGCGAGTTGTCGTGACGGTTTCATTGAAGGGGTACGATTCGATTGAGTCGGTCGAATCCATACGGGGCTTGCAGGTTGATATCACCAATATCGATGAGAATATCCTGACGGTCGATTCCTACAAAACCCTTATCGATGATACGGCGGTTTTCTCCAACAAAGCCTCATATAACAAAGAGCAGAAGCGGGTTCGCTTGGCTTATGTGAATTTTGACGGCACCCTTCCCAGATCATACGGAGCCGTTCTCGAGATGGTCTGCACCGTCAACGCCTCTTTGAAAGATGGCGGCAGCATAACGCTCCCTGTAAAAGTTCTAATGCAGACAGAAACCGATCAGCAAGTTGTGCAAAATTCGGAATGCGTTATTACTTATGGATCGGCTCCCCCTGTTGAGAGCTTTGATGTTGAATGGGGTGGATTCGAGTATGTTTATTCGCATGGTGAATGGAATCCGCAAACTCATAGCTACGATCGCGCTGGATGGTCTGACTCGGGCACCGGTTATGCGAAGGTGACGAACAATACCGGCGAATCGGCTTCGGTCGAGTTTTCATTCTTGTCGACCCGGGATGAAATCAGTGGAAGGTTCACCGATGGTCTTGCTCCGATGGAGGGGCCGAAAATGCTGCGGAGTTCCGAAAGCGTAACCGCGTATCTCGAACTGCAAGGAAAGCCGTTGGCAGCCATGAATGCGGCGAGCATTGGCGGCGTGACGGTTTCGATAGTAAAGGGGTAATTGTGGGCGGATTCGATGGCAAGGCGAAGTGGCCGTTTGCTGTCATGGCCTTCGTGATGCTAATTGCGATTTGCGTGACGGTATGGGCGGTTTTCTTTAGGAGTGCAGGGGCGGAGCTTGCTCCCGATTATGCACCGCAACAGGAAGAGGGGCGTGCCGAGCCGATCGCTGGTGATACTGGAGGAAAACTTGAAGAGCCCGAGGGCGGAGGTGCGGTGAGTCTTGCCTATTCGAAGGAAGTCACTGTAAGGCTTTCCGCCGAAGAGGCTACGCTGCTCTTCGCAAACCCTTCGAAATCGAATCGGGATATGATCTTGCAGATTGTGGTTAAGGACGAGGTTATAGTTCAATCGGGTCTTATAAAGCCAGGGAATCAGGTCACGTCCCTTTCGTTGCTGGAGGGTGCTGGGCAGGCGCTTCAGCTCGGTGGTTACGATGGGAAATTTAAAGTGCTTTACTACAGTCAGTCTACGAGCGAAAAGGAGTTCGTGAGTACGGAGATACCGGTTTCTATAACCGTGGAAGAATAGATGTCGAGCAATGGAGTAAGAAAAAGGGGTTGATGGGCATGAAGAAAATTGCAGCGGTGTCGACGGCTTTTATGTTGGCTCTCTGTATGAGCTCGGTCGCTTTTGCGGACGGCGGCAGTATTTCTGGGAGCGGGGAAAGTCAAAGCATCGACGTGACGGCCAAATACGATGACACCACGACGACGCCGACAGTGTACAGCGTCGACGTTTCGTGGGAGAGCATGCAATTCGTGTATAGCGAAAGCGGCTCTAAAATATGGAACCCTCTGACTCATGCTTATGAGGACAACGTGGTGTCTAGATGGCTTAAGGACAAAGCGGCAATTACGGTTACCAATCATTCGAACGTGGATGTTGAGACCGCTTTTTCCTATGTTCCGGAACGTGGCGTTGGGGTATCCGGATCGTTTGACGTGACGGGTGAGAGGCTTGCCGCCGGTGTCGTGGGCGAGTACGGCTCCGCGCCGTCCGTTGTTTCAACGTTGACGATTTCCGGGAAGCCGTCTGACGTGGTGACGGCAAACGGAACAAAAGTGGGAGCAGTTACGGTATCCATACTTTAGCAATCGGTTCTCGAAGGGGAATGCAATGAAGAAAATTGTTGTAGCGGGATTGTCCATAGCCCTCGTTTTGTTCACGGCGACAACGGCTTTTGCTGATGCGATTGGCCAAGAAGGAGGCTCTGCGACGAAGGAGGTGACGGCGACCTATACGGGAGAAGCCGAAAAAGTTGTTTACAGCGTCGATATTACATGGGCGAACATGGATTTCACCTACACTGCGGCTTCGAAGGGAATATGGCAGCCGGAGAGCCATAGCTATGTTGGCGGCAACGATGCGTCATGGACGAGCGGGAAGATCAGCCTTACTAACCATTCGAACACCGCTATCGAAGCTGTCCCCTCCTATACGCCCGTGAGCGGATACGAAGGCATCTCCATGGTCTTCGGTGGCAGCGGCTTTGCGAACGGAGCACTTCACGTGGATAGTGCAGATAATGGTGTAGCTGGAAATGCCGGGTCGGCGCAACTTGGCGAAATAAACGTCACTCCTCAAGGAGACTTGGCTGAAGGTGCTAAGAACGTGAAGATTGGCTCCCTTGTCGTAACGATCAACTAGGAATCGAGGGGCTGCATCGCCATAGAGGCTCTGGACGTGCATGAAGTTTCAATGAGAGGCTGCGAAGAAGGCGTGCGAGCTGTGATTGATACCAGCAATGATACAAAGCGAAAAAGGCTTCTCGCGGTTACAGCGTTGTTATGCGTGCTGTCTATAGGCGTAATGGCGATTGCCTTGGTTCAACCCGTCGATTCGGTTGACGGGGGCTTCGTTGCGCCTCCCTTTGATAGTGGGGCGATCGAGGGTGTGCCTGTGGTTGGAGACGGCTTGGGCTGGTCGGAGATCGAAACTCCGGAATACAAATTATCCGTCTGCGGGGTATTGGTTTTGCCGGAAACCACAAAGGGCAACGGAGTGAAGGCTGACGTGTGGTTTACCAATCCGGACGCGAATGAAGTATGGCTCAAGCTCCGCGTCTTGGATTCCGATGGCGGTGTTTTAGGGGAGACAGGGTTGTTGAAACCGGGCGAGTTTGTACAGTCGATCGAACTCTGGAGCTTGCCTGCAGAAGGGGATGCGGTGGTTTTTAAAGTGATGGCATATCAACCCGAGACTTACTACTCCGAGGGCAGTGTGGGTTTGAAGGCGGCGGTATTGAAGGAGCGAGGGCAATGAAAAAGACGCTCATATTGTTGCTCACTGCAATCTTGGCCTTGCTTCCCGGCGTTGCCTGTGCAGCCGAGGGTCCGATTACGATCGACGTCATAGCCCAGTGCCAACGGCCGGGAGACGGCGTGCTCACCTCGGCATTGGAGGCGGGCCGTGCGGCTGTTGTCGATTCCGAGGGCAGGATGATCGTTGCGAGCGGCGCTCCTGAAGAGGCGGTCGAATTGGTGGTGATTCCTGCGTGCTCCGATGCTAGATCGTGGCTTGAAGGAGTTTTGGGAGGGTTCGGCACCAGTTTGATTCCGTACAGCATTTATTTCCTTACGCCAACGGGAGAGAAAATAGCGGTCGACGGTGTTCGAATAACCGTGTTCTGTCAAGATACCCTATCCAACCCCTTCGTATGCTCGGTTTCGCCAAGTGGCGAAGTGTCGTTTTTGGATATGCTGGATGCAGGGCGCGCGCTGGCTCGCTCGAAGACCTCAAGCATAACCTTTACCGCAGATGGGAGAGAGGTATTTGTCATTGGGGAGCGCATGAATCCTCCGGTTGGAGGGGGGAGCGACGAAAATGCGACTGCGGGAGGCGAAGGATTGGACCTCCCGCCAACCTCGATACCCGACACGGCTGATCCGGAGCGCTTTCTAAGTCGGACAGGGGAGTCTTGGTTTGCCTCTGCGGCCGGCGTCTGCCTTGTTGTTGGGATTGTTGCTGGGTGCGTGCTGGGCTCGATGTGTTTCCTGAAAAAAAGAAGGCTGCGCGAATAGATCGCGAGGTCGTGGTTTCGCCCGCTTCGCCTTTTCGCAGGGTAATGGCCGGCTTGGATCACGCGGCATTCAAGCTGATGGCAACAGGTCGGATCCTTCGCGTTGATTGATGCTACTATGGTTGCATGAACCTTTTTCGTGCCGAGCATATCTCCCTTTCCTACCCGCGCGACGGTCGGACCGTGCCGCTTCTGCGCGACGTTTCGTTCGAGCTCGAAGCCGGGGCCGTCTACGATCTCGTGGGGCCGTCGGGAGCGGGCAAGTCCACGCTTCTGCGCGCGTGCGCGCTCATGCTGGCCCGCGACGCGGGCGAGCTGCACCTGGACGGTGCGCCCGCTTCGTCGTTCAGGCCCTCGGAGTGGAGGCGCCGCGTGTGCCTCGTGCCGCAGCAGGCCTCGCTCGTGGCGGGAACGGTGCGCGACAACCTGCGCCTGCCGTGGACGCTCAAGGTGAACGCGGGCGGTCGACCGCCCGCCGACGAGGTGCTCGCCCGCCTGCTCGAGCTCGCCGAGCTGTCCGACGTGGGCTTGGACCGCGACGTGTCGCAGCTCTCCGGCGGGCAGGCGGCCCGCGTCGCGCTTCTGCGCTCCTTCGCCACGCGGCCCGCGGTCATGCTGCTCGACGAGGTGGACGCCGCGCTCGACGACGAGTCGGCCTGCGCCATCGGCCGCCTGACGAGGGCGCTCGTCGACGAGCGCACCACGTGCCTGCGCATCCGCCATCGCGCCGCCGACGGCTTCGCGTCCGGCTCCTTCGCGCTGCGCGACGGGCGGCTTTCCTACGCCGACAACCCGGGCGTTTCGGGCGACGCGGGCTGCGCGCGGGGCTTCGACCCGGCGGACTACGCCGCTTTGAGGGATCTCGAGGCCGAGAGGCCGCGGGCGGTGGGAGAGGGGGCGCGGCCGTGAGCGACGGCGTCGTGGGCATCGGCTACGTGGAGCTGTTCGCGGCCAGCGCGCTCATGCTGGTGGCGGGCCTCGTGTCGTGGAAGCTGGAACTGGGGCAGACGCGGCGCATCGCCGTGTCGTCGGTGCGCTGCTTCGTGCAGCTTCTGGCCGCGGGCTTTCTGCTCACGTACCTGTTCGAGTACCAAACATGGTGGCTTGTGGGGCTCGTGCTGGCGGCCATGGTGGTGGCCGCCACCCAGATCGCCACGTCGCGCGTCAAGAACCGCATCCCGGGGCTCGCCCTCTCCGTGTTCTTGTCGCTGCTGGTGTCGTCCACGGCCATCGGCTTCATCGTGGTGGAGGGCGTCATCCACGCCGATCCGTGGTACAACGCTCGGCAGGTGATCCCCATCGTGGGCATGATCATGGGCAACGCCATGTCGTCGGTGGCCGTGGCCGTCGACCGCCTCTTCTCCGATCTGGACGCGCGCGCCGACGAGATGTTCTCGCTCGTGGCGCTGGGCGCGACGCCGGGGGAGGCCGCCGCGCCGTCGCTCAAGGCCGCCATCGGGGCGGGCATGACGCCGGTGCTGGCGAACATGTCGGCCGCGGGCATCGTGACGTTCCCCGGCATGATGACCGGCCAGCTGCTGGCGGGCGCCGATCCCGTGGCCGCCGCGAAGTACCAGATCGTGGTCATGCTCATGCTGTCCGCGGCGAACACCGTGGCCATCGTCATGGCAAGCTACCTCACGTACCGCAAGCGCTTCGCCCCCGATGGATATTATTTGGACAAGGGCCTGCGCGGATAGACCGTACCTTATAATCGGCAGGACATGAAAGGACTGCACCGTGGCTGACGAGAAGGCGTTTTCCCATATCACCGTTTCGGACGATGACGAGGACGATCTCGTCATCGAAGCCGGAGTCCGAACGGCTTCGGAGCCGTCGGCTTCCGAGCCTCCGGAGGCCGTGGTCGAGGCGGAAGCGGCCGAGCAGGACGAACCGCCTGCGGAAGACCCCGCGCCCGAACCGGAACCCGAGGCCGACGCGGGCGACGACGAGGCGGAGCCCGAGGACGATTATCGCGAGCAGCGGCTCGACGACCTGGCCGACACGTCCATGCCCGTGGTGCAGAAGGTCATCCTGGCGGTTGCTCTGGCGCTCATCGTCGTGGCCGTCGTGTACTACTTCGTCTTCATGCGCTAACGCGCGCTCGTCTTTCTGGTAGGAAGGTTAACCGATGCCCAAACACGCTGCAAACGAACCATCCGGCACCCCCTCGAACCCCGCCGACCGCGCTTTCGACGCCGAAACGCCCGCGCCGGTCGACGACCGCGACGAGCGCATCGGCCTGACCGAGGCGTTCACGCCCGTGAGCGTCGACCCCGTCGCGGGCGAGCCCGAGGCTCCCGCCGACGGACGCGACAACGCCATCGGGCTCACCCAGGCGTTCGCGCCGGTGGGCGGCGCCCCCGCCGCTGCCGGAGGTCCGGCCCATGCCGGCGGCTTCAGCTACAAGGGCGACACGGACGACGAGTACCCCGACGCCTTCGACAGCCTGGAGCCGCGCGACGCGCCTCCGCTGCTGTTCGACGAGGAGCCGCCTTTGGAGCCCGAGCAGCCGAAGGGCCGCCACGGCAAGAAGGACAAGCCGGACGTTCCGCCCCATATGCGCAAGTCGCGCCGCATGCGGCGCGTGCTCATCGTGGTCATCGTGCTTTTGGTGGTGCTCATAGCCACGCTGGGCTATCTCACGTTCCGCCTGGTCAACGAGAGCCAGACGCTGGCTGCCCAGCAAACGCAACAGCAGCAGGACGCGCAGGAGGTCACCGCCATCCAGCAGGAGGAGACGAAGGACGCCACCACCGAGACGGCGAAGAAGACCGAGGCCCCCAACCTGGCCTCCGTGCTCGGCCTCACCCAGGACGAGGCCGTGGCCGCGCTCAAGCACGGCGCCGAGGTGACCAGCTCCAAGGACGTGAACGAGGAGGGCAACCCCGTCAAGAAGAACGTGACGGTGGCGCTCACCGACGAGCCGGCTGACACGCGCACGGGCACCCCCACGGTGTACCTGGGCCTGAACGAGGAGGGCAAGGTCGTGCAGGCGGGCTACTCGGCTTCCACGGCCGCGCTCGGCTACGGGTCGCTCAGCTTCGCCGACGCGGTGAAGAACGAGCACGTGGTGGAGAAGACGCTGCAGGAGGCCGGCATCCCCGTGGCCGAGGGGGCGGCGACGCTGCCCGAGGACAAGACCGTGTACTCCACCTACGACACCGACGGCACGACGCTCGTGAAGGAGAACTGCTCGTTCTCCGGCACGGTGGACCTGAACGGAGCCGCCCACGAATGGTCGGCCGTGCTGTCCTACAACTACACCACGGCCAACATGTCGGGCAACCTGGCCGACACCGTCCGCATCATCTACGTGTACATCAACGCTTAGGGTTCCGGCGGCCGGCAGGCCGCCGGAACCTGCCGACGCTGCGCCCGCCCTCGCTGACTTACTACGCCAATCGGAGCGGTTGTTTTCGCGCTGGCGCGCGAAGCGCGGGTCGCTTCGCTCCCACCCGACAACCTGGGCGGCCGTTTTCGCGCCTTCCGGCGCGAAGCGTCGACGTCCTTGCGCTCCCTACGCCTCGTGCGGGCGGAAGCCGAAGTACCGCTCGCAGGCGTCGGCGAAGGCGGCTTCGTCGGGCAGCGCGGTGCGGACCTTCTCGCCATTCTCGCGGACGGTGAGCGTGTCGTCCCAGATGCCGTAGTAGCCGGTTTTGGTGCGCAGGTTGGCGATGCGGTGCTCGTAGAACTCAATGCCCGGTTGCGAGCAGGCCAGGTTGAGCGCGGCGAAGTCCTTGTCGGTCACGGTGGCCAGGCACAACTCCAGCTCGGTCTGCGTGCGCGATGGCCCCTCGATGCCGTAGAGGTCCTTCTTCGCCCCGGTCACGCGGTCGACGGCCCACCAGTAATCGTCGATGCGGCGAGCGGTGAACGACTCGCCGTGGATGATCTGCTCCTGTCCGTCGACCAGCGAGAGCGAGGCCGAGGGCAGCGGACCGCCGAAACCCACGTCAACGAGCACCTCTTCGCCGTCGAGGTTCACGAGCACGGCGCGGTGGTTGATGGGGTCCTTCACCTTGGCGCCGCACACGGCGCGACACAGGCACGGGCGAACCTCGTAACCCAGGCTGGCGAGCAGCGCTTCGAACAGGGCGTTCAGCTCGAAGCAGTAGCCTCCGCGGTGCTGGGTGACCAGCTTGTCGAACACGTGGTCGAGCGCGAGGTCGGGCGGTTCGGTGCAACGGTACATGTCGATGGTCTCGAACGGAATGGAGCATTGGTGCGCGTAGACGAGGCCGTCAAGCGCTTCCCGCGTGGGCTGCTCGGGCCAATCGAGCTCGATGCGTTCGAGGTAGGCGCGCGCGTCTCGCGCGCCGAGGGCGAATTCGTTTCCCATAGATATCCCCTGTTCTATCCACGGCGCCCGGGCTTCCCCTGTGCCCGCAGCGTCACGCTGCCCATGATAGCGCAAACACCGCGGGAAAGAGAGCCCGTCTTCGCGCGTCTATCGCAGGAGCGCGAGGAGAGCGCGCCTCACCCGCGTCCCTCGCGGGCTTTCGTCGCATCGTTCGGCTTCGTCATTGACCAAGCCGAACGATGCGGGTAGAGTTGAACGCAGGCGATTACCGACGGGAAAGGGGTTCCCATGATCGACCGCGAAACGTTCGGGCGCATGCTCTCGGCCAGCGCCCGGCTCATGCTGGACAACGCCGACGCCTTGAGCGACATCGACTCGAAGTTCGGCGACGGCGACCACGGCATCACCATCACCAAGATCGCGAAGCTCGTGAACGAACGCGTCGACGCGTGGGAAGACGAATCCATCAAGGACTTCCTCGACGACCTCGGCATGGCCGCCATGGCCGTGCGCGGAGGGTCCGCCGGCCCGCTCTACGGCACGATGATAAGCGGCCTGGGCGCCGATCTGGGCGACGACGAGAACGAGCTTTCCGCCGATTCCGCGCGGCGCATGTTCGCGGGCTGTCTGGTCGAGATGCAGGACATTACGAACGCGCAGGTGGGCGACAAGACCATGATGGACGCGCTCATACCCGCCGTAGCCGCCGCGCAGGCCGTCGAGGCGTCGCCGGGCGGCGCCGAGGCCGTGTTCGCGGCGGCGGCCGAGGCGGCCGCGAACGGCGCGAAGGCGTCCGAAGGCTTCGCCTCGAAGTTCGGCCGCGCGCGCAGCTACGGCGACGCCACCATCGGCACGCCCGACGCGGGGGCCGTGTCCACCTCGCTGTTCTTCCGCGGGCTCGCGGAGGGCTGCTCGGCCTGATTCTCGAGGCGGGCCTTTTCCCCGCTTGCGGATGTTGCACGTTGAATGGAGGGGCGATCTTCCGATCGCCCGCTCCGGCGAAGCCGGAGAACGAGACGAAGGAGCGCACCATGCAGATGAAGAAGTTCATCAACGATCCCGAGAACCTCACCGCCGAGCTGTTGGAGGGTCTGGCCCTGGCCAACCCCGACATCATCGAGCTGGGCGAGGACAACATGGTGATCAACAAGAAGCTGGCCGAGGCGGACCGCGTGACCATCGTGACGCAGGGCGGCAGCGGCCACGAGCCGGCCATCGAGGGCTTCGTGGGCGAGGGCATGGTGGACATCGACGTGGTGGGCGACATCTTCGCCGCGCCCGGACCGCAAGCCTGCGTCGACGCCATCAAGCTGGCCGACAAGGGCAAGGGCGTGCTCTACATCGTGCTCAACCACGCCGGCGACATGCTCACGGGCAACATGACCATGAAGCAGTGCAAGAAGCAGGGCCTCAACGTGGCGCGCGTGGTCACGCAGGAGGACGTGTCGAATGCCACGCGCGAGAACGCCGACGACCGCCGCGGCCTGGTGGGCTGCATTCCCACGTACAAGATCGCCGGCGCCGCGGCCGCCGAGGGCAGGAGCCTGGAGGAGGTCGCCGGCGTCGCGCAGCGCTTCGCCGACAACATGGCCACCCTGGCCGTGGCCGTGCGCGGCGCCACGCACCCGCAGACGGGCACGCTTCTGGCCGAGCTCGGCGACGACGAGATGGAAATCGGCATGGGGCAGCACGGCGAGGAGGGCGGCGGCCGCCAGCCCATGAAGTCCGCCGACGAGACGGCCGCCATCATGGTGAATGCGCTGGTGAAGGATATCGGCATCGCTCCGGGCGAGAAGGTCATGCTCATCATCAACGGCTCGGGCGCCACCACGCTCATGGAGCAGCTCATCGTGTACCGCGCCGCGGTCAAGGAGCTGGCGAAGCAGGATATCGAGGTGGTAGCGAACTTCGTGGGCGAGATGCTGACCGTGCAGGAGCAGGCCGGCTTCCAGATGTTCATGGCGCGCATGGACGACGAGCTGCTGCGCCTGTGGAACGCGCCCTGCACCACGCCGTACCTGAAG
Organism: Gordonibacter massiliensis (ex Traore et al. 2017); assembly: GCF_019731765.1. Taxonomy (NCBI): domain Bacteria; kingdom Bacillati; phylum Actinomycetota; class Coriobacteriia; order Eggerthellales; family Eggerthellaceae; genus Gordonibacter; species Gordonibacter massiliensis (ex Traore et al. 2017). The sequence continues at coordinate 64,879 of NZ_JAASIO010000015.1, read as the reverse complement.
AAGTAACCCGCCCCCCGTCGCGCGGCGCGAGCGATCGCCGCATCGCCGCCGCGCGACGGGGCGGCCTCTCTCGACCCGAAAGGAGCCTCCCTTGCTGGTTTCCCTGAGATCCGTCCTCGCCTGGGCCGAGGAGCGCGGCTGCGCGGCGGCCGCCTTCGACACGCCGAACTTGGAGCTTCTGCTGGCGGCCATCGGCGCGGCCGAGGCGCGCGACGAGCCCGTCATCATCCAGCACGCCCAGCTGCACGAGGAGGAGGCGTCCATCGACGTGATCGGCCCCATCATGGTCATGCGCGCCGAGGCGGCGCGCGTTCCCGTGTGCGTGATGCTCGATCACGGCGAGGACATGGACTACGTGCGCCGCGCACTCGACCTGGGGTTCTCGGCCGTCATGATCGACGGCTCGCAGCTGCCCTACGAGGAGAACGTGGCGCTGACGCTGGGCGCCGTGGAGCTGGCGCGCGAGTACGGCGCCGACGTGGAGGCGGAGATCGGCTTCACGACGGGCCACGAGGGGCTGGAGAATGCCGACGACGATCGGGACAACGTCTACACCGACCCCGACGAGGCGGCGCGCTTCGTGGCCGACACGGGCATCGACGCGCTCGCGGCGTCCGTGGGCACGGTGCACGGCTTCTACAAAGCCGAGCCCAAGCTCGACTTCAAGCTGATCGAGGAGCTGCGCGCGCGGTGCGGCGTGCCGCTGGCCATGCACGGCGGCAGCGGGCTCACGTGCGAGGACACGCGCGCGGCCATCCGCGCCGGCATCCGCAAGATCAACTACTTCAGCTACATGAGCAACGCGGGCGTGCGCGCCGTCGAGGCGCTCATCGCCGATGCGCACCCGAAGTACTTCCACGCCCTGGCCAACGCCGCGACCGCCGCCATGCAAGCCGACGCGGAAGCGGCCATGGACATGTTCAGTATGTCATCCTGAGCGGAGGCGGCGCGAGCCGCCGAAGTCGAAGGATCCCGTGCGGCGCCAGCAGGCCTCGCACGAGAAGTCGAGAGGAGCGCGTATGACCGCAACCTATATGCACATTGGCATCCCCATCACGGAGAAGAAGCCGAACATGACCTACAACGAGGCCATGAAGTTCTGGGTGTCGAACGTCGACGACTACGACTACAAGGTCGAGTACCTCAAGTTCGAGGAGGGAACGCCCTTCCCCGAGGAGCTGCACCGCCGCTGGCACGTGGCGTATGCCGTGAACGACCTCGACCGGTACGTCGACGACGCCGACCGTATCATCTGCGGCCCCATGGACGCAGGTCCCGGCGTGCGCCTGGCCTTCGTGGAGAAGGACGGCGCCGTGATCGAGCTGTACGAGGACAAGAACTAGCCTGACGCTTCGGCCGTCCGTTGCCGCTGCGCTCGCGGTCCCGGACGGCCATGCGTTCCCCGTGCGCATGGGAGGGCTGGTTTTGAGCAAAATCGCCCCGAGGGCACCGCTTTTCAGGTGCGTGAGCCCATTCGGGCCAGACCTTGCGTCCATCTTGCCGAACGCGGAAAGTCGCGATCAGGGAAAACGCCACTTCGATCGACGATCGCCAAGCCGAGGCGGTGCCCTCGGCCCGATTCTGCTCAGAAACGGGCCCTGCTTTTGCATTGGGCCGCCCTCGAGGCTTTCTGAGTCGAAGTGAGAGGGCGAGCCTTTCTCGCCAGCATGTCGCGTCGGCCTACGACGTTCGCGGTGGCCTCATGGGCTGCTCCGCTAATCCGCTTCTTTAGCGTCTCGGGCCGCGCGCACGTTTTCCAGCGAGATGGTGGGTATGCGCACGCACATGAGGTAGATCAGGAACAGGGCCACGCAGCCCAAGATGATCCAGACGACGGGCTTCTGGACGATGAGGGCGCTCGCCCCCATGAGCACGAACGACACGGTGAGGATGCGCACCTTCGTCGCGGCGGGGATGCCGCCCGCCTCCTTGAACGCGGCCACATAGGTGCGGTACACCTTCGTGGAGACGATCCACGCATGGCAACGCGGCGAGGATTTCGCGAACAGGAACGTGGCCAGCAGGATCAGCGGGGTGGTGGGCAGCACCGGCACGAACACGCCCACGCATCCCAGGATGCAGGCGGTCCAGGCTCCGGCAAGCATGAACATGCGGGTCAGGCGCTTCATAGGTGTCCTTCCGTCGCGAAAGGCGGGCTCCGACGCAGGGCCGAAGCGGGGGCATCTGATGCCGCGAGTATACCAAACCGCGTGGAGCCCGCGACCCGCGATGGGAGAAGCGGCGGGTTTCTCCCGCGAGCCGAAGGGCGGCGCCTTCCAGCGCGGTCGAGCCGGGCGGGATCGTGCGAAGGCTTGGAGAGGGTTGGGGGCCGAAGAACCCCGAGAACGGATTCGAAAAGGGTGTCGAAAAATGTTTCGAAAAAGGCGCGAAAACGATTGCGCCGAAAACCAGCTGTGTTAGAATAAGCAAGTTGTTTACTCAAGCGAGGGGAAACCCTCCACCTGATTCGGCGCTTCGGCTGCTGATGGGTCGCCCGAATACGGGGCCGTACGCGGCCCGGTCATCTGAACGCGGACCCGTCGCCTGCCAAGGCGGCGGGTTTTTCATTGAAGCGCGCAAGCGCGAAAGATTGGGAGGTGAGCGCGATAGCTGCTCAAGAGCCTCGGCTCAACGAAGAAATTACCGTCCGCGAATGCCGTTTGATCGGCTTCGACGGCGAGCAGATGGGCATTTACGTGACGTCGGAGGCCCAGCGGGTCGCCGACAACCAAGGCCTCGATCTCGTGGAGATCGCGCCGAACGCCGAACCGCCCGTGTGCCGCATCATGGACTACGGCAAGTTCAAGTACGACCAGGCCATCAAGGCCAAGCAGGCCCGCAAGAACCAGAGCAAGGTCGAGACGAAGGAAATGAAGTTCCGGCCGAAGATCGACGTGGGCGACTACACGACGAAGAAGAAGCACGTCATGCGCTTCCTCGACGGCGGCAACAAAGTGAAGATCACCATCATGTTCCGCGGCCGCGAAATGGCGCACCCGGAACTGGGCCTGACCATCCTCGAGCGTTTGGCCGACGACTTGAAGGACAGCGCGGTCATCGAGAACCAGCCCAAGATGGAAGGCCGCAACATGCACATGCTCATCGCCCCCCTGCCTTCGGCGGTGGCGGCGAAGAAGAAAAAGGAAAACGAGAAGAAGGAAGCTGAAGGGAAGGACGAGAGCAATGCCTAAGATGAAGACCCATCGCGGCACCGCGAAGCGTTTCCGCGTCACCGGTTCCGGCAAGATCATGCGCTCCAAGGCGTTCAAGAGCCACATCATGACGAAGAAGAGCCAGAAGCGCAAGCGCAATTTCCGCCACGAGACCGAAGTGGCCAAGGCCGACCAGAAGGTCATCGCCCGTAACCTCGGGCTTCGCTAATCGATAAGGAGTGATCAGATATGCCTCGTGTCAAGCGTGCGGTCAACGCCCATAAGAAGCGTCGCACCGTCCTCAACCGCGCCAAGGGCTACTACGGCGCGAAGTCCCGCTCCTATCGTGCCGCGAAGGAGCAGGTGCAGCATTCGCTGCAGTACATGTACCGTGACCGCCGCAACAAGAAGCGCGAGATCCGCCGCCTGTGGATCACCCGCATCAACGCGGCCGCCCGCATCAACGGCCTGAGCTACTCCGTGCTGATGAACGGCCTGAAGAAGGCCGGCGTGCAGCTGGACCGCAAGGTGCTCTCCGACATGGCCGTCAACGACCCCGCGGCGTTCAGCGCCGTGGTGGAAGTGGCGAAGAAGGCCCTGTAGGCTTACTGCGAAATCTTTACTTTGCTGAATTGGAGGCCCCGCGAATCCCGCGGGGCTTTTTTTCTACCTGCGGGGCGGGCCGAGGGGGCCGTGCGGCACTCCTCACACACTTCGCGAAAGTTCGTCGCACCGCACGGCCCCCTCGGCCCTGGGCGGAGCGGAAGTCGACACGGGGATGGGCTTCATGCAGGGAGCTGAACGAAGACCCTGCGGGGGCAGGGCCTTCGTTCGATGGGGTGAGGGGTGCGTCGTAGGGTGTTTGCCTGTGCGCGAGAAGGTCAATGTCCTAAAAGGGGCCTAGGCACCTTTTAGGACATTAAGGGTGTTCGGCGAGGGTGCTCTCGCGTTGTTCCCGTAGGGGCGCTCTCCAGAGCGCCCGCTCGCGCGGAGCGCGAGAACGCGGGTTCCGGTTGCTTTTCCGGCTCCGCCGGAACGGGCGCTCTGGAGATCGCCCCTACGATGATCAGCGATGGGGGAATCGCACCCGCATGGTTTCCCGAATGCCTTAAAAGAGGCCGCCCCCTTTTAAGGCATTCTTGTGCAGAGTTACCAACCGTAGGCGAATGTGGGGTAGTCGACGCTGGAGCGCTGGTAGCCTCGAATGCCCGAACCATCTTGAAAGAGGTTGACGAACAGGTAGCTTCCGTCGTCCAAGGAGACTTCGACATAGAACATTGTTTCATGACCCGGATCGGCATCTCCCATCATGACACGGCCAGTCGTGGCGACCGCGCCGTTGCCCAGATCCACGTCGTTTACGAGTGCGACAGCATCGGAGCCGTAGGAGGTGCTTGCCATGCTGTCGACGTACTCCATCATCTTAGCGCGCTTCATCGCATGTATCTCGGCCAATTGGTCTTCGGGGATGGGGGTGAGGACTTGTCCGTCGCCATCCGAGGGGTTTTCCTGTCTCTCGCGAACCTCGGCTTCGTATTCTAGGCGTTGCTGCTCGGCTACGTCCTCGTTCCATTCGTCAAAGTAAGTCCAGTCCACGGGTCCGATTTGCCTGTCTGCTTGGAAATCCATGCCAGTGGCGGTGTCTACGCAGACGTTGATCGAGCCGTCGCTGGTTTCTGCATTGACCATCCAGACGTAGTTCGCAAGGCCGTATGAATCGGCGAAGCACTTCTCGTTGTCGAGCAACGTGACGAAGACGCGCCCTGCCAACTGCGTGCCGAATGTGTGCTCTGCGATGTCCGAGGCGACTGCAGTGGCGTACTGAGCGGAAACGGCACCCTCCGGTACGGTAAGTCCTTGCGTGTAGGCGATGACGGTCAGACCCTCCGGGACGGTCACCTCGTCGGTGAGGGCCAGGTCGGCGGTGGGCAGGGCCTCGTCGTGGACGGTGTCGGCCTCGGCTCCTTCGGCGTGGGCCAGAAACGAGCCGAGGCCGGCGACGCAGATGGCTATGAGGGCCGCGGCTACGCCGATGACGATGAACGATTCGCCTTTCGCTATCTTCGATCTCATGGTGCGCTCCTTGTCTTTCGAGTCGAGGCGCCGTACGCGCTTCGGTGCTTCGAAGTATCGCGGGCGGCGGTCACGGCGCGGGCACCGAGTTGTCACGAACCGGTAAAAAGTACGGTGGCCGCAGTTCCCCGTCCCGGCTCCGAGGCGAAGGAGAGCTCGGCGGCATGGACGCGGGCTATCTCATAGCTTAGCGCCACGCCGAGGCCCGCTCCGCCCGCCTCGCGGCTACGCGCCTTGTCGGGACGGTAGAACGGCTCTCCCAGGCGCGCGAGCTCGTCGGGGGCGAGCCCGCGTCCGTCGTCGGTCACCCGCACGGCGACCGATGTTCCGCGCGCCTCGATCGCCACGTCCACGCGCCCGCCCGGCTCGCAGGCCCGCACGGCGTTCTCCACGAGGTTCGTGAACAGGCTCTCGAGCAGGATCGCGTCGCCCGGTACGCTGACCGGGGAAAAGGGCTCCACGCTCACCTCCACGCCTCGCTGCCCGGCAAGGGGCCGCACGGATCCGGCCACCTGGTCGACAACCCCTCCCAGCTCGACGGGTTCGAACTCCACGTCGTCGTGCTCGAGGGAGGAGAGCTGCAGGATGCGCTGCGCGATGCCCTGCAGGCGTGTGCTCTGCTCCGTCAGGTAGCGCAGGGCCGACTCGCGCTCGTCGTCCGTCGCCTCGGCGATGCGCAGGTACTCGGCGTACCCTCTGATGGCCGTGAGGGGGGTGCGTATCTCGTGCGAGAGGTTCGCCGCCATGCGGGCGTTCTGCTCGGCCACGCGGCGTATCTCGACGATGTCGCGCTCGGCGGCGTCGGCCATGGCGTTGAGGCTCGCCGCCAACATGCCCACCTCGTCGTCGCTGCGCTTCTCGGCGCGCACGGCGTAGTTGCCGGCGGCGAACTCGTCGGCGACTCCCGCCAGGCTCTCGAGCGGCTTCGCCAAGCGCCGGAGAACGAGGAAGAGGCCCGCCGCCAGCACGACGGACACGATGGTGCTGCTGACCACGAGCGTCGTGCGCATGCGCGCCCAGGTGGCGTGCAGCTGCTCCATCGAGCGGCCGCAAACGAGGGTGTAGTCGTCCAGCCCGCCCGGCAAAGCGGATGCGACCAGCAGGTAGGGCGCGTTGTCGAGCGTGCGCAGAGACCAGCTTTGCCGGCCCGCTTCGGCCGCGAGCGCCACGTCGTCCCCTTCGCCGACGGGCAGGTTGGAGAAGAGCTCCTCGCCGTTTTGCGAAACCGCCAGCAGGATGCCGTTTTGCGCGTAGTAGGTGCCGTACGAGCGGGCGAGCGACGCTTTCTGCAAGCGCGTATTGCCGCCTTCGACGGCGGCCAGGTCCTGGGCGAGCGCCTGCGCGACGAAGCTCTGCTCGCCGCGCGCCTTCTCCACCTCGCTGGCCATGGTCTGCTGCTGGTTTTGCCAGCCGATGAACGCCACGCCCCCGTAGAGCGCCGCCAGGAACAGGGCCAGGGTGAGCAGGTAGGCCTTCTGCCAGAAGCGCAGCGACCTCATGCGCGCCGCCTCGTGCTCAGGCGGTAGCCCACCTTGTACACCGTTTGGATGACGTCCTCCCAACCCAGCTTCTTGCGCAGGCGCAGCACGTGCATGTCCACGGTGCGGCTCTCGCCCTCGAAGTCGTAGCCCCACACCAGCCGCAGCAGCTGCTCGCGCGACAGGGCGAGGTTGCGGTTCACCACGAGCGTTTCCAGAAGGTCGAACTCCTTGGGTGCGAGCGCCACCTCCACGCCGTCTTTGAACGCCTGGCGCGTGGCCAGATCCACGCGCACGCCTTGGTGCTCGAACGTGCGCTGGTGCTGGTCGGTGCGTCGCAGCACCGCTTCCACGCGGGCCAGCAGCTCCAGTATCTCGAACGGTTTGACCACGTAGTCGTCGGCTCCCATGCCCAGCCCGTCCAGGCGGCTTGCCAGGTCGTCTTTCGCGGTCACGAATATCACGGGGACGTTCGCGTCCACGCGCCGTTTCACCTCGAAGCCCGTCGGCCCCGGCATCATGACGTCCAGGAGCGCGAGGTCGAAGCGCTCTTGGCGGGCGAGCCGCAGGGCCTCGTCGCCGTCGAAGCACGGCACGGCCTCGTGGCCCACGAGCGCCAGGTTGCGGCAGACGAGGTCGTTGATGGGGCGTTCGTCCTCGGCAACGAGTATGCGCGCCACGGTCGGCCCTCCTTTCCGCTGTTGTGCGTCGGGGCATATTGTCTCACGAACGTGTCACGAAGTTGTATCGAGGGAAGGGCTCGTTTCGCGGGCGCGGCAAACGAAGATCCTGCGGGGCGGGGCTTTTGTTCGGATGGGGAAGAAGCGCGCGTTGGGCGAAATCCCCCAAGGGGGCGGTCCCCCTTGGGGGGCGCGAGGGGTTTGCGGATCGCCGGCGGGCACCGGGTTCCGGACGGTTTCGTCTCCGACGGACGAAGCGGGGGCGCGTGCGAGACGCGGGCGAAAAAAAGGCCGCCAGCGGCGGCCTTGCGAGGCTCTATGCCTCGGCGAGATCGTGGTCGAGGTCGTCGTCGTGCTCCCAGTCGCCCAGATGGCACAGCTCGTCGACGCCGGTGAGCGTGCGGGTGAGGTAGGCTTGCGCCACCTCGCGCGCGCTGCCGTGCGCGCTGGCTATCACCTCGATGCCCGCGTGGCAGAACACGTTCGCCACGTCGTAGTCGATGGCGTCCACGATGATAGTGTCCACGCCCATCTCGGAGAACAACGTGACGAGCTTGGCCGTCGACATGCCGGGGTTCGGCATGTTCTGGCATTCCACGATGACGCCCCGGTCGACCGTGTAACACATGTAGCTCGAGCATTGACTGAAACGGGGCGCGACCCCCAAGCCTTCGCTCGCCACTGCGATCCTCATGAGCACCCTTTCGCTGAATCCGTCTGCCATACGATAACGTGTTCGAGCGATTTTGCATCCGCTCTTTCGCCCAACGGGGAAAAATAGTAAGCTGAACGACATGGATACCTTGAACGCACCTCTTTGCGACGTCGTCGTCATCGGCGCGGGCGTCGCCGGCGCGGCTTGCGCGCGCGAGCTTTCCCGCTATCGGCTGGACGTCGTCGTGCTCGAGGCGGGCAACGACGTGGCCTGCGGAGCAACCCGCGCCAACTCCGGCATCGTGCACGCCGGATACGACCCCGCACCCGGCATGCTTAAAGCGCGCTACAACGTGGAGGGTTCGCGCCGGTACGCGCGGTGGGCCGACGAGCTGGGGTTCGCGTACCGGCGCAACGGCTCGCTCGTGCTGGCGTTTTCCGACGAGGAGCTGGCGAGCGTGCGGGCGCTCGTGGCCCGCGGCGCCGAGAACGGCGTGGAGGGGGTGCGCGAGCTGAGCGCGGCCGAGGTGCGTGCGCTGGAGCCGCAGGTCGATGCGGGCGTGAAGGGCGCGCTGCTCGCCGAGACCGGCGCCATCTGCGACCCGTACGAGGTGGCCTTCGCCTGTATCGAGCAGGCGGTCGTCCACGGCGCGCGGCTGCGTTTCAACGAGCGCGTCAGCTCCGTGGCGCGGGTGCCGCGGGACGGCGATCGCGCAGCGTCGGGGGCGCGCTATCTGGTGACCTCCGCATCGGGCGCGCGCTGGGCCGCCCGGGCCGTGGTGAACGCGGCCGGGGTGCACGCCGACGAGATCAACAACCAGGTGAGCGAGCGGCGCTTGCGCATCGTTCCGCGCCGCGGGGAGTACTGCCTGTACGACACCGACCTTGGCCGCACGTTCTCGCACACGATGTTCCAGGCGCCGTCGCGGGCGGGCAAGGGCGTGCTGGTGACGCCCACCGTGCACGGAAACCTGCTGGTGGGGCCCAACGCCGTGGAGCAGGGGAGCAAGGACGACGTGTCCACGAGCGCCGAGGGCCTCGCGTTCGTGCTCCAAGCGGCCCGGCGTACCTGGCCCGGCGCCGGCACGCGCGGCGTGATCGCGAACTTCGCGGGCCTGCGCGCCTCCGAGGCGGACGGCGACTTCGTCATCGGCCAGCCTGACGACGCGCCCGGCTTCTTCAACGTGGCCTGCTTCGACTCGCCCGGCCTCACGTCGGCGCCCGCCGTGGCCGCGGACGTCGCCCGCGACGTGGCGGCGCTGCTGGATGCGCCCGAGCGCGCGGGCTTCGACCCCCGCCGGCGTCGCGCCGTGCCGTTCTCGGAGATGGGCGAGGAGGAGCGGGCGCGGGCCATCGCGGCCGATCCGCGCGCGGGCCGCGTGGTGTGCCGCTGCTGCGAGGTGACGGAGGCCGAGATCGTGAAGGCGCTGCACGGCCCGGTGCCCGTGCTGTCGCTCGACGCGCTGAAATGGCGCACGCGCGCCACGATGGGCCGGTGCCACGGCGGGTTCTGCTCGCCGGAGATTGCGAAGATCGTCGCGCGCGAGACGGGCACGCCGCCCGACGTTTTGGACAAGCGTCTGCCGGGGTCGTACCTGGTCGCCACCGCACGGGAGGACTACGCGGAGCTGGCGCGGCTCGAGGAGGAGCGCGCCGGGCAGGGGGCCGATTCCGGCCGCCTATCCGCCTGCGGCGGAACGGGAGCTTTGGGGAGCGCTCCCGCGGGGGCCGCGAGCGAGGGGGCTGTTGCGGGCTCGATGGATCCGGGCGTTGGGGCGGGAGCGACGCAGCGGGGCGCTGCCGCGGATTCGGTGGCTGAGGATGCCGCTTGCGCGCGGCGGGCGGCGTCACCTGCGGATTCTTCGGACGCCCTCTACGACGTGGTCGTGGTGGGAGGCGGCGCGGCGGGCATGGCCGCGGCGCGCGCGGCCGCGGACGGCGGCGCTTCCCGGGCGCTGCTGGTCGATCGCGAGGCGAAGCTCGGCGGCATTCTGAAGCAGTGCGTGCACAACGGCTTCGGCCTGCACCGCTTCGGCGAGGAGCTCACCGGGCCCGAGTACGCGGCGCGCGAGGCCGCCTCGCTCGGGGGGTGCGCGTCCGGGGCCGGCGGTGCGGGAACCGGACGCGTGGAGGTGCTGCGCGGCGCCTCGGTGCTGTCGGTGGACACCGCGCGTGCCGGCGAGGGCGAGCTTGCGGTGCACGCGGTGAGCGGCGCGGGCGCCCACGTGCTGCGGGCCCGCGCCGTCGTGCTGGCCACCGGCTCGCGCGAACGGGGCGCGGGCGCGCTCAACATGGCCGGCAGCCGGCCGTCGGGCGTGTTCTCGGCCGGCAGCGCCCAGAACTTCATGAACCTGCAGGGGTGCCTGCCGGGCCGGCGCGCCGTCATCCTGGGATCGGGCGACATCGGCCTCATCATGGCGCGCCGCCTGGCGTCGCAGGGCGCCGAGGTGGAGGGCGTCTACGAGCTCATGCCGCACCCGTCGGGCCTGCGCCGCAACATCGTGCAGTGCCTGGACGATTTCGGCATCCCGCTGCACCTGAGCCGCACGGTCACGCGTTTGGAGGGGGAGGGGCGCCTGGAGGCCGTGCACGTCTCGGACGTCGATCCCGTCACGCTCGCGCCCGTGCCGGGCACCGAGCGGCGCGTGCCGTGCGACACGCTGCTTTTGTCGGTGGGACTCATCCCCGAGAACGAGGTGGCCAAGACGGCGGGCGCGGAGCTCGATGCGACGACGGGCGGCGCGCGCGTGGACAACCGCCTGGCCACGAGCGTGCCCGGGCTGTTCGCCTGCGGAAACGCGCTGCACGTGCACGACTTGGTGGACCATGCGTCGGCGGAGGGCGAGGTTGCCGGCGCGGCGGCCGCCGCCTACGCGCGCCGCGTCGCGCACGGGGCCGGCGGCGCGGGCGAGGGGGATGCCGACGGCTTGCGGGAGGCGAGGGCCGCACAGGTTGCGCCGGAAGCGCAGGATGCCGGCTCGCGGGCTGTGGGAGAGGATCGGACGGTGCACGGCGCGGCGGATTCTGCGGGGCGCCTTTCGCCTTCTTCCGTCGCTTCCGTTCCGGTGCTTCCCGACGAGGGCGTGCGCTACGTGGTGCCCCAGCGCATCGACCGGGCGACGGGCGCGGACGAGCGCCTCACGCTGTCGCTGCGCGTCTCGCGTGCCCTGCGCGAGCCGCGCTTCTACGTGGAGGGCGTCGCCGCGGACGGCTCGACGCGCACGGTGAAGAAGGCCAAGACCATGGTGGCGGTGCCGGCCGAGATGGTGCAGATCAAGCTCTCCGGTGCCGACGTGGCGGGGCTCTCCTCGCTGCACGTGCGCGTCGAGGGCCGCGCCGAGGACGTCGTCGACGCGGCGGCGCCCGTCCGCTCGGCGGCTGAGAGCCGCACGCACGTGGCGGGAGGGGGAGCCGAATAATGCAACTGGCCACCGAGATAGCCACGTTCACCTGCATCTGCTGCCCGCTTGGCTGCCAGCTGGAAGTGGCCTTGGACGAGCAGGGCGGCGTGGCCGAGGTGACGGGCAACACGTGCAAGCGCGGGGCCGATTACGCGGCGCGCGAGGCCACGGCGCCCGAGCGCATGGTGACGGCCGTGCTGCCCGTTAAGGGCTGCTTGGAGCCGGTGAGCGTGAAGACGTCCGCTCCCGTGCCGAAGGACCGCGTGGCCGACGTGCTGGCCGCATGCGCTGCCGCGCGCCTCGCGGTGCCGGTCGCGGCGGGCGACGTCGTCGTCGCCGACGTGTGCGGAACCGGCGTGGCCGTGGTGGCCACGAAAAGCGTACCATAGCGTTCACGAATCGAGCGAAGGGCAAGGTGGCCGCCATGGCGGACGATGAACTGAAGGAACGCGAGGAGGGGCGCGGCGCGCGCGTGGCGGGAACGGCCATCGTCGCCGTGGGCGTGGTCGCGCTCATATTCGTCGCGGCCGCCTCGGCGTTCATCCTGCTGGGAGAGCTGCTGCAGGGAGCATGGCTGTTGGCCGGCAGCGCCCTGGTGGTGCTGGTGGGAGCGGTGTGGCTGGCCAACCGCCTTGTGCGCGTCGCCGCCAACCAGAACAAGGACCCTATGGGATAGGGTCGCTTTCACCGGACGGTCGATAGTGTGCGAAACCGCGACCGTTCAGGTATCCATCCGTTTGCCGGCGGCTTTTTGCCCCTGGTCGTGCCACGCGTCTACGCGCGGACGAGGGGGGCGGAGCGGCAAGGCCTTTGGCCCACGCGCTGTATGCGACAGCGGTGGGCAAGTCCGCTGCTAAACCAGCATTGACATTCCGCAAGCCGACGAGTTGTCATTCTGAGCGAGCGAAGCATTCGACAGTTCTGTCATCCTGAGCGGAGGCGGCGTGAGCCGCCGGAGTCGAAGGATCCCGTGCGGCGGCAGCCGAGGCGCCTCCCTGCGCCCGCTCCGCGTGCTCGGGAGTTCGACAGTCGACCACCTGGCCGGGTGCGTGTCGATGCTGGTTTAACAGCAGACGCGCTTCGGTTTGTACAAAAATCACCGATGCCCCCATGTTTTCCGGGTTGAAAGGCCGTAGAAAGCCCTTCGCGGTTTGCCGCTGTCTGGTTTTGCGAGGCGTTTGCCCAGATCGCAAACTTTGGGACTGTTCGCTAGGGATGCATGTATGGGGGCGTCGGTGATTTTTGTGCTTTGCGAGGTCTTCTCTACGTTAAAACGCCGTTGACATTACGCGAGCCAGCGCGTTGACATCCTGAGCGAGCGATTCGAGCCGAAGGATCCCGCGCGGCGGCTAGCGGGGCGGTTCTGACCGAAGGACCCCTCCGCGCAGGCTTCGTGCGGAGGGGTTGCGCGTGTGCTGCGTGCCGGTCGCGTTACCGCTGCTTGCCGCGGCGTTTGGCCACGTCGGCGCGGTGGGCGCGGCCGGGGCGCAGGTCTGCGCCGCCGCGCGCGGGTTTGGACGCGGACGGTGCCATCGACGCCTGCTGCTTCGGCTGCGCCGGCCGGCCCGCCGCGTTCGCGGCGCCCTTGCCGGCGGGCTTCTTCGGGCCCTTCTGCGCGGGGCGCTGGCGGGTTGGGCTCGCGCCCGCCACGCCGGCTGGCTTCTTCGCCGCGCGCTTCTTGGCGCCGCCCTTCGCACCCGCGCCGCCCTGTCCGCGCGCGCCTGCAGCCTGCGCGTCCTCGGCCGTCGCTTCGCGGGCGCGTTCCTTGCGACGCTCGCGCTTCGCCAGCTCGCGCGCCGCTTGGGCGATCTCGGGGTCGGTGCGCGCCGCCTTGCGCGTGGCGTGGGCGGCGGACTCGGCCAGCGCCGCCTCCTCGTCGAACGTGGTTATCTCCATCTCGGGGATCTCGCGCTTGATGAGCTTCTGGATGTCGCGCAGGGCGTCTTCCGTCTCGGGGCTCACGAACGAGATGGCCCAGCCCTCCTCGCCGGCGCGGCCCGTGCGGCCGATGCGGTGCACGTAGTCCTCGGGCACGGTGGGCAGGTCGTAGTTGATGACGTGGTCGACGCTCTCCACGTCGATGCCGCGCGCCAGCACGTCGGTGGCCACGAGTACGTCGGTGGCGCCGTTCATGAAGTTGTCGAGCGCGCGGCGGCGCTGGTTCTGGCTGCGGTCGGAGTGGATGGCCTCGGCCGTGTAGCCCGCCTTCTTCAGGCGGCGGCACGTGGCGTCGGCGCGGCTGCGGGTGCGCGTGAACACGATGACGCGCTCGTGGCCCTTCTCGGCGAGGACCGCTTTCAGCAGCGCCGGCTTGAGCGTCTGCGGCGCGCGCACGACGAATTGCTCCACCGTGTCGGCCGTCTCGCCCTTGTGCGCGATCTCCACCATGGCCGGATCGTGCAAAAGCTTGCCCACGCTGCCCATGATGGAGCGGTCGATGGTGGCCGAGAACAGAAGCGTCTGCCGCGAGGCGGGCGTCGCGCCGATGATCTTCTTCATGGAGGGCAGAAAGCCCATGTCCAGCATGCGGTCGGCCTCGTCCAGCACGAGCACCTCCACGTCGCCCAGGCGCGCCGCGCCCTGCTCCATGAGGTCCACGAGGCGCCCCGGCGTGGCGATGAGCACGTCGACGCCGTGCTTGAGCTTCTGGATCTGCGGCTCGTAAGAAAGCCCGCCCACCACGGTGGCTATACGGTGGTGCGTGGACACGGCCACGGCGGCGCACACCTCGCCGATCTGCTGCGCCAGCTCGCGCGTGGGCGTGACCACCAGCATGAGCGGCCCTTGCCCGCCCTTGGCGTGGCCGAGGCCGTCCAGCGCGGGCAGCGAGAACGCGGCCGTCTTGCCCGTGCCGGTCTTGGCTGCCGCAATGAGGTCGCGGCCTTCCAGCACCAACGGGATGGCCTGCTCCTGCACGGGGGTGGGGGATTCGTAGCCCAGACGGGCCACGGCTTCGAGCGTTTCCGGGGAAAGGCCCAGTTCGTTGAATTCGGTCATGGGTATCGCTTGCGTTCCTTTCGATTGGTCGGCGCGCGGCGCGGTGCCGCGCGCTAGCGCGCGTGCGCGGGCTTCCCGCCCCAGTAGAAGCCGAAAAAGTGCCTCTTGCGCAGCGGGTCGTCGGGTTTCTTGGGGTGTGCGGCCAGCTCCAGCGCGGCCCGCGCGACGTCGCGCGCGGCGGACTCGTGGCGCAGGAACCGTCCGTTGACGAGCATGGAGCGGATGCTCTCCGGGTTCTTCTCGATGTGGCGCAGGGCGTCCAGAAGCTCGCGCGACGTGGTCACGTGCATGGCGGCGCCCACGGCGGTGAGCATGAGCACGTTCACCTTCTCCTGGCCGTAGGCGCGGCCGAGCAAGATCATGGGCACCTGCGCGCACAGGCACTCGGTGACCACGAGACCGCCGGACTTGCAGATCACGAGGTCGCTCGCCGCCATGAGCGCCGCCATGCCCTCCACGTAGTCGAGCACGGTGACGTTCGCAAGGCCCAGCTCTCCGCATTCGTGCCGCAGGTGGCGCGCGTAGTCGGCGTCGCTGCCCGCCACGAGCACGAAGTGCATGTCGGAGAGCGCGTGCACGTAGGGCAGCAGCTTGTCGAGCGCCTCGCGGAAGTGCACGTAGGGGCGGGGGAGCTGCGCGCCGGCCAGTGCCAGAACCACGGTCTTGTCGAGCGGCAGGCCCAGGCGCTCGCGCGTGGCGCGCTGGTCGTAGGTGCGGCGGAAGTCCTCGCGCGTGGGGATACCCGTGATGAGGATGCGCTCGTCGCCCACCTTGCGCGGGCGCAGCGTCTCGGCCATGGACTCGTTCGCCACGCAGAACAGGTCGGCGCCCCTGTGCGGCCACAGGCCCTCGGTCTCGTAGTCGGTGGGCACGCAGACGATGGGGAACTCCACGCCCGAGAGCATGCGCGCGCCCACGGCCACGTTCGCCGCCGTGATGTGCGTGCACACCACGGCCAGCGGGCGCACCTCGCGCACGTGGTCGGTGAACGAGGGGTACATGACGCGCGACCACACGGTGCCGCCGCCCCACAGGAGGCGGCCGGTGAGCGTGAAGCGCCAGGTGAGGTCGTAGATAGGGCGCGTGGCCCCCGTGAAGAGCGACGCGGCGTGGTCGCCGTCGAACACGATGCGCCCCCATTCCAAGATGTCGACGACCTCGACCTCCAGGTCCTCGGGGACGAACGGCTCCTCGTCGGCGCCGTCGGGGGCTTCCCGCCGCCGCGCCGCCGCCTCGTCGCGCAGCAGCTCGAGGGCTTGGGCCACGGCCATAGCGGCGCTGCGGTGCCCCGAGCCCACCGAGGCGTGCATGACGATGACGCGCGGCTTGGGCGGCTCCGGCGCGGGTTCGGGCTCTGCCACGACGAGGCTGACGGGTTCTTCGCCGCACGCGTCGCCGCCTGCGGGGGCGGCTTGGAGATCCTCGCCGGTTCCGGGGCGCGCTTCGACGCCGTCCGAAGAAGCGGGCGCGGTTCTGCCGGAAGGCGCGGCGGGCGCGTCGGCGTTCTTGTATGCGGGTTGCGGCGCTGCCGCCTCGTCGATGTCCATACCCTCCATCATACCGCAACGTCCCCGCTTGCGGGCGGTTTCGCCACCAAGCGCCCCTCGGCTTCACGGAACGAGTGGAACCTGCGGGTCTCGCTGGGCGCTTGCCTGGGCGTCGGAACACGCGAGGGCGGAACCGCGAACAGCGCTGGTTCTATTCGCGTAGCTTTGGGAATGCTTCACGCAACAGGTCCCTACCGTATTGATTACGATTAGACTCAAAGTACACGTTTTGGCCTATAACCCGAATGCTTCCGCACAGTGCGGTCGATACGAAAATACCCGGCTCCCTTGCGGGTGGCCGGGTATCGAGTTTTGGTGCCCCCAACGAGAATCGAACTCGTGTCTCAGCCTTGAAAGGGCCGCGTCCTGACCTCTAGACTATGGGGACGATGCGCGTTTCCGCTTGCGGAGAACAGCCTGAACATTATTGCAAAGCAAGCGCGCCATTGCAAGAGCGAATTTTCCACGCTTCCGCTGCGCTCTGCGTCGCCCTCGCCCGTCCCTTGCTGTTGCTTTCGCACCGCTTTCGCCTCACTCGCTGTCTGCATTCGTCAAAACTCTGCGCGTTATGGGCTTGTAAGGCGAAACGTGCATCCTGGAACCCAATATCCTGGAACCCAATCCGCATCGCTTCGCTCATGGGCGCTCGTATGCCGGTCGCTTCGGACGACCGGCAAGAGCGTTGCGCCGAAAACCAGTGGACAAAATCGGGACCTGTGGTCGATTTCATGCGCGTAAGGAGTGGGGTATTGGGGCAAAAAGCCTGGTGGCGGGAAGCGGTCCGCATATTTCCCGTGGCTGAATCAACCACAGCTATGATTTTTGTCCATGACTATAATAGTTATAATTTAAAACTTGCTTGCGAAAGGCTCGCCGATCTCGCATCCGATGGCGTTGCAGAGGGCCTCGAGGGTGGTGGTCTTGCGTCTGCGGCGCGTTGCCCTTAACCGTTCTTCGCGGCATCCTTGGCGGGCAGCAGGTTCGGCAGCTGCGACACCACCACGCCTGCGAGGATGACGACGATGCCGGCCGCTTGGAACGCGTCGACCGCCTCGCCGAGGACGATCACCGATATGACGATGCCGCAGGGGAGCTCGGCCGAGGCCATGATGGTGGAGATGCCCGGCGGCAGGTGCGGCGTGCCGATGCCGAAAGCGATGACGGGGATGAACAGCGCGAACATGCCCAGTATGATGCCGTACTTCCAAATGCCGGCTTGGAGCGCGCCGCTTGCGAGGTAGTCGGGGCAGACGACGAGCCCCAGCAGGCAGGCGCCCACGCAGACGAACAGGCCGCGCTCGATGGGGGGCAGGTCGCAGCCGATGCGGCTCGACAGGTACATGAACGCCGCCGTGCTCACCGCCGACAGCGCCCCGCACGCGACGCCCAGCGGATCGAGGCCGGAGAGGTCCTCTGACAGAAGGCCGCTGGCCAGCACGGTGCCGCCCAGGATGACGGCCACGGCGGCCAGCTCGGCGGCGTGCGGGCGCCTTCGGGTGGTGGCCACCTGCACCACCACGCCGATCCAGGTGAACTGGAACAGCAGCGTGATGGCCACCGGCACGGGAAGCTTCGTGAGGGCGTAGTTGTACAGCACGCAGGTCGTGCACGTGGTCAGGCCCAGGCCCAAGAGCGCGGCGATGCGCTTGGGGGAGAGCGGGACGGGGCGCTTTCCCACGAGGGCCAGCACCAGCAGGGCGACGGCGAAGATGAGGGTTCCGAAGAGCCCTTGGCTCAATACGGTCTGCCGCCAGGTGAAGCCGTCGGCGTAGGCCAGCTTCAGGGCCGTTGCCATGACGCCGTAGCTGGCTCCGCCCACGAAAACGAAGGCCGCGTATTTCAAGGTGTTCTTTTGCATGGCCGTCATTCTAGCGCATCGCGTGCGTCGCGCACGGGTACAATAGCCGCATGCCCTATCGAATGGAAACAGCCGACAACGCCGACGCGGCCCTGCGCGCCGTTTCGAGCATCACGGCAAAGCTCGTGCGCGAAGGCGCCGTGCCCGTGGTGCTGGTGCCTGCGCCCGCTGCCGCGGCGCGCGTGCGGCGCGCCCTCGCGCGCTCTTCGGCCGCGCTCGGCGTGCGCGTGGAGACGTTCTCCGCGTGGGTGGCGGATCGCTGGGAGCTGTTCGGCGACGGGCGGCGCATCGTGGAGTCCGCCGAGCGGACGCTGCTCGTGCGGCGCGCCCTTGAAGCCGCCGGCGAAGGCGGCCTGCACGCCACGCCCGGCACGGTCGATCTGGTGGCCGCCCTCGCGCGCGACGCCCTTCCGCAGCTCGTCCGCGGGTGCGATGAGCAGGAGACCGACCTGAGCGCGGGGGAGCGCGCGACGCTCGCCGCGCTCGCCCGCTACGCCGAAGAGCTGCGTGCGCGCGGACGCTGCGAGCTGTCCGAGGCGGCCGACGCGCTGTCGCGGGCGCTTCCCGCGCCGCCGCCCTTGGTGGCGCTCGGCTTCGACGAGCTCGGCTGCGCCGAGGAGCACCTGCTCCAGGCGCTTTCCGAGCGCGCGCCCGTGGTGCGCGTCGACGACGGGTGCCTCGCTCCGGACGGCGACCCGGCGCGCGCCCCTGAGCTGCAAGCCCTCCTGAATCGGTTGTTCAAGCCCGCCGACGGCAACGCCCTCGCGCCGACGGGCGCCGTGCGCTTCCTGCTGCCGGCGGGCCGCTACGCCGCGCCCGCGCTCGTGGCGCGCGCGGCGGCCGACGCGGCCCTTGCCGAGCGGGCGGTCGCTGACGCGCAGGGACGGGATCCGCTGCCGGTGTGCGTGGCCTGCCGCGAACCGGCGTCGGCGTTCGAGGATGCGGCCGACTGCCTGGCGCAGCACGGCGTTTCCTCGGCCGTCGCGGTGCGCGCGACGTTCGCGCAGACCGGGTTCGGCCGTGCGTTCCTGGCGCTGGTCGGATTCGCCTGCGGTGGGGAGTGGCGGGTGTCCCAGGCCTCCGACTTCGCGCTCAGCCCGTTCTCGGGCGTGCCGCAGCACGCGGCCTACGCCCTCGACGCCGCCTGGCGCGGCGACCGCACGGTCGACCGCGCGCGCATCGTGGCCGACCTGCGCGCCGCGAGCGAGGTCGCCTCCGACGCGCTCGTCGCGCTCGGCGGCGGCGACGTGGGCGGGGCGCTCGACGCGCTCGAGGGCCACCTGCTCCGACGGGCGGATCTCGACGCGGCGTATCGCGCGGAGCAGCTTGCCGCGTGTGGGTGCGCCCGCCGCTTCGCGTCCGCCTGCGCGCGCACGGCCACGCCCCTCGTCGACGCGCTGCCGCTGCTCGAGCGCGCCTCGCTGACGGCGGGGGCGCAGAAGGACGCCTGCGTGCCCGGCGCCTCCGGCGCGGCCGGCCGCGAGCCCGCCGTGCTGTTCATGGGCTTGGACGACGCGGCCGAGCGGCCGCCGTGCTCGTGCGCCGTCCTGTTCGCGTGCGACCTCGTGGCCACCGCGTACCCGGTGCGCCCCGTGGAGAACGGCGGCACGCTGCTCATGGAGAAGCTGGGCCTGTGCGCGCCCGCCGACGCGCTCGCCGCCTCGCGGCGCCGGTTCTTCCGCGCGCTTTCGAGCGCGCGCGACGCGGTGGTGTGCGAGCGCCCGCTCAACACGGTGGACGCCGACGACGCCTATCCGGCCGTCGCGTTCGAGGAGCTGCTCGACTGCTATCGGGCCGATCCCACGCGCACCGACGATCTGGACCGGGCCACGGGCCTGCCCGTCGCGCTCGCGCCCTTCGCCGAGACCGCCGGCGAGGACGCCCTGCACGAGAACCTCGCGCCGGGATGCGACCCCTCCGACGCCGAGGCGTGGGACGTGCCCGCGAGCGGGGAGGTGTCGCCTGCGGCCCGCAGTCTCGTCGTGCTGCCGGGTGCGGGCGCCGCGAACGCAACGGGCGCCGCGCTGCCCGCCCTGTCGCCTTCGGCCATCGAGAGTTACCTCGAGTGCCCGTGCAAGTGGTTCTCGCTCAGGCGCCTGCGCCTGTCCGAGCCCGACGCGGGCTTCGGCCCGCTGGAGATGGGCAGTTTCTCGCACGGCGTGCTCAAGAGCTTCTACGAGCACTTCATCGAGGCCGGGCATGCGAAGGTGGCGCCGGAAAACCTGCCCGACGCGCAAGAGCTTCTGCGCGAGACGTTCGCCCGCCATCTGGCGTTCCAGCCCGAGCTCAAGCGCAACCGCAACCCGCTCGTGCCCCGCACGGCCTTCGAGCGGGCCGAGACGCACGACCTCGAGCGCAGGCTTGCGGCCTACCTCGAGCGCGAAAGCGCGCTGTTGCCCGGATTCGCGCCCGCGCGCTTCGAGCTCGACTTCGGCGGCGCGGAGCCGTTCGAGTACGCGGGTTGCGCGTTGCGCGGCAGCGTGGACCGCGTCGACGTGAACGAGCGCGGGCAAGCCGTCGTCATCGACTACAAGGGGTCGCTCTCGCCCGACTATGCGCTGTCCTCGGCGTCGCCCGCACCGTCGGCGGGCGGCGTCGTGCTGCCGCACAAGGTGCAGACGCTCGTGTACGCCCAGGCGGTCCGCCGTCTGCTGGGCCTGGAGGTCGTGGGCGCGCTCTACGTGTCCTACGGGCGCGACGGGCGCGTGGCCGGGGCCTTCGACCGCACCGTCGTGGGCGAGGGGGACGTTCCGGGCATCGACGCGGATGCCTGCGGCGTGCCGGGGCCGGCCTGCGAGGAGATCGGGGCCGCGTCGTTCGCCGAGCTGGTGGATCGTGTGGAAGAGGGCATCGCCGCCGCGGCGCGCAGCATGGGAGCGGGGCTCGTGGCCCCCGATCCGCGCGGCGGGGATCCGTGCGGATTCTGCCCGGTCCTCGCGTGCGAAAGGAGGCGCTAGCCGGTGAACCTCGAAACCTGCACGCCGGGCCAGCGCGCCAGCGTCGAGCGCGTGGACGGGCCGCTGCTCGTGTCGGCCGGCGCCGGCTCGGGCAAGACGTTCACGCTCACGCAGCGCATCGCCTACGCGCTTCTGCTCGAGAGCGGCCCGGCCGCCGGCGGCGTCGACGAGGTGCTGGCCATCACGTTCACGGAGAAGGCCGCCGCCGAGATCAAGGCGCGCGTCAAGCGCACGCTGCGCGCCGAGGGCATGGCCGAGGAGGCCCTGAAGGTGGACGCCGCCTGGATATCCACCATCCACGGCATGTGCTCGCGCATCCTGCGCACCCATGCCCTGGAGCTGGGGCTGGACCCGGCGTTCGGCATCGTGGGCGACGCGGAGCGGGCCGACCTCGTGGCCGAGAGCATCGACGAGGCCCTGGGCGCCGACAACGACATCATCGAGCGCGGCTCGTACGCGGCGCTGTTCGACGAGTTCCCCGCGCGCTCGGCGCTGCCCACGGCTCCCTCGGTGGCTTCGATGCTGCAGGCGCTGCTCGACAAGGCCGTGGGCCTGCGCGGCGGTTTGGACGCCGTCGACCTGGGGCCCGAGCCGCCGCGCCCCGCCGCGCTCGCCCGCGAGCTGCTGGTGGCCTACGAGGACGTGGCGGCCGCGCTCGAGCAGGGCGGCACGAGCGCGGCCGCCGAGCGGGCGCGCGGCCAGGCGGCCGAGGCCGTAGACGCGCTCTCGGCGTTTCTGGCGGAAGGCGCGGACGCCGGCCCGCGCGACTTGGCGGCCGTGGTGGACGCGTGCGCGTTTTTGCCGAAGACGTTCGGCGGCGCCGAGGTGAAGGAGCGGGTCGCGGCCTACCAGGACGTGCACGCCCACGTGTGCCGCAGCGTCGCCTTGGCGCTGGCCTGGCCGCGCGCTCACGAGCTGCTGGCGCTCGCGCGCGAGGTGGCGCGACGCTACGAGGGCAAGAAGCGCGCCGCATGCAAGCTCGACAACGACGATTTGCTGGTGAAGACGCTCACCGCCTTCGAGGAGCATCCGTGCGTGGCGCGCCGTTACGCCGACCGCTTCAAGCTGGTCATGGTGGACGAGTTCCAGGACACGAGCCAGCTGCAGATCGACCTTATCGCGCATCTCGCCGGGCCCGGCCTCGGCCGCCTGTGCACCGTGGGCGACGCCCAGCAGTCCATCTACCGCTTCCGCGGGGCCGACGTGAACGTGTACGAGGCGCACAAGCGCACCATGCGCTCCGAAGAGGTGGGCGCCCTCTACGTGGAGCTGACGAAGAACTTCCGCAGCCACGCCGACGTGCTGTCGTTCGTCGACCGCGTGTTCGAGCAGTCCCATGTGTTCGGCGACGACTTCATGTCGCTCGCCCCCTGCGACGGGCGGAGGTCGACGTATCGCGGCGACGGACCGCGCATCGACCTCGTGCTGGCCATGCGCCCCTCCGGGCGCGGCACCGGCGTGGGCGTCGACGACGCGAAGGCCGCTTGCGCCCGCGCCGTCGCCCGCCGCTTCGCCGCGCTGCGCGCGAGCGGCCACGCCCCGGGCGACATGGTGGTGCTGCTGGGCAAGATGTCGCGGGCCGAGACGTACGCCCAGGCACTGCGCGACGAGGGCTTCGAGTGCGCCGTGACGGGAGGGTCGCTGTTCGCCGCCGCGCCCGAGGTGCGCGTGGTGGCGCGGTTCGCGGAGGCGCTGGCGAACCCGGCCAACACGGCGGCGCTGTTCGAGGTGCTCACGAGCGACATGGTGCGCCTCTCGGCCGACGACCTGCTGGAACTGGCCACCGAACGGGACGCCGAGACGGGCGAGCTGCGCCGCCGCGACCTGGACAAGGGCTTCGCCCGCCTGGCGGAGCGGGAGGGCGGGCTTCCCCCGCGCCTGTCGCACGCCGTGGGCCTGATCGCGCGCGCCCAGCGCGACGCGCGCACGCGCCCGCTTTCCCGCGTGGTGCAAGACGCCGTCGTTCGCTCGGGTTGGATGGCGCGGCTCGAGGACGGGGGAGCGGCGGGGCTCGCGTGCGCCGCCAACGTGCTCAAGGCCGTGCGCCTCATCGAGCAGTTGGAGGGCGAGCGGCACCTGGGCCCGGCCAGCGCGGCGCGCGCATTCGCCGACGAGCTCGCGGCGGGGATGAAGGAGGCGCCCGGCGCGCTTTCGGGCAGCGGGGGCGACGTCGTGAAGATCATGACGATACACGCGTCGAAGGGCCTCGAGTTCCCCATCGTCGCCCTGGCCGATTTCGCGGGGCCCGCCGCGCCGCAGGGCAGGCTCGTGGTGGAGACGTGCGGAGCGGCCGCGCGCGCGTCGTTGCTCGCCGGGGGCTCGCTGTACGGGTTCCCGAACGTCGCGAAGCGCGCCGTAGGCGGTTTCGCGGACGAGGAGGACGCCGACCTCGCCGCCGCGCGGCGCGTGCTGGAGGAGGGCGTCCCCGTCTGCGACGGGCGGGGCGTCCCGGCGTGCACCCAGGACGCCTACCGCGCCGCGCTGCGCGACCGGGCGGCGGCCGAGGAGCTGGCCGAGGCGCGCCGCAAGCTCTACGTGGGCCTTACGCGGGCGAGCGAGGCGCTGGTGGTGTGCATGGACGCGAAGGCCCCCGCGGCGGGCAAGCCGCCCTCGTACCCCGCGCTCGTGGACGACGTGCGCGGCGCGCTCTGCGGCGCGGCCGACTTCCCGGAGGGCACGGCGGAGCTCGAGTACGGCGGCAGCGCGCCGGCGCGGTTCGAGCGCATCGTCGTGCAAGCAGCGCCCGCGACCGACGGGGCGCCCGCGCCCTCCGCCGCGCCCGCGTTCTTCGTCGTGCCCCGCATGGCCGACGCCGACCCCGTGCCGCGCCGCCCGTGGAACCCGCTGCGCGAGCACGCGTTCTCCTACACGTCCATCGCGCCCGCGCACGACGCCGCGAAGGCCGCCGGCGCCGCGACGCCTTCCGACGCCGCGGGCCTCGACGGCGGCGACGCGCCCTTCGACGACGCCGGGAGGGGCGTCCGTCCTTCCGCCGATGCGGACAAGGCCACCAGCCTGGGCAGCGCGTTCCACCGCGCCGCCCAGTTCGAGGCGGAGGCGGGCGCCGTGCCGGACGCCGCGCGCCTCGCGGCGATAGCGGACGCCCTCGCGCTCTCGCCGGCGCAGCGCGCGCGCCTCGCGGCCGCTTGCGGGCGCTGGTTCGCCAGCGCGACGTTCGCCGAGACGCTCGCCTGGGAGCTGCGGCGCGCCGAGGTTCCCTTCGCCGTGGAGGTGGGCGGCGAGCTCATGGAGGGCGAGATCGACCTCTTGTGCACGCACGGCGCCGACCCGCGCGGGAGGGCGCTCGTCGTGGACTACAAGACCGGCGGCGCGGACGACGAGGACCCCGAGCGCGTGCGCGAGAAGCACGCGCTGCAGGCCCGTTGCTACGCCTACGCGCTGCTGTCGCAGGGCTTCGACGAGGTGGAGCTGCGCTTCGTGCGCGTCGAGCACGCGCAGGAGGGCGGCAGCGAGCCCCAGGTTGCCGTCTATCGGTTTTCCGCCGCGGATGCGCCCGCTCTGTGCGAGCTCATCGCCCGGGCGCGCGCCGCCTCTCTGGCTTAAAGGGGCTGTATCAAAAGCGTCGTTTTCGCTCGTCGCGTAGGGCAAGGGCTCTGCCCTTATCGTCTACCCGGGGAACGTTGCCCGTCGGGCGGCAAGGGCAGAGCCCTTGCCCTACGGAAGGGTCATCGCCAACGAGCGTTTCGGGAACTTTTGATACAGCCCCGAACGCGCCGACCCTGCGTGCGCATGGCCCTGATCGCGCGCCGCCTTCCGGACCTCGGGCATGCGCTTGGAGCGGCCGGCTTTCCGCCGTCCGACGAGGCCTTCGCTGCCGCCCCCGGCTCGTCGCCCGCTTTCGATCGTCGAAGGCGCTTTGAAACCCTGAAACGTAACGCACGCATTACGTTCAAAACCGGCATGCGGGCCGATGGGCGGGTCGCGCCAAACTTTTTATTATGCGGGGGTTCGCGCAATTATTCACGTCTGCAAATGTTAGACCTGATCGGGTAACATGCGATCCGCAAGGAGGGGCGGCATGGTGCGAGGCGGCGCACCGGCCCACAGCGGGCTTCGGCCATCCGCCCCGGCCGTTTTTCCGGTTGTGCGCGGCACCGCGGGCGCGGCGGCGGACGGTGCGCAGTGCGGCGCGGGCGCCCTAGCGCCTCCCGTGCTCCCGGTACGCCTCGGTCACCTGCAGCTCGTACTGCTTGCGGGTGCCCTTCACCACGGTGTCCAGGATGAGCCCGCACGAGAACGATATCACGCCGACGAACACGAGCGCCACGGCCAAGAGCGCCGAGGGGAGGCGCGGCACGAGGCCCGTCGACGCGAACTCAACGATGACGGGGATGCCCGCCACGAGCCCCAGCACGCAGAACAGGAGCGCCAGCCAGGAGAACAGGGCGAGCGGCCGGTAGTCCTTGAACAGCGACAGTATCATGAGCAGCACCTTCACGCCGTCGGAGAAGGTGTCGAGCTTGCTCTCCGAGCCCTCGGGACGGTCGCGGTAGTCGATGGGCACCTCGGCGATGCGCCAGCGCTTGTCCACCGCGTGGATGGACAGCTCCGTCTCTATCTCGAAGCCCGGCGAGAGCACGGGCATGGTCTTGGCGAACACGGCGTTGTAGGCGCGGTAGCCGGTCATGACGTCGGAGAACTCGAAGCCGTAGATCCACTTGATGAGCGCGCGCACCAGGTCGTTGCCGAAGCCGTGGAAGGCGCGGTCGTTCTCCTGGCCGTAGGTGCCGTTGGACAGCCGGTCGCCCACCACCATGTCGGCCTCGTCGGCGACGAGCGGGGCCAGCAGCTCCGGCGCGGCCTCGGCGGGGTAGGTGTCGTCGCCGTCCACCATGAGGTAGTAGTCCGCGTCGATGTCGCGCATCATCTGCCGCACGACGTTGCCCTTGCCCTGGCGGCGCTCGACGCGCACGACGGCCCCGTGCTCGCGGGCGATGTCCCCCGTGCCGTCCGAGGAGTTGTTGTCGTAGACGTACACCGTGGCCCCCGGCAGCGCGCGGCGGAAGTCGTCGACGACCTTGCCGATGGTCACGGCCTCGTTGTAGCAGGGGATGAGCACGGCCACGCTGCCGGCCTGCGCGGCGCTCTCCGTGCGCGGCCCTTCGGCCTGCGCGTCCTTCTTCTCTTGCACGATTGCTCCTCGATTCTCGAATGCAACCATCCTAACCGATTGGACGGGCGCACGCCAGCCGTTGCGCCCGCGTTTCTCGTCATTCCCCGCACCGCCTCCCGCGTGCCGTCGCTTCGCTTGGAAACTTCCCGTAGACGACCCGTTGCCAAGCGGTAGGCCGACGGAGAGCGGGCGGCCGAACGGCGGTGATAGAATGCCGTGATTCCAACGAAGACGACGGGTGGTGGCTTTCGGCATGAACGTGCATTTCGGCGCGCGCGAACGCAGGCGCGCGATCGCGGCGGTTGCGGCTGTGGCCGTGGCGGTGGCGGTCCTGCTGACGTACACCGTGGTGTCCACGCGCAAGGCCACCGACGACGTCGTGGCGAACGTGAGCAGCGTGTATCTGGGCGAGCTAAGCAAACAGGTGGCGTTTCGGTTCGACGCCAGCGTGGAGGGCAAGTTCGGTCAGATGGAGGCCGTGGCGACGGGGCTGGCCGCCGTCGCGCCGCAGAGCCGCGGCGAGGCGGCGGCTTACCTGACCGCGCAGGCGCGCAGGGACAACTACGCCTTCCTCGCCCTCAAGACGGACGACGGCGGCTACATCGTGGCGGACGGGGCGACGGGCTTCTGCGGCGAAGGCGACCACGTCCCGTCCGCGTACGCGGACGGGCGCACGGTCTCGCTGTGCGACGGCCTCATCGTGCTCGAGGAGCGCATGGAGCCGGTGAGCCTGGGAGGCGGGCAAGTCGTAGCGGTCGTCTGCGGGCTCAGCGCCAAGGGCGTGGGCGATTGCCTCGACCTCACGCTGTTCGACGGCTTCTCGCGCACGGTCGTGATCGATCGGAGCGGCGTGTGCGTGGTGAGCGACCGGGACAGCGAGCTCGAGCCGGGGGACAACCTGTTCGACTGCCTTTCCGAGCGGGTGGCCTACTCGGATGGCGGCGAGGCGCACGTCCGCGAGGTGCTCGCGCGCGGCGACACCGCCCTCGTGCCGATCGCCGTGAACGGCCTCGACGAATACCTGTACTTCCGCCCGCTCGATCAGACGGACTGGTACCTGTGCTCGGTCATGCCCTGCAGCGCCGTCGAGGGCGACATCGGGGATTTGAGCGGCACCATAACCGTGAACGCCGCCATCGTGGGCGGGGCCGTGCTGCTGTTCGTGCTCGCGGCCTTCCTCGTGTACTACCGCCTGGCCAAGAAGAGCACGCGCCTTCTGGCCGAGGAGAAGGACCGCGCCGAGCGCGCCTTCGCCGAGGCGCAGCAGGCGAGCCTGGCCAAGACCGACTTCCTGTCGCGCATGTCGCACGAGATACGCACGCCCATGAACGGCATCATGGGCATGACGGCCATCGCGCTGGAGAGCATCGGCGATGACGCCAAGGTGCGGGAGTGCCTGGAGAAGGTGACGCTGTCCTCGGAGCACCTGCTGTCGCTCATCAACGACATACTGGACATGAGCAAGATCGAAAGCGGCAAGATCGAGATCAAGTACGAGGCGTTCGACCTGGCCACGTTCATCGGCTCGCTCGCGGCGGTGTTCCGCACCCAGGCCGCGGAGCGGGGCGTCGCCTTCGACACGGTGGTGGAGGGCAGCGTGCCCGAGAGCGTGGTGGGCGATCCTTTGCGGTTGAACCAGGTGGTGTACAACCTCATGGGCAACGCGTTCAAGTTCACGCCGGAGGGCGGCCGCGTGACGCTGCTCATCGAGCGGCTGGACGACGGCGAGGACGGGCGGCTGTGGCTGCGGTTCGCGGTCGAGGACACGGGGTGCGGCATCGAGCCGGAGTATTTGGACAAGATATTCGGCTCGTTCGAGCAGGGCGACGCGTCGATCGCCCGCCGCCACGGCGGCACGGGGCTGGGGCTGGCCATCACGAAGCGCTTCGTCGAGCTCATGGGCGGGCGCATCCGCGTGGCGAGCGTGGCGGGCTGCGGCTCGTCGTTCGCCGTCGACGTGCCGTTCGAGGAGGCGGGGGACGATCGGCTGGTCGCCTGCGATCCGGTCGAGCCGAAGGCCGCCGCGCCCGTGACCTGCCAGGCCGGCTCCTACGACTTCTCCGGCGCGCACGTCCTCGTGGTCGAGGACAACCCCCTGAACCAGGAGATCGTCGTCGAGCTCATGCGCATGGCGGGCGCGGACGTGGAGACGGCCTCCACGGGGCGCGAGGCGGCAGACGCGTTCGCCGCCTCGGAAGAAGGCTGGTTCGACCTCGTGCTCATGGACGTGCAGATGCCCGACATGGACGGCTACGAGGCGGCCCGCGCCATCCGGGCCATGGACCGGGCGGACGCGCGCACCGTGGTTGTCCTGGCCATGACGGCGAACGCCTTCACCGAGGACGAGGAGCGCAGCCTGGCAAGTGGAATGGACGGGCATCTGAGCAAACCCCTTGATATTCGCAGCGTTTATGCCACAATAGACGGGTTTTTGGAAAAGCGGCGCCGCGAAGGGCGCTGAGGCCCGGCCGCGGCGTGCGGCGAAGGCGGGGAAGGCGCGAACGTGAAGAAGCTCATCGCTCAGATCATGAAGTTCGGCGTGGTGGGCGTCATCGCGTTCGCCATCGACTACGGGCTGCTCGCGCTGCTCACCGAGGCGTTCGGCGTGAACTACCTGGTGAGCGCCACCATCTCGTTCACCGTGTCCGTGGTGTTCAACTACGTGGCGTCCATGCGCTACGTGTTCAAGCACAAGGAGGGCATGAGCCGTCGGCGCGAGTTCGTCATCTTCGTGGTGCTGTCGATCATCGGCCTCGTCATCAACAACGCCTGCATGTGGGCCGGCGTGGAGCTTCTGGGCGTGCACTACCTCATCGTGAAGATCGGCGCCACGTTCATCGTCATGGTGTGGAACTTCGTCACCCGCAAGATATTCCTCGACGCCGGCGACGAGCCCGGCGAGATCCTCTCCGACATCGAGTAGGGGCAGCCACAGAAAAGGCCGGGCATGCGCCCGGCCTCGGTGTTCTCGCTGGTGCCCTTGACAGGATTCGAACCTGCGGCTGGCACGTCACACGGGGGACGGGGAGAAACGGGAAACGCTGTTTTACCAGATCAACCGCATTTGTCCGGAACCGCGCGGTACTATGCGGAAGGATCGGATGTACCACTTGATGTACCAGCCGATGTACCACCCTTCACGCCTCCATCGCATCGTCTATGCGGCCTATCTCGACCTTGATCACGTTGTCCAGGCGGCGCACCGCTTCCTCGTTCGCACGGGTGTCCTCGTGGACGTAGGTGTCGGCCATTTCGAGCGACGCCCACCCGGCAAGGCTCTTGATGACGATGCCCGGCGATCCCGTCGCCCCTAGGAGCGTGAGGTAGGTGTGGCGCAGCTCGTGGAGCTTCACGTCGTCCAGGCCGAACTCGGCCCGGGTGTTGCGCCACCAGCGATCGAGGTTCTGAGGGTGCATGTACCCGCCGATGGCGGAGCAGCAAATAGGAGTCTCGTCGGTCTGCTCGAGGCCGAGCGAGCGGAGCATGGCGGCTTGGACGGGCTTCCACCGGGCGAGAACGTCCGCCGTGTACTCCGCGAGGGGCACGTCGCGCACGCCGCTCGCCGACTTCGGCTTGCCCTTCGGTCTGCCGGTGCATTCGCTCACCGCGTCTCGCACGTGGAGGTACGTGTCGTCGACGTCCCCCCACGGCGTGTACACCAGCTCGCCGCGCCTGAGCCCCTGCAGCACCGCAAGGCGGGCGGCGACGGTGTGGGAGTCGAGCGGAAGCGAATCCATGGCGCAGACGAAGCGAGCGAGCGTCTCGCGGCTAAGCGCGCGCCTCTTCTCGGTGTCCAGCTTCGGCGCCTTGACCTTATGCAGTGGATTGCGGGGTATCAGGTTGTCGTCCGCGGCGCTCTCCATGATGGCCTTCATGCGCGCGTGCGCCTGGTTCATGTACGTCCCCGAGAGCACCCTGCCGGACGGGTTGTTGCCGTTCTTGATCGCCAGCAGCCCGTCCTCGGCGCGGGGCTTGTCAATGTCGCGGAGCAGAACGTCGCCGAACTCGCGGTTAAGGAGCTTTATCTGCTGGCGCTCCTTCTCGATGGTGTCCGCCTCGTAGTCGCCGGAGAGCACCCTGCGCTTGCGCCACCTTTCCGCGTACTGCGCGAACGTGAGCTCAGATACCGGCGTCTCCAGCTCGGCGATGAACTCTTTGAGCGCCTCTTTCGCTTGCGAGTGGGTTCCGCTGAATCGCCTCGGCTTCTCCCCCTGGTCTGTCTGCACGCGCAGCCGCCATTTCCGGCACTTCGAAGGCGGCTTCTTCTCCAGCCGCGTGACCGATCCCTCGCCGATGACTTTCATGCTACAATGCACCTGCCTTCCGTTTATTCGGTTGGTACTTGTAGAAGCTCCGCGCTAGGGTTGCCGCCCTGTGATGCGCGGGGCTTTCCCTTTCTATCCCTCTTCCTTCTCTTCTGCTTCGACCAGGGCCGTCAGCAGCATGTCGAGCATGTCCTGCGACTCCTGCAGCGCCTCTACGGCGCGCTCCTCGTCCTCGGTCATGGCCTTCCTCTCCTTCGCAGGGCTGCGTTGCTTCACATTTCGAAAGTCTCGAACGTTCCCGGGGTGTCGGTCCTCTCCAGCCGGAAGATCCGCATCCCCCCTTTCTTGACGACCTTTGCCAGAAGGTTCGGTAATTGCTCGAAACTCCCCGTTCCGCACAGGTTCGACAGCCTCGCCCCGGCATCGGAAAGAAGGCCGTTCTCGAAAACGATCTCCTTTTTACCGTCGGTCTCGTTCATGATTTGGTAGGGAACGTTGTTGACTCCCACCAATGCGATTGTTTCGACGGTATACGTCCTGT
Organism: Gordonibacter massiliensis (ex Traore et al. 2017); assembly: GCF_019731765.1. Taxonomy (NCBI): domain Bacteria; kingdom Bacillati; phylum Actinomycetota; class Coriobacteriia; order Eggerthellales; family Eggerthellaceae; genus Gordonibacter; species Gordonibacter massiliensis (ex Traore et al. 2017). The sequence continues at coordinate 34,142 of NZ_JAASIO010000015.1, read as the reverse complement.
GAAGCCCGGTGAAGAGCACGCCAGCCGCCTCGAGCTCGTGAATGTCTAGTAACGACAAGAGGCCCCCGTTGAACACGGATGTCGAGCCCTCGTCGTAAACAAGAAGGGGGAGCGGCTCTCTGACGATCGAGGCGATGCCGTCGGCCCTCCCGACGCATGTCGAACAAAGCTTCTTGAACAGCCCAATCATCCTTGCGTCCATCCCACGCAGGACATCCATCGTGCCTTTTGGGTACGAGCCTTTCCTTTCGAGCTCTCCTGCAATGATTCGCGCCCAAAGTTCACGCGCTTCGTCGTCGTAGGCCCCGGCCGCGCCTTTCACGCTCGCGTCCTGGAATTCTGCGCTCGTGTCGCTCGGGTCTATCCCCTCGGGGAGCTGCGCGCTCGCCTCCTCGAACACTTCGAACACGTTGTCGGCTTCTGCTGGGGTGACAGGATGTCCCGTGACGTGGAGGTAGGCTTGCTTCTCCGTCATCCACGGTTGCGTTTGCAGGCATATCCTGCACGCCTCAGCTATGGCCGTCTGGCGCGATGCCAGCGCCTCCGCTTCCGCATCCGCCCGAATGGCCAAGGCTTCAGCCTGTTCCTGAGCGTATTCGACAGGGTTCAAGGCCTTCTTCGTGCCAGAGAGAAAACGTTGGATGAACGGTTCCCTGTACGGCTTGGTTCCGCCAGCTCCCAGGTTAAGGTTCACGGTCGGGGCCACGTTCAACGTGGGGTCACCTATTTTTACTATATTCGCTTCTGCCGATGCGGACGCGTTAAAGTCGATATCCCCAGTCATTCCATCTCCTTGCTCGCCTGGAACCAAACCACGACGCCTTCGAACTCGACGGTGTGCCCGTCTCCTTCGCTCACCACTATATCGTCGTAGCCGTCCTCCCAGCTATCGGGGGAGAGCATCATCTTGTTCGCTCCCATGAAAAGCCTTCGCATAACGTAGTCCTCGCCGTCGATGCTCACGACCGCGATTGATCCGTTTTTTGGCTGCATGCGCCGGTCGACGAATATGTAACAGCCCTCGGGGTACACCTTGCTCATGCAGTTGCCTTCGACCTGTAGAAAGTAACCTTCGCGGTGCCTGTCCCACACCTCGTAGGGTAGGGCCACGTTATCCTCTATGATCTCTGGCGCTTGGGCGTCGCCGGCGTGTACCCGTCCGAGCAGTGGAGCGTATGCCTTGCGAGGAGGTGTGGGGATGATTGCGTCTTTGGGAAGGGCATCGCCCTCGGAAACTATTTCGGAAATGGTGACCCCAAATGCTTTAGAAAGTTTTTCGACTGCGCCCATTCTTGGCTGAGACCAGCCTGTTTCCCATTGCGTAACCGTTGACCTCGTGACGCCAACTTTGTCAGCAAGCTGTTCTTGCGTCCAGTCTTTTGACGTTCGAAGTCTTTTTATGTTGGCCGAAATAGCCATATGATCACTCCTTGCTCAAATTATTTGACATATTAGGAAAATTTTCTTGACATGTCTAGGTTTGTTTAGTTAACATTTGATATGCGGGAAGGAGGTATATGAATACGTTGAAAGAGTATCGCGAGAGTAAGGGCGTAAAACAGTTAGCCGTTGCTGAACATATAGGCGTCTCAAGGGCTACATACGCCAAGTACGAGGACAATCAGGAATCAATGAGTATAGGTCAAGCCAAGGCTGTTTGTGAGTTCTTGGGGTGCTCCATGAACGATATTTTTTTACTTCGTAATGTTAATTAAACAAACATTACAGACATGGATACTGGTCTAATTAACGGCCTTCTAGCGTAAAGGCAACGCACGGGACCCTTAATTATGGGCACAACGGAGGAGGAAAGGTCGATATGTGCGATCAATGTACAGTTGGGCTTCCGAAAAAGACCATCGACGAGTTCTCGACTTGCGAGTTGGTGGACGAACTTAAATGCCGCATGGACTCGGTCGAACACTCGCGCATATCGGAGAACGTTAAGGCGGTTGTTGATATTGATGGCCCTGCCGACGTGCTCGTGGTGCGCGCATGACACATCCGAGCGACATATTCGATCCGCTGGCGATCCTGCTCGTCGATGCTGCCGAAAGCGCTGACGAAGCGCTCTATCGCTGGAAGGCCGCGGGCCGTTACGGCCCGATGGATCAGAACGGTCCGGTGCTCGCCGACATTCGGTACGTGGACCTTTGGGCAAGCTTGCTCGGTATAGCGGCCAAATCATCGGACGGGAGCGAAGAATCGCTCAAGCAGCTGATGCACGACAGCCTGGCGGTTGCGTTCTTCGCGACACGGCTGTACGAACGCGTGCGCGTCGAGTTGAGCGTCGGCGAGCGCAAGGCGGGGTAGGGAGGTGGCAGACGTGAAGGGCGGCCGCAAAGGCGAAGAAGCGGAGTTTTCCGAATGGTTGGTAGAGCAGGCGAAGCTTGCAGTGCTGTCTATAAAACCGATCTTCGAGGCTAATTCGGATTTCGAGTTCTACCAGTCGGTCATGGCGGTTGAGCGTTCTGAAGCTTTCTCTGAAGCGCTCAGGAGGTTCGACGTCGAGGCGTATGCCGACTTCGCGGTTTGGCGGATGAAAAGGCATTGCGCCGAACCGGACGAAGCTTCGATGAGGGAAGCGATTATCGAGGAATTGCGCGCTCATGACGAGCGCAAGGCGGGGTAGGGAGGGAGGAACAATGATCGATCCGGCAATTTTCCTCATGCTCGAGCGCATGACGACCGACGAGCTCCAGGCGGTGGCCCTTTCGTGCGAAAGGGCCGTGAGAGAGAGGTTCGACTGCGCTTACAACGAGTTCAAGCAGGCAAACGCCGATCAGCTCAACTCCCACGGCAAGTCCGCCGAATGGTTCAGCGATGCTGTGACCAGTTGTGGTAGCGGCTCAAAACCTCTGTAACCACGTCCGTGATGAGCGCGATCTCTGCTTTCAGCTCTGGTGATGGATCCGTCGACATTGGCCTGTCGCTGCGCTTCATCCACACTGCGCTTGCTATTGATTCGGCGTTTGCGAACCGCTTGAAATCTTGGAAGTCGTCCATAGGTATCGCCTCCCTTCGCGGGGAGATTGTACCACCGGCCTCCTGGCGCAACGGATAGCGCGCCGGCCTCCTAAGCCGGGCGTCCGGGTTCGATTCCCGGGGAGGCCGCCAGCTCTTTGAAAACCGAATACCTGCATTCATGGCGGCTGGAAAGGGGTAGCCCGTGAAAATCACTATCGATATTCCCGACGATGAATTGTATAGAGCGGTTTCGCGAAATCTCAAGTCAGACCTCATCGAAGCATTGGCTTTCAGGCAATTGAAAAAAGGAGGCATTGCCGACGAGTTTCGCGAAACCGCGTTCGACGATGAATCCGCTCTCGAATGGCTTAATCGACGCGACGCATTGAAAGGTCAGTCGGAAGCTGTCCTTTAGTCATCCATTCGTGGTAGGCGCGAAGCTTGTCTTCGGTTGATTCGTCGATGTAATCCAAGAACAGCGTGAACAGCTGGAACCCGTCGTCACTGTCGTCTATTGCATCAAGCCTCCTCCTGAACTCGCGGTCAAACGGCTCGGAAGGGGAAAGCTCTCGGTACGCGCGTACGAAATCGTCAAAATCCTTATCCATGTCACTCACCTCCTTTCGCAGAGATTCTACCAAAGCCGCCATGCATGCAGGTACTCGGTCAGCGCGAACGCACCTTGAGAGCCGGATAGGCACTGAAATGGCAGCACATGGCGACGGCAATCGCCAGCCGGACGGCTTCTCCTTTCACGTCCGGAACGTGCTGCCGCCTCCGTGCCTATCCGGTGCAAGCACCTTGACAACTTAGGGCGCAGCCCAATACCCGCTCCCAAGAGGGCGAAGTGGGGAACACCTGCGCCAGCAAACGGATCGAAAAAGACTGAAAGGAGGTGGATGATTGGTGCAGTTGCTTATCGATTTGGGAATATGCGCAGCCTTTGTGCTGACGGCCGTCATCCAACGATCGATTCTAAAGCAATTGAAGGAGCTGGAGGGCTATTTGCGCGACGGTCGCGATGAAGGACAGCGAACCTAGAACGAGCGCGAATGCGTTCATCGCCGAGTTCCGGCGTTCCCTTTCGATGTCCTGCGACCTGCGTATGTCCACATGCTTTCCACGCATGGTCAGATAGTAGCAGGCGTGTGAGACGGACGGTTTCCGTCGGGTTCGATGCGGTTCGGTGCGGGGGCGCCATGCGGCGCGGATCGGCCGGCAAAGATAGTTTTTTCAGTCCCTGCGGTTCCTTGCGGTTCCGCGTTGTGAATTTTCTAAAAGGAGGACGTTGTGGAGAAGAAATGCGAGCACGGGCGCATCACGCTGGCGGATCTGCCCGAGATCATCACGCCCGCGCAGCTCGCCGCCGCCACGGGAAAGAGCGCGAAGGGGGTCCAGAGGATGTGCGCTGAAGGCGTTATCCCGGCGCGGCGCATCGGGGAGCACTGGTACATGAACCGCGACGTCGTGCTCGGCGACCTGATCCCGAAGAAAGCGGTGCTGGACGAGCGCGCGGCGCGGAAGATCGTCGACGCCATCAAGGACATGCTGGCCGAAGGGAAGTCCCTGACGCTGGAGATAAAGGAGGCCGAGGTTGCCTGAGACAAAAGAAGCGCGCCGGATGTGGAAGTCAGGGCGCGCAACCGTCTGTGAAGACAAGCGAATCATACCACAAAGCGAGTGGGAGCGGGGATGCCGGGTGGTTCCGGCGGCCTTCGGGCTGCTGCTCGCGCTGTACGCGATATGGGAGGCGGTCGCATGAGGTCGATCGGCGAGTCACGATGCCGCTCGTAGGCGCCCGCGGCGGGCTCGGGAGGGGCCTCTCCGCCATAATGCCCGAAGATCCGGCAGACCAAGTCGTGGCGGAGCTCGCGCGCCGAGTGGATGAGCTGGAACGCGAGCTCGCGCGGCACGAGCAGCGCACCGAGGCTATGACGGCCGAGCAGACCTACCTGGCGGCCGCGAGCTTCGTGCGCTGCAACCCCGACGCGTACGCGCTCGTCGTGGAGCACGCCAAGGAGGCCGTCGCCGCAGGGGAGAGGTTCTCGGTCAAGCGTGAGTTCGAGGACATGAGGGGCAAGGTGCCGGCCGTTGGGTCGCTCGCCTACAGGTACTGCAACGCCATCACGCCGGCGATCGCCCGCATGGTGGTGGTTGACGTCCCAGAGGTCGACCCGTACCTCAGGCGCGGCAAATCGAAGGTCGACAAGTACTTCGACGGCACGGTCGAGCCGCCGGAGCCGTGGAGGGGCGGGGCGGATGGCTAGGCCGCGCAAGGACAGCCTCGACTATTTCCCGCTCGACGTCGGCCTGCTGTCGAACCCCAAGATGATGATGGCCGTGAACGACGTCGGCTCTGACGCCGTCTCCGTATACGTGGCCCTGCTCGGCGCGGTCTACTCGCGCTCGTACTGGATGCCCAAGGACGACGAGCGCCTGCAGGTGCTGCCGGCGAAGCTGCACCTTCCGGTCGAGCGGTTCAACAGGGCGTACGACGCGCTTTTGCGATGGCGGCTCGTGGACGAGGTGTCCGCGAAAAGCGAAGTGGAAAAGCGGGAGTGCCCCTGCGGCGTGGCGGTGACGTCCATGGGCATGCAGGAGCAGTATTTCGCGATCAAAACCAGGGTTATCTCGGAAAAACTACCGTTTCTGTTGGTGGAACCGGCGTTAGAGGAGAGGTTTTGACGCGGAAGCGGGCGAAAACCCCCCTAAAGAAAAGAAAAGAAAAGAAAAGGAAACGAAAGAAAACAAAACCAAGCGGCGACGGGAGACTCGCTTGGTTGGAGAGGCGGACCGATGAGAGCAGAGACCATGGCCGGCGACGGCGACCTCGCCGCACGGACCGAGCGCGAGCGCGCCAGGCAGCGGAGGATCCGCGCGTCCGGCATCCCGAGGCGCTACCTCGCCGCATCGATCGACCGCTGCCCGGAGGCGGTGCAGCGCTACGCGTCGGAGTTCAACGAGCGGACGCGCGATGGGCTCGTGCTGCACGGAGGCGTCGGCACGGGCAAGACCTACGCGGCCTGCGCCGTTCTCGCAGCCGTCGCCGACAGAGCCACGGTGCGCTTCGCGACGGGCTCGCGGATGCTGCGCGACATACGCTCGTCGTACCGCTCTGGGTCGGAGGGGGAGGCCGAGGTCGTGGCGCGCTACACCGGGCCGCGCCTTCTCGTGATCGACGACCTCGGGCAGGAGCAGGCGACCGACTGGGCGCTATCGCAGCTTCTGAGCGTGATCGACGAGCGCCAGGCGGCGCTCAAACCGACGGTGTTCACGACCCAGACCGACGGCGACGGCATAGCGCGCAGACTGTCGGTCCACGGCGACTCGAGCGCGGCCGAGGCCATCGTGTCGAGGATGCGCGAGTGCCGCGCGGTGGCGTTCCGCGGGCCGGACAGGAGGGCGAGATGACGCGCGCCGCCGACGCGACGGGCGCCGTGGCCGACGAGCCGCGCGCCGTGGTCGTGGTCATCGACCAGCCGATGACCTGCCAAGCGTCGCGGGAACTCGGGAAGGTGCTCGGCGCGAGCGGGTTCACCGGACGGTTCGTCTCGGGGACGATCGCCGAGCTCGCCGCGCTCGGGGCTAAGGCCAAGGGAGGGAAGCGCGACGATGGCTAGCGTCACGCCCGACAAGCGAACCGGCAACCTCGTCGTGCGGGCCTACGCGGGCGTCAACCCGGACACGGGGAGGCCCCGCCAGGTGTCCGAGACCATCGGCGCCGGATCCACGGACGATGAGGTGGAAGCCGCGAAGGCCCGCGTCGACGCCCGCGCCGCCATCACCAAGGGCAACTCGGCCGTCATGACCGTCGGCACGGCGGTCGACTACTACCTGGACGGATGCGCGCTCGGGGAGATGTCGCCGACTACGCTCGCGGCCTACAGGTCCTACACGCGCCGCCACGTCAAGCCCCGCATCGGGGGTGTGGCGTTCGACAAGGCGACCGCCGCCGTGTTCTCGCGGTTCTTCCGCGACCTTCGGCGCCCGAAGGACGACGGAGGGGCCGGGCTGTCGTCGTCAACCGTTGCGAAGGTGCATGCGTTCCTCTCGGGATGCTTCAGCACCCTCGTTGGCGACGGGGTCATAAGCGCGAACCCCATGTCCGGGGTGAAGGTTGACAGGGCCGTTTCGCCCGAAGCTGCTCCGTTGATGCCCGCGGACTTCACGAGGCTGCGCGCCTACCTCGAAAGCGTGCTCTCGTCGCCCGTGGAGGATGAGGAGGGGTTCGAGCGGTACATGTTCGCGTGCGCTTACTGGACGGCGCTGCACAAGGGCGTGAGGCGCGGCGAGCTGTCGGGCTTCCAAGACGATAACTGGGAGTTCCGCATCAACATCGACCCGGACAGCGGAGAGCACGTGCGGGTGTACGGCCTGCGCGTGGTGACCGTGCTGGCCTACGACAAGGATGCGGGCTTCATGGGCAAAGCGGGCAACATCGCGAGGAAAGGCCCGAAAAGCGCAAAGAGCAAGCGGTTCGTGTCGTCTGACGAGGAGACGAGGGCGTGCTTGGAGGCTTACAGGATGCTGCGCGACGCGGTGCTTGCCGAGCACGGTGTGACGGTCGATGGGCAGACGCCGTTCTTCTGTCATGCGGACGGATCGCCGGTCGAGCCGTCCGAGTTCACGGGCACGTTCAAGCTGCTCGTTGGAGAGCTGGGCCTTGCCAAAACGGCGCATCTGCACACGCTTCGGCACACTCACGCAACCTACCTCATCCAGAACGGCGCGAACCTCAAGGACGTGCAGGAGCGGCTGGGCCACGCGTCGTTCAAAACGACGATGGACACTTACGGCCACCTGCTGCCGGGCCGCGACATGGCAGCTGCCAAGACGTTCGCCAGAGCGTCGAAATCAATGATGCAGCGGGCATGCAACGCGCCGCAGACCCTCTACGCGCCGAAGTGCCCGCTGTCTGGGAAAACGTGCGCGAGGTTTGTCGAACCTCGCTTGGAAAAGTAATGCAAGAAAAGAAGGAGGAGAGACGATGCCAGACGGCAACGAGATAGAGCACCCGAGCCACTACACGTCGGGGGGCGTTGAGTGCATAGACGGCATACGCGCCGCCCTCGGCGAGGAGGGGTTCGAGGCGTACTGCGCCGGGAACGTCGTCAAGTACGTGTGGCGCTACCGCCACAAGGGCGGGCTCGCCGACGTCCTCAAGGCGCGGCGCTACCTGGATTGGCTCGCCGATTCGATGGACGACGGCGCCGACGAAAAAGGCGGCGCTCCCGCGTCGAAGCTTGTGTACGGATCCGGCGGGCATGACGGCCAGGACGCGATCGCCGGCCCATGGGTGGCGATGTGACGATGGGCGGCTCTGCTATGAGGTCGGTGTCATGCCTCGTGATCGCCTTGCTGCTCGCGGCGGCCGTGCTGAGGATGTCGCGCAGATGAGGGCGTACGGGCAGGTTAAAGGACGCCGATACGACGGGAGGCAGAAGATGCCCGAGGCCGTTGCGGAGAAACCTCCATCGCGGCGAGATTCGAGATCGCAGCCCGTGCTCGTCGACGGCTCGCTGTTCCCGTCGATAGCCGCGGCGTCCGCCCATATCGGGTGCACACCCGGCGCGTTGAAGCACGCGCTGGGCAAGGGCGGCCGGTACTGCGGGCACGAGGTGGCCCGCGCCTAGCGCGCGGACGGGGCGCCCGGAAGGGCGCGTGGGCCGGCAACGGTACGCCGCCCGGCACCCGGGAGCATGGACGCATGCGCAACGCGGTCGGAGGGGGCCGCGCGTGAAAACTGAAAAGAAGGGAGACCCGACATGGGCGATATGGATACATTCTGGATCGGAGACATTGTAGGCGCTGAGCTGGACTCGCTCAAATACGCCAATCCACTGTTCGGCGATGTTAGGGCATGCCTTGCCCGTCGTCAGGCGCGCATGTGCCCGAGCGTAAAGCGCGTCATCGTGAACAAGCCCGCTGTGATCGTCTACTGGAACGACGGCACTAAGACGGTCGTGAAGAAGCAGAAGGGCGACAAGTGGGACCCCGAGAAGGGCGTCGCCATGGCGATCTGCAAGCGCCTCTACGGCAACACCGGCCGCTACAACGACGTGATAAAGCGCGCGCTGGAAGGAGGCGAAGATGGACGGTAAGGATACGAGCGGCATCGAGAAGCTGAGAGGGCTAGCGGAAGACGTTGTCGGTATAACGCTGTGGAGCGCGCTGGGAACGCGGGCTGAAAAGTGGGACGCGAAGATGGGCGGCGTAACTCTCAGAGAAGCTCTGCGCGCCATCGCCGACCAGATCGAGCGCGAGCACGCCGATGAGCTTGCGGCCAAGCGCGACCTGACCGACGAGGCGTGCGAGGTCGTGGAGCGACTGCGGGCTATCGATCCTGGAGACTGTTACAGCGGCGAGGGTTGCTGGGACGCCTTGATTGACGCGCTCGGTACTAACAGCAAGAGTCGCAGCGATACAAAAACGTCGTGGAAGACCGACATGGCCCTCACACGCGACCGCCTGTGCGACCTGATAGAGCACGGAGGCGGGCAGGACGTCGACGTGGCGGCTCTGCTGGGGCTGGCGGACGGGCTTGAACGGATCGGGGAGGGCGAGAAGTATGTCGTTGGGCAGCTGTGCGACGTTGCCGGAACGCCGTCATCCCTCTTAGGGCCGTCGATGTCAATAGCAAACTCCGCACACGCCATCGCCGAGCGCATCCGCAAGGCCGTGGACGCCGCCCCGGAGCCGGACGCCGGGCGCGAGGCGGCGGCCGACTGGGCGGAGGCCCAGGGCGGGTTGGACGTCGTGAAGGCCATTTCTGACGTGTTGCGCGAATGCGTCGAACGCCGCGACGAATTGCTTGCGAAGCTCGGCATCGAGGCCGACGACGAAGACTCGGAATCGACGCACGACGCGATCATGAAAGAGCTGGACAAACGCCTGATGCCTTACGATCTGACGTGGCCTTGCTGGGACGACGGTTCGCCGGTCACGCGCGACGACGCGCCGGAGCACGTGACGGCCGTCGCTCTGCACCTAGACGGCAGCGGCTACGGCTTGCTCGATGCGATCCTCGAAAACGCAGCAGGAGAGCGCGTCAAGCGCCCCGAGACCGAGGTGCTGGGAGCGGACGGGCTGCCAGTTGAGCCGGGGCAGACGGTGTACGGCGAGTACGACGAGCGTCTGGAAGTGCTGTCGCTCGATGGCAGCGTGGCGAAGTGCCGCTGCCTCGACCTTGATACCGTCGCGACGACGATGCGTCGAGCCGCCCAGCTCACCCACACCATGCCCGATTCGCAAGAGCGCATGGACGAGGAGATAGACGAATTCTCGCTAGACGACTGGTTCGACCGGCACCCGACGGACACGGTTGCCGACGTGATCAGGGCGTTCGCAGCCCGCCAGCGCGCACTGGACGCCAAGACGACGGGAGGGGCGGAATGAGCGGGGCCGCCGACCTCTCGTGCGTCGTCGACCGGATAGAGCGGCGCGACTCGCTCTCCGCGCTGCGGGACCTTCCCGACGAGTCCGTCGACTGCCTGCTCACCGACCCCCCGTACTCGTCGGGCGGCATGCACCGCTCCGACCGCAACGCGAGGACGTCCGTCAAGTACCAGAGGTCCGTCGCTGACGTGAAGCCCGACTTCTTCGGCGACAACCGCGACCAGCGCAGCTACACGCAGTGGTGCGCCCTTTGGCTCTCGGAGTGCCACCGCGTGCTCAAGGACGGGGCCGCCGCCATGGTGTTCACGGACTGGAGGCAGATAGCCGCGACGGTCGACGCCGTGCAGATGGGCGGCTTCGTCTATCGGGGGATAGTCCCCTGGATCAAGCCGGCGGCGCGCCCGCAGAAAGGCAAGTTCACGGCGAGCGCCGAGTACTGCGTGTGGTCGTCCAAGGGGGGCATGCGCAACGACGGGCCGTGCCTGCGAGGGTATTTCGAGAAGGCCCCCGAGCCGACGCGGGACCGCATCCACTCTACCCAGAAGCCCGTCCCGCTCATAGAGCACATGCTCGGCATCTGCCCCGAGGGAGGCACGGTGCTCGACCCGTTCATGGGCTCGGGATCGACGGCGATAGCGGCCGTGAGGACGGGACGCCATTTCGTCGGCTTCGAGGTGTCGGAGGAGTACTGCCGGCTCGCGAACGAACGGGTTGCCGCCGAGCTCTCTCAGATGACGATATTCGACAAGACGATGGGAGGCGAGTAGCCATGGGCGGAATATTCTGCTCCGAATGCGGGCGCGACATCGACGAGATATTCCAGGACAACATGAGCTATACGACGGATCCCCTTTGCGAGGACTGCTGGTGCGACCTCAAAGCGTCTGAGCCCAATGATGCGCGAGCCGGCGGGGATGATGACGGTACTATGGGGGGCGATGCGGCATGAGCGAAACGATTACGTTCGAGGTCGTATCCGGCTGCGAAGGCCCGAGCCTCTATGTTGACGATGTTCGGATCGCCGGGCCGAAGCCGTGGGGCGGAGGAACCGTCTCATACCGCTTCGACGTGCGCGTCGACAGGCTTCTGGGCGGTATCGAGGATTTCAAGCGCATGCAGCGGAGCAAGACGGGAGGCGATACGGCATGAAGTGCCCTATGACCTTCGGCGGCGACCGCCGCTCGGTGAGCACCGACGAGTGCCGTTCGGACTGCGCGTGGTTGATCTTCAACTTCGAAGCGCCGGGGACCGAGCTTGCATGCGCGGTGGCCGTTATGGCGTCATCAGAAACGGATTCGATGTCGTTGTGTCCTGCGAACTACATGAAGGGAGGCGATGAGGCATGAGCGTCGAAGCTGCTTTGACTTTGATCCTGGTCTCTCTGATGATCGCATGGGTCTCCATCATGATCGTTTCAGCCAGGCGCGACCTTGAGACGAGCCGCATCAACCTGGACAACGCTAGAAAGTACGCGGTCCTCATGCGTGTTTGGGCCGAGAAGCACGACCTTGACATAGGGGGCGATGCGGCATGATCGAGATACGCCTGTGGAAACCCTGCCTCAACTGCCCGCACGCGGACGTGACGGTCGACGTCGAGGACGTGCGCATGTGCGGACACAGCGAGACGGCGTACACGAGCTCCGTCGTCTCCTGCTCGCACGCCCCCGTGTGCGCACGCGTCGACGGCGCCAAGCCGCTGATCGGGGGTGCGGAATGAGCGTGAGCGAAAACGAAATAGCGAACATCCTCGACGCCATAGTAGGCACGACTTCCCCGCAAGCTGATACGACGCTTGACGAGATATCGCAAGGCAACGTCCCGCGATTCGAGGCCGTGTGCAAGTGGGTGTGGGACCGACTGTGCTCGGCGGACGGGCACTTCGACAGCCAGTACGCGTCGGCGAGGCGGACGGCGCGCATGGTCGAGCTCGCCGCCGGCGATCTCGCCCTGGTGTTCATCGAGGAAAGAGAGGGCGATGCGCCATGCTGATCAACGCTGCTCAGGACTACGCCCTGCGCATGTGCTGCCACCTCGCCAGGCACGGCGGCACCGCGTCCTCGAAGGAGATATCGAAGGCGACCGGTGCCCCTAGGGACTACCTGATCCAGCTCGCGCAGCATCTCCGGGAGGCCGGGATAGTCGAGGGGATGGCCGGAAAGCACGGCGGCTACCGGCTGGCGAAGGCCCCATGGGAGGTGAGCGTGCTCGCGGTTATGGAGGCCGTCTACGAGACGGGGGAGGCGCGCAAGCTGGGGGCCGAGGCCGGCTACGCCGAGCGGCAGGCGCTCGACGTGCTGGACGGGATAACGCTTTTGGAGGCGATGTAGAATGACCGATTTCGCATACACGTTCCCGCCGACGAAGTGGGCGCGCGATTGCAGCGTGAACCAGCTGCTCCAGATCGTGGCCGTCGCGCAGGAGGTGGACGAGGCGTTCTCGGCGGCTTGCGATTGCGTTTCCGGCAGGTCGCCCGTTGCTGCCGTCGCCGTCGAGGTGGTCGACGTCATCCAGGCGTGCGAGACCATGCTGCGCATCCTCGAAAGGGATCACGGCCTCGACGCGGGCGACGCCGTGCGAGCCGTGTACGAGAAGAACGACGCCAGGGGCTACTACGACGTCCAGGGCGCGAAGGATGCGGAGCGATGATCGGTGAAAAGGTGACGATGAACGATCGCTATTACGCGTCCGACAAGAACAAGGGCAGGGTGTGGATCGTCCGCTCCGAGCCTTGGGACGTATGCGGGACAGAATGCGTGCTGCTCGAAGGGTACTCGGGAGGGTGCGCGTTGGACGGCCTCACGAAAGTGGAGAAGGAGCAGGCATGAACGAATGGATGAACAACAGATCGCCCGACGGCACTTGGTACGGGGACACGTTCGCGACGCGCGAAGAAGCCGTCGAGGACGGCATGAGGCAGCACGCCGACGCGTTGCAGGGCTTGGGAACCGACCTGTTCGACGATGACTTCCCAGGGCCTCCGACGAACGTGTTCTACGTGGGGCGGGTCGTCAAATTCCGCCCGTCAGTCGACGGGTGCGACCTGATCGAGCGCGCTCAACAGGACGCGTGGGATGCGAGCGAATACGGGGAAGGCTACCTCGACGACGTGACCAAGGAGCAGGCGGACGAGCTGGACGGGCTGGTGAGCGCACCGAGGGACTTCTACGAGGCGGCCGAGAAAGCCCGCCAATACGCGCGCGACGGGATGAGGAAGAACGACGTGCTCGCGCTGATCGACCTGCTCGAAATGCACCACAAGAGCGATATGTCCGCCAGGCGAAAGAACGACACCGGTAAATAAAACAAGGCCGAAGCTGCCGCCCCGGCCCGAACCCAAGGCGAATGATACCACGGCATAGGAGGCAGCTTGGCGGAGGAAACGGAGATTGAGCGGTACAGGTACGATCAGGCGCGGGCGTATCTGGAACATGTGCGCGCATTGTCGTGCAGGACAAGCGCGCTTCGCGCCGAAGTAGACGCCCAGCGCGAGCTCGCCGACGGCCTAAAAGCCATCAGGTACGGTGAATGCGGAGCAAGGAGAGCGCAGACCGACCAGATGGTCGAGACTGTTGCAAGGCTGCAAGAGCTCGTTAAGGACTACTGCGCGGAGCTCGCTGCCTACGTCGCAGAGCAAGAGACGGCGCACGGATGCGTGAGGCTGATGGAGCGACCGGAGCACGTGCAGGCGATCACGAGCCACTACCTTCTGGGCCGGACATGGGAGCGCGTGTGCGTTGACATGGGGTACACGTGGGACGGGATGATGAAGATGCGTCGCCGAGCTATAACGGAGTTCTACGACGTGATGCCAACCGAGTGGCGCGACCCGAGGCATCCGGCAATATAATCGGGCACCCAAAGGCACCCAGATCTTTGATATCGTGTAAACAGAAGTTTTCAGGCAAAGCCGTCATCCGAGAGGAGGCCGCTTTTTCTATGCCCGGAAGGGGGCGCCATGGTCACCGTCGAGTACATGGTCCGAGCGGCCCTGCGCCGCGACACAGCCCTGAGCCGCGCCATGCTGAGGGCGTGCGGGGTGCCGGTTCCTCGCTCAAAGCCGCATATTGGGGCCATAGTAGAAGCTTCTACATACGATGACATATTCACCTGTTTCTCGAACTGCGAAAGCCCTATGGATGGGCGCTATATAACCGCATATTAGGGGTGTATATGGGCAATCCAAGGTACAGCAACGGAGCTAAGCGCAGGAGTTTGAGGAACTGGCTAAAGAGCAGGGGGGATCCGTGCGGTATATGTCGCAAGCCAATAGACTATTCGCTACCAGCCGGGCATCCTATGAGCTTCGAGGTTGATGAGATAGTGCCAGTATCATTGGGTGGATCACCTTTCTCAAGGGACAACCTGCAAGCAGCACACAGAATATGCAACCAGAGAAAAAGCAATCATATTTTGCAGAAGGGGCCATTGTGTTCTCCTTTGCCCAGGTCAAGAGACTGGTAATGCAAATCATTCACATAACCTAAAAAGAGGGTGGGGGCTATCCCCTCCCCCTATACCGAGGCGACCCCGGAGGCATAGCGCCCGTATCCCCCCGAGGTTGGTTTTTATCACGAGAGGCGGTGATCTGCCGTGAGAATCGACGACATAAGGCCGTACGAGCGCAATGCGCGCCACAACGACAAGGCCGTGCCAGTGGTGGCCGAGTCCATCAAGGAATTCGGCCTGCGCGGCCAGATCGTGCTCGAAGGCCGTGACAATCCCGTGATCGTCGCAGGGCATACGCGTTGGGAGGCTTGCAAATCGCTTGGGTGGGAAGAAATCCCAGACGACAAGATCGACTTTTGCGATGGGCTCACGCCGGAGCAGATAAAGGCGTTCCGGCTCGCCGACAACAAGACCGGCGAGGTGGCTACATGGAACGTCGCTCTGTTGAAGACGGAGGCCGCGCAGCTTGGCGACAAGATCGACATGTCGCGCTTCGCCTTCGACTTCAAGAGCGACCTCAAGCCGTACGGTGCAGAGCGGCTGCGCACCGATGACGCATACAACCTCCGGCTTGTGAACGCTTCGCACTGCGGAAAAACTGGGATGCCGATCATGAAGGGCTGCATGGCGAGGCCCAAGAAGCTGCTCGGCTTCAACTACGCAAAGACCGCCAAGGACTGCGCTTGCGCCGTCCACTTCTTCATAGACGACTACCAGTTCGAGCGCGTCTGGAACAGTCCGGAGAAGTACCTTGAGCTGCTCAAGCGGTTCGATTGCGTGCTGACCCCCGACTTCTCGTGCTACATGGACATGCCGCTTCCCATGCAGCGGTGGAACGAGTACCGACGCCGAGCGCTGGGCAATTGGTGGCAGCGAAACGGCGTCAAGGTTGTGCCGACCATCTCGTGGAGCGACCAGAGAAGCTACGCGTTCTGCTTCGACGGCCTGCCGAAGCGAGCGACGGTCGCCATTTCCACCGTAGGCGTGAAAACCGATGAGGCTGCTCTTGCTGCGTGGTGCGACGGCATGGCGGCCGCAATGTCGGCGTTGCACCCAAAGCGCGTGCTGCTCTACGGAGGGGACATCGGATTAGATTTCGGCGATGCGGAAGTCGTGGAGTATGCGGCGAACACCGCGTTCGAGGGTCGGGGAGGACATGGGCGGTAGAGGATCGTGGTCGCAGACGGCAAAAGGAGAGCGGTTATTATCGACCAGAAGCAACTTAGATCAAACGCCGTCGGAGAAACTTCTAACAGCGCGATACCAGACCATTACGGGCAACAAAGTATCCCAGGAAGCCACCTTTTCCCGTGTTGAAAAGGATATGGCAAGGCATACTTACGAAACGGGGCTGATCGTTGATGGAGACGGCTTTGTCTTGGCGGCTCGCAAGGGAGGGAAAAATTCGGTGAACTTCGGCAATGACAGCGTCCTCGTCAAGGGGAATACCGTAACCCATAACCACCCGAGCGGTGCTGCGGCGTTCTCCGTCGCCGACATCAAGGTGACGGGGGAGCTTGGCGGGGTGGCAATACGGGCGACAACGAAAACCAACGGAACCGCCGTGCTGAAGAAGTCGTCTAACAACCCGCAGTGGGGTAAAATGGCATCAGCGTACAGTAGGTTTCTCGGCAGTGGGAAAACCGTCAAGCAGGCGCAGGAATGGCTAGAGTCAAACGCATCGAAATATGGACTGAGATTCGCATTGGAGAAACAACATGGATGACATCGAAAAGCTCCCCGACGGATTCTATTGGGACGATGATGAAATGCTCCGTGATGCGGAAGGGAACCTCATGCCGGATGGAGTCTATAGCGACAAAGACGGAAACGTAATCATGTACGAGGGTAATTTCCTCAATATGCCGCTTGAGTGAGCATAGCCGGATCGACAAAACGGAACTTGCAACAGCCGCCCACGGGCGGCTTTTTCATGCCCCGGCGCGGGCTGTTCATGTTTGGAGGCTTGTATGGGCGGCAGGGGAGCGGCTAGCGCGTCGCGCAACGTCGAAATGCCGGGAAGCCGTGGCTACGGAGTCGCCTCAGCAGACGGGCGCATGAAGAAGGCCGTGGCGTACCACGGATCGTTCGCCGAATTCGACGCGTTCGATGCATCGTTTTCCAACGAGCGCCATCAGGCATGGGGAGGAGGATTCTACCTTGCCTCGTCGCCGGAAACGGCGAAGCTGTACGGCGATAACGTTTACGAGGTCGAAATCTCCTACAGCACCGACCTGAGGACGGCAAAGCGCCATGGTCGCGAGACGGATTTTCACTACAACCCCGATACGGGCTACTGGGTCATCCCCCACGCGAAGGCGGGCAACCTGAGGATTTTGAGGAAAACGAGGGCGTGACATGGGATTAGACAAGCCAGTTTCGATCTTCGCGAGTGAATTCAAGTCGCGCAAGTGGGACGAACTCACCGAAGGGCGCGATTTCGCCCAATCCGACAGCCCCACGCTAGAGCTCCTGTGCCAATGGCACGCCATCGTCGCGCGGTGCATGGACGACATGGATGCCAGCGGAGACGTGCGCGTCGCGTACATGAACGACATGGGCGACCTCAAGGCCATGCCGCAGGTCGGCATGCTCAAGCAGGCGAGCGCGGAGATACGAGCACTGAACAAACAACTCGGAATAAACGACGAGCCGGAGAAGAAGCCAAGTGGAGCGCGGAAGGAGACGGCCCTTTATGTCATCCAGGCGAACCGCGAGAAGAGGGTCGCAAGAGCCTCGCGTCCGGCTTGAGCCGAAGCGGAAGTACACGGACGGAGGCGACGCGGCCGAGTTGGCGTCGGCCTACGGGCTGTCACCAGACCCGTGGCAGGAAGCCGTCCTCGACGCATGGCTCGGACGCGATGCTGCAGACCGGTACACCGCGACCACGTGCGGACTTTCCGTTCCGCGGCAGAACGGCAAGAACGGCATTCTGGAAATGCGCGAGCTGTACGGCATGTGCGCGAACGGAGAGAAGATACTGCACACGGCCCACGAAGTAAAAACGGCCCGTAAAGCGTTTATCCGTCTCTGCTCGTTCTTCGACAACGCGCGCCAGTACCCCGAGCTTGCCGCCATGGTGGTTCAGATCAGGCGCACGAACGGGCAAGAGGCGATCGTCCTCGCCAACGGCGGCTCTATCGAGTTCTCTGCGCGCTCTCGGGGGACGGCGCGAGGGTTCACCGTGGACGTGGTGGTGTTCGACGAGGCGCAGGAGCTGACCGACGAGCAGCTGGAGGCGATGCTCCCGACGCTCTCCGCCGCACCTTCGGGGAATCGGCAGTTCATCTACACCGGCACGCCTCCCGGGCCTAACTCGCCCGGGGAGGTGTTCGGCCGCACGAGGAAAGCCGCGATTGAGGGATCCGACAAGCGCCTCGCATGGCACGAGTGGAGCGTCGAGTCGATCGGCGACGTGGCCGACCGCGACCGCTGGTACGCGACCAATCCGGCCATGGGCATCCGCATCAGCGAGGAGTTCACCGAAAGCGAGCTCACCTCGATGAGCGAGGACGGGTTCGCCCGCGAACGCCTGGGCTGGTGGTCTTCGGCAAGCGCGAACGCGGTCATCGGCGCCGCCGAATGGGGCGCTTTGGCGACCGACGCACCGCCTTCGGGCGGGAAGAGGGCGTTCGGCGTGAAGTTCTCTCCCGATGGTGCGAATATGGCGCTTTCGGTAGCTTTGAAACCCCGCGACGGGACGCCTTACGTTGAGCTGATAGAGCACCGTTCGATGCGCGACGGGGTTACCTGGATAGCCGATTGGCTCATCGAGCGCAAGGCGGACACGGCGGCGGTCGTCGTGGACGGAAGATCGCAGGCCGACACGCTCGTGACGCTCCTGCGCGAAGGCGGCATGCCGAAGAAGGCCGTCGTGGTCGCGGGTACTGGCGGGGCGATAGCCTCGTCGTCGCGTTTCCTCAACGCCGTTCGGGAGAAAAAGATATCTCATTACGGGCAACCCGCCCTCGACGAATCCGTGACGAGCGCCACGAAGCGCCCGATAGGCCGCGAGGGCGGGTGGGGTTGGGGCGGGGACGACTCGACCCCCGTCGAATCGGCCACGCTCGCCTATTGGGGCGTGATGACGACCAAGCGCAATCCGGGAAGGAAGGTGAGGCTGCTGTGAGCCTCTGCGATATTCCGCACGCAATGGCGGTAACGGGCCTGACGGACGGAGAGCTGGCCGACCTCAACGCGTTGCTGTCGGTGTGGTGGCGCAAGCGCGAGCGGAATGTCGTCCGCGAACGCTACTACAACGCCCACAACCGTCTGAAGGACTTGGGGATTTCCATCCCGCCTCCGCTGAAGCGGATCGAGACGGTGGTCGAGTGGCCCGAGAAAGCGGTCGACTACATCGCCGACAGGGCCGTTCTCGAAGGCTTCACGTTTCGCGGGATGGAGGAAAACGACGAGCTCAACGAGGTGATGGACGAGAACGACTTTCTGGCGACGTATTCCCAGGCGGTCACGGATGCGTTGATATCGTCATGTGCTTTTCTTACTGTCACCAAGGGTGTCAAGGGTGAGCCATCCGTCATCGTGTCCGCCCATTCGGCCAGGGATGCCGCAGCTATATGGGATGATCGAAAAAAACGCATCAAGTGCGGGCTCGCGGTCGCAGAATTCGACTTGGACAGGGACGGGCGCATAAAAGGCGCCTTGAGGATGAACATGTTCACCGATTCATGCGTCCTGAGCCTTCGCAAGGCGCGCAACGGTCGATACGTACTCGAGCGTCGTGCGGAGCACTCTCAAGGAGCGCCGCTCATGGAGGCCATCCGATGCAAGCCGAGGCTTGGAAGGCCGTTCGGCAAGTCGCGCATCTCTCGCGCCGTCATGTCGATATCGGATTCGGCGGTGCGCGAGGCGCTGCGATCCGAAGTGTCCGCCGAGTTCTTCACGGCGCCGCAGAAGTACATCCTCGGTGCCGAGGACAGCATCTTCGACGACAAGGGCAAGTGGGAGCAGTACGTTGGCAACTGGCTCGCGCTCACGAAAGACGAGGAGGGGGACGTTCCGCAGGTCGGCCAGTTCTCCCAGGGCAACATGCAGTCGCACTCGGACTACATGAGGCTCCTCGCCGCTAGGTTCTCGGGGGCGACGGGTATCCCCGTCAGCAGCCTCGGGGTGATCCACGACAACCCGTCCTCGGCGGAGGCGATCTACGCCTCGAAGGAGGACGCGGTCGTTGAGGCGGCGAACTTCAACCGCGCCAACAGGTCGTCCTTGGTGAGGGTTGCCAAGCTGATGCTGGCCGTTTCTCGCGGAAAAAGCGTCGCCGATCTGAGCGACGACGAGAAAACCGTCCGGCCGAGGTTCATGAACCCGTCCATGCCGTCAATCGTGAGCCAGTCCGACGCGATGGTGAAGCAGATCGACGCGATCCCGTGGATCGGCGAGTCGAGGGTTGCATTGGAACAGCTCGGCTACGACGAGACGCAGATCATGACGCTTCTGTCTGACAAACGGAAAGCCGAATCGCGCGCGCTTTTGCAAACCCAGCAGCAGCAACCTGACAACAGCGCGACCATGTACGAGATCGCGTCGATATTGAAGAGCTTCAAATCAGGCAAGGTCACGCGAAAAAACGCCGTCGCGCTGTTTGCCAGAATCGGGATAGACGCCGACGAGGCCGAACAAATGCTCGACGATGCCGACGACGCGAGCGAGACCGTGGACGCCGTGGCAGGCGCGGTGGGGGGTGCTGGCGATGATATTGCAGGCGCAGGCGTATGAAGCATACGCGGATGCCGTGTCTCGGCAGGCCGAGGAGGCGGTGAGGGACCTCGAAGCGTTCGTGAAGGGCTTGGACTTCTCGGGAGGCTACGACGAGAAGAAGGCGGCCCGCGATGCGGTCGTCGAGCGGATTCAGATGCTCGCCGCCCGCTACGGGGACGCCGCCGCGACGCTGGCGGCGGACTTCTACAACGAGATCGCCGATGGCGCGGGCGCCTCCGTCGCCGATGCCGTGCTTGCGGACACTGCCACGGACGCGTCCGTGGCCGGGAGCGTCCGATACAGCGCGAAGCTGCTGTTCGGGCAAGAGCCGGACGCCGACGCGTTCCGCAGGGCATGCGCCGCCTCGCTCGCGCGGTTCGTCAAAAAGGCGGCGAACGACACCGTGTCGAAGAACGCCGTCCGCGACGGACGAAGGGGCGCGAAGTTCGCGCGCGTTCCGTCCGGGTCGGAGACGTGCATGTTCTGCGTCATGCTGGCCTCGCGCGGGTTCGTGTACGCGAACAGGGAAACCGCAGGGGAGTTCGACCACTTCCACGACCACTGCGACTGCAGGGTGGTCGTCGGGTTCGGAGACGACGCCGGAGTCGAAGGGTACGACCCCGACGCGCTGTACGAAAAATGGGCCGAGTCCGACCACTACGACTACATGCGGCTCCGCGCCGAGCGCGACAAGGGCAACAACTACCAGAAATACCTGGAGAAGCTGAGCAGAAGAAGCGACGCGATCAACGCGGGCCGCGGCTGACGGCTGATCGGCAAGCTAGGCCAAAACGGAATCAAGCGCCTGCGGGCGCTTTTTTCATGCCCGGAACCGGGCGCACGCGGCGACTGCGGGGAAAGTCGCTCAGACGACCGCCAAGGGCGGGGAAAGGGGCATTCGATGCCTGAGGCAGGACCCACTCCGAAACCGGAGGACCAGGACGGGACGGCTCCCAAGGAGTTCTCTCCCATCACCACGCAAGAGGAGTTCGACAAGCGCATCAAAGCGCGAATCGACCGCCTAGAGAAGCAGCACGAGCGGAAAACGCAGCAGCTTCAGAGCGAGCTCGACGCGGAGAAGGCACGCGCGGACACGGCCGAGGGCGAGTTGGCGGAGAAGAACGCCGCCGAGGAAGTGACCGCGTGGAAGAAGGAGGCAAGCGCCGCGAGCGGGGTTCCCGCCAACGTGCTTCGAGGCTCCACGAAGGAAGAGATAGAAGCCCACGCGGAATCGCTGAAAGAGCACTTCGCGAAGGACGCGGCACCCGTCGTCGATGCGGGCAGCCCCTCCACCGACGAAGGACAGGCCGGCGATCCTCTGCGCGAGGCGATCATGCAAGGACTATAGGAAGGAACCACCATGCCAGAATACAGCACCATCAACGGACGAGCCGACTTGACCGACGTGCTCCTGCCCGACCAGATCATCAACGACATCATCCAGGAGACGCCGAAGAACTCCGTCGTGCTATCCCGAGCTAAGAACGTGCGGTTGTCGGCGAAGAAGGCGAAGCAACCCGTGCTGGCGACGCTTCCGGAGGCGTACTGGGTCAACGGTGACACGGGGATGAAGCAGACCACGAAGGCCGCGTGGAAGAACATCAACATCACCGCCGAGGAGCTGGCCGTCATCGTGCCCATCCCCGACGCGCTGATCGACGACGCCAACGTCCCGCTTTGGGACACCGTCAAACCGCTTCTCAACGAGGCCATCGGCAAGAAGGTCGACGAGGCCGCGCTATTCGGCGTCGACAAGCCCGATTCATGGCCCGAGGCTATAGTTCCCGCAGCGATCACGGCGGGGAACACGGTTGCGCGCGGAACAGGGGCCGATCTCGGCGTCGACGTCGCCGAGATCGGCAAGATGCTCGCCGGGCAGGGCTTCGGCATCAACGGCTTCGCGTCGAAGCCCGGCATGCAGTGGGAGCTCGTCGGCCTTCGCAACGCCAACGGCGATCCGATCTACACGCAGTCGCTTGCGGGCGCTCCCGTGTCCGGGCTGTACGGGTACCCGCTGAACGAGGTCACCACCGGAGTGTGGGACGGCTCGAAGGCCGACCTTCTCGCCGCCGATTGGGGGAAGTTCGTCATCGGCATCCGCCAGGACATCACCTACGACCTGTTCAAGGAGGGGGTTATCTCCGATGCCGACGGCAAGGTTATCTTGAACCTCATGCAGCAGGACACGAAGGCGCTGCGCGTCGTGTTCCGCGTGGGCTTCCAGGTCGCCGTGCCGCTCACGCGCCTTGGCGGGAAGTACCCGGCAGGCGTCATCGTGCCCGCTTCGACGTCGGAGAAGGCCCTCGAAGACATGACGGTGGAAGAACTCAAGGCGTACGCCGCCGAGCACGGCATCGACCTTGGCTCCGCCACGCTCAAGGCGGACATCCTGGCCGCTATCAAGGCTGCGGAGTAGGGCGTGGAACCGTTTGCGACGACTGCCGACCTTGAGGCGCGTTGGCGCAAGCTGTCGAACGACGAGAAGGGCCGCGCCTCATCGTTGCTGGACGACGGTGCGGCCTTGCTCATGTCGATGCTCAAACGCGCCGGCGTTGAAGTCGATCCCGACGACGAGCTGCAGGCTGCGAATTTGAGGTCGATCAACTGCTCCATGGTGCAGCGTTCGATGAGCGCCGCTGGCGATATGTACGGAGTCACGCAGCAGACCATGACCGCAGGGCCGTTCTCGGGCAGCGCGACGTACGCCAACGCCACCGGGGACATGTACGTCACCAAGGCCGAGCGCATGCGGCTCGGAATAGGCCGCATGCGCATCGGTTCGATCCGCCCGGAGATAGGGGTGGCGGATGATACGTGGTGAGACGGTCGAGGTCTTGGAGGTTTCCAAAACGGGAGTCGACGGCTTCAACAAGGCGGTGCGCGAGGAGGTTCCCGTACCGGTTGACGACGTGCTGGTCGCACCGTGTCCGGCAGTATCCGCATCGGAGGCGAACCGCCCGGACGGCGCCGTGGCGGCCTGCACGCTGTACTTTCCGAAAACGTACCAGAGCGACCTGTACGGTAAAAGCGTCGTCGTGCGGGGGAAGTCCTTCAAAGTCATCGGCAATCCCCAGAGGTACGGCGATGAGAACGTCCCGGGCAGGTGGAACCTCGTTGTTGAAGTGGAGACCGTTGATGGCTAGGAACGTCAAAGTCGTGATGAGCCCTTCCGGCTCGCGCGAGCTCTTGAACTCCGTCGAGGTGCAGGTGGACTTGCTGGACAGGGCGCAGGCCATCAAAAAAAGGGCCGAATCCGTAGGCAGCGGCGAATACGACGCCGACGTACGTGCCGGCGCGAACAGAGCCCACGCGATGGTCAAGACGCCGCCGGGCAAGTCGAGGCGGGCGGCGCTGGCAAGGGCCTCGAACGCGAAGCACAACACCCTACTCAAGTCCATCGACGCCGGGAGGTGAGCACCTTGAACGTCGAGAAGCTGGTCGTTTCATGGCTCGGCGAGCATTGCGGCGTTCCCGTGTACGGGGAGGTGCCGTCGGAGGACGAAAAGCCGCATGGTGTGTTCGTCACTGTGGAGAGGACGGGCGGCGCGTTCGGGAAAGATGGTATCGACCGATCCATGATCGCCGTCCAATGCTGGGCGCGAAGCATGGTGGACGCGTCGGAACTCGCCGGGAAGGTTGCCTCGCTGGCCGGTTCGATCGAGGACGAGCCGGATGTCGCCGAATGCTCCGTGAACAGCCTGCACCGCCACCCGACGGCAAAAAAGGAACCGCGCTACCAAGTCGTGCTCGACATGGCCGTCTACGTTTAGTCGCGCACGCAACATGAGGAAATCAAACGCCCGCCTTCCGCGGGCTTTTTCGTTTCAGGAGGAGAGATGGCAAAGACCAACAACAAGGCAAACGTCAGCGTAGGCAAGCCGAAGGCGGGAGGCGCGGTTTTCGTGGCTCCTGCGGGGACGGAGCTGCCGACGGACGCGAAGACGGCGCTGCCCGACGATTTCAAGTGCCTGGGGTGCATCAGCGAGGACGGTGTGGTGCAGTCCCAGGAGATCGATTCCGAGGACATTCCCGACTGGGAGGGCAACATCGTCGATTCCCCTCAGACCTCGTTCGCCGAGACCTACCAGATGACCTACATCGAGCACATGAACGCGGACGTGCTCGGCTTCGTCTACGGAGCGGACAACGTGGTCATTCCCGCCGAAGGTGACGCCGCGATCAAGGTGATGCACTCAGGAGACGACCGCGACGAGGTGGTCATGGTCGTCGACACCGTGCTCAAGGGCAAGAAGCTCGACCGCCTGGTAATCCCGCGCGCGAAGTGCGGCGAGATCGGCGACGTGCCGCGCAAGCGCAACGAGCTGATCGCCTACGAGGCGACCGTCAAGGCGCTCTCCGACGACGCCGGCAAGACCACCTACGAGTACATCGAGGCGGTGGCCTGATGAAGAGCCTTGAGGAAATGACGATCACCCAGATCGAAGGTTACGCAAAGGCCCACGGCATCGACCTTGGCGGCGCCAAGACGAAGCAGGAGAAGATCGAGGCGGTGAAGGAGGCCGAGGCCGGCGTGGAGCGAGTTTCGGTTATGGGCATCGACGTGGACGTGGACATGCGCGTGTTCGACGACATCGACTTGCTCGACATGCTCGACGACTTCCAGAACGGCGACGCTCTCAAGTTCAAGAAGATACTCAATCGAATCTTCCGCGAACAGAGCGAAGAGGTGTTCGACAAGCTCAAAGACGCGCGCGGGCTCGTCACCGTGTCGCGCGCCTCGGAGTTTTTCGTCGCCGTCATGGAGGCGGTGGATGCAAAAAACTGATGAGGTTCGCCGGGTGGAGGAGAGCCTACCCGGCGCAGCTCCGCGCCGACTTCCAGCAGTACTACGGGCTGAACCTGGACGGGATGGGGCGGGGCTACACGGCGATGCACGCGGCCGACCTGGCCGTCATGCTCCCGTCCGACTCGCGCACCTACCTTGCGATAGACCCCGAGAACTCCTGGACGCTCGAAGCGCAGCTGTCGGCCGCCATGGTGAACGCCGCGCGCGACCTCGTGTGGCTCGAAGCGGACGCCAAGAGGAGGCGCAGCAACCGCCCCAAACCCATCGGGCCGAAGGTCAGCGCGCCTAATCCCGACGCAGAGGCGATCGACGCCGACGACTACCTGGAAACGCTCGAAAGGCTGAGAGAGGAGGCCGCCAGTGGCGACCGAGCTGGCTAGCGCCTACGTGACGCTCATCCCGTCGCTCAAGGGCGCGCAGAAGCAGATCGAATCCCAGTTGTCGGGTGTTGATGTGTCGAAATCCGGCAAGGCGATGGGATCGTCGATCTCGTCCGGCATCGGGTCGGCTCTCAAGGGCGTGGCGAAGGTCGGCGTCGGGGCTGTCGCCGCGATAGGAACGGCCGTCGGCGGATTGGCCCTCGGAGGCGGTATCTCTCGCGCCCTCAAACTCGACCAGGCAACGTTCAAGTTCAAGGCGCTCGGCATGGACGTGGAGAGCGCGATGGCATCGTGCAACGAGGCCGTCGCCGGCTCGGCGTTCGGGCTCGACGCGGCGGCCACCGTCGCGACCCAGCTCGGCGCCGCCGGCGTGGCGTCGGGCGACGCGATGACGGGAGCCCTGAAGTCGGTCGCGGGCGTGGCGGCCATGTCTGGATCGTCCATGGAGGACGTAGGGGCGATCTTCTCGAAGGTCGCCGCGAAGGGCAAGGTAGGAGGAGACGAGCTGCTGCAGCTCACGGAGCGAGGTATCAACGCTACCGCCGCCCTGGGCAAGTACCTGGGGAAGTCGGCCGACGAGGTTTCCAAGATGGTCTCGTCCGGCCAGATCGACTTCGCCACGTTCTCGGCCGCCATGGAGGCGACCTTCGGAGAGGCGGCGAGCGGTGCGAACGCCACGTTCCAGGGGGCCATGTCAAACGTCATGGCGGCGCTGTCGCGTGTCGGCGCGAAGTTTGCAAGCCCGGCTCTCGATGGGCTTCGCCGAGTGTTCGTTGCCCTCATCCCGGCCATCGACGCGGTGTCGAAAGTGCTCGACCCTGCCGTTGAGGCGTTCACGCGGTTCGTTGAGGCCGTGTCTGGTCGTGCTGTTTCTGGAATCGAGGCGTTCACGGAAGCCCTCGGAAACACCGGGAGCTTCCTTTCCGCGTTCAAGGTCGGACTTGAGGCGACGTTCGAGGGCACGGCGCTCGGCGCGCTCATAAGCAAGGTCAACGGGTTCGTAGGCGCGGTGCGCGCCGGAACCTCTCCGGTGGCGCTGCTGAAGGCGTACTGGGGCGAATTCCTCGACATGCTCGGCTCGAGAGTGGAACCTATCATTGAATCGGTCAAGGGGAAGATCGGCAGCCTTCCGCAACCGATTCAGAACCTTATCGGCTTCTTGCAGGAAGGAGGAGCCCAAGCAATCGCCTTCGGGGGGCTGTTCGCCGCCGCCTTCGCGAAGCTCCACGCCCCCATCGCAGCAGCCGCATCGACGGTCGGCGGTTTCGCCGCGAAGGTCGGAGGATTGTCGGACATCGCATCGACGGTCGGCGGCGTTGTGGCATCAATCGGGACGAAGCTCAATACGTTCGGCTCCGCCGTGACGCTTTGCGGCGGCGGCGTGAAGGGGCTCGTGACGGTGCTCGGAGGCATGCTCAACCCCGTCACGCTCGTCGTCGCGGCCGTTGCGGCCCTCGCGGCAGGGTTCGTCTACCTCATGAGCACCAACGAGGGGTTCAGGAACACGGTGATTGCCCTCGTGGAGCAGATTGGGGCCGGTCTCGCGCCGATGCTCGACGTTGTGGGGAACGCGCTGCAAGGGCTCGCCGCAACGGTTCTTCCGATGGTTACGAACATCGTATCGACCATGCTGCCGGTTATCGGTCAGGTTATCACCGTCATACTGCAGATCGTCTCGGCGCTCGCCCCGGTCATTTCCACTATCGTGTCGGTGCTGGTTCCCGTGCTGAAGACGATCATCGAGGTCGTGGTGGCGATAGTGAGCGCCATCGTGTCGCTCGTGATGCCGGTCATATCGGCCATAGTCAGCGCGATATCGACGGCCATGCCGATCATCCAGTCGGTGATCGAGTCGGCCATGGGGGCTATACAGGCTGTTTTCGACGCGGTGTGGCCTGTAGTCGAGGACGTTGTGGACGTTGCGATGACCGCGATCCAGAACGTCATAAGCATCGTCACGTCCGCGATAAACGGCGACTGGGAAGGCGTCTGGAACGGCATCAAGCAGTTCTTCTCCGACATCTGGAACGGACTCAAGAGAGCGGCGCAGGACGGCGTGGACGCCGTGTACGACGTCGTCACGGGCATCAAGGACAAGATCACGGGATTCTTCGCCGGATGCGGAAAGTGGCTCAGCGATTCGGGCAGGGCCATCGTGGAAGGGCTTGCAGACGGAATCAAAGGTGCCATCGACTTCGCAACAGGTGCGATATCCGACGTGCTGGGGGCTGTTCGCTCGTTCCTGCCGTTCTCCCCAGCGAAGACCGGCCCTTTCTCCGGCAAGGGCTGGTCGCTCTACTCCGGGCGCGCCATCACGGAGGCGCTCGCCGAGGGCATCTCGGGGCGCGCGTCGATGGCAGTTGCCGCGATGTCGGGAGTTATGTCTGGCGTGTCTGACTCCATGGCCGCGCGTTTCGAGGTCGATTCGGCTCCCTGCGCATACGATGCCGCAATATCACCGCTTTCGAACGTCGATCCCGTTTCCGATGTGCGGATAGACCCTTCAAGGTCGAACGACGGCGAGAGCGTGCTCGAAATGCTGTCGAATCTCGTTCGGTTGATCGAATCCGGGGCGATAAAGGTCGTGACGGACACCGGAGCTCTTGTTGGGGAGCTCGCACCCGCCATGGACGGTGCCATGGGAGAGCTGAGAGTAAGGAGGAGCCGATGAGGGACGACATCGAAATCGACGGGGTTTGGCTCGTGGAGTACGGCGTGGTCCTCTCGTCCGTCATGATTTCCGAACCTGAGCCGAAGACGTACATGGTCGACATCCCTGGAGGGGACGGATCGATAGACCTAACCGATTCCGTTTCCGGCGGAGCCGTCTACAAGAACCGAAAGCTCGAATTCGGCTTGGCTGTACGCGGCAACGACTGGCAAGGCACGGCACTGCGTTTGCGCAACGCCTACCACGGTCGCCGCGTCGCGTTGCGGTGCTCTTGGGACAAGGACCACACGTACTTCGGGCGTGTTGCGCTCGACACGTCCAAATCTTCCAAGCGCAGGGGATCCGTGAAGCTGACAGTAGACGCCGACCCCTACAAGCTGCGCGAGACCCGCACCTACCGCGTCAACTCCGCCGGCGGTGTGGCGGTGACGTTGGAGAGCGGCAGGAAGCCCGTGCGCCCGACCGTGGAGGTCGAGAGGCGCGCGCTCGTGTCCCAGGGCGGCAGGACGTGGGAGGTGGGGCCGGGCTCGTGGGAGCTCGACGGCCTCGTCCTGCGCCAGGGCGCGAACCGCGTCACCATCAACACCTACCCCGAGTACTCCCACGAGACGTGGGCGGCCTACCGGGGGGAGGCTTGGGCGTCGCTCGCCGGCAAGCTGCTCTCGCACGTCGCGGCCGGCGGGAAGCCCCTGCAGGACCCCGACCCGCTCTCCAACTACGCGGGCAGGCCGTGGGAGGCCATGCGCGGGCGCACGTGGCTCTCCATGAGCCACCCCGCGAGCCCCGGCGACGAGTTCGGGGCCTACGTCCAGTACAAGTGGTACGACCTTTAGGAGGCAGCATGGAAGTAACGGCGACGATGGGGCTCGCCAAGCCCAACGTCAACGACGAGGTGACCGAGACGGTCGAGGCCATCGCGGAGAGCTTCGACAAATTGGACAAGGCTGCGAGCTGGGTCGGCATGATCGTCCAGTCCAGCGTCGAGGTTGACCTCGAGGCGATCTACGGCGGCACGTGGAGCCGGATAGAGGGAGTGTTCTTGGTGGGCGCGGGCGACGCCTTCGGGGCCGGCTCCACGGGCGGCTCGAAGGCCCACAAGCACCTCATGCCGATCGGCTTCGATTCCGGCACCATGTACGGCTACTACAGCCCCGCCGGCGACACCCCGGCGTACGGCAGCATCGTGCAGAAGGCCAACACCAAGAAGTGGGCCATCACCGCCTCGGCCGCCGAAGAGAACCAGCGCATCGGCTACACGCAGGACGCCGAGGCCCTGCCGCCCTACAAGGCGGTGTACATGTACGAGCGGGTGGCGTAGGTGCGCCGCGTCCTCTACGACGGCGAGGTCGTCCACGACCCCATGTTCGGGCCGCAAGCGGTCTCGGCGACGCTGAGGCTCGAGGACGGCTCGGCGGGGACGCTCTCCTTCGCGCTGCCCCCGACGCACCCGCTCGCCGGCAGCATGGCCGCGATGGACGCGACCCGCGAGGTGACGGTGGAGGTCGACGGCGAGGAGGTCTTCCGGGGACGTTTGCTCTCGGACGGCATGGACGGGCTCGCGTGCGTCTCCTACGAGGCGGCCGGGCAGCTCTCCTACCTCTCGGACTCGGTGGTGCGCCCCTACGGCACCTACGAGTCCGACGAGTGGGCGCAGGTGGCCCCGAGGGGCGCGGGAGACCTGTTCCGCTGGTACGTCGAGCGGCACAACGAGCAGGTGGGGCCGGAGAAGCGGTTCGCGGTCGGCCGCTGCGAGGCCACGGGCGCCGTCACCCGCTCGTCAACCCAGCGGCCCAAGACCCGCGACGAGGTGCGCGACAAGCTGGTCGAGCCCCTGGGGCTGTCCCTGCGCGCCCGGTGGGAGAACGGCGTGCGGGTGCTCGACCTCCTGTCCGACGGCGACGCCGACAAGGGCCGCGAGGCGTGCTTCGGGGAGAACATCGTGGACTTCGCCGTCGAGCGCGACGCCTCCGACGTGGTGACCGAGATCGTGCCGACCGCCACCGGCGGGGACGAGAGGTTCGGGCTGGAGACGGTCACCGACGGCACGTACCACGGCTATTGGGTGCACGGAGACGCCATGCGCGACACCGAGGCCGCGAGGAGGTACGGCGTCGTGCAGGAGGCGCGGGACTACGACGTGTCCACCCCCGACGGGCTGCTTTCGGCGTGCGCGCGCGACCTCGCCTCGTCCTCCGAGGCGCTGGAGTCGGTGGAGTGCTCGGCGGCGGACTTCGACCTTCGCGGCCCCTCCGGCCCCGTCGGCCTCCACGAGCAGGTGCTGGTGACGAGCGAGCCCCACGGCGTCCGCCAGCGCATGACGTGCTCGGCGGTCGCGCTCGGCCTGCTCGACCCCTCGAACGACCGCTACTCGTTCGGGGCTCTCATGCCGACCCTCACGCGCGCCCAGGCCAAGGCGGCCTCGAAGTCCCGCGTCGCGGCCGACGAGTCGGCCCGCAGCGTGGCGGCGATATCGCAGGAGGCCAAGGACGCGGCGATCAGGGCGGACGCCGCCGTGGTGGCGTCGTGGGACGAGTACGCCATATCGGACAGCAACAGCGACCCCCCGGCGGACGGCTGGTCGGACGAGACTCCATCTTGGGAAGATGGCGTCTACGTGTGGCGGCGGGCGGTGACGGCCTACGGGGACGGCACGACGGTGGAGGGCTCACCGGCCGTCATGACGGGCAACACCGGCAGGGACGGCGAGGACGCCACCGTGCTCTACGTCGATTCTTCGCGAGGCTATGTGTTCAAGAATAATCTGATAAGCACGCAGCTTCGCGTAATCATCACCAAGGGAGGCGAGCGCGTGGCCGACGCGGCGAGGATGCGCGAGGTGTACGGGCCGGCCGCGCGCATCGAGTGGAGGTGGCAGCGGGTGGACGACCCCGGCTTCGGAACCATCTCGGCCGGCGACCCCCGCGTCTCTGAGGACGGGTTCGCCTTGACGGTCTCGCCCGACGACGTGGACGTCAAGACGGTGTTCACGGCGACTCTTATCATTTGAAAAGGAGCTGGTTAGCTTATGGCCGAGAAGGCAACAGGACAGGTAACAATCGTGGACATCACCGACGGCGTGTCGATCATGCTCACGTCGGAATCGTACACCTTCCCCGGCACGACGACCGGGGCCGTGGCGGGCAGCTGCACCACTCAGGTCGTCGCCATCGTCGGAACAGATCCCGCCACGGCCACCGTGACCGCGTCGGAGTGCACGTGCCCGGCCGGCATCACGGTGTCGGTCAACGCCAACAGCGGCTCTCCCGTCATCACCGTGTCGGCAGCGGCGTCGTTTCGGACGGCGGGCGTGGTGAAGATACCCGTGCACTGCGGGGAGGTCACCATAACCAAGGAGTTCAGCGTGGCGGTCGCCCTCAGGGGCACCGACGGCACGTCGGTCACGGTAAGCTCCACGTCGGTGACCTACCAGCAGGGCGACAGCGGCACAGCCGCCCCGACCGGCTCGTGGGCGGCGTCCGTGCCGGCGACGACGCCCGGCAAGTACCTGTGGACCAAGACGGTGGTGTCGTACTCGGACGGCAAGTCCACCACGTCCTACAGTGTGTCCCGCAACCCCGTCAACGGCAGCGACGGAGCGTCCGTCACGGTGACCTCCACGGCGGTTACGTACCAGGTTTCCGGCAGCGGCACCGCGACCCCGACCGGGACGTGGGCGACGTCGATTCCTGCCACCTCGGCCGGGCAGTACCTGTGGACGCGCACCGTGGTGACCTACTCCGACGGCAAGTCCACGACATCGTACAGCGTCTCGCGCAACGGCTCCAACGGGGCGGCGGGTGCCGACGCGCTGACGCTCGCCATCACGTCGAGCAACGGCCTGATATTTAAAAACTCCGACATATCCACGGTGCTCACGGCGCACGTCTACAAGGCGGGCACCGAGGTGACCGGCGCGGCCCTGACGGCGCTCGGCTCGATCAAATGGTACAAGGACGGCGGCACCACGGCGGTGGCCACGGGTGCCACGCTCACCATCTCCGCCGGCGACGTCGACAGCAAGGCGTCCTACGTCGCCAAGCTGGAGGGCTAGGTGGCCGTCAAGGCGCAGGCGCAGGTGACGCTCAGCAGGACCGTCGACGTCGCAAGCGTCGCGCGCTACTACAAGCTGCAGTCGTCCACGCTCGCCAAGCCCGCCAAGCCCGCGTCCAACCCGCCCGCCGGCTGGACGGCGACGGAGCCGGCGTACACCGCAGGCGCCACCAACAGCCTCTACACGTGCGAGCTGACGGTGCTGTCGGATAACACGTGGTCGTACTCGGACGTGTCCCTGTCCAGCTCCTACGAGGCCGCGAAGCAGGCGTACAACGCCGCGCAAGCAGCCCAGGACGCCGCCGGGGACGCGCTCAACAAGACGCTCTACGCGGCGTGCAACACGGCATCGGCCACCGCCGCCAAGGTTCCCTCGTCCACGGTGGCCGGGTTCTCGCTCGTCGCCGGGGCGTCGCTGAGAGTGAAGTTCACGTACGCCAACACGGCCGCGAGCCCCACGCTCAACGTCAACTCGACCGGGGCCAAGCAGATCAGGCTCAACGGCGCGAACTCCGCCTACTGGACGGCCGGGGCCACGGTCGACATGGTCTACGACGGGGCGTACTGGCAGGTGTGCAACACGCCGCTCTACGGCATCACGGCGACCGTCGGCAACCCCGCCGGGGGCAACGTCTACGTGGACGGCGAGGGCGTGTCGGTGCGCTCGGGGTCGACGGTGCTAGCGCGCCTCAAGGCCGGGGTTCTGGAGCTGGCCGCGAACTCCGTCGACGCCATCATCAGGCTCTGCGGCGGAAAGGGGATGATCGGCTACTACGCCGACACCGACCAGCTCGCCGTCATGGCCCCGACCTCCATCGCGCTCACCACCTGCACGACGCTGCCGGACGGCACGGTACAGCCCAACGACGCCGGGGTCGCCTGCAACAGCCACGGGGTGCTCGCCAAGGGCGACGTGCAGGTGTGGGGATCGCTCGCGCTCAACGGCGCCGCCGTCAAAAAGGAATGGTCGGGCTCGGCGGTCGTCAACTTCGCCGGCGGGGAGACCGTGGCCGTCTGGGACAACGCGACGATCAGGCAGATGTTTCCCGGATGCGGCGATTACCCGTGCGTCACGTTCTCGAACGGCGACAACAGCAACGGGTCGTGGACGATCTACGGCGCTCTGCAGCACGGCGGAGCGATCTCTGCCGGCGGGGCCGTCCTCGCGCAGGCGAGCCGCCCCGTCACTGGATACGCAAGGCTCAACTACAAGGTGACGGAGGCGGGCTAAGGAGGTGATGCGATGGATTCGTGCGCCGAGCACTCGGCCCACGAGAGGGCCATCGAGCAGCACGACCGGCGGCTGGACGCCCACGGAGGCGAGATAGACGAGCTGCGCGAGTGCGTGGTGCGGCTCACGGCCCTGCAGGAGGCGCACAGCGCCTGGCAGGCCGACGCCGACGACAGGATAGCGGCCCTGGAGGCCGCGCCGGGCAAACGCTGGGAGAGCGCGATCAACTACGTGCTGACATCGGTGATAGGCATCGTGATCGGCATAGCGGCCGGTCATATTGGATTGTGAACAAGAGAGAGGACCAACGGATGGATACGAGCAATTGGACAACCGAGCGCGTCATCGCGATCGCGCGCCTCGCGTGCAGCCTGGCGGCGTCGGTCGCGGCGGGCTGCGGCCTGGCGCTGGACGCGGACGCGCTGTACATCGGCGTTACCTGCGTGCTGGCCACGGCGTGCTACGCGTGGAG
>NZ_JAASIO010000014.1:0-115087 GCF_019731765.1 Gordonibacter massiliensis (ex Traore et al. 2017) | reverse complement strand
CAGTTGCATCGTAAGACGGAGAGCCTTTTTTGCTGTCCCAAAATAGGGACTATGTCAATATTGGTTTAACAGCGGAATCAGTCGAACTTGCTGCAAAAAGGCGTTTGTGAACGATATTTTCGACTGATTTTTATATAAGTTAAAATATCATTATATAAAAGACCAGATGAGAAGTTTAAGCCTTCTATTATTCTCCTACAAGATCATGCACAAACGTCTTTTTGAAGCAGAAACGCTAGTTCCCGCTGCCAAACCGCCATCGACATCCCGCGAGCCGACGCATCGTCGTCCCGGGCGAGCGAAGCGCAAAGGAGCCGCCCTTCTGTCATCCTGAGCGAAGCGAACGCAGTGAGCGCAGTCGAAGGATCCCGCGCGGCGCCAGCCGGAGGCGCCTCGGCTGGCGCCGCGCGGGATCCTTCGACTGCGACGGCTACGCCGCTCATCGCTTCGCGATGCCTCCCTGCGTCCGCTCCGCGTGCTCGGGAGTGCAACAGTCCGCTGGACTGTTGCATGCTCAGGATGACAGCCTGGCCGGGTGCGTGCCGGTGCTGGTTTAACAGCGGCCGCTAGTTCGGGAGAGATTATCGAGCTTAGTGAGTAGCCTGGCTCGTAGCGTCGCGCGAACTTGCGGCTCAGGACGCTCCGCTTGCGGATCGAAGGGCAGTCCTCATCTCCGCCGGCCAAGGAGCCGGCGCGCAAGCGCGCTCGGTCGGCCCGCGTGCGAAAGGGGCTCCGAATTCCCTCATTTCCGACATCTCGGCCGCTCACATGCGATACACTACGAACCAACGGTATTCGCGGCGCGTTCGCGCGTTCGCGAGACTTGCAACGCGAGGGTTGGAACGGGTAAGGCTCGACTGTGGTTCGCGCCTTGGAGACAACGACAACGGCGTGGGCCACGCAACCGGAAAGTTGGTGGTCAACATGGCAGCTCCTGCTACCGAACACGTACGAAACATTGTGCTGGTCGGCCAAGACGGCGCCGGCAAGACATCGCTCGCCGAAGCGATGCTGCACGTCTCGGGCCGCACGCCCCGCATGGGCACGACCCACGACGGGAAGTCCTACCTCGATTACGACGAGGAGGAAATCCGGCGCAAGTTCACCATCGGCACGTCCATCGCTCCCATTCCGTACAAGGACTACAAGATCAACCTGCTGGACACGTCCGGCCACCCCGACTTCATCGGCGACACGTTGGCCACCATGCAGGCGGCCGAGATGGCGCTGTTCGTGGTCGACGCCGTAGCCGGCCCGCAGGTCATGACCACCAAGCTGTGGCGCGAGGCCGAGGACATGCGCCTGTCGCGCGCCGTGTTCATCAACCACATCGATCGCGAGAACGCCGACTTCGACACGGCCATGGCCCTTCTGCACGCGCGCTTCGGCTCGCGCCTGGGCCCGGTGACCATCCCCATCGGCGTGGACGCGGACTTCAAGGGCGTCATCGACATCATCCGCATGAAGGCCCGCTACTTCGATCCCGACAGCGACGCCGAGCGCATCGAGGATATCCCCGCCGACTACGTTGAAACGGCGCAGGCGGCCCGCGACAAGCTGTGCGACCTCGTGGCCGAGGCCGACGACGACCTTATGATGAAGTACCTGGACGGCGAAGAGCAGCTCACGCAGGAAGAGCTGGAGCAGCTGCTCGACAAGGCCATCGCGCAGGAGCTGTTCATCCCCGTGTTCGTGGGCTCCACCATCATCGAGCAGGGCATCCAGGGCGTCATGGAGGACATCGCCACCTACTTCCCGCACCCGCGCCACCACGGCCGCTTCCGCCTGGCCAACGGCGAGGAGACGCTCGTCGACGAGACGGGCGAGCCTGCGGGCTTCGTGTTCAAGACCGTGTCCGACCCGTTCGTGGGGCGCCTGAGCTTCATGAAGGTCATCTCCGGCGTGTTGGAGCCGGGCATGGAGCTCGTCAACGCGCGCACGGGCAAGAAGGACCGCCTGGGCCACCTCTACGTCATGATGGGCAAAGAGACCAACGACGTGAAGAGCGCGAAGGCCGGCGACATCATCGTCGTGCCCAAGCTCACGGAAACCCGCACGGGCGACACGCTGTCGAAGTCGGGCTCCGTGGCCATCGACCCGCTTCCCCTGCCCGAGCCGCAGTATCCCGTGGCCATCGAGGCCGTGAACAAGAAGGACGAGGACAAGCTGGGCACGTTCCTGGCCCGCGCGGTGGAGACCGACCCCACCATCCGCGTCAGCCGCAGCGAGGAGACGCACCAGACCGTCGTCACCGCCATGGGCGACGCCCAGGTGGACACGCTGCTCGCGCGCCTGAAGGAGCAGACGGGCGTCGAGGCGAAGCTCGTCGACGTGCGCATACCGTACCGCGAGACCATCCGCAAGACGGCCGAGGCGCAGGGCCGCCACAAGAAGCAGACGGGCGGCTCCGGCCAGTTCGGCGACTGCTGGCTGCGCCTCAAGCCCAATCCGGGCGGCGGCTACGAGTTCTTGGACGAGATCGTGGGCGGCAAGATCCCTCGCGGCTTCATCCCCGCCGTGGACAAGGGCGTGCAGGACGCCATGGCCGAGGGCTTTTTGGCGGGCTACCCCATGGTGGACGTCAAGTGCGCCGTGTACGACGGCTCGTACCACTCGGTCGACTCCAACGAGATGGCGTTCAAAACCGCCGCGCGCATCGGCTTCCGCGCTGCGTGCGAGAAGGCCGACCCCATTTTGCTGGAGCCCATGGCGAACCTGAACGTGACGGTGGGCGAGGAGTACGCCGGCGCCGTGATGGGCGACATCTCCACGCGCCGCGGCCGCATCGTGGGTACCGACTCCAACGACGCGGGCGAGACGGTCATCATGATGCGCGTGCCCTACGCCGAAGTGGTCACGTACACCAAGGACCTGCGCTCCATCACGCGCGGCTCCGGCTCTTACACCCTCGAGCTCGAGGGATACGACCCGGCTCCCGCCGACGTGACGAAGAGGCTCGTGGACGCGTACCAGGCGGCAAGGGCCGCCGGTAACTAGCGGCAACCCTGAACCGCATGCGAGAAGAACGCCGCCTTTCGGGGCGGCGTTCTCGCGTTATGGCTGCATGATGTTCGTGAGCGGAGGGGCGCATCGGAAGCGCGCTTCAAGACATGCGCTTGTCGCGGCGGCGCTGGGCGTTTCCTATACGTTCGGATGCGCTGCCAGCCACTCTTCGCTCGGAGGAGCGTTGCGCCGA
Organism: Gordonibacter massiliensis (ex Traore et al. 2017); assembly: GCF_019731765.1. NCBI lineage: Bacteria > Bacillati > Actinomycetota > Coriobacteriia > Eggerthellales > Eggerthellaceae > Gordonibacter > Gordonibacter massiliensis (ex Traore et al. 2017). Next base: position 111,891 of record NZ_JAASIO010000014.1, on the reverse strand, counting down.
CACACCTGGTAGCCGTGCTCGGGGTGCGACGTCGTTCCCTTGCCGCAAGGATAGGCGCACACGAGGCCGCTGTAGTTGCAGCGCACAGGTTCGGGGCGCACCAGCGGGGCCAGGTCCTCGCCGCACTTCTTGCACAGAAGCGGCGCGCCGGCCATGATATCCTGCCGGTCGAAGATGGTGCAGGTGCCGCAAACGGGGCATTTCCCCGACTTCTTAGGTGCGGGCTGGCACTTCCCGCACAACGGGTTGCATATCCAGCATCCTCCCGGCATTGCGGCCTTCCTTCCTTTTGTTGGCAAACAGTAAACTTATCCGTCGGGTTACGTTATACTTTATGATGAGTCGATTGCCGTTCGAGCGCGAGCGCGGGCGCCGAAGCGAAAGCGATGGCGCGCGAGCCGCGTAGAGCGGATGTGCGGGACTTCGCGGGCGCAACAACCAACCTAGCATGGAACCCAAGGCGCTTGTACCTATCGCGGTATGAAAATGGATGGCTCTAGTACCATGGGCCATAGGCTCTTTCGTACAAAACGAGTAAGGTTTGGAAAGGACGAGTGACGGGCTGCTCGGTTCTTTTCATCAGGGGGAAAGGGGCGTGCCGGATGACGCAATCTGTGCCGGAGCGATCAGAGGGGAAGGCTTCCAGCACGAAGACTTTGACCATGATCGGATTCAAGGTCATCTTGAGCTGGCACTACCTGGTACTGTTCTCTCCCATTTTCATCGGCGCGACCAACAACCCTTCCTTCTCGTTCTTTCTCGAGCGCCAGTTCACGCTGTACCTGACGCTGGCCTTGTCCTTCGCGGCGCTCGTCGGCGTGGGCCGCTTCTTTCTGAACCGCAACAAAACGGCGCCTTCCACGCTGCTGCTGGGAGCGGCGGGCGTGCTGGCCACGGTCGCCTCGGCTCTGTCGCTCGCCACGCTTTCGGCCGACATGCCGTGGCGCATCGCGTCGGTGGTGCTGCTGGGCTTCTCCGAGGCGTTCCTCATGTTCCTATGGCTCCACTACTATATGGAGGCGGCGGCGGGGCACCTGTTCCGCTCGTTCGCGGTCGATATGATGGCCGGCGGCATAATCGCATTTCTCACGTGCAGCTTCGTGCCGCCGATCAGCTATATCGTAGCCCTGTGCATGCCTGCGGTGGCCACGGTGTCGCTCATCGCCAACTGGCGCACCATCGAACCGGTGGACGTGGCGGTTCCTGCGCCGGCCATCAATCCGCCCCGCAAAAGCATCCTGCGCCATTCGCTGAAGACGCTGCTGCCCACGACGGTGTACGCGTTCGTGTTCGGACTGCTGCAAGGCGGGTTCATCAACAGCGGCGTCGCGCTGCTCATGGCCGGCAACGCCGTGGTGCTCGTGGGCATCGTCGTGGCGGGCATCGTCATCTTCTTCATCCCCGAAGCGCCCGAGACGAATGCGGATATCGACACGATACATCGCTTCTCGCTGCTGTTCTTCGTCCTCGGCATCGTGGGTCTTTCGTTTTTGGGCGGGGGGGGGGGGTTCTCCTCGCATCAGAAACCATTATTTTGGCGGGATTCAACCTGTTCGACTTCGGCGGCCTGATACTCGGCGTCGGGCTGGCTCGGCGGCTTAAGCCCGGATCGCTCCTGCTCGTCGACGGCGGCCGCGTGCTCGTGTACGTGAGCTTGGCGGTGGGCCTTGTGGTGGGCAAGGGCGTGGTCACGGGCCTCGGAGCGGCCGATCCCTCGCTCGTGCTCTACTCGCTGTGCGGAGCCGCCATCACCATGTTGGTTGCCACGGTGCTCACCCCGTTTCGAGAGCAGGATCCTTTCGAGGTGCAGCTTGCCCGCATGACGGCCGAGGCCGGCGCGGCGGGCGCGATGGGCACCGCGGGCGCAACGTCCGTTGCCGCGACCGATGCGGCCCCGACCTCCGACGCCGCAACCTCCAAGAAAGCCGTGGGCGACGCTGCGGCCTCCGCTTCCGCGCCCATCGCTCGCGACGAGGCCGCGACCTCGTCGAAGACGGCGATGCCGGCGAAGCCCGGCGCGGAATCCAAACGCGTCGACACGCCGTGGCGGCGCACGTGCCGCACCATCGCCGAGCTCTACAAGCTCTCTCCGCGCGAGACGGAGATATTCTTCCTCATAGCCAAGGGCCGCAACGCGGAGTACGTCCAGCAGAAGCTGGTCATATCCATGCACACGGCCAAAACCCATATAGCGAACATCTACCACAAACTCGGGGTGCATTCATCGCAGGAGATGCTCAGCTTGATAGAGACGTTCCGCGAGGAGGATATCAAGTCTCACGAGCAAGACTGAAAACTTGCCCACCGCGGCGCGCTGCCGGCGCGCCGTCATGCAAACATCGAGGGGCGCTGCGCCCCGCAATCGTAAGGAGAACTTCATGGAAGAGACCTCGACCGCACCCCAGCTCGATTTGGACGCGTTCACGCTTTCCTCGCAGGACAGCGTGCGTATCGCGATGCCTCCCGAGCCCGCCGCCTCCGAAACCGACGTCGACGCCCAGCTGTTCGCGTACGTGGCCGCCGCAGAGAAGGGCTCGGGCATCAAGTCGATCGCCGATTTGGACGACGCCTGGGTGCAGAGCTCGTTCGACGGCCTCAGCACCATCGAGGAGCTGCGTGCGGGCATCAAGCGCGACCTCGAGCGCCAAGAGAGGCGCATTTGGGACAACCTGAAGTTCCAGAGGTGCTCGGACGTCCTTGTGGCGCGCCTTGAAGGAGAGCTTCCCGCCGACGTCGTCGCCGCCAACATCGAGGCCTCGCACACGCAGTACGAGGAGCGCCTGCGCCTGATGGGCTCGACGAAGGAGCGCTATCTGCGCGAAGAGCATCTCACCGAAGAGCAGTTCGAGGAGAAGCTGCGCGACGACGTGGTGTTCCAGCTCAAGTTCAACGTGGTGCTCGACAAGATGATCGAGGCCGAAGGCGTCAAGGTGGAGAAGTCCGAGCTGACCGAGTACCTGTCGACGAACGATCCCGACGCGTTCCTGGCCGAGATCGAGGCGAACGGCCGCGTGGAGGCCGCGTGCCAGGCCGCCGCCCGCGTGAAGATCATGCGCCGCATCGTGGAGACGGCCGTCGTGGAGACCGAAGAGGGCGCAACCGCCTAGCCGGCCTTCCGCCCGCGCGCCGTCCGCGCGTCGCCAACGTCGCAACCGCTTTGGAAGGACCCGCTGCGCGGGTCCTTCCGCTTGTTTGAGGCCCGTAAACCCCGCATCGTCCCATCTGCATGAACGATTTGCGTTTTGCCTGATAAAAGCCTCGACACTAGCGCGCTAGTGAGTATGACTACCAGTACTAGATCGCCCTTTTTCATACCCGCGAAGGTACTTTCCGCGAATCGGCGCATGGTAGCTTATGCGCTGTGAATGCACCCCAATGTATTTGCGATCTACTGTCGATCCGGTTTCACACAATGGAAGAGGAGGAAACACGATATGTGCTTCAGACCACCTTCGTTCGACGAGATGATGAAGAAGTGCCCGAACTGCGGCGCCTTCAACCCGCCCGAGAACGATAAATGCAAGAAGTGCGGCACCGAGCTTCCCGCTGCGGATGCCGCCGGCACGGGTGCCAACGCGCCCGCTCCCAGTGCTCCTGGCGCCCCCAAGGCTCCTGGCGCCGCCCCGGCCGCTCCCGGTGCCCCCAAGGCTCCCGGCGCGCCGAAACCGCCGACGGCGTAAACGCCGCGCGGATCCGATCCTTCCGGCAAGAGCGGTTTCAGAGAGAGCCGCGCGAACGCCGAGAAAAGGATCATGCAGGTCTTTTAGAAACCCCGATCTTCCGCTCGGAAGAGGAGACCGAACGGACACGGGGGACGCGGTATGCGTGGTTTGAGGAGGCTGCGCATCCCGGGAAAGCGTGCTTCGGGGTTTCTGAAGAATAAGAGTTCATCTTATCGGTATCTCTTTTATGAAAGGGGGGCTTTTCATGATCAACGAATACAACCATGATCTGTACAAAACAGACTGGCGTTGGTACGAGGATGGTTATGAAGTGACCCGCACCTCGGTCTGGACCGGACCTGGGTGTCACAACGGCTGCGGCGTGCTCACGTACGTCAAAGACGGCAAGCTCGAGAAGATCGAGGGCGACCCCAACTTCGGGTACAACCAGGGACGTCTGTGCCTGCGCTGCCTGAACATGGTCGAGAACATCTACAACAACGACCGCCTCAAGTGGCCTCTCCTCCGCGACGGCGAAAAGGGCGAGAACAAGTGGAAGCGCATCACGTGGGAAGAGGCCTTCGACTGGCTCGAGGACACCTACAAGAAGATCTGCAAGACCATTCATGACGACTACAACGGCATCGGCCCCGAGGGCATCGTCGCCCTGTCCGGCACCGGTCGTAACGCCATGTGGCACGGCGCCATGTGCCTCCGCGCCGTCTTCGGCAGCCCGAACATGTCGTTCGGCTTCCTCTCTGCCGACTCCTGCTACCAGCCCCGCATGACCGCCAACCTCATGAAGGACGGCGACTGCTGGATCCTGGACGCTTCCCAGCTGCACCCCGACCGTTACGACAACCCGGAGTGGAAGTGCCCCGAAGTCGTTATCGTGTGGGGCAACGAGCCCCTCGCCTCCAACGGCGACGGTTTCGTCGGTCACTGGCTGGTCGACCTCATGCGCATGGGCACGAAGCTCATCGTGATCGACCCCGCCCTCACGTGGCTCGCCTCGAAGGCCGAGGTCTGGATCCAGGTTCGTCCCGGCACCGACTGCGCGCTCGCCATGGGCATGCTGCGCGTCATCGTCGACGAGGATCTCTACGATCACGACTTCGTTGAGAACTGGTGCTACGGCTTCGACGAGCTCGTCGAGCGCCTGCAGGAGTACCCGACCGACAAGGTCGCGGAAATCTGCTGGATCCCCGAGCAGCAGATCTACGACGCCGCTCGCCTGTTCGCGGCCGCCAAGCCCGGCGCCATCCAGTGGGGTCTCGCTATCGACATGCAGATCTCCGCTATGGAGGCCTCGTTCGCCATCTCCGACATCACGGCCCTCTGCGGCAACCTCGACGTCCCCGGTGGCAACGTGCTCGTGCGCTACGCGTACAACAGCTCCAAGAAGTACGGCTGCGGCCTCGAGTTCATCTCCCCCGAGATGCTCGACCGCCGTATCGGCACCGATCAGTCGCCCATCCACAAGGCCGGCTACACGCCGTTCATTCCGCCCGACCTGCTGCTCGAGGCCATGGAGACGGGCGTGCCCTATCCGGTCCAGATGCTCTGGGTCCACGGCACGAACCCCATCGCCAACATGGCCGGCGACGCTCCCCGCGTGTACCGCGCGTGGAAGAACGTCCCCTACACGGTCGTCGTCGACTACTACCTGACCCCGACCGCGGTCGCCTTCGCCGACCTGGTGCTTCCGGTGGCCATGTCCGTCGAGCGCGACTCCTTCCGCTCCTGGTGGCAGCCGCTGCGTACGCTGACCGCGTCCGCCGGCCGTTACTACGAGTGCATGATGGACGAAGAGCTGGTGTTCTATCTGGGCAAGCGCTTCAACCCGGACTTCTTCAACCAGTTCGAGACCGTGCGCGACTTCCTCACGTGGATGATCCAGGACGAGGGCAACGGCGTTCCCTACACGTTCGAGGACCTCACCCACAAGGTGTACGACTACTGGGATTGGAACGAGACGTACCACAAGTACGAGAAGGGCCTGCTCCGCGAAGACGGCCAGCCCGGCTTTGTCACGGCGACCGGCATGTACGAGATTTCCTCGCCGCTGTTCGACGTGTGGGGCTTCGATCCGCTGCCGCATCACATGGAGCCGTTCGAGAGCCCGGTCCGCACGCCTGAGCTGTACAAGGAGTATCCGTACATCTACACGTCCGGTCACCGCCACATCGGCCTGTTCCACTCCGAGCATCGCCAGCTGCCCACCATGCGCGAAGTGCACCCCACGGCTATCGCCGACATCTCGCCCGAGATCGCCAAAGAGCAGGGGATCAAGGAAGGCGACTGGGTTTGGTTCGAGAACAAGCGCGGCAAGTGCAAGCAGCAGGCCCACATCGCTCCGGGTCTCATGCCGAACCTGGTCCGTGCCCGCCACGGCTGGTGGTTCCCCGAGCAGGAGGCCGCCGAGCCCAGCCTGTACGGTGTGTTCGACAGCAACGGCAACAACCTGACCACGATGGGCGTGTACGGCCCGACGCACTACGGCGCCCCGTACAAGAGCACGCTCTGCAAGTGCTACAAGGTGACGCCTGAAAATGATTGCTCGCCCAGCGAGATTGTGACTAAGGGAGGTGGCTTCGGTGGCTATGACTACACCCGGTTCGAAGGCGACTAACGGTCTGCTGATCGACTACGAATTCTGCACCAACTGCCATACGTGCGAAGTTGCTTGCAAGAAGGTACATGATCTTCCGATCGGCCAGTACGGCATCAAGACGCTTGAGTACGGCCCCGTGAAGAACGTCAACGGCAATTGGGAGTGGACCTACCTGCCCCTGCCCACGGATCTGTGCGACCTCTGCGCCGACCGCGTGGCCGAGGGCCGACTTCCGAGCTGCGTGCATCACTGCCAGTCCGGCATCATGTACTACGGCACGCTCGAGGAGCTGTCCGCTAAGTTGGCTGAGAAGCCCAATCAGGTGCTTTTCGCAAAGTAATGTTGGAACGAAGGAGGTAGAGCTATGGCTCGTCAGGAGAAAGGCGGATTCCGTCCGCCTCCATTGGGGAAAATTCTGTGGAAGTGCACCGAGTGCGGTACTTTCAACGCGGCCGATGCCACGTCGTGCAAGAAGTGCGGCGCCGAGAAGGAGAAGGTTGCTGACAAGTCCATCGAGAGCGCGACGTTCAAGCCGATCGATGACTCCGAGCGCCTGAACCAGGACAAGAAGGCCGTCGAGAAGATTCTCGGCGAAGAGTAGCAGTTCCAACGGCGAGGGGATCTCTTTCTCGAGATTGGGGTCCCCTCCGTCTTTCCATGGCCGTCTGGCAGGGTCGAAACGTTTTCACGGGGAAATGCTGAAAGAGCAAAAGAAGACGATGCCTCGATCCGAGTCTACAAATCCAGGGCTAGCGCACGAAGCGGGAACGCCTTCTTTTGCGCGGGATCCGCACTGTCCGACGGCCGCCTATCAGATTCTCCGACTTGAAAGAACAGCTCATAAGGGTCGGGGAACGTTCCAAGGAGCGGATTATGAGTGCAGCTGCTAAGTCGCCGGGGAAGTTCACCATTTCCCAGGCGATCGACTCCCTCGGAGTCAGCAAGTTTACCATTTCCATTTTCTTCCTCGTTGGCATAGCGATGATGTTCGATGGTTACGACTACATGATCATCTCCTACACCAACACCCAGATCATGCAGGAGTTCTTCGGTCCTGCGGGCAACGACGCCCTCAAGGGCGCCCTGTCGTCTTGGTCGACCATCGGCATCGTGGTGGGCTCGTTCGCAGCCGGCCCGCTGTCCGACAAGTTCGGCCGCCGCAAGATCCTCACCATGGGCACGTTCATGTACGGCCTGCTCACCATCCCGTGCATCTTCGCCCCGAGCTACGAGGTCTTCGCGGTCTTCCGCGTGCTGGCCGGCCTGTTCCTGGGCGTGTGCACGCCTATCGTCACCACGCTGTTCACGGAGTTCACTCCCACGAAGCAGCGTTCGTTCTTCATCACGTTCGGCATGGCCTGGATGATCGTGGGCTGGGTCGTGGCCGCTCTCGTGGGCACCGTCATGGTCCAGGTCGCCACGTGGCACTGGTGCTACGCCATCGGCGCTCTGCCGGTTATCTACGCGTTCATCTTCGGCAAGTTCACGCCGGAATCGGCCCACTGGTGCGCCGTGCACGGCAAGCTTGACGGCGCGGTGAAGACGCTCGAGCGCATCGAGAAGCGCGCGGGCAAGGAGATCCCCTACGAGCTCAAGCCCGAGAACGTGCTCGTGCCGCCGGTTTCCGCCAAGTCGAGCCCGGCCGAGGTGTGGAAGGGCAAGTACCTGAAGACCACCATCGCGCTGGTTATCATCTACTTCGCCGGCAACTTCAGCATCTACGGCGTGAACGCCTGGCTGCCGGCCCTGATGCTCGAGGCCACGGGCGGCGCCGTCACCGCGTCGTACATGCTGGCCATGGCGCAGAACGCCGCGTCCGTCGTGGCGAACTGCACCACCGGTTTCGTGTCGGAGGCCATGGGCCGCAAGCGCAACCTCATCTTCGGCTACGGCCTGTCGGTGGTTGCCTGCCTCATCGTTTCCCAGGTGGTCAAGCTTCCCGCCGAGACGAGCTTCTGGCCGTACCTGATCGCGTTCGTGTTCATGGGCTTCGCTCTGAACTACGCCATCACCGCTGCTCAGCCGATGATGTCCGAGTCTTACCCCACCGAGTTCCGTAACTCCGGCGTTGCGACGATCGTCGCTCTGGGCAAGTCCGCAGGCATCCTGTCGCCCATCATCCTGGGCGGTCTGAAGGCTGCGGGTTGGGCGTTCTCTCCGCTGATCGCTCTGTTGGCCGCTCCCATGGCCTTCGGCTTCTTGGCTGGCTTCCTGCTTCCCAAGGGCGCCAAGGGCATGAACATCGACGATATCGCCGATGAGGCTGCCGACGCGAAAGCGTAAGGTTCCACCGCGCGGCTGTTGACGGTTGCGCGAAGGTTTGTTCGACCGACCGACGGGGTTTCCGGGCTGCTGCCGGAGGCCTCGTCGGTCGGGTTTGCCGGGACGATTCCGTGATCGACCGATTCGCTTGCAGGGCTGCATCGCGTGCGGCCGGCTCCGTCGAATCCTTCCGGCAAACCCGACCGAGATGTCTGCGGGCGGCGTCGTTTTCCGGGAAGACGCCGAACGCAGGCGGCCTAATCGATTGAAGGGGGTTCGCGATGGGCGCTATCATCTGTCCGTTCTGCGGCAAGGAATCGGCATCCGAGGATCATTGCACGAAGTGCCGCACGCGCTTCACCAAGGAGATCCGCGCGGCGGCCTACCGCGTGGAAGACGACCCGCGCAGCGACCGGATAGGCCCGGTTTCCACGAAGACCGCGAAGATATTCTGCTGGGTTATCCTAGGGCTGCTTCTGGTCGCCTTCGTGCTGGCCACCGAGCTCACCGGCAACGGCGTCACCGGCCACTGAGTGACAACGACCACGCCTTCGAACAATTCGCGTTAACCCCCGTAGGGGCGATCTCCAGATCGCCCGGTGCCGAAACGCCCGAAGAAGATGAACGATGCGGCGAGCGCACCGTGCGCTCGCCGCATCGTTTCGTTTTGCCGTAGCCGATCGCGCCGGGCGATCTGGAGATCGCCCCTTCGTTAACGCGAAGGGAAGAGGGCAACCCCTCGCCCCTCGTTTCGCTATCCCTCGCGCTTCGCCTGCTCGTAGTTCTTGATATCCTGCTTCGTGATGCCCACGCTGGCCTGGATGCCCCTGATCTCGTTGCCCGAACGGGTGAAATCGACGCTCGAGGTGCCTCCCAGGATGGCCAGTCCGATGCCCGCCATCATCATGGCGGCGCCGACGGCCATGTTCCCCACTTCCAAAACGCCGCTCGTTTCCAGTGCCAGCTTCACCGTGACCAGCACGATGATGGCGGCGAGGGCGGCGGCGCACTTTATGATGTCCTTGCGGCGGTTCGCCTTGAGGCGTTCGATGTCCTCGTACGCCTTCGCCTTGCGCGCGCTCATGCTCTTTCCCATGACGGTTCCTTTCCCCTGAGTTCGGACCTGTCGGTTCTCCCCGCAGGGACGATCTCCTGATCGCCCCTGCGGGGAGGCCGGCCTTGCGGCCGGCCTCCGAGAGAGGGCCTACGAGGCGGCCGTAGCCGTCTCGGGTGCGTCGACGCCTTCGGTCGCCGCCTTGGCCTTGCGGCCTTCGAGCATCTTCATGTCGCTGTTCCACTTCTTGGAGAACGGCAGCACGTCCAGCGCGGCCACGAGCGACAGCACGCCCATGACCATGAACACGGCCAGGCGGTTGTCGCCGCCCACGGCGCCCTGCACCACGATGTTCAGGATGGAGCCGAACACGATGGCGAAGTTCGCCAGCGACAGGTTGAGCGGGTACTTCTTGGCGCCGTAGCGCTGGCGGGCGAACGCCGAGGCCACCACGGGCACGCCGCCGTAGCAGAAGCCGCAGCAGAACGCGCCCACCACGTAGAGCGCCGAGATGCCGGTGGTGAACGCGCCGATGATGCAGGCGCAGGCGGCCACGGCGATGAGACCGTCGACCAGCATGGTTATCTTCACGTTCGTCTTGTCGTAGATGAGGCCGATGACCACGCGCGCCAGGCCGTTGCAGGTGGACACCAAGCCCACGAGCAGCGTGGCGAAGCCCACGTCGAAGCCCACGGCCTGCGCGTCGGAGGCGCAGTTGCCGATGGTGGCCAGGCCGATGGCGATGACGATGATGGCCCAGACCCAGTACACGTAGAACGTGGACGACTTGAGCGGCGTGTCCTGCTCGCCCGGGTCGTAGCCGCTGGCGGTGGCCTTCTCGGGCGCCATGAGCGCCACGATGTTCGCCGGCGGGCGGCGCAGCGTGCAGGCCAGCACGACCACGACGAGCGCGGTGATCACGCCGATGGCCACGAACACGGTGCCCAGGCCGAGCGTCGGTGCCAGGTTCACCGAGAGCGTGCCCAAAATGAGCGAGCCCAGGCCGAAGCCCATCATGAGCACGCCCGACGAGAAGCCCACCTTGTCGGGGAACCACACGTTGGTCGTGGCGATGACGGAGTTGTAGCCCACGCCCACGCCCAGGCCGCCCAGCACGCCGTAGCACAGGTACACCACGGTGATGCTCCCCTGGCCGAACAGGCCGGTGCCGGCGAAGCCGCAGAAGAACAGCACGGCGGCTACGAATAGCGTGTTGCGCACGCCGATCTTGCCCTCGATCTGCGAGCCGATGACGGCGCCGACGCAGAACGTGATCATCATGATGTTGAACGTGAGGCCCACGGCGCTCTTCTCGAGGCCGAACGTGGTGCATATGGGCGCCGCGAACATGGAGAACGCGTAGATGAGCCCCAGAAACAGCAACGTGAGCGTGGATAAGGCCAGATAGAGCACTCGCTTGCTCTTGATCTGGCCGACGGTCATATCAGGCATGGATCCCCTCTCTTTCAACGGTTACACGCGCGCACGGGCAAACGCGGGCATGCCGTGCGGCAGATACCATTGTGCCGTGCGCGCGCGGGCGCGCGTATAGTCGTCCGTACTAGATGCCCCCGTTTTCATACTCCTCACGGTAGGGGGAACCGCGCGCCGGTGGTAGGTTGCAAGGCGAGCAAACGCGCGCGTCCGCGCGCGGCTTCCGTCCGGAGGCGCACGCCGTCTTCGCCGGGGAACGTCAGGGGGAGGCGAGGAGCGTGGCCGACATACGCAAGAACCGCTACGCCATTTTGGTATGCGGCATTCTGACCATGCTCATGTTCGGCACGATCTACGCCTGGTCCATCTTCATCCCTCCGCTCGAGGCCGAGTTCGGTTGGTCGCGCAGCCAGACGTCGCTCGTGTTCTCCGTCGCCATGATAGGGTTGTCGTTCGGCATGCTGTCCATCGGCCCCCTTTCGAAGGTGCTCTCGCTGCGCACGTGCTTCGTCGCCTCCACGTCGCTCATCGTGGTGGGGCTGTTCTCGTGCCAGTTCATCACCGAGCTGTGGCAGCTCTACGTGTTCTACGGCGTGTGCTGCGGGCTGGGCTCGGGCATGAGCTACACCGTGTGGACCACGAACACGCTCGCGTGGTTCGGCGACAAGGTGGGGTTCGCCTCGGGCGTGCTGGTCATGGGGTTCGGCATGGGCGCGCTGGTGCTGGGGTCGCTGGCCTCGGCGCTCATCTACTCGTCTTTGGGCTGGCGCCTCGCGTTCGTCGTCATCGCGGCGCTGGCGTTGGTGGAGGCGCTCGTCGCCATCAACTTCATCCAGGAGCCGCCGCCGCGCATCGCGGCGCTCAAGCCGAAGCGCGACGCCGTGGGCGTGAGCCTGCCCGGTTCGAAAACGGTGCGCGAGCCGTCGTTTTGGCTGTTCTGCATCTGGCGCAGCGTGGTCATGGGCGCGGGCGGCGCCGTGATAGCCGAGGCGTCCGTCATGATGACGGGCATCGGGTCGTCCATTGCGTTCGCCACGGCGGCCGTGGGCGCGCTCGGCTTGGGCAACGGGTTCGGCCGGCCGCTCGGCGGCATCCTGTACGACCGCATCGGGCAGAACCGCACGCTCGTGGTGCTGCCGGCGCTCGCGTTGGCCGTGTCGGTGGGCATGGCGGCGGCGTACTGGTTCGAGGTGCCGTGGATGTTCGCGCCGTTTTTGCTCATCGAGGGGCTTTTGTACGGCATGTACGCGGCCATCAACACGTCGTACATGCGCACGACGTTCGGCCAGCGCGACCTGGCTATGAACACCGGCATCAGCGCCGTGGTGCTGGCGCCGTTCAACCTGGTGTTCCCGCTCGTGGCCGCGGCGCTGTTCGAATGGACGGGCGGCTACGAGGCGTTCTTCGTGCTCGTTCCCGCCTTCGCGCTGCTGTCGCTGGTGTGCGGAGCGCTGTGCAAGCCCGCGAACGCGCGGCTGCAGGCGAAATACGGGGCGCTGGAGAAGGATGCAGGGAAAGGAGGCGGCCATGTCGTGGGGCAAAGGGCAGATCACGAAGCAGGCGTACCGCACCGCGCCTGAGGACTACGCCGCGTTCGAGGCCGTGAACCTGGCCGGGAGGGACGGCGTGCGCGTGCTGGACGTGGGGTGCTTCGACGGGTTCAACACGCGGCTCAAGTTCGCCCCCTACGCCGGCGTGACGCGCGTGGTGGGCATCGACCCGATGGCCGACGCGGTGGCCGAGGCGGCAGCGCTCACGGCCGGCGACCCCCGTTTCTCGTTCGCGTGCACGACGTTCGAGGAGTACGAGCCGGGCGACGAGGAGCGCTTCGACCTCGTGTACTTCTCGCACGTGCTGCAGCATCTGCCTGATCCGCAGGCGGCGCTCGACAAGGCGTGCCGGCTGCTCGAACCCGGCGGCTTCGTGGTGGTGAAGACCGTCGACGACGCCGCGAAGCTGTCGTACCCCGACCCCGACGCCGTCATGCGCCGCCTGTTCGCGCTGTACGAGCGGCACGTGCTGCCGAACACCCCGCACACGTCCCGCACCGACCGCTACAACGGCGAGAAGTGCTACACGCTCATGAAGCGCGCGGGCTTGGACAACGTGCGCGTGCGCACGTTCTCGGCCGACACGGCCGGCAAGGAGCTCGACGAGCGCCGCGCCCTGTTCGAGCGGTGCGTGTACTTCCGGCGCAACGTGCCGCCCTGCGTGGACGAGGCGGCTGCAAACGAGATCCGCGCGCTCGCGGACGCGTGGGGCGCCCTGTTCGAGCGCGACGACTACTACTTCTCCAGCCAATCGTTCGTGGTGATAGGGCAGAAGCCGCAGGAGGGCGAGCCGCCGTGGACGTACGCGGGGCCGGTGTTCGGCGACGGGGCGGCGGCGGAAGCGCCCCGCTTCGCGAAAGCGGGAGGCGCGGAGATATCGAGGGGGGAGCGGACGGCAGGGGGAGCGGTTTCGACCCTTGCGATACGCCCCTTGGCGGAGCGCGACCTGGGCAGGGTCATGGGCATAGAGGTGGCGTCGTTCCGCGATCCGTGGACGCCGCTCGCCTTCGCGCTCGAGCTGCGCCACAACCCGTGCGCGCATTACGCGGCCGCCGTGGTGGACGGGGACGTGGCGGGCTACCTGGGTTGGTGGGGCACGCCGGAGGGAGCGGCCATCGTGCGGGTGGCCGTGGACCCCGCGCTGCGCAAGGCGGGCGTGGGCCGCGCGCTCGTGGAGCAGGCGGCACGGCGCGCCCGCGAGGAGGGCCATGCCGCGCTCAAGCTCGAAGTGCGGGCCGGAAACGCCGTGGCCTGCGCCTTCTACGCGCGCTTGGGTTTTTTGGTGGTTGCCGTGCGCGCGGGGTACTACGACGATCCCCCTGAAGACGCCCTGGTCATGGCCCTTCCGCTGGGATAGGCGGGCGGGGGCTTGCCGCAGCCTCTTTCCGCCCCGTCAGTGCGTGTCGGCCTCTTCCAGCGTGGCGTCAGACATGCCCACGGCCCATAACATGTAGGCGTTCATGATGCGCGGGGACTTGTCGGCGAGCGATTCGGCGTCGGCGGCGCTGGCCTGGTCGCTGGCGCCGCGGAGGTGCAGGGGGCGGTAGAGCGGCCGCGCGGCGTATCCGGCGCGCTTGGCCACGAGCAGGGTGGGGAACGTCACGCCGGCGTTGTTGTACGTCGTCGCCGCGTTGTTGTAGAGGCGTTCGAGCAAAGGCAGACGGCTGTCGATCTCGCCCAGCCGCTCAATCGCCTCGTGCGCACGCTCGAGCGCGGTTGCGCGGCGCATGTCGGTTGCGGCGGACAGGGCGCGCCATGCGTCCGCGAGCGCGCTGTCCGCCGCCGCGGCCGCTTCGATTCCGTCGGCGTTTCTGCAGGCGTCCAGCGCTCGGCGGACGTCGTCGGTGGGAGCGTCGCCGAATTCGGCGCTCGCGGACAGCGCGTCGATCAACCGCCGGGACGCGTCCAGCCGCTCCATGCGCTGCTCCTGAACGCGGCTCCAGGCCTCGCCGGCCTCTTCGTCGAGCCTTTGCAGGTTGCGGAAGAGCAGGATCATGATGACGGTGAAGCCGGTGGCGAGTACGACGAACGGCACGAGAACGGACATGATCGACATGAGGGCCCCCTTCGGAGTCGGCTGACGCCGCTATTATACGAAGGGGGCCCTCGCGAACCATACCACTGCTGGTATGGTTCTAGGGTATGAACGCGCCGGCTTCGGCGCGGCTTACAGACCTGATCGCGTGCGCACCTCTTCGATGCTGCGCCCGCATTTCGAGAAGTCCCTGCCTGCGGTTCCCGCGAAGATGGCCAGGATGAACGCCGATATCCACATGGCGCCGCTCACCACCATGTTGCCTTCTTGCAGGATGCCGGCAACCTCCAGCATCGGTTTGCCCAGCAGTATCAGCATCATCACGGCAAGCGCTGCCAGGATCTTGATGATGTCGAGCCGCCGCTTCGCTTTGAGGCGCTCTATCTCGGCACGCGCTTTCGCGGCGCTTCCCTTTTTGCCCATGCGGGCCTCCTATTCCCGAACCCGGCCCGCCTTATGCGACGGGGAGCCGCTTTTCGCGCCCTATCCGACCGACCGGTCCACGGCCTCTTCGGCCACGGCCATGGGCACCGCCTCGGCCGATGCCACGACGGGCGCGCCGGCCGCGTTCGGATGTATCTCGTCGAGCTCGTCCATGAGGTGCTGCGCCTTCGCGCGGTGGACTTCATGGATGGGCGTGCGGCCGAACTTGGCGTTGTAGATGAGGAACGTGGCCAAGCCGGTGAAGAACAGGCCGGCCACGGCCAGGAAGAACGAGCCCAAGTGCACGATCCCCTCGCCGAACTCTCCCATCGCGAACGACACGCCCACATTGTACATGTTGTAGCCGCCCACGGGAATCATCACGCTGAAACCCTGCCCCGCGAAGTTCGCCAGCGCGCCCGACACGCCGAGCGGCGCGAACACGGCACCGCAGAACCAGGCCGTGAGCAGGATCCACACGGGCTGGCACTTCGGCGTGATGCTCTTCACCACCAGGTAGATCACCTGGAAAAGCGCGCACAGCAGGCCGCCTGCGAGGAAGGCCAGCGGGAACACGAGCGCCGTCGTGTTCTTCTCAACGGACACGAGCGGCTCGACGCCCGCGGCGCCGCAGACGTAGCCGAACAGGATGCTTATGCCGGCGGCCACGGCGTTGAACCATATGACCAGCCACAATCCCTGCCACACCGCTTTGCCCGCCGTGGCGTTCTGCTTCGTCCAGGGCCCCACCATCTTCATGCCCACCGCCATGGCGAAGCCGGAAAACGGCAGCAGCGCGCCGAACGTGCCCCATTCCTCGACCATCTGGTAGGTGGCGAACCCGCCCAGAACGCAGCCGATAACGCCCATGCTGATGAGCGTCGCCCCGCCGATGAAGAACTGCATGGGCGTGCCGGTGAGCGCTTGCGTCCACACCGTGACGATCGCTTGGGCGACGAGCGCGAGCACGCCGCCTATCAGGAAGCTGTAGATAACCGTCTTGTAGGCTTTCATCGATTCATCCCCTCTACGTGTTCGTATGACATGCGCGAAAGCGCGAGACGCCGTCATTGTACCGGTGCGAGGAGAGCCGATATCGATCCGTGCGTACTAGGCCCTGTTGATTTTCGTCCACACGGGAGGATGAATAGCGGCGGAAAGGGCGCGCTTGCGAGGGGAGGGCCTCGGGGTGCGAGAGGGGCGAAAACAGGAGAGCCGGGAACGCTTCCGCGCTTCCGGCTCCTGTGTTTCAGACCTTCTCGATTATAAGACGGTATCTACTAGTTGGCAAGACCGTCGGTCAGGTATTTTTGCTTTGACCGAGAATTCATGTCGATTCGCGGAATCGTGCCCGGCGGGCCGAGCGGCTACTCGCCCTTGTCGGCGAGGGCGCTCGGAACGAGGGAGCGGGCGGCCGTGCGCGCTTCGCCGAGCTTCTCGCGCGTCCGAGCCAGGCCGGGCTTGACGGCGTACGCGTAGGCGATCTTCACGAAGGGGCCCACGGCGAGCAGGTTCACGAAGAACGCGAGCGCAAGGGACACGGGCAGGCCCTCGACGTAGGCGAGCCAGGTGAAGCCGGCGGGCCCGTTCGAGATGAGCACGCCGAAGAACGTCATGAACGTCACCATGGAAACCACGTTCACGGCCGTCATGGCCACCGTGCGCTTGAACCCGGACAGGCTGGACGACACGACGGCGGGCGCCACACGTGCCACGATGGGGTTGGCGACGAACAGGCGCACGCAGAACGCGGCGGCGAACGTGAGGGGGTACTCGTAGAGCGCCTGCGCGTACGCGGCCCAGGTGATGTCCGACGCGTGCAGCAGCCAGTTGATGGTCACCATGCACGTGACCATGCAGAATACCATGAGCGTTTGGAACGCGAGCTTGTCCTTTCCGCCGGTGGGCACGGGGACGGCGCCTCGCAGGGCGCGGGTGTAGGCGTTGTCGGGCAAAAAGCGTGCAGCATGCAAAGACATAGGGTCCTTTCGGTCGAAGTGCGTATTTCGTTGTCGTTTCTTTCATGCGCCATGCTGCCGAGCCGGGCGGCTCGGGCGTTTCGGGCGCGAACGCGGCGGAAAACA
Source organism: Gordonibacter massiliensis (ex Traore et al. 2017) (assembly GCF_019731765.1). Classification (NCBI taxonomy): domain Bacteria; kingdom Bacillati; phylum Actinomycetota; class Coriobacteriia; order Eggerthellales; family Eggerthellaceae; genus Gordonibacter; species Gordonibacter massiliensis (ex Traore et al. 2017). The sequence goes on along the minus strand of NZ_JAASIO010000014.1, from coordinate 94,773 downwards.
TCCGCCGACGCAAGACGACGAACAGCCGACGCCGGGCGGCGGGCTGCATCGAAAATGTCGTCGATGATGAAAAAACGGGCAGCGCTCGTGGCGCTGGCGAATCCGAATGCCATCGGATGACTCCAGTATAGGGCAAGGTCGTCTGCCGGCCCCGTCGAAAAAGTTCATCACCAGAAACTCTTCACCGGAAAGCGCCCCGAACCCCGTTCGCCGCTCGAACGAGTCCGTCCGCACCCCTTCGGGGCCCGTCGATCCGTCTGAGGCGAGGCTAGCCAAAACACGCTAATGGTGATAATCTAGTATAAGACATAATCTATCATTACTCGACGGATCACCGAGCGAACAGGCAGCGCGAGAGAAGGGACGGAAGGCATGGAAACCTACTACAACCCGGAGGACCTCGACAAGTTCTCGACCATGGGCGAGGAAGCTCCCGAGCTTTGGGATCTGTACATGGCCTACTACGGCAAGGTGTTCGCCGAGGGCGCGCTCACGGCGCGCGAGAAGGCGATCGTCGCGCTGGCGGTGGCGGCGGCCGTGCAGTGCCCGTACTGCATCGACTCCTACACGCAGTCGTGCTTGGAGAAGGGCGTGACCGAAGAGCAGATGACCGAGGCCATCCACGTGGCGAACGCCATCCGCGGCGGCGCGGCGCTCGTGCACGGCGTGCAGATGAAGAACGTGGTCAAGCAGCTGGAAATGTAGCCATGCCCGCAACCGACGAACAAGCCCAAGCCGTCATGGACTCGTTCCCGCCGTTCTTCGAGCGGACGGACGAGGACACGCGCCGCACGCACGAGCGGCTCGACGTGCTGCAGGTGAACGTGGGGCGCCTGTGCAACCTGGCGTGCCGCCACTGCCACATGGACGCGGGCCCGAACCGCACCGAGGTCATGGCGCGCGACACCCTGCAGGCGTGCTTGGACGTGGCCGCGGGCCGCGGCTTCAAGACGCTCGACGTGACGGGCGGCGCTCCCGAGATGAATCCCGATTTCGAGTGGTTCGTGCGCGAGGCCGCCGCGCGCGGCCTGGACGTCATCGTGCGCTCGAACCTCGTCGTGATGCTGGACGAGCCGTACTGCCACCTGCCCGAAGTGCTGGCCGAGCTGGGTGCGACGGTGTTCGCCTCGCTGCCGCACTACACGGAGAAGCCCGTGGAGAAGCAGCGCGGCGTGCACACGTTCGACGGGGTCATAGCCATGCTGCAGAAGCTGAACGCGCTGGGCTACGGGCGCGCCGAGGGCGCGAACGAGGACGGGCTCGTGCTCAATTTGGTGTTCAACCCGAGCGGCGCGTTTTTGCCGCCCGACCAGGAAGCCCTTGAGAAGGAGTACCGCGCCAAGCTCGCCGAGGACTACGGCATCGTGTTCGACCACGTGTTCGCCATCGCGAACAACCCGCTGGGGCGCTTCGGGAACCTGCTGCACAAAACCGGCAACCTGGAACGCTACATGGGCAGACTCGTGAACGCGTTCAACCCCGACACCGTGCCGGCCATGATGTGCCGCAGCCAGCTGTCGGTGGGTTGGGACGGCGCGCTGTACGACTGCGACTTCAACCAAGCGGCCGGCCTCCCATGCAAAAACGGCCTGACCATCGCGGAGCTGGCGGCCGACCCCGCGCTGCCGCTGGCGCGCGACATAGCGTTCGGCAACCACTGCTACGCCTGCACCGCCGGAGCCGGCAGCAGTTGAGGCGGCTCCACGGCGTAGGTCTACGCCTTTCGGTTCCGGTGGCCTGGCGGCCATCGGAACGAAGCCGCCGCCGCGGAACCTACCTCCCCGCGGCGGCGCGCTTTCTCAAAACGCGAAAGACAGGCCGTCGGCAGCGGGCTTGACGCGGCCGCCGTACTGCCGCAGGTACTCCTCCAGCTCGGCGAGCGTGACGGGCTCGTCGTAGTGCATGGCCAGGTGCGTGAGGTAGAGCGTCTTCGCGCCCAGCTCCAGACCCTCCTCGATGCATTCCTGCACGCTGTGGTGCGCGTCGGGCGACCAGTTCCGCTTCCAGAACGTGGCGTCCATGGCCATGACGTCCACGTCGCGCACGCGCTCGGCCGTCTCGGGCGGCAGCTTTCCGGTGTCCGACGCGTAGAACAGGCGCGTCTCGGGCGTCTCGATGAGGTAGCCGTACGTGCCCGGAGCGTGGGTCACGGGCAACGCCGTGTAGCGCGCGCCGTCCAGCTCCACCTGCTCGTAGGGCGCGAGCTCGCGCATGTCCAGGCAGTAGGTCATGTAGTGGAACTCGATGCTCGCCCCTTCCAGCGCCTCGGCGCTGCCGTACGTGGGCAGCGGCGCTTTGCGCACGAGCTGCACCAGGTACTCCAGCTCGCCGAGGCCCCCCAAATGGTCGAAGTGCGCGTGCGTGTACAGCAGCTCGTCGATGTTTCGCACGTCCTCGCGGATAAGCTGATGGCGCACGTCGGGCGGCGTGTCGATGAGCACGGTCTTCTCGCCGCGCACCATGACGCCGCAGTCGCCGCGCCGCGCCCGCGGGTCGCGGCGCGCCTCGTCGCAGGCCGGGCAGTCGCAGAAAAACGCCGGCACCCCGCATCCGGCGGCCGTGCCCATGAACGTGAACGTATGCGTTGCGTGTCCCATCGCAATCTCCTTGCTCGTCGGTGCTTCGCCCTCATGATAGCGCTTTTCGCGACCCGGCTGCCGCGCGCTTCGAGGGTTCGGCGGTCGCGCTTCCGAAAGCGGCCCGCTCTCGCAGAGCGTCCGCAGCGCGCGAATCGTTCCCCTGTCGATTTCGTCGTCTTTCCGTTTGATCGTGCTACTATAGGCACCGTTCCATCCGAGGGTTCCGGGTTGGAGGAGGCCCGCGCTCTCGGCAAGCTGTTTCCGACGGGGGGAAGAGGCTGTCATGCGACAGGGCTTTTTGGCGGGAAACCAGCGTGTGCTTCGGTCGGCGCCGTGCCGGCTGCGGCTTTCGGCGTGCGCCGGACGCGTTCGCGCGCGGCGAGGCGCGGCGAAGGGCGCCTTCTTCGATGCGCGTCCGCACGGCGGGGAAGGGGCGGCCGCGTGAACATCGACCAGAGGCCCGACCTCTCCCTGCAGCAGCATCTCCATCTGACCACCGAGCTCAAGCAGGGCATCGCCATCCTGCGCATGTCGGCGCTGGAGCTTTCCGAGTACGCGCGGAAATGCGTCGAGGAGAACCCGTTTTTCGATGACGACGACTGGGTCGAGCCGCGCCACCCTCTGACCCCCGACCGGTACGTGCAGGACGTGAGCGCCGACGCGCTCTTCGAAAAGCGGGGGCACGGCAGCCCGGAGACGTTCGACGCCGAACGCGGCGACATGTCCCAGCGCTCGTTCTCGTTCGACCGGTACCTGACCGAAGGGGAGACGCTCGACGAGTTCTTGCTCGAGCAGCTGCGCCTGCAGGCCGACTCTCCTCATGCGATGGCCATCGGGGAGTACCTTATCGGCAACATCGACGGCAGCGGCTATCTGAGGACGTCCGTCGAGCAGGTGGCCTCCGCGCTCGGCGTGCCCGAGCAGGAGGTGGCCCGCGTCCTCTCGCTCGTCCAGCAGTTCGAGCCCACGGGCGTGGGCGCGCGCAACCTCGCCGAGTGCCTCGAGCTGCAGCTGCGGAAGAACGGCAAGTTCACCCCCACGCTCGAGCGGCTCGTGAAGAGCCACCTCGCCGAGTTCGAGTCGCGCACCCCCGCGTCCATCGCGCGCGACATGGGGCTCTCGCTCGCCGAGCTCAACGAGGCGCTCGACGTCATCCGCACGTGCAACCCGCGTCCGGCCAGCCAGTTCGGCAGCCCGTCGCGGCCCATTTGGCCGGAGGTCGTGGTGGAGGCGTGCGGCAACGGCGAGTACGAGGTGAGCCTCCAAGACTTCTACCTGCCGCATCTGAAGATCAACCCCACGTACCGGGCGATGGCCTCGAACGTGAAGGAACGCGACGCCGAAACGTATCTGAAGGAGAAGCTCAAGGAAGCCGAGAGCCTTATCGACGGCATCAACTACCGCCATTCGACGCTGCACAAGATCGCCTGCTGCATCGTGGAGATGCAGGTCGAGTTCTTCGAGCGAGGCTACGACTGCCTGCGCCCCCTCACCATGGTCCAGGTGGCCGAGGCCACGGGGGTGTCGGAGTCCACGGTGAGCCGCATTGCGAGCGGGAACTACATGCAAACGCCGCGCGGCGTGTTCGAGCTGCGCTTCTTCTTCCATTCGTCCGCCTACCACGCGGCCGACCGCGTGGTGTCCTCCATCAGCGTCAAGCATCGCATAACCGAGCTCGTGGCCAAGGAGGATTCCTCGAACCCGCTCAGCGACCAGGCCCTGTCCGAGGCTTTGGCGCGCGAGGGCGTGTCCGTGTCGCGCCGCACGGTGAACAAGTACCGCGAAGAGCTCGGCATCCCCGCGCGCGCAGCGCGTCGTCGCAGCTAGGCTCGCAAGCTGGGTTCGCACGCAAGCGCCATTCGCTCTCTGCGATGGCGCTTTTTCTTATTTTGGAACGATTCTCAAATTGTGACGGCTCCTTCGCGGCCCGGTGCGAAGCCGTTTCGAGAACGCTGCGCTTTGACCTGCTTTGTCATCCAACTTGGAAAGTGGCACGGTTCTTGCATCGATGATTACGAGGCGTCTTTGACTTTGGCTGTTGGGATCAGCCAGGTGAACGGGCGTGCAGTTCGTCGGGGGGAAGTTCGACGGGCTGTCATCCCTGCGGCCGTTCGAGTCCGAGAGCGTTTCCGAAGCCGGTTTCGTATGTAAACGGGGACTGTCGGAATAAGGAGGAGTTGGATTGACTAAAAAGCAAAAGACTGCGGCGGCGTGGACCGTCGTCATCATCGCCTTTTTCGGGGGCTTTGCCCTAGCCAACGTCCAAAACAAAGTACCGCCCGTAATCGACGTCGTCATGGCGTACTTCAACATCGGTGAAACGGACGCCGGCTGGTTGACGTCGGTGTTCACCATCATGGGCATGATCACGGCCATCCCGGCCTCCATGCTCATGCACAAGATGGGTCCGAAGAAGATCGGCGTCATCTCGCTGGCCTGCGCGGCCGTGGGCGGCATCATCGGCGCCTTCGCGACCGAACTCTGGGTGCTCATGGCCACCCGCGTGCTGGAAGGCGTGGGCGTGGGCATGATCGCCGTGGTCGGACCAACGGTTATCTCCATGTGGTTCCCAGCCGAGAAACGCGGCCTGCCCATGGGCCTCTGGGGTTCGTGGATGATGTGCTCCCAAACGCTGTTGTTCTTCATCGGCGGCGGCCTGAGCACGGCGTTCGGATGGCAGGGCGTCTGGTGGTTCTGCGTGGCGTTCTGCGTGGTCGTGCTCATTCTCTACATGTGGAAGGTCGACGCGCCCCCCGAGGGCACGCCGAACTACGCCGAAGGCGAGGACGAGGAAGAGTTCAAGCTCGGTGACGGCTTCAAGTCCTCTTCGACGTGGATTCTCACCATCGCCGGCACCATCTTCACGTTCTGCTGCTTCGGTTTCGCCACGTACATCTCGCTGTACTGGGCGCAGACGCTCTTCGGCGGCGACATGAACCAGTCGAACTGGTGGGTGTCGGTCATGTACGCCATCGAGATCCCGGTCGTCATCTTCATCGGCTGGCTGTTGAACCACATCAAGCTTAAGAACCGTCGTTTCGTGGGCGTCATCGGCTTTTTGCTGTACACGTTCATCCTGTTCTTCTGCTTCCGGATGGAGGAGCCGGGCCTGATCCTGCCCTTCATTCTCATCTACCCGTTCCTCGAGGGCTCTATCCCGACGGTGTACTGGACCTTGTGCCCCTCGACGGCCAAGAGCCCGGAGTATTCGGGAACGGCTATCGGTATTCTGAACGTGGGCTTGAACATCGGCACGCTGCTTGGCCCCCCGGTGACCGGTTTCTTCATCGAGAACTACGGATGGGCAACTGCCACCATTCCGCTGGCCATCGCTTCGGTTTTGGGTGCGATCGCGTTCTTCTTCGTGAAGACGTACGATCACGACTCCGACAAGGCGACGGCTCGCGCAACGGGCATCGAAGACGACTTGACCCAAGCGGTGGTGTAGCAGATCGAGCTTCCGTGTAACTGAAGGAGAGTAGTTTAATGAAGACGAAACGAGCTTGGATCGTCGCGTTCGCGACTATCTTCGCCGGCATCTCGCTGGCGCTCGTGCAGAACAAAGTGGCACCCTGCATGACAACCCTGATGGGCGCATTCAGCATCGACATGGCCACGGCCGGTTGGCTGAGCTCCCTGTTCTCGCTGGTGGGCATCATCATGGCCATCCCGGCCTCCATCGTGCTGAACAAGCTCGGGCCGAAGAAGGGCGGCATCGTGGCCCTGGCATGCGCTATATTGGGCTCGCTCATCGGTGTGTTCACCGACAGCGTTCCCGTGCTCATGGCGAGCCGTATCGTCGAGGGCGTGGGCGTGGGCCTCATGTCGGTCATCGGACCGTCGCTCATCGCCATGTGGTTCCCCGAGGCGAAGCGCGGCCTGCCCATGAGCATTTGGGCGGCGTACCAGATGGGCGCCCAGGCTGTCATGTTCTTCTTGGGCGCGCTGCTCACGACGAGCTTCGGTTGGCAAGGCGTGTGGTGGTTCGGGCTCGTTGCGTGCGTCGTCGCGTTCGTGCTCTACGTCCTGTGCGTGAAGAGTCCCCGTCCCGAGGACAGCTATGCTGACGTGGAGAGCGAGGACGTGTCCATCGTCGAGGGCATCAAGTCGCCTTCGGCCTGGGTGCTCTCGTTGGCCACGATGCTCTTCTGCATCGGCTGCTTCGGCTTTGTCAACTGGATCGCCACGTGCTGGGCGCAGACGTTCACCTGGGATGAGGGCCAAGCCAACATGTGGGTGGGGTACTTCTCCATCTTCGGCGTGATCGCCGCGGTGGTCATCGGCGCGCTGCTGAACCGCGTCAAGAACCGCAAGCTGTTCGGCGTTGCGGCGCTGATCTGCTACGGCATCGCGTCGCTCGTGGGCATGTTCATGGACAACCCGGCGTTCCTCATCGGCTTCGTGGTCGTGTACGGCTTCGTCGACGCAGGGTTCCCCTGCGTGCTGTGGACGATGGCCGCCCAGACGGTCAAGAAGCCCGAACTGGCGGGCGTGGCCCTGGGCGTGGTGTCCATCGGGTTCAACGTGGGCATCCTCCTCGGCCCGCCGATCATCGGCGCCGTCGTCGAGGCGGCCGGTTGGCATGTGGGCGCCATAGCCATCTGCGCATCGTGCGTGCTGGCTGCCGTCGTGCTGTCGTTCACGAAGCTTTACAGTGTTGACGACGCTCCTTCTTCGGAAACGCCGGAGGCCGTTCTCTCGCCGGCCGGCGAGGTGCAGTAGCGGGATAGCCTGCTTCGGCATACGATCCTGCCCGGTTGGGCGCGGACGGGTTCGCCCGTCCGCATGACCGCGATGCGGACACTTCCCCAAGAGGTGTCCGCATCGCTTTTTTATGCGTCGGCAGGCTGCGGCGCCCGCTGTGCCGACGCGGCTTCGAGCCCGTCTCAAAAATTGAGACGGAAGGGACAAGGGCGTTCTCAATATGCGAGCCGCGCCTGCCGCATGGCGCTCGATTTCGAGAAGCAAATTGAGACAATCGCTGCGACCACCTGCGGCCTCCCGATCGCCAAAAAGGCCATGAAAACATTTTTCATGCCGTTGAACAGGCATTTTGCAAATTCTCTCGCAAGGATGCGCCCGATTGGCACGGAGCATGCAACTACCTATATCAGAAGGCGCAACCGGCAAAGGAGCAACGCCGAAAGCCTTTCTGATTCACGTTGTAAGGCCATGTTCAACCATGGCGGAGGTTTGTCGGAGAGGAGGACATGCAAATGGCAGAGGAGAAGAAGAGGCTGGACCTGGATCGGGAGTTCCAGGAAAAGCGCAAGACGGAGCACCTGGCTGACCCGAACAAGAACAAGGAAGCGTGGCAGCAGAAGGCGCAGGATGCTTCGGGACGCGACTGGACGAAGCCTCGTCGTCCGACGTTGAAAGACGGGGAAGTCTAAGAACTGCCCGAAAGAGGAGAATCGGAGAGAGAGGGATAGCAAGTATGCTTACCAACGAACTCGAAGGCGTCAACAAAGACGTCTACAAAACAGATTGGCAGTGGCAAGAGGGTGAGTACACGGTCACGCGTACGAACATGTGGACCGCCCCCGGCTGCCACAACGGCTGCTCTGTTCTGTACTACACCAAGGACGGCAAGGTCGAGAAGATCGAAGGCGACCCGCTGAGCCCCTACAACCAGGGCCGTCTTTGCATGCGTTGCCTCGACGTCGTCGAGACGTTCTACCATCCTGACCGCTTGAAGTACCCCCTGAAGCGCGTCGGCGAGCGTGGCGAGAACAAGTGGGAGCGCATCACGTGGGACGAGGCTTACGACGACATCGCCGAGCACGTCCGCGCCATCTGGGAGGACTACGGCCCCGAGTCCATCGTGTCCATGCAGGGCACCGGCCGTAACATCTGCTGGCAGACCCCCTACCTGAGCTACGCCGCCTTCGGCAGCCCGAACTTCGTGCTCGGCTTCCTGTCCGGCGACGCCTGCTACCTGCCCCGTACGACCATCGGTCACTGCTTCATGGGCGACTTCTTCGTGGCTGACTGCTCGCAGCACCTCGAGAAGCGCTTCGCCGATCCGGAGTACGTGTTCCCCGACTACATGCTTATCTGCGGCAACAACGCCCTCGTGTCCAACGGCGACGGCTTCTTCGGCCACTGGATCGTCGACGTCATGAAGGAAGGCGGCACGAAGCTCATCGTGCTCGACCCCTCCTGCACGTGGCTGGCCTCCAAGGCCGAGCACTGGCTGCAGGTGCGCCCCGGCACCGACGCCGCGGTCGTCATCTCCATGCTGGGTGTCATCATCGAAGAGGATCTCTACGATCACGACTTCGTTGAGAACTGGTGCTACGGCTTCGACGAGCTGGCCGAGCGCTGCAAGGACTACCCGCCCGAGAAGGCCGCCGAGATCGCCGGCATCGACGCCGAGGACATCCGCGCCGCTGCCCGCGCCTACGCTTCCGGCAACCCCTCCACGATTCAGTGGGGCCTCAAGGTCGACCAGACCGTCTGCGGCATTCCTCTGGCCCAGGCTCTGCTCTCCTTGGGCGCCATCTGCGGCGACATCGACGTGCCCGGCGGCATGATGATCCCGCGTTGCGCTTACGACATTCCCGACTCCTACGGCTGCGGCATGTGGAACCTCTCCGACGAGATGCTCGGCAAGATGCTCGGCGTGGACACCTCCCCGCTGCACGCCCTCGGCTTCGACCCGACCGCCAACGGCGACACGGTGCTCCTGGCCATCGAGACCGGCGAGCCGTACCCGATCCGCATGCTGTTCATCCAGTCCACGAACCCGATCGCCAACATGGCTGCCGACGCCCCGCGCGTGTACAACGCCATGCGCTCGGTGGACTACAACGTCGTGGTCGACGTGTTCATGACCCCGACGGCCGTGGCTTGCGCCGACATCGTGCTGCCCTGCGGCATGAGCTGCGAGCGTAACTCCGCTCGCGTGTGGTGGTGGCCGCTGCGCTCCATCGTCAAGGTCGCCGACTACTACGAGGCCAAGTCCGACGAGCAGATCATCCTCGAGCTGGGCAAGCGCCTCAATCCCAGGCTGTTCCCGTGGGAGACGGACGTCGAGCTCATGACGTGGTGGATCCAGTCCGGCAACCGCTTCCATGCCGGTTGGCCGCACAAGACCGACCAGACGTTCCTCGACCTCACCGAGAAGGTCATCGACTGGCCGGACGACTGGGCGTACCGCAAGTTCGAGCTCGGTTGGCTGCGCGACGACGGCCAGCCCGGCTTCAACACGAACACGGGCAAGTGCGAGCTGTACAACACCCTGTTCGACGCGTGGGGCTTCGATCCGCTGCCGTACTACGAGGAGCCGCCTGAGTCCCCGATCTCCACGCCGGAGCTGTTCGAGGAGTACCCGTACGTCCTCACCACCGGCGCCCGTACGTGGGAGTACTTCCACTCGGAGGAGCGTCAGGTTCCGCGTCTGCGCGAGTCGCATCCCGATCCGCTGACCGATCTGCATCCCGACACCGCCGCGAAGATCGGCGTGTGCGAGGGCGACTGGATCTGGGTCGAGAACATGCGCGGCAAGTGCAAGCAGCGCGTGCGCATCAACGCGTCCCTCAAGCCCGACACCGTGCGCTCCGAGCACGGCTGGTGGTTCCCCGAGACGGACGGCGCAGAGCCCAACCTGTTCGGCGTGTTCGACTCCAACATCAACAACCTCACGGTTCAGGGTGTTACCGGTCCTACGCTGTACGGCGCCCCGTACGCGAACCAAATTTGCAAGATCTATCCGGTCACGAAGGAGAACGACTGCTCGCCCAGCGAGATCGTGACCCGCAAGGGAGGTTTCTAAGATGGCGGAAAAATACGGACTTCTGATCGACTACACGTGGTGCACCGGTTGCCACTCCTGCGAGATGGCCTGCAAGGTTGAGCACGGCTGGGCGGCCGGCGAAGCGAACGGCATCCAGCTGTTCGAGGACGGCCCGCGCAAGATGCCCAACGGCAAGTTCGAGTACAATTACCTGCCCGTGATGACGTCGCTGTGCGACCTGTGCGCCGATCGTACGGCCATGGGCAAGCTCCCGACCTGCGTGCATCACTGCCAGTCGGCTTGCATGAAGTACGGCACGGTGGACGAGCTGGCCGAGAAGGCCAAGGAAATGCCCCGTACCTGGATCTACGTACCTGAGCAGTAAGACTTTTCGTCTCGCTGGCGCCCCGGCTTCCGGCCGGGGCGCCAGCCTCAGCAAGACGTGAACGTAAGGAGAGAAAGCCATGTGTTACAGACCAGCTAATACCGTTACCATTGTGAAGTGCCTCGAGTGCGGCGCGTTCAACAAGCCCACGAACGAGACGTGCCAGAAGTGCGGCGCCGATCTGAACGAATCCCGCAAGGCTGCGGACCAGGCTGCGGCTCCGGCTTCTGCCGCTCCCAAGGAAATCTCGCTCAAGCCCCAGGGTCTTGACGGCGCCCCCAAGGCTCCCGGCGCCCCTTCGGCCCCAAAAGCGCCCGGCGCTCCGAAGCCGCCGACGAACTAACCGTGACCTGTCCGGCGGCGTACGGCGGATGTTTTAGAATGAGGCGAAGCGCACATGCCTAATTGTAGAACCTGCAGCCCATGGTGCCGCCGTTGCCATAAGAAGGCGGATTACAAGTTTCCCGTCGAGTGTCCCGAGTGCGGGTGGTACAACCCCTACGAACGGGACACCTGCAAGAAGTGCGGGGCCCCGGTCGCGCATGACGAGGAGAAGGCGGTCGACCACCTCAACGCAGAGGTGAAGAAGGCCTGTTTCTTCTGCTCGCCGTTCGAGCGGCCGCTCTGCAACGAATGCGTGGAGACGGGACGAACGAAGGTATGCCCGGAGTGCGGCAGTTACGTGTTAGGGACGCGTACGGCGTGCAAGAAGTGCGGGCACGTCTTCTAAGGCTCGTGCCCAGGCTCCCGCGTGCGGGCGCCGAGGTTCGGCCTGAAAAAGAGGGGGGCGAGGGCATGGCTCGCATAAACCGTGCCTGTGTTGAATGATCGGGCTGGAGAAGGTGCTTAACGCTCATCTCCAGCCCGTTTGGCTTTTCGGACCTCGGGTGCCCTTGGTTCGAGGCGGGAAGGCTATTGGCTTTCCTTGAGTTTGCGGTACAGCGTCGCCTTGCTGATGTCGAGGATGGCGGCAGCGGTGGCGATGTTGCCATCCGCCTGCAGGATGGCCTCGTTGATGGCTATGCTCTCGAGCTCCTTGAGCGAGAGCGTGGGCAGCGGAGCCTTCGCGGCGGGGGAGGGTTCGCCGCTTTCGGCGCTTTGCGCGGAGGCGGGGGCGCTTTGCACCTTGAAAGATGAAGACGATTCGTTTTGGGGTGCCGGAGCAGCTTGCGGAAGCGGGGCTTCGACGCCCTCGTCGGAGGGGGTCTTGGCGGCGTTGACGATGTAGCTGGGGAAGTCCTCGACGGAGATCGTCCCGTCCTCGCAGGTGTAGTAGGCGGAGTAGATCGCATGCTTGAGCTGGCGCACGTTGCCCGGCCAGGTGTACGTTTCGATGAGCTTCGCGGCCTCGTCCGAAAGCCTTACCAGGCCGTTGCCGGTTTTGATCTGGCATTCGTTCAGGAAGTAGCGCGCGAAGTACAGCGCGTCGCCCAGCCGCTCGCGCAGCGGCGGCAAATCGACGGTGAGCACCGAGATGCGGTAGAGCAGGTCTTCGCGGAACTGATGCTGCTCGACCAGCTGGGGAAGGTTCTGGTTCGTGGCGGCCACCAGGCGGAAGTCGATCTGCTTGTACGACTTGCCGCCCACGCGGATGACGCGTTTGTTCTCCAGGACGCGCAGAAGCGTGGCCTGGAGCTCGAGCGGCATGTCGCCGATCTCGTCGAGGAACAGCGTGCCGCCGTCCGAAAGCTCGATCTTGCCCGGCTTGCCGCCGCGCTCCGCCCCGGTGAAGCTGCCGCTCTCGTAGCCGAACAGCTCGCTTTCTATGAGGCGCGGCGGGATGGCGGCGCAGTTGATGGACATGAAGGGCCCGTTCGGGCACGACTTGTTGTGTATGGCCTGGGCGAACAGCTCCTTGCCCGTTCCGCTTTCGCCCGCCAGCAGGATGTTCTCGTTCGACTTCGCAAAGCGCGCGGCCAGGCTTTTCGCCCGCGATATCTGCAGGCTCTTTCCGAGGATGTCCTCGAACGTGACCGTTGCCACGTCGCCGGCCTTGCCGCGGGAGGCTCCCATCGAGGACAGGGGCTTCGCTTCCTTGAGCGAGACGATGTAACCCTCGAAGTCCCGGTCGCTGCCGTAGATGCGCGAGATCTTGGCCTCGTAGGGCACGCCGTCCACCGCGAAGGACGAGCTGCCGCCCTGCTCGATGACCTCCTCGAAGCTCCGGTTGTCGTTGATGAGGGTGTTCACGTTCAGACCGAGCAGCTCGTCGGGCGCCGTCTTGAACATGTGCGCCGCCTCCGGCGTGGCGAGGGTGATCGTGTCCTGCGCGTCGCAGATGAGGATGCCGTCTTTGACGGTGCCGATGATGTTGCGCGAGATGACCTCGAACCGCTGGGCTTCGAGCGAGGCCTTGCTGTACTTCGACTCGGTCTCGGCGAGTTGGATGTCGTACTCGTGCAGTCTCATCTGCCCGTTGATGGTGGTGGCGAGCGACGACACGAGGCTCATCGCATGGGCGAGCAGCTTTTTGTTGGCCGAGGTGAGCGAGTTGTCCGATATGGGCTGGGTGAGCGTGAGGGCGCCGATGCTCGTGCCGGATTGGTCGATGAGCGGGGCGGCGCAGGCGATGAGGCCCTGGAGTTTGAAGCAATAGTGCTCGGGGCCGATGATGACGAAGGGCTTCTTGTGGCGCATGCACAGGGAGTGGGCGTTCGTTCCCATGTTCCGCTCGTTGCAGCGGTAGTTCAACCCCACGAACCGATGGAGCCGCAGGTTCCCGATCAGCACGAGGGGCGTTCCGTTCGCGTCGAGGAACTCGAAGATGTAGTCGTTTTGCAGGTTCAGCGATTCGACGCTTCTCAAAAGCGATTTCACCGTGGCGATGAGCTGCGCGTTCTTCGCGAGCGTTTCCTCGTACGCCTCTTCGGATATGTACTCTCCCAGGTTCTCCTCGTCGGGATCGAGGCCGTTGTCGCGCGAGTTGATCCACGAATCGGCGATCTCGGGCCTGACGCAGGGCGCGAGATGGGGATCGGTGCCGTTGTTGAGGAAGTCGAGCTTGGCATCGAGGATGCTGTCCCAAAACGAATCGTCTTCATGCATGGATCTGATGAGCTGGAGATCGCTCGCGTAGTTGATGTCCAGGCTGTCTGTCGCGTCGTCCATGAAGAACCCCCCGTAACAAGTATGTTGGTACTTTATTATAGGATTAAAGTGATGCAAGTTTGCGAAGAAGATCATTTTGAGAAAAGCTCCGGAAACGGGAGCTCTTCCTCGCATGCCTCGGCCAAGGAGTTCGAGGGGCGCAGGCCGTGGCACCTCGATGGGCGCAAGCCTTGGCGTCCCGACGACGAAGGGGCCGATCAGGGGGGAGAGCCGTGGGCCTTCGACCATGGCATCCGCCGGTCCCCCGCCGAGGGGCGGGACTTCGAGGGCGACGACGTGCGCCGCTCCCCGGCGGAGGAGCTTGTCTCAAAAGGATACTTCCTGCCGAACTTCAAGCGCAAGGACGCGGACGGCGAGGAGCTGCGGCACGGGGACTACCGCTACCGCCTGCGCGAGGACGGCTCGGTGCGCCTCGTGGCCTACGAGGGTTGCGCGGAGTGCGTGGACATTCCGGCCGAGGTCGGCGGCGCGCGCGTGACCTCGTTGGCCACGAACCTGTTCCGCGACCATGCGGAGCTGCGCCGCGCCTCGATGCCCGACACGGTGGAGTTCGCGGGCAACCACGTGTTCGACGGCTGCGTCAACCTGAGAAGCGTCCGGCTCTCGGCGGCGCTCGCCCAGGTCGACCCCACCATGTTCCTGCAATGCGGCTCGCTGGTCGAGGTGGAGCTCGCCATGCCCACGGTGCGGCTCGAGGGCAACTCGTTCTCAGACGCGCCGGTGGCGCACGTGGTGTTCGGGCCCCTTGTGCAGGCGCTCGACGCGAAGCCCCTGGGGCTGCCGCATTTGGAGCGCGTGTCCGTCGACGCGGCCAACGAGCGCTTCGTCACCGACGGCAAGGCCCTGCTCTCGAAGGACCGGCGCCACCTGTACCGCCTGGTCGTTCCGTGCGCCGCCTACGAGGTGCCCGCCGGATGCGAGGCCGTGGACGAGCGCGCGTTCGATTCGCTCGGCGGGCTCGAGCAGGTCGCGCTGCCCGACTCCCTGCGCAGCGTGGGCCGCATGGCCTTCGCGAAAACGGGGCTGGCCGCGGTGGGCTTTCCCGCTTCGGTGGAGTCCATCGGGGAGAAGGCGTTCTACCATTGCGCCGCGCTGTCGCAGGTGCGCCTGCCGAGCGGGTGCCGGGACATCGGGTCCGAGGCGTTCGCCTTCACGGCCGCCTGCCGCGTCGAGCTGCCGCCGGCGCTCGAGCACCTGGGATTCCGCGCCTTCGACCACACGCCCGCGCAGGAGCGTATCGCCGACGGGGCTTTGAGCGTGTCCGCGGCGAACCGCTTCCTCGAGCTGGACGCCGAAGGCGGCCTGTATCGCCACGACGTGTTCTTGGAGCTGGTGGGCCGGGTGGCGAGCTACCGGGTGCGGCCCGGCACGCACGCGGTGGCCGACGAGGCCTTCAAGCGCCATGCCACCGTGCGTGCGGTGAAGCTGCCCGAGGGCGTGTTCTCCGTGGGCCGCGAGGCGTTCCGCGGGAACCGGCAGCTCGTGCGGGTCGACCTGCCCGAGAGCCTCGAGCGCATCGGCGCGCGCGCGTTCCTGGACACCTCGCTTCTCACGCTGCGCCTTTCGGAGAACGTGCGCTTCATCGGGGAGGACGCGTTGCTCGTGCAGGGCGACAACCAGCTCATGCCCCGCGCGCCTTTGCAGTCGATTTCGCTCGACGCGGGCAACCCCGCGTTCTACTTGGAAAACGGGCTTTTGTGCCAGCGCGACGGCAGCAAGATGGGCGGCGACACCTGCCTTCTGTACGTAGGGCCCGACGACGTGGTGCGCATTCCGCGCCAGGTGACGCACGTCGCGAGCCTCGCGTTCTGCGGCGCCTCGGGCGTGAGCGAGCTGTACGTGCACGGGCACCTGCACAGCGTCTGCAACGGGGCGTTCTCCACGGCGCGTACCATTCCGGTCGTGCACGTGGAGTTCCCCGAGCCCATCGACGGCTACGAGAAGGGCGATTTCCGGGTGCCCGAACTGTCCTCGCGGTACCGCTCCCCGTCGTATCTGTTCGACGCGGGCCCGGCGGGGACCGTGTTCGACTTCGAATACTACGACTCGTGGGTGACGCACGCCGCCACCATGCGGGAGTTCGCGCCGGCCGCCCTGTACCGCCTGACGCACCCCATGCGCCTCGACGAGCGCATGCGTGAGCTGTACGAGGGGATATTCCAGCGCAAGAGCGCGGCCGCGTGCCGCTACTTCGCCGAGCAGGGCGACCTGGACGCGCTGGCGTGGCTGGCAGACCGGGGGCTGCTTGCCGAGGACGTCGTTGAAGCGGAACTGAGGACCACGTCGCTTGAGGGGAGGACGCAAGCCACCGCCTGCCTGCTCGAGCTGCAGCATCGCACGATGCCGAGCGCGGGCGTAGACTTCAGCTTGTAAACGCCTATGAAAGATTTGACGCCCATAGCGGAAGGGGACGTGGTTCTCGAGGAACGGGAGCGTGCGCGCGCCCGGGGCACCGCACCGGAGAAGATAGCCCTGACCACCGAGGCGCGCATGGCCGAGAAGCGCGAGCGCTACGAGCGGTGCCTTCCCGTGGCCAACGACATTCTGGAGGACGCGCGCACGTCGCTCGCGGTGCGCTTCCGCTTCCTCGACCGGGCGCTCTGGCGCATGCCGCTCGTGCCGAGCTTCGACGTTTACGGCATCGCGAGCGACGGCTTGAAGCTGTACTACGATCCCGAGTACGTGGTCGACCGCTTCAAGCTCTCGCCGAACGAGGTGGTGCGCGACGTCATCCACTGCCTGTTCCACTGCATATTCCGGCATCCGTTCATGCTGTACTCGGTGCTGCGGCAGCCGTGGGACGTGGCCTGCGACATCGCCATCGAGGCGCTGCTGCTCGATCTGGTGGGCGAGGCGTTTCCCAGCAACTTCGACCGACGCGCGCGCGAGGCGCTCAAGGTCATCCGCGCCCAGGTGGGAGGGGTGGTGACGGCCGAGCGGCTCTACCACTTCTTCTCGAACGAGGGCAGCCAGGTCGACCTGCGCTCGCTGGCGCCCATGTTCTACCGCGACACGCACGGGCTGTGGTACAACGACGGAGCCGAAGGCTCGGCGCGCGGATCCATGAGCGCCGCGCGCCAGCAGTCGGAAGACCGCGAGGGCGGCGAGCTGCCCACGTCGGAGGGGAGCGAGTCGCTCGACGACACGCGCGGCGCCTCCGAGATGCCCGCGCCGAGCGGGGGCGACGACGAGCAGGATCGCGAGTCGCCCGACGACGAGGCCGAGCGCGACGAGCCGGCCGACGAGCGCGACGACGAGGGCGGCTCCGGCGACGACGAGCCGGCCGTGGACGACGAGCTGGCCGAACAGTGGGCCGACGTGAGCCGGCACATCCAGATCGAGCTGGAGGCGCATATGCTGCGCCAGGGCGAGGGGGCGGGCAACTTCGCCGCCGCGCTCGAGGCCGTGAACCGCGAGAAGCACGACTACGCGGAGTTCCTCAAGCGCTTCGCCACGCTGCATGAGCGCATGCGCGTGAACCCCGACGAGTTCGACTACATCTACTACACGTACGGCCTGGACCAGTACGGCAACATGCCGCTCATCGAGCCGCTCGAGTATAAGGAGACGCGCGCGGTGCACGATTTCGCCATCGCCATCGACACGTCCGAGTCGGTGTCGGGCGATCTGGTGCAGGCGTTCATGCGCAAGACGTACAACATACTGAAGCAGGCCGAGAACTTCACCGACCGCGTGAACATCCACGTCATCCAGTGCGACGCGCGCGTGCAGGAGGACACGAAGATCACCTCGCTCGAGGAGCTCGACCTGTACTTGGAGAACCTGGAGCTCAAGGGGTTCGGCGGCACGGACTTCCGGCCGGTGTTCGAATACGTGAACCTTTTGGTTGAGAAGGGCGAGTTCTCCGACTTGCGGGGCCTCGTCTACTTCACGGACGGGCAGGGCACGTTCCCGCGCAGGCAGCCGGCCTACGACGCGGTGTTCGTGTTCTTGGACGACGGCTACTCGGATCCGACGGTGCCCCCGTGGGCGCTCAAGGTCATTCTGGACGAGAGGGGATTGACGTGACGGACGGCGGGCGGGGCCTGCGAGGCGAAGGGCGGCAATCGGTGGACTCAAGGAGCGAACTATGAACATTGCGGAAGCGAAACAGCAGGTGAAAGACACTATCGAGGCGTACCTGGCGGTCGACGACCGCGGGCGGCCCCTTCTGGATACCGCGCGCCAGCGCCCGGTGTTCTTGGTGGGCGCGCCCGGCATCGGCAAGACGGCCATCATGGCGCAGATCGCCAGCGAGCTGGGCATCGGGCTGGTATCCTACTCCATGACGCACCACACGCGCCAGAGCGCGCTCGGCCTGCCGTTCATCGTGCACGAGGATTTCGAAGGGTTGGAATACGAGGCCTCCGAGTACACCATGAGCGAGATCATCGCGTCCGTGTACTCCTACATGAAGAAGAGCAAGGTGCGTCGCGGCATCCTGTTCCTCGACGAGATCAACTGCGTGTCCGAGACGCTCTATCCGTCTATGCTGCAGTTCCTCCAGTTCAAGACGTTCGGGCGCCATGCGGTGCCCGAGGGGTGGATCATCGTCACGGCCGGCAACCCGCCCGAGTACAACAAGTCCGTGCACGAGTTCGACATCGTCACGCTCGATCGCGTGAAGAAGATCAACGTCGAGCCCGACTTCGGCGCGTGGAAGGCCTACGCGGTGTCGAAGGGCACGCACCCGGCCATCCTCACGTTTTTGGAGATCAAGAAGAACCGCTTCTACTCCATCGAGGCGTCGCTCGACGGCAAGTCGTTCGTCACCGCGCGCGGGTGGGACGACCTGTCGGACATGATCGGCATATTCGAGCGGCTGGGCAAGACGGTCGACTACGATTTGATCGTTCAGTACGTGCAGAACGAGACGATAGCGCGCGAGTTCGCCGCGTACTACGACCTGTTCAACAAGTACCGCGACGACTACCGCATCGACGAGATCCTTGCCGGCGGGGACGTTGCCGGTATAATCGACCGAGCCGGCGCGGCCGAGTTCGACGAACGCCTGTCGCTCGTGGGGCTTTTGCTGGACGCCGTGTGCGGCGACATGAAGGACATCGTCGACGAGACCGACGTGCTCGTGGCGCTGCGCGACGATTTGCGCGGCATGAAGCCCGCCGTGGAGGAGGGCGGCGACGTTCGGGAGCTTTTGGAGGACCTTGGACGCGTGCGCGCCTCGCAGCTCGAGCTGGGCGTGGCCGCGGGCAACCTGTCGAAGGGCCGCCGCGCGACGGCCGAGCGCGAGCTGGACGAGATAGCCGCCTTGGCGAGGATCGCCGAGGAGGTCGCCGATCCGGCCGAGGGCTACGCGCTCGTGGCGGCCGCGTTCGCCGACAGGGCGGAGGCGCTGCAGGGGCGCGCGGCCGAGGTGGAGGAGCGGCTTTCCCGCGCGTTCTCTTTCGTAGAGGAGGCGTTCGGCGACGCGCAGGAGATGACGGTGTTCACGACGGAGCTCACCTCGCGCACCAGCTCGGCACGCTACATCGCCCAGTACGGAAGCGCGTCTTACTTCGCGCACAACGCGGATATGATATTGTCGGACCGGCAGCGCGAGCTGCGCCGCCGCGTCGAAGACCTCAACGTGTAGGGCAAGCTAGGGAGCACCGCGAACCAACGCGCCGAAAAACCAACGTGCAAGGCAAACAGCTAAGGAGAAGAAGATTATGAAGAAGTACACGCTCACCTCGTACGATCCGGTCGAACTCGACCTGCCGAAGCCCCAGGTGCCCGCGAGCCTGGTGGACGCCCAGATCGAGAAGCTGCTCGAGCCCTTGGCGGAATACCACGAGATCGCCGAGGAGCGCGGGGTCATGATGGGCGACCATGTGGTCGTGACCACCGTTGATGCCTGCATCGACGGCAACCCCGCCTCGAACTTCGTGCTGGAGCATTCGCTGTACCACGTGGGAGGCGGCGAGATGCCCCGCACGTTCGACGACGAGCTGGTGGGCATGGCCCCGGGCGAGACGAAGGGCGCCGAGGCGAAGATCAAGCTGCCGCTGGCGAAGGACGGCGACGCGTCGCGTCTGACCATGCAGGTGACGGTGGAGAAGATCCTGAGCTGCCGCACGCCGGAGCTGACCGACGCGTTCGTCGCCGAGCACTTCGAACCCGCCACGACGGTGGCCGAGTTCCGCGAGGGCGTTGCCAAGCAGTTCGGCCTGCCCGACATGGCGAAGAACGACGCCCAGTTCCCCGACCTCGTGCTGGACGAGCTGGCGAAGCGCCTGGTGGAGGATCCCGATCCGGCCGACCTGCTTCCGGGGCAGCCTCTGGACGCGCTGCGCATCACCTGCGCCATCGACGCGCTGGCCGACCACTTGGACATCGAGCTCACCGACGCGGACATCACGGCCCAGATGCCCGGCAACGACGCCGAGCAGCGCGAGAAGATTCGCCAGCAGCTGGAGGATCAGGGCCTGGGCGACGAGGCGCGGGTGTTCGCGCGCCGCGAAGCCGCCCTGTCGTGGCTGGTGAACAACTCGCGCGTTTCGTACAAGTAGCGAGCACGGCCGAGCGGAGGTGGAGTCATGCAGGCGGACAAGCCGATCGACGAGGAGAGCCTGAGGGCGTACTACGAGCAGCTTCCCAACGAATACGGGTTCGCGAGCCAGTGCAAGATGACGCTCTTGGGCGACATCAAGGGGAAGCGCGTGCTCGACCTCGATTGCCGTCGGGGCAAGGGCGTCGTCAAGCTGTCCGACTACGTGGGCGCCCGCGGGCGCGTGGTGGGGGTCGATCCGACGCCCGAGTGGATAGAGATCGCCCGCTCCTACCAAGACGACGCGTGGCGCCGCAACGGGCTGCCCGAGAACAACATGGAATACCTCGTGGCCTACCCGGAGGACCTTGCGGCGGCCGGACTTGAGGACGGCTCGTTCGACCTGGTGTTCGCCAACAGCAGCGTGAACGTGGACTACTGTCCCGAGGCGGTGTTCGCCGAGGCGTTCCGCGTGCTCAGGCCCGGCGGCGTGCTGGTGTACGACGGCGTGGTGGCGGCCGGGGCGCGCGACGCGGACACGGTGGCCCGCGCGCGGGCGCTTGGCAACGCCGTGCAGGCCGCGTTCGCGCGCGAGGAATTCGAGGACATCATGGCCCGCATCGGGTTCGAGAAGCCCGAGTACTACGAGGAATCGGACGTGCGGCCCGAGACGGGCTACCAGACAGGATGCGAGGTGCCGGTGGCCGAGAGCGACGAGGACGTGCGGTTCGTGAAGACCACGGCGCGCATCTACAAGCCGCGCCGCTAGGGTTTGGAAGCGCGGGCGCTGCGAGTGCCGCGCGCAAGGGGGCGATGTGCCGTCGAGGGTTTCGATCCCGGCGGCGTGAAGGAGCGATATGAAGTACGAGGAACTGAAGGAGCAGGTAAAAGCGGTGCCCGCATCGCAGGCGAAGGACTATCGCGAGTTGCTTTCGTTGGCGAGCATTGCCGGCGACGTATGGCCCCAATTCAAGAAGCACCTTGAGCAGGCGCAGGACTGCCGAGGCTTCTTCAAGTCCATCTACGACGACGATGCCTGCCGCTTCGAGAACGCCTGGGCGTACTGGGCGAAGATGAACAAGGAGCTGTGGGCCGACCGGTTCGAGGCGGAACGCGCGTTGAGGAACGTGACGCTGGACAACAAGGGCGTTTTCCTGAAAGGGGGCGGCAACGAGCTGCTCATCCCGCTTTCCGGTCGCAGCCATGCGGCGAGCATCTACCTGTTCCGCGAGAACGGCTTCAACGAGAAGGCCGCGGAGTTCTACGGCGCCATCAACGGCTCGTTCACGTGCGCGGGCATCGAGCTCGAGGGCGCGTTCGACGTGTACCGCGCGCACCGTGCGCTCATCTTCGAGCGTTGGGAGATCGACCAACTGAAGCGCCGCGCCGACGGCAAGGGCCAGATCCGCACGGGATGCGACTGCTCGACCCCCTGGTAGGGCTGCGTTTCCGAAGCGATGCCGGGAACCGTTCGCAGGGGCGGGCAGCAGCCCGCCCCTGCGGGGATTGGCGGCTAGGACGTCTTCGCGGACTTTTTCGGGCGTCCCGCCTTCGGCTTCTCGCGCAGGCGCGCATCCACGCTGTAGCGCGTGATGAACGAGTCGCGACCCTTGCGGAAGCCTTCGAGAAGGTCGGCTTTAAGCATTTGAGACACGCGCGCGCGGGATACGCCCAAAAGCTCGGCTGCTTCGGACGCGGTGACTGCGGGGATGGTGTCGAGGCCCGCCTCCACGGCTACGAGAAGAACGCGGCCGTCTTCGCGCGTAGGCTCATGACCGAGGGTGGCCTCGGGAATGTCCTCGCCGTGCATGAGGCGATGCTCGATTTCAAGCTTCAGCCAATCGGCTGCCATAGCTGCAGCTTCGGCCAGATCGGCCCCTTGGGTTCCTCCATCGAAATCGAACGGGAACGCGAGAATCCAGCCGTCTTCTCCTTCGAACAGTTCGAACTCGTACACATACAGCATGGGCGGTTCCTTTCGTGTTTTTGGCAGGGTCAAGGCCGTTTCTCGATTCCCGCCTGCTTTCTGATTGCTCTCGCCAGCCCTTCATCGATTTCCCGATGTCGTGGGATTGACGTTTGGAAGCCGGGTTTTTTGAAAACGTCGTGGTCGGCTCCACCGTAGTTCTTCAACCCTTGGGCCTCGACTTCCTTGACAAGGTCGCGTCTCTTTACCATGATCGTCCTTTCAAAAATTATAAACTATAATTAAGAATTAATCAAGTTGGTCGATCGATTGCGACAGGCCCGTAGGGGCTGTATCAAAAGCGTCGTTTTCGCTCGTCGCGTAGGGCAAGGGCTCTGCCCTTGCCGCTCGGCAAGCGACGTTTCCTCAGGTAGACGGCAAGGGCAGAGCCCTTGCCCTACGGGGCGACTACGAGAAACGCGTATTCTGACGACTTTTGATACAGGCCCTACAGCGCGACCGCCGCATGCGCATCTCGGGTGTTTTTTGATGTGGGATGGTCGCTTTCCGATGCGCTCCTTACGGGCGCCGGCCGCGCTTCGCGGCCGCTGCGGCGAGCGCGGCGCCGATCGCTGCAGCGAGCGCCGTCCAGCGAGGCATCATGCCGAGGGCGTCGCCCGTCTCGGCGAGCGCCGAGCCTTCGGCCCCGTGCCCGCTTGCCGGCGCTTCGGAGGCGCGCACCAGATAGTTCTCCACTTCGTAGAAAGAGGTGCGGCCGTTCTCGTCCACCTGCACGGTGAAGGGCTCGGCGGCGCGGTAGCCCGGCGGGGTGGTGGCCGGATCCTCGCGCACCTCGTAGGTTCCGTAGGGCAGGGCGCCGTCCTTGGCGCCGTCGTGCAGGTCGGCGGTGGAGGCCCGGCCGTTCTCGTCGGTGACGATGCAGGCAACCGTCTGGCCGGTCGAGGCCAGCACCACGTCGAACGCCACGTCTGCCAGCGGCTTTCTTGGGGCGTCGGCGTCCTCGTAGCCGCTTGCGGGCGCGTCCCCGCCTGGGACGTTGCCGTCCGTTCCGTCTGCTACGCCGAACTTGAACAGCGCCACGTCGCCGCGCACCACCTGCTCGGCCACGACGGGGGCGTGGAACGCGGCCGTGCCCGGCGCGTCGGGAGCGACCTCGACGGTACGCACGAACACGGAGGGTTCGGGCGGCAGGTAGCCGACGGGCGGCCGCACTTCGCGCACGATCACGGTGCCGAGCGGCAGGCCGCGGCCGTCGCCTCCGTCGGAGAAAAGCTCGTCTTTCCCGACTGAGGCGCGCCCTCGTTCGTCGGTGACGACGGTCCAGGCGCGGGTGGGGCGCACGCCTGCCGCGGCCACCTCCGCGAGCGAGTCGAAGCGACCCGCGTAATGCTCGACGGCGAAGAGGGCGCCCGCCAGGCTCGCGTCGCCGAGGGGCTCGGCCGCGCCCGTCTCGCGGTCGATCTTCGCCGCCAGCACGTCGGCGGGGGCGAGCAGGGGAGCGTCCTCGACAGCCACGACGGGCGCCGTGCCCGTGCGGCAATGCTCGCGGGTCAGCTCGACGGGGGAGGCGCGCTCGTCGAGGACGAAGCCCGCAGGCGCCGTCTTCTCGCGCACCCAGTAGCGGCCGGGCGCCAAGGTTGCAGCCGTGCGGGCGCGACCCGCTGCATCGGTCGCGATTGCGAGCAGCTCGGTTGTGCACGCCTCGTCGGCGAAGACTCCGTACGTTGCGCCGTCCAGGCGGTAGCAGCCGTTCGCTTCCGTGACGTCGGGTGCGGCGGATCGTTTGACCACTTCTACGGCGCCGGTCGGATAGATCTTGAACCCGCCGACGTTCTGCGCGCCGAAGGGCGAGTAGTGGTTCTCGTACATGGAGGCGCCTCGGCAGTTCACCGTGATGAGGTAGCCTCCGTCGTCGGCGGGCTCGCCGACGAACGGGTAGGTTCCCGGCAGCGGCGTGCCGTAGACCGAGCCCGAAATGCAATAACCTGTGGCGGTTATGCCGTACTGCGGAAACGACACGTCGAACACGTTGCCGCCCTCCGCGCCGTCGATATGCGCGTTCACGCAGGCCACATAGCACGTGCCGGAAATGCCATCGTCGGCCTCGGCGCGCGCGGTTCCGCACAGAGCCAGCGCCAGCGCGAGGGCGCATACCGCGGCCAGCGCGCGCAGGGCGCGCACCGCGATCGGCAGGGAAGGGGGACGTTGGGGGTGCGCGGTCTCGACAGCACCGGTTTCTCGTTGATTGCGTGGCTGTGCGTGCGACGGTTCCACGACGGCCCCCTTCCACTCGAGGTGCCGGGCTTGCCCCGGCCTCCTCTATCCTAGCGCCGCAACCTTGCCCGGCGACCGTAATCCGACCGTCCCGGCGTCGCTCGAACCTTGCCCGAACCTTGCACGGCCGCCGTCCGAACCTTGCGCGTTTGGCGGCCTTCCGTCGCCTCGACCTTGCACCGTTCCATCACGGACACGCCGCATGCCCCGTTTACGTGTTATTCGCCGCAAAAACACGCCGCTAGGGTGGCACACTCTATTCAGCATAGCTATAATCAAATAGCCGATTCTATCTACTACTGGTTGGCATCGAACAACGGTTCAGGACGTGCGCGGTTCGATGACAACCAGTAGTCGATCGGGAGCGGTCGGAGGAGCTGCAACGTCATTTCGCGCAGGGGGTGCGAACGTTTGTGCCGAAGCTCGCGCAGGGGGTGGTGAACCGCCGAACGGTAGGATGCCCAGACGAGCGGTCGGCGCGGAAATCGCGGTCCGATCAATTAATACCATCGGGCTTACCCGCTCGCGGAATTTAGAACTTCCGGTGTGATGTGGATGGAACGGGCGTTTAATACACTGGCGTGCATGATGCGCACGAGTGCGAGCGTTCGAGCCAAGCGGAACTTCCGTGCATAATCATGCGAACGGTACGGGCTCAAAGTAAGGTAAACGGACGAGAAGAAGAGGGGAAGGTAGATGGAGATTTCCAAGACGTCGACCGGTCTCAAGGGCCTTGTGAGCCCAGACACCGTATCGACCGAGGTCGACATCCATCAAGACGGCGTCACGATGGTCAAGTCGCTCTGTTATTTCTGCCATGCTAACTGCGGCGTGCTTGCCTACGTCAAGGATGGCGACGTAATCAAGATCGAGGGCGATCCTAATTACACGAACCATGGCGGGCTGTGCTGCCGCGGTACCAGCGCGCTGCTGCATGTCAACCACCCCGCCCGCATCAACCACGCGCTGAAGCGCGTGGGTGCCAAGGGCGAGGGCAAATGGGAGAAGGTGCCGTACGACCAGGCGATCCAAGAGGTTGCCGATCGGCTCAACCAAATCAAAGAGGAGAGCGGCGCCGAGGCCGTGGCCTCCGCGGGCGGCACGACGCGCACCGACGACTGGGCGCGCCGCCGCTTCCTGAACCAGTTCGGCACGCCGAACGGCTTCCACAACGCGCTTTTGTGCTGGATCCCCACGTTCATGGCCGAGACCTGCGTGGCCGGCTGGTCGCCGTTCGAGACCGACCTGGCCTCGGCGAAGTGCCTGATCCTCTGGGGCATGAACCCGGGCGCTTCCACGCTGGGCGGCATGGACGGCTACACCGACCTGCAGAAGAACGGCCTGAAGATCGTGGTCGTGGACCCGCGCTACTCCGAGACGGCTTCCAAGGCCGACTTGTGGTTGCCGCTGCGTCCCGGCACCGACGCCGCGCTCGCGCTGGCCATGCTGCACACCATCATCTACGAGGGCCTGGTCGACTGGGAGTTCGTGGGCGAGTGGTGCGACGGCTTCGAGGAGCTGCAGGAGCACGTGGCCGAGTACACGCCGGAATGGGCCGCGCCCATCACGTGGCTCGACGCCGACCAGATCCGCCAAGCCGCCCGCCTGTACGCCATGAACACGCCCGGCTGCATCCAGTGGGGCTGCACGTGGGACCAGATCGGCCGCGCCTCCACCACCGGCAGCCATGCCATCGCCCTCATGCGCGCCGTCTGCGGCAACCTTGACGTTCCCGGCGGCGACGGCATGCCCGGCCCGTCGATGGGCTTCCTCACCGACGAGGAGATGGAGCTCAACGAGTGCCTGCCCGAAGAGCAGAAGGCGAAGCAGATCGGCTCCAACAAGTTCAAGCTGACCTCCTGGCCCGGCTACCAGCTCATCTCCGACAACGCGAAGCGCACGTGGGGCAAGAGCCTGCCCACCGAGTGGTTCTGCGAGGCCCACGGCCCCAGCGTGTTCAAGGCCATCCTCACGGGCGATCCGTACCAGGTGCGTGCGCTCATCGTGAACGCCACGAACCCCATCAACTCCTACGGCGACGCCAAAATGACGCTCGCGGCGCTGAAGAAGTGCGAGTTCCTGGTGGTCGTCGATTACTGGATGACTCCCACGGCGCTGTTCGCGGACTACGTGTTCCCGGCCGCCGGCGCGCTGGAGCGTCCCACCATCGTCACCCACTACGGCGCCACCGACTCCATCATGGGCGGCCGTCGCGCGATGCAGCCCAAGTACGACCGCCACACCGACATGGTGTTCTGGCGCAAGCTGGGCCTGGCGTGCGGCCAAGACCCCGCCAACTGGCCGTGGGAGACCGAGGAAGAGGCGTACTTCCACATCCTGCAGCCCCTGAACCTGCCCGGCGTGGAGAGCTACGATGACTTCGTCGACTACTATCGCCAGTACTATCCGCCGCTACACCAGAACAAGTTCAAGACCAACGGCGGCTTCTGGACGCCGTCGGGCAAGGTGGAGTGCAACTCCACCATCCTGCGCGAGCTCGGCTATCCCGGCATGCCCACCTACATCGGCTGCATCGAGAACGAGATCGACACGCCGGAGCTGGCGGAAGAGTACCCCATCGTGCTCACCACGGGCGGCGGCTTCATGCCGTACCACCACTCCGAGCACTTCCAGATGCAGGGCATCCGCTACCTGTATCCCGACCCGTACTTCTCCATCAACCCGGATCTGGCCGAGAAGCTGAACATCGCCTACGGCGACTGGTGCTGGATCGAGACGCGCCGCGGCCGCATCAAGATGCGCGCCAACGTGGAGCCCGAGGTGCATCCCAACGTGGTGTTCGCGCCGCGCGGCTGGTGGTTCCCCGAGCGCGACGGCTCGGCCGACCTGGACAACCCCTTCGGCTGCCTTGAGTCCAACGTCAACGTGCTGACCTCGGTGGACGACGAGCATTGCGATCCGATGGGCGGCTCGTGGGCCAACCGCGGCCTCATGTGCAAGGTGTACAAGTGCGGCGAGTACGACAAGGAGTACAAGAAGGAGGACACCCAGTTCTCCATCCCGGGCTCCTCGTCCGAGCCGGGCATCACGGTCATGCCGAGCGATCAGAAGCTCGCCCGCGAGCCCATCCCGTTCGAGAAGCCGCAGCCGGCCGAGGCCGTGCCCGAGGGCTACGAGTGGGTGTGGCAGAACAACAGCCTGTACCAGAAGGACACGCACTTCCGTCTGGACGAGTCGGGCTGGCTCATCAACCCGCGCACGAAGGGCTACCACGACGCCCACACCGGCTGGCGCTACGATGCCGCCAACGAGTGCTTGGTGGACGACGAGACCGGCAAGATGTACACCATGGAGCGCGAAGAGATCGTGTTCGCGGCCGGCGTGCGCTGCTACCCTGGTCAGGCCGCTCCGTTCGAGGTTCCCGAGAACCTGACCTGGAACGTCGAGGCGGGCTACGCCACCTTGGGCGACCTTCCCTACGTGTACGACCCGAACAGCGGCTGGATGCTGGACCCCGACAACGGCGCGTTCCACGACGCCAACTACGGCTGGCTGTACGATGCCGCCACCGGTCATTTGGTCGACGAATCAACGGGCAAGCACTACGACATGTCGTACGCGCCCGTCGAAGAATAGCCACCGAGTAGGAAGAAAGGATAGATACATGACTCGTTACGTTATGGTCATCGACCAGCGTCGTTGCATCGGCTGTCACTCCTGCACGGTTGCTTGTCGTACGTGGAACAAGCTTCCGCTTGACATCGTCTACAACCCCGTGGTCACCGAGGGCGCCCAGGGCACGTGGCCGAACGTCCACAAGAGCTGGCAGCCCCTGCTGTGCATGCACTGCGAGAACCCCGAGTGCGTTCCGTGCTGCCCGTCCGGCGCGAGCCAGCAGGACGAGGACGGCACCGTGTGGGTCGACCCCAAGAAGTGCCTGTCGTGCAAGGTGTGCGTGAACGCCTGCCCGTACGGCATGCGCGACGCCTCCCACCTCGAGGACCGCATGCACCGCTTCGTGCGCAAGTGCACGTTCTGCCGCGACAAGCGCCAGCTGGATCCCGACGCCAAGCCGTACTGCGTGGAGACCTGCCACCAGAAAGCCCGTATCTTCGGCGACTTGGACGATCCGAACAGCGAAGTGTCCAAGCTCATCGGTTCCGTGAAAACCGAGCGCCTGTTCGAGGAGTTCGGCACCGATCCGCAGATCTACTATATTCCTGAGTTGGGAGGTAAGGCATAATGAAGCATCATTACTGGGAACCGCCTATCGCCCTGTACCTGTTCCTGGGCGGCTTGGCGGGCGGCATTCTGTTCTTGGCCGCAATTTTCAACAGCTTCGTGGTTCCGGGCTATGCCGAGGTGTTCGCGCTTCCCGTGCTCGTGTCGCTGGCCTGCGTGGCCGTGGGCTGCGTGTTCCTCGTCATCGACCTCGGTCAGCCGGGCGTGTTCTGGCGGGTGTGGACCACGTCGAAGTCCATCATCAAGTGGGGCGCGACGTTCCTGGTCATCGCCGCGGTGTTCGCCCTGCTGTTCTTCCTGGCGTTCATCGGCGACGCGTGGCCGATCTTCGCCGGCTTGTCCGACTTCCTGAAGCCCGCTGCCGACTTCTTCCTGATCGTGGCCGGTTTCTTCGGCCTGTGCATCATGATGTACACCGGCATCATGCTGTCCACCCTGAAGGCGCATGCGTTCTGGGCCACCCCGGCGCTGCCCGTGCTGTTCACCATCTCGGCCATTTCGACGGGCTGCGCGGCCGTCGTGCTGTCCATCGGCGGCTGGCCGGCCGTTATCTCGCTGGAGAGCCTGGTCGTGTCCGAGATCGTGCTCGAGATCCTGCACGTGGTGGACATCGTCCTGGTCATCGCCGAGCTCATCGTCCTGCTGACGATGGTGCTGTCCTTCGCGGGTGCCGGCAACGTGACCGCCAAGGCGGCCGCCCTCCGCTGGGTGAAGGGCTCCTACGCGGGCCTGTTCTGGGTCGGCATGGTGGGCCTGGGCCTGGTTGTTCCGCTGGTCATGTACATCGGCGGCGGCCATTCCGCCGCGGCCACGCTCATAGCCCCCATTCTGGTGCTGTGCGGCGGCTGCCTGCTGCGCTTCATGGTGGTCAACACCGACGATCGCGCCGAGATCCCGGGCGAGAACCGCTACTACAACCGCGTTGCGAAGAACGACGCGGAGTTCATCACCAAGTGGACGTACGGCGACAACCAGTTCTAAGGTTCGAGGTTCGACGGGTTGCGGGCTTCGCATGAGGCCCGCAGCTCATGCGACGGAGCCCGGCGTTCGCGCCGGGCTCTCGCCGCGTTTGGGACGCACCGCCCGCGGACAGGTGCTTTCGGCAAGGGAAGCGCTTGTCCGCGCGTGATGCGCGCGACGTTCGCCGCGCGGTTGCGATAACCGCGCGATTCAGGGGGAGGCAAGAGGATTCGCATGGAGCAGTATCAGTTCGAGGACGCTTTGACCGGCACTACCGTCACCTGCGGGTTCCCGCAGCTCGAAGCCGTCGTGACGCCCGGTTCGGATGAGCCGCGCCGCTGCGCGTCGCTGTTCTTCCCCGGCTGCTCGTTCATCAACTACGGGCTGCCGCTGGTGCAGGCCGTCTACAACACGCTCGCCGACGCCGGACGCGTCGACGGGATTTCGCTGTTGTGCTGCGGCAAGATCTTGTCCTACGAGCCCGACGGCGACGCCGTGCGCGCCTCGTTCGAGGACCAGCTGCGGGACAGCCTGGTTGCCGCGCAGGTGGAGCGCGTGGTGGCAGCCTGCCCGAACTGCGTCATGGCGCTGCGCGCGGCGCTCGCCGCCGACGAGCGCACGGCGCCTATCGAGGTCGTGGCGCTCCCCACCGTGTTGGCCGATCTGGGATACCGCATCGACGACGAGGCGGCTCGCGGGATGGTGGCGCGGGAGGCGGGCCTCGATCCGGCCAACGTGAAGGTGTGCGTGCACGATTCCTGCCCCGACCGCGACACCGGCGAGTTCGCCGACGGGCTGCGCGCGCTGCTGCCCGACGGCCTGATGGTGGAGACGGATCATATCCGCAAGCGCTCGTACTGTTGCGGCTCGCTTCTGCGCGCGGCGGGCAAACCGTTCGTGGCCGACGCCATGGCCCAGCGGCACGGCGAGGAGGCGCAGGCGGTCGAGGCCGCCGCTATCGTCACGGCGTGCATGAGCTGCTCGTTCCAGCTCACGGTGTCCCAGTCGTCCGTGCCGGTGTTCCACTACCTGGAGCTTCTGTACGATTGGCGCATCGACTGGGAAGGGGCCGACCTGTACATGAAGCTGCGGTTCCTGTTCGATGACGCGCTCGGGGCCGTGGAAGGCACGGGCGGGTCGCGGGCGTTCGCCGCCCTCGACGCCCTGACGGCGGGAGAGGATTCGTGATGGCCGAAACCAAGCGCACGAACTGCCATTACTGCGGCTACTGCTGCGCCTTTCTGGCCACGGTGGAGGACGGCCGCGTGACCGAGCTGGCGCCCGACCCCACGCGCTACCCTTACGACGAGCGCATCCTGGCCGGCTGCCGTCGCTGGCGCATGAATTTGGACGCGCTCGACGGTGCCGACCGCGTGAACCACCCGCTGCGCCGCGTGGGCGCGCGCGGCGGCAACGAGTGGGAGCGCGTGAGCTGGGACGAGGCGCTCGACGACATCGCCGCCCGCCTGCGGGCGCTGGCCGCCGAGCACGGGCCAGAGACGCTCGCCAGCGCCATCGGCGGACCGCACGCGTCGTTCTGGCCGTTGCACCGCTTCATGAACCTGTTCGGCTCGCCGAACAATATGGGCATCGGGCAGATATGCTGGAACCCGCGCATCTGGATGGACGCGCTCACGTTCGGTTGGACCGTGGAGGCCGACATCGTGCCGGGAACCACGGAATGCCTGTTCATCTGGGGCACGAACCCGGCGCAGTCCGACAACTCGGCGTTCTGGCGCTCGCTTTTGGCGTTCGCGCGCTCCGATGCCCCGCTCGTGTGCATCGACCCGCGCCGCACGCAGGTGGCGGCCGTGGCCGATCTGTGGCTGCCGGTGCGTCCGGGCACCGACTGCACGCTGGCGCTGGGCTTTCTGCACGTGATCATCGATGAGGACCTGGTGGACCATGCGTTCGTGGACGCGTGGTGCCACGGCTTCGACGAGCTGGCCGAGCACGTGAAGCCCTACACGCCCGAGCACGTGGCGGCCGTGTGCGGTTTGCCGGCGGACGACATCGTGCGGGCGGCGCGCCTGTTCGCGCAGGCGGGGGCCGCGGCGCTCGTGTCGGGCCGCGGCGTGGACCAGGTGGGGGCGAACGTGGCGCCCACGCACCGCGCCATCTGCTGTTTGCGCGCCGTCACGGGCAACGTGGACAAGCCCGGCACGTGCGTGCTGGCCGAAGGCCCCGACTTCGTCTCCGAGATGGAGCTGGAGATGACCGATGCGCTGGCGCCCGAGCATCGCGCCCGCTGCCTGAACACGCCCTACACTCCGCTGCAGTGCTACGACGGCTACGCACGCGCCCGGCCCCTCACCGAGAAGCTGGGCCGCACGCTGCCGGAGCGCTACCTGACCTCGGCGCACCCGCACCTCGTGCTGCGCGCCATGGAGACGGGCGAGCCGTACCCGGTGCGCGCGCTCATCGTGAACGCCACGAACCCGCTTCTGACCTACGCCGACACGCACCGCGTGTTCAACGCCCTCATGGGCTTGGACCTGCTGGTGGTGCTGGACTACTATATGACGCCCACGGCGAGTATCGCCGACTACGTGCTGCCCGCCGCCGGCGCCATCGAGCGCCCCGTGCTGCAGGTGCACGGCGGCGTGGCGAACATGGGCTACGGCGGGCCCGCCGCCGTCGAGCCGTACTACGAGCGCCGCTGCGACTACGACGTGTTCCGCGGTTTGGGAATGCGCCTGGGCCAGGAGGACGCCTGGCCCGAGGAGACGCTGGCAGACGCGTTCGCCGCGCAGCTCGAGCGCGCGGGCATGGATTGGGACGTGTTCTGCGAGCTGGGCATCTACTGGCAGCCGCCCGCGTTCGCCAAGCACGAGCTGCCCGGCCCCGACGGGCGGCCGCAGGGCTTCGCCACCACTACGGGCAAGATCGAGCTGGCGAGCGAGTTTCTGCCGACGCTGGGCGGGCCGCGCCTGCCCGAGCCGGCGGAGCAGGTGTCGCTCTGCTCGCTCGAGCTCGTGGCGGCCGGCGAGGCCGAAGGAGCGGTCCACCTGCCTCTGATCACCGGGTCGCGCAAGCAGCCGTACAACGCGTCCATGTACTTCAACAACCCCGCTTTCCGCGCGAAGTCGCCGCATCCGGTGGCAGAGGTGAGCGAGGCCACGGCCGAGCGGCTGGGCTTGAAACCGGGCGACCGCGTGGAGGTCGCCACCGACAACGGCTCGGCGCGCTTTATATTGGAGACCGCGCGCATGCGCGACGATCTGGTGAACGTGGACTACGGCTGGTGGCATCCCGAATGGGAGCCGGGGGCGCCGGACTTCGGCGGCATGTGGGAGTCGAACGTGAACTGCCTCACGTCGTGCACACCCGGCGAACCGATGATAGGCACCTGGTCGTACAACGCCATCGACTGCGTTCTGCGCAAGGTCGAGGAGCCTTTGAGCTGGGAACAACCTGCAGGGAGCGAGAGCGCCGGGTGATCAACCTGCGGGGCGCGGGGGATGCGGGCGGGCAAGCCGTGCTCGGGCAGTCCTGAGCTCGCACGAACAGCCCGCTGGGCTGTTCGGCTCGTGCGGAATCTGCGCGCGGCTTGCCCGCCCGCATCCCCCGCTGGTCGTTGCAGCGATCACCCGCTCCCTGCGCTGGCTGCGGTTGAGGCGCGAAGGGCTTGCGGGGGCGCGGAACGCCGTCGCGTGATCGGTTGATGTGGGGGAGTTTTGGTTGGGGCTCTTCCTTTGGGCGAAGGGTTCTCGGCGACGGCAGACTTCGTGGGGGCGATCTCCAGATCGCCCGGCGCGGAGATTACGGAACAGGCGAGCCGTGCGGCGAGCGCAGGAACGGGCAAGGAGCGGAAAGGTCCCCGTAGGGGCGATCTCCAGATCGCCCGGTGCGACGACTATGGAGTGAGCACGCCGCGCGGCAAGCGCACGGAGCGGCTAGGGGCCGAAAACACCCCCGGCGCGATGGCACCGGTCCCGTCCGCTGCGGTGGCTGAAAAACGAGATACACCCGTGCGGCGAACGCGCGAATACGATACGATGAACGGGCAACGACGAGAAGGAGATCGTTACTATGGCGGAAAAGAAGCAAGCGCTGCTGTTGTTCAGCAAGCCCCCGGTGGCGGGGATGGTGAAGACGCGGCTGACGACCGAGCACAACGGGTTTTTGAGCCCTGCGCAGGCGGCGGAGTTCTTCAAGCGCAGCCTGTACGACGTGAGCGAGCTTTCCATGCACGCGCTCATGGAGCTGCAGATGATGAACGACGCGGCCGTCGAGGCCGACCCGAGCGTCGACAAGATCACGTACGACTTCTTCGTGTCCACGACGCCGGCCGAGAACGTGCAGCTCATGAAGGAGACGTACGACGCCATCGGCCCGTGGCCCATGGAGATCCACTACCTCACGGACAAGGGCGCCACGTTCGACGACCATTTCGACTACGCGTTCAAGGAGATATTCTCGCAGGGCTACGAGCACATCGTGTCCGTGGGCGGCGACATCCCCACCATGCCGAAGTCGCACATCGTGCAGGCGTTCCAGTGGCTCGACTACTTCCAGTCCATCGGCAAGCCCGGCTTCGTGCAGGCGCCGTGTCAGGAGTGCGGCACGTCGCTCGTGGGCTTCAGCCACAACACGCCCATGGACCATCAGGGCGTCTACTACAACATGGACGGGCGCCCGGCCCTCGACGGCTACATGCAGAAGCTCGAGGAGAACGACGTTCCCTCGGCGTTCCTCTCTCCCGTGGCCGACATCGACGAGGCCACCGACCTGGCGCACGCCATCTCGTGCATGCGCGCCATCAAGCAGGCCGCCGCGTACCAAACCGAGCTGTTCGTGCCGCAGCGCGTGCTCGACTGGATCGACTACATGGGCATCCAGGTGACCACGCCGCCGAACGACGAGCACGACCCGCGCCAATACATCGACCAGGAGTAACGCCATGGACGCGAACGAGAACGCCGCAGCCGCGCAAGCCGAAGTGTGCACGCCGCTGCACAAGACCACCGCGCTCTGCCCGGACTGCCTGCAGGAGCTTCCGGCCGACGTGTACGCCGACGCCGAGGGCGTCGTGTGGATGGAGCGCACCTGCCCCGACCACGGCCGTCTGGCCACGCGCATGTGGCCCGACGCCGAGCACTACCAGTGGCTGCGCTCGCTCGCGTTCCCGAAGACGGCGCCGCAGGGGACGATTCCCGCTTCGAAGCCGTGTCCGTTCGGCTGCGGCACGTGCTCGCGTCACCAGCGACGCGGCACGCTGCTGGAGATCGAGGTCACGCGCAACTGCAACCTGCACTGCCCCGTGTGCTTCATGAGCGCCGAGACGGGCGAGGGCGATCCCACGCTCGACGAGATCTCGGACATGTACGACGTCATCGCGAACGCGGTGGGCACGGACGGCGCGGTGCAGATCACGGGTGGCGAGCCCACGTGCCGCAAGGATTTGCCCGAGATCATCCGCATGGGCCGCGAGAAGGGCTTCTGGGGCATCGAAGTCAATACGAACGGCCTGGTCATCGCCGCGCGCGACGGGTATCTGGAGGAGCTCGTGTGGGCGGGGCTCACCGGCGTGTACCTGTCGTTCGACGGGCTCACGGGCGACGTGTACGAAGGCACGTGCGGGCGCGACATCCTGGACATCAAGATGAAGGTTATCGAGCGCTGCCGCGAGGTGGGCATCCAGGTGGTGTTGTCCGTGGCCGTGGTGGCCGGTTTGAACGACGGGCAGCTGGGCGACCTGCTGCGCTTCTGCCTGGACAACGCCGACGTGGTGGCCGGTTTGGCCCTGCAGCCGGCGTTCACGTCCGGACGCTTCGACGCCGAGCGCGCCCTGCCCATGAGCTCAGGCGACGTGATCTTCCAGCTGGCCGAGCAGTCGAACGGGCTCATCGAGCCGCGCGACGTCTGGCCGCTGGGATGTTCGAACCCGCTGTGCGACACGGGCGTGTTCTTCGTGCACGGCGAGCCGCCCGAGGGCGTGCCGGCGCACCCGTCGGGCTTCTACCCGGCCACGCGCGCCATGACGATGGAGGAGTACCACGAGGGCTACTCGCCCGACAGCCCGCAGGGGTCGGTGTTCTTGGACATCCTGGATCGCAAGGGCGTCGAGGTGTCCAGCGGGCTTTCCGTGGTCATCATGAACTACATGGACGCGGTTTCTATGGACACGCAGCGGTTGCGGGAGTGCTCGATGATGGTGACGGTGCCTGACGGGCGCGCCATCCCGTTCTGTTCGTACCACTTGACGGATTCGGCGGGTAGGCGGGTGTATCCGCCTTGGTGTAAGGAAGAGTTGCGGTAGCTTTCGACCTGCGGGGCGCGGAGCGTGGGGACGGGGACGCCGTGCTCGGGCAGTCCTGAGCTCGCGCAAACGCCCCACAGGGGCGTTTGGCTCGTGCGGAATCTGCGCGCGGCGCCCCCGTCCCCACGCTCCGCTGGGGCGCGAACGGGATTGCCTCTGGGAGATGAGATGTTCGCGCTTCGCGCGAATTGGGCTGCCCCGCAGTTGCGAGCGGGTCCGCAGGGCCGCATCGAGAACGTCGTCGGGACCGTTTTGCCGTTCGATCGGGGACGTTCCCGTAGGGGCGGGCTGCTGCCCGCCCGGCGCGATGAGTTGCCGCAACGCTACCCGTGCGGCAAGCGCACGAGCGGGATGCGAGCAGAAAGGTCCCCGTAGGGGCGATCTCCAGATCGCCCGGTGCGGTGACGCACGGCGACGATACCCGCGCGGCGAGCGCACGGCGGCGCGGGTACGATGGTCGTGCGCACGCTGCTCCCCGAACGGCTTTGCATGGGGCCGGCAAGAACGAATTTGTTTGCTCAAAGAAGAGGAGACTCATGGCTGACTACCGAATCGTGAACGACCCGGACCGGTGCGTGAAGTGCGGGCTCTGCATCGCGTTCTGCCCGTGCGAGGTGCTCGAGGCCGACGCGGACGGGCATCCGTTCGCGGCGCGTATCGAGGACTGCGTGGGGTGCACCACGTGCTCGGGCAACTGCCCGCAGCGGGCGCTTCTGGTGGAGGCGACGGGCGACGCCGTGTACGACCCCTTTGCCGACGAACCGCGTGCTGAGCCCATCGGGCGCGAGCTGCACGAGCAGTACGCCGAGTGGCAGCGCGTCATCATGGACAAGCTGGGCCTGCGCTGGCAGCCGGTGGCCGTGAGCCTCATCGACAAGGACGAGCTTTTGCCCGACGTGCCCATGCCGCCCGAGAACCAGCGCTTCTGTCAGGCCATGATGGCAGCGCGGCGCGGCGCGAGCATCCTCATGCCCCCGCATCGGCATTCGTGCCCCGACGGCACGTCCATCTTCGGCATGACCGGTGTGCCCGAGAAGCTGGCGACGGGCGAGATATACGTGCTGTTCCACAAGGTGGTGAACGCCGAGGCCGCCGCCCGCATGGTGGCGGAGCGCCCCACGCTTCCGCCGAAGAGCCGACGGGCAACCTACGTGGCCCCGCTGGCCAAGACGGTGCGCGAGCCCGAGGTGGTCGTGATAACCGGCACGCCCGAGCAGATGATGTGGTTGTGCATGTCCATGAGCTATTACTCGGGCCACCGCTTCGACTTCCACGCGAGCGGGTTCAACTCCATGTGCGTGGAGGCGGTGCTCTACCCGCTGACGGAGCAGGAGCCCAACATCACGTTCGGCTGCTACGGTTGCCGGGCGGCAACCGATTTGGGAGAGGACATGATGTTCATGGGCCTGCCTGTCGACAAGCTGCCCATCGTGGCGCAGGGCCTGACGGAGCTGGCGAAGAAGGCCATCCCGGATTCGCGCATGAAGATATACGTGCCGCCCATCATGTAAGGTTCCGCGGGCCTACGGCCCGCGGAACCTGCCGACGCTGCGGCCCGTCCTCGCACCCGATCTCGCGGCGATGCCGGGAGCTCGCGTACCGAAGTACGCTTCGCCCCCGCCATCCCCACGATCTCGGGCACGAGGACGGCCCTCGCTGACTTACTGCGCCAACCTGGGCGGCAGTTATGCGCCCTCCGGGCGCATGGGCGGGTCGCTTCGCTTCCGCCCGCCAACCTGGGCGGTTGTTTTCGCGCTGGCGCGCGAAAGGGCGCTCTTGCGAGCGCCCTGCGGTACCTTGCGTGCCCGTTATGCGGCCTTCGGCCGCATGAAAGGAGCTCTTATGACCGACGAGTTGTTCACCATTCGCGATGCGCGCGCCGATGACAAGCCCGTGCTCGATGCCTACGCGAACGCGGAGGGCATGGACGCCATCCCCGACATAGAGGGCGTGCGCGTGGCGGTGAACGGCGACGACGAGGTGGTGGGGTTTATCCGCATCGCGCTCGACGAGGAGGACGGCACGGCGTTCGTGAACCCGGTCATCACGCATGAGACGTGGCGCGGCTACGGGGTGGGGCGCGCTCTGATGGACGAGGCGCTTGCGCGTCACGGCGAGCTGCGGCTCGTGTCGCGCGGCGGGAGCTTGCCGTTCTACGAAGCCTTGGGCTACGAGCGCATCGGGTGGGACCTCATCAAAATGGAGCTGGTGGACGACTGCGACCACTGCGAGCTGCGCGACGAATGCGGGCCGGTGCCCATGCGGAAGAGGCTGGGCTAGGGCGTCGGCGGGCTGTTCTGCCGTCCAAATATCTAGGCGTTACTCACCGACTTAAAAGCTCGGACACGTCGAGGTTGAGCGCGTCCGCTATCTCGCACAGTCTGTCGAATTTCAGATTGCACTGGCCGTGTTCGAGTTGGCTTACGTAAGATTGATCGCTGCCGATCATATACGCGAATTTGGTTTGGGAGAGGCGCTGCCGCACCCGTTCTTGGCGGATGGCGGCACCCAGTCGTTCCCTGCGCTCGTTAGTCTGCATGCTCCAAGGGTATGTCGTGCGGGGCATAATAATATGGTATATACAACATATTACGACGCGAACCCGCATGAGGGAATTAGAAACGCATCTGGTAAGCGGTATCGTCATGATTGAAGCGGTTCGAAAAAAGTCCTACTATAGGCAAACCGCAAACATGCGCCAAACCGTCGGCAACAAAGGTCGACAGTGCAGGCGCGTGCGGCCAAAGGGGGCATATGGTCACTTCGGCGGAAAGAGAACCGCGAAAACCTGTCGTACGCGCGAAATTGACGCAGCCGATGCTGCCGATAGGGTACGTGGACAGGGCGGAGCTCGTCGAAAAGCTCGACGTTCTCGCCCAGCAAAAACTGACGTTGATAAGCGCGCCGACGGGCTACGGCAAGACCAGCTTGATGGCGTCGTTCGCCCAGAGGAAAGCGGCCGAAGGCTGCCTCGTATCGTGGTTGACCGTCGACGAGGAAGACGCCGATCTGGCTCGTTTCTGCCGGCATGCCGTAACGGCGTTGGGGGGTTTCGGTGAAGTGGCCGCCTCGAAGATCGAGCAGGTGGTCGAAGCGAACGGAGTCGACGGCGGCTTGGACGAGGACGCGTTCGTGTCCGTGGGGAACGCGTTGTTCGAGGCTCTCCCTTCCGACAAGCCCTGCTACCTGTTCATAGACGATTACGGTAGCGCGGAACTGGGGGGTTTCGACGCGCATCTGCTGCGCTTCTGCTCGTCGACGCCTCCCAGCTTGCACGTGGTGATAACGTCCTCGGCGTTTTCGTGGAGTTTCCAGACCGATGCCTATCGGTTAGGCTTCGGGAGCCTCACCGGCGAAGATCTTTCGTTGACGTTTGACGAGGCCAGGCGGCTGGCTGATGCCTCATGCGAGGAGCCGCCGTCCGACGAGGCGCTGGCCGAAGCTTGCAGGTGTGCTGAAGGCTGGCCGCAGGGGCTCGTGTTAGTCGCTCGAACGCTGTCAGGTGCACGCTGTGCTACCGACGTTCGACTCGACGGAGCCCTCTTGGTCGTGCGCCGCTATTTCGAGGCGCAGGTGTCGCGGCTGGTGACGGGCGATCTGCTTTCGTTCATGCTGGAGATATCGGTTCTCGAGACGTTCAACCGTTCCCTGTGCGAAGCGGTTTTCGGCTCCGGCTCGACCCAAGCGCTTTTGGATGAGCTCATTCGGCGCAACCTGTTCGTCGTGCCCTGCGACGACGAGGGCGAATGGTTCCGTTTCAACCACCTGTTCGCCGACTGGCTGCGCAACGAGCTGCTGCAATTGCGCATGGAGGATATCCGCAAGCGATGCGCTCGGGCGAGCGAATGGTTTTACGATTACGGCATGAAGGACGAGGCGGCGAAGTACTTGCTGCTGGCGAGCGATTTCGACTACGTCGCGAACCTCACCGAAGCGACCTGCTCGCTTTCGAGGGGGGATAGGCGAACCCATTACCTGCTCTGGCTCTGCCGCGTTCCGTCGGCAAAGTTCGCAGAATCGCCGCTTTTGTGCATGCTTTCCGCTTGGTCGTACATCACGAATGCCCGCGTTGCCGATGCTCAGCTCTGGATCGCCCGGTTCGAGCGCAGCATGGAGGGCCCCGAGCATGCCGGCAGCCTCGATCCCTGTATCGTGGAATTCTCGTCGAAGTGCCTCAAGATGAAATGCACCGCCATGGAGGGCGACGGTCGAGAGGCCCTGGCGCAGTGCGACGAATTGCTGAACAGCGGCTACGAGATCAAGCCGTCGCTCATGAGCATGATCTACCAATCGTTGGGCGAGGCGTACGAGCGTATCGGCAACATGGCCCAAGCACAGGAAATATACTTGCAGGCGCAGGCCAGCGCCAGCGTCGATGCGACCATGCACCAGCTTTTGTTCAACTCGTACAGCTTCGCCGAAGTGCAGTACTGCTTCGGCGAACTCGACGAAGCGCGGGAGGGTTGCGAGAAGCTGCTGCAGATATGCCCGTCGGATTTCGCGATATACGGGGCCATCTGCGCGCTCTTCGCACGCGTGCTGCTCGAGCGCAACGAGAAGGATCGCGCCGCCGTTCTGGTGGAGCGCTCGCTCAAGCGCACGTCGTACTATCGACACATCGACATGTGCCTGGAGGCGAAGATCGCCCAAGCGGGCTGCCTCGCCGCGAGGGGAAACCTCTCCGAGGCCTATGAAACCATCGTCGAAGGGATACTGCACGGCGAACAGGAGGACGTTCCCCGGGCCGTGCTCCTGCACGCCTACTTCAAGCAAGCCGAAATAGCCGCCCGCCGGTGCAATCTGCGCGATCTGCTCGTCATCGAGCGCAAGTTCGCGGCGCGGGTGCACGAAGAGGACGTGTACTGCCAGCTGCTGCTCTCGTTCGTGCACGCACTCGCGGAACGCGAGAAGGGGAACGTCGAAACGGCCCTCGAAACGCTTGGTTCGCTGACGGCGCGCGCTCGTGAAGGTCGGTTCATCTGCGTGGCGGTGAAAGCTCTCGCCATCCAAGCGGTCGATCTGCACGCGTTGGGCGACGAGACGCGCGCGTGCGCCCGGCTGAACGAGCTGTTGATGCTGGCGAGCCGGCACGGCTTCGTCCGCAGCCTCCTCGACGCGGGCGCGCCCATGCGCGACCTGTTGCGCGATTACTCGATGTCCCGGAAGGCGGGCGCAGCCGTGCGCTCCTACGTGAAATCGCTGCTCGTGGAATTCGAGAAGGAGTTGCCGACGGTGCCGTCGGGCATCGACGATCCGGGGGCGTTCGCCAACGACGGCCCCGATCCGCTCACGCCCCGAGAATTGGAGATCCTCAAGCTCCTCAACATGGGCATGTCGCGCAAGGAGATATCCGACACGCTTTGCATCAGCATCAACACGGCGAAAAAGCACCTGGCGAACATCTACAGCAAGCTCGGCGTGGGCACGCGCGAAGAAGCGTTGAGGAAATACGCGCCGAACCGCTCTGCCGAGGGCGGCAAGGAGCGCGCGACCCCTCTCGAAGCGTAGGGTTACTTTCCGCATTACCCTCTCTTATCACCCTCTTGTTCGGTCTTGCAAAGGTCATGATTACCCTTTTGCCCTTGCGTATCCTCTCCAGCAAGCGTTGCCGTTCGGGCTGCGCCAAGCAATCGAGGAAAGGATACGCCATGTGCTTCAGACCGCCCGCTGCCGATAACGGTCCTATGAAATGTCCAGCCTGCGGAGCCGAGGTGGCTCCCAACGCCACCGCATGCCCCCAATGCGGCAACACGTCGCAGGCGCCGAGCATGCGCGCTCCGGGTGCGCCGCCGGTACCTCCGGCGCCGGGTGCGCCGAGCGCTCCCACGCCGCCGCCCGCGCCTCGTTCCTAAGGCCGAAAGCCTGCGCCTAGGCCGATCCGCCTAGGCGCTGGGCGCAGGGTGCTCGATACCGCTTGCGCCTGGCCCTCGCGGTAACCCCGACCCGTAACCCTCGCGCATAACCCATGCGATGCCATAGGTTGGGGTCATGAAAGTTGCCGCCGCGTTCAATAAAGTAGGGTCATTGCAAAGGGAGATTTCCGGGAACTGCTCTTTTCAACGCATTGCATCGAACAGGTAAAAGGAGAGAGGGGAACGATATGTCCGAGAGCATGGTCGGCGTGCCGAACAACCACGTCGACGAGAACGGCATCCGCTGGCGGCGCACCCGCTGCCACATGTGCCATATGAACTGCGGCATCTTCGCCGGCGTCGACACGAAGACCGGCAGGCTGGTGGAGCTGCGGCCCAACGACGACGAGGGCGCGGTGCTGTGCAACCGCCTGGGCGAGAAGGGCGAGCGCGCCATCAAGTTCCACTACCACCCCAAGCGCATCAACCACCCGCTCAAGCGCGCGGGCGAGCGCGGCGAGGACAAGTGGGAGCAGATATCCTACGACCAGGCCATCAAGGAGATCTCCGAGAAACTCCAGGCCATCGTCGACGAGTACGGCCCCGAGGCGCTCGTTTCCTCCGAGGGCACGTACCGCTCCGACCACCTGTGGGCGCGCAGCCGCTTCACCAACCTGCTGGGCAACCCCGGCAACGTTATCGACCCGGGCACCATCTGCTGGTGCTGGAACTACTCGCTGAACATGGCCATGGTGGGCTGGCCCATCGAATCGATGATGCCCGCTTCGCCGCAGCTGTCCCAGACCATCGTGAACTGGGGCAAACGCTGCTCCGAATCCTACGCTCCCGAAGCGCCGCTGTGGCGCACCATCAAGGGCCGCACGACCGTGAACGAGGAGTCCCCGGCGCAGATGATCGTGGTGGACCCGGTGTGCATCAGCGAGGCCGGCCAGGCGGATATCTGGCTGCAGCCCTACCCGAACACCGATTGCCTCATCTCGCTGGCGTGGATCAACTACATCATCGAGAACAAGCTCTACAACGAGGACTTCCTGAAGTACTGGTCCAACGCCGTGTTCCTGGTGCGCACCGACACCAACAAGCTCCTGCGCGCGAGCGAGGTGTCCGCCGACGGCCTGCACGACGACTTCGTGGTCTGGGATCAGGTGACGAACGACACGCTTTGCTGGTGCTCCGACGAGAACCGCTACTACGCGCCCGAGGACGCGCCGGTGGACGCGGCGCTGTACGGCACCTACGTGGTGACGCTCGCCGACGGCTCGCAGGTCGAGTGCCGCACGGCGTTCGACGCCATCGCCGCGCGCATGGCGCAGTACACGCCGGCTTACGCCGCCAAGGTGTCCGGCGTGCCCGCCCGCAAGATCGAGGAGGCCGCGCGCCTGTACGCGACGAACGGCCCCGCCTGCATCATCTGGGGCCTCGGCGGCGGCGACCAGCACGGCAACAACGCCTCGAGCTTCGGCATCGCCAAGACCATCCTGCGCATCCTGACGGGCAACATCGACAACCCCGGCGGCGAGTTCGTGGGACGCCCCGCCGACCCCAACGCCGTGGGCAAGGAGAAGCTCTACCCGGTGCGCGACGCCGAGATGGAGCTCTCGCACCTGCAGAAGCCCGAGAACCAGTCCAAGTACATCGGCAACGACCGCTTCCGCGTCATGGCGTGGCCCGGCTTCAAGATGATCGACAAGAACTACCGCAAGATGTTCGGTCTGCCCCGTCCGATGCTCCATCAGATGCTGTGCTCGCCGGCGCTCGTCATGGACGCCATCCTGGACGAGAAGCCGTATCCCATCAAGGCGATGATCGCGTGGAGCTCCAACCCGCTGGCCTGGGCGCCGAACACGAAGAAGATGTACAAGGCCCTGAAGAAGCTCGACCTGCTGGTGGTGTGCGAGTACTGGAAGACCCCGACGGCGGCGCTGGCCGACTACATCATGCCCGCGGCGGACTGGATGGAGCGCCCCATGTGCACCACCTCCGAGGACTCCATGGACTTCATCACCGTGGGCGATCGCGGCGTGGAGCCCTTCGCCGAGCGCCGCATGGACTACGACTTCTTCCGCGCCCTGGGCTGCGCCATGGGGCAGGAGGAGCACTGGCCGTGGGAGACCTACGAGGACCTCATCAAGTACCGCATCGAGCGCGTTCCCGACCTCACCTACGAGAAGGTGGTGAACGACGGCACGTACTTCCCGTATCCCACCGAGTACTACAAGTACGCCCAGCGCCTTGAGAACGGCCAGATCTGCGGCTTCGCCACGAACTCGCGCAAGGCCGAGATCTACGCCTCGGTCATCGAGGATTTGGGCTACGACCCGCTGCCGGTGTACCGCGAGCCCGAGTCGCCGCTCGGCAACCCGGAGATGGCCAAGGAGTATCCGCTGCGCCTGACCACCGCCGGCCGTATCAGCCCGCTGTACCACTCCGAGATGCGCACGCCCGGCCACGGCACCCGCACCGTCGCCCCGTATCCCCTGACGTGGATGCACTTCAACGACGCGCGCGCCCTGCACATCAAGGAAGGCGACTGGATCTGGATCGAGACGCCCATGGGCCGCATCCGCCAGAAGGCTCACCTGGGCTGGGACATCCCCGAGGGCGTGGTGCAGGTTCCGCCCAGTTGGTGGTATCCGGAGCTGCCCGCCGAGGAGCCGTGGTCGCAGGGCGTGTTCGAGGCCGCCGCGAACGTGCTCATCGACGACGACCCGGACAAGGCCGACCAGATGACGGCCACGTGGAACTGCCGCGGCCTTCTGTGCAAGGTGTACCCGTGCATCGATCCGTGCGACGGCTCCGACGACAACGTCCCGGCCGATCAGTACGACGGCGCGCACGACACCGTGTGGGACCGCGCGTACGAGAACTTGGGTTTCTGGGAGAAGAAATAGCGCGAATTGACAGCGCATAGCGAGAAAGCCGCG
The DNA here is from genome assembly GCF_019731765.1 of Gordonibacter massiliensis (ex Traore et al. 2017). Taxonomy (NCBI): domain Bacteria; kingdom Bacillati; phylum Actinomycetota; class Coriobacteriia; order Eggerthellales; family Eggerthellaceae; genus Gordonibacter; species Gordonibacter massiliensis (ex Traore et al. 2017). Next base: position 50,053 of record NZ_JAASIO010000014.1, on the reverse strand, counting down.
TTCTTAAGCCTTTCTTGCGGTCAATAAACGTTCCGCCGGATCGCTGCGTGGCGAGATCCGGGCAAGATCCGGCGGACTATCTCAGGGGATGGGTTAACAGCTGAACAATTCAACAAAGGGGATGGTGGTTGATTTGTCTACTCTATCTACGGCGCGCTACGGCGTGCTGGATCGGCAGCTGAACAACAAGGAACGATGGCTGTGCTTCTGGGCGCTCTTCCTGTACGGGTTCATGACGTCGTTCATGTTGTTCAAAGCTTCGTCGGTGCTTCCTTACATCGCATCTGACTTGAGCATCGCTTCGGGCGATGTCGGCATGGTCATGACCAGCTTTTCCATTGCCGGCTTGATCCTTGCGTATCCCGGTGCGTGGATCATGCGCAAGGTCGGCATGAAGTTCTCCGTCATGATCGTGGTGGTCATATCCATTATCGGCACGGCCCTTGGCTGCGTTGCCACGACGTCCGAGATGTTCTTGGTTTCCCGTGCTATCGAGGGTGTGAGCTACGGTTTGTTCTCGGTCATGGGGCCGAATCTCATGCCGCGCCTGTTTCCCTTGAAGAAGCTTGGATTGGTGATGGGCGTTTGGTCTTTGTGGATGCCCGTCGGCAGCGTGTGCGCGTTCGTCATAACGCCGCTTATGTTCGACGCGTTCGGATGGCATTCCGTGTGGTACGTGGCCGTTGCCCTGCAAATCGTGGCCGGCGTCGTCTTGTTCGCGTTCATGAAGCTGCCGAAGATCGCCGAGAACGAGATAGTCGACGGCGATCCCACCAAGAAACGCGACACTTCCAAGAACTTCGTGTTCGCGGGTCTCATGATGCAGGTGGCGTTCACCGTGTGGTGCTTCGTATACCTGGCCAACATCAACGGGCTGTACCCGACGTTCCTGCAAGAGGTCAAGGGCCTGTCGGTGTTCGACTCGAGCATGCTGCCCACCGTGCTGGCCTTGGTGACCATCGCCCTCGGCACGTTCGCAGGGATCGTCTCCGACAAGCTGAGCTCGCGCAAGACCTTTGCGGTCGTCGCCTACGCCGTCGTGGCCGTCACGATGTTCACCATCGGCTTCACCGAGGATCCCAACGACATGGCGAGCCCGTGGGCGACGATGTTCATTATCGGCGTCTGCGGCAGCGTTCTTCCCATGGCGACGAGGTCGATCGTCCCGGTTCTCTGTCCCGATCCGAAGAAGACTGACTACGTTCTCGCCACGATGACCTTCGTCACGTGCGTGGCTCAAGTGTTCGGCGTGGCCGCCAGCCAGTCCGTCCAGGCGCTCGGCTGGAACGGCAACGCGGTGTTCGTTCTGGGCCCCTTGAGCATGGTCGCGGCGGTTATCGTGCTGGTGTTCGTCACTTCGGACAGGAAGGCGACGGCGGCTTTGCGCGAGGCCGAGGCCAAGATCGAAGCGCAGGTGGGCGAGCTCGCGATGGATTGACGCGGGCACATCGCTCGAAGACGGCGTAGTTTGTCCGAGGGCGCCGCGTCAGGCGATGCTCTTTGGCTGGTAGGCGGATCGTTTGATAGAAAGGGTCGCATATGGGAGCTTACGGGCCTCCGGCGGGGTTCTACCGCAACAAGCCGCGCGTGCGCATCGACGCGTTGCTCTGCACCGCTTGCATGCGATGCGTGCGGGCGTGCCCTCGCAGCGACGTCCTCGGCGCCGTCAAGGTGAAAGGCAAGTTGTTCGCAAGGGTGCAGGGTGCTGAAAACTGCGTCGGCTGCGGACGCTGCGTGAACGCCTGCCTGACGAACGCGATAGGTCTGTACTTGGTATAGGTTGGTTTTCCGCAGAAATGCGGTTGTAGAGAAAGCAATAAGGAGGAAGTTATGAGTGAAGCAGTTGCCGACAAGTCGGCATACGGCACATCGGCGGTCGCGCAATGGGGAGTTGCCGACGACCAGCTGAGCATGGGCAAGAAGTGGCTGAGTTTTGCCGTGCTGTTTATTTTCGCCATCGGGTGCGTGTTCCAGTACATGATGGTTCCCCCGATTCTCCCCCAGGTCGGCGGGGCGTTCGGAGCCGATCCCAACGATTTCGGCATGATGATGTCCGTGTTCGCCATCGTCGGCATCATCGTCGCGTATCCGGCGACCTGGATCATGCAGAACGTCGGCGTGAAGATGGCCGTCATCGTGACGGCCGTGGTGAGCGTAATCGGAACCGCCATCTGCCTCGCGGCCGGTGACTGGACCATGATGCTGGTGGGCCGCACCCTCCAGGGCTGCTCCTTCGGCCTCATCGCCGTTATCGGGCCCAACATCATCCCCCGCTTGATTCCGCTGGGCAAGCAGGGCTTGGCAATGGGCATCTACTCCATGTGGTTCCCCGTGGGCCAGGTCATCGCGACCTTCACGGTGCCCCTCGCCTACGGCGCCTTCGGCTGGACGTCAGCGTTCTGGATGTCGCTCGTCATCCTGGTCGTGACGGTCGCGGTCTTCGTGGCGCTGTTCAAGCTGCCCTGCATCCCCGAGAACCTTCTCGCTGAAGAGCGCGTGAAGGCCAAAACGGGCAAGATGCGCAAGATATTCTTCGCGTCCGCGCTCATCGTCGGGTTCTCGTTCGTGGGCTTCGAGCTGGTGTTCTACGCCTACAACGACTTCTTCGCGACCTACGCTCAGATGGTGATGGGCATGGACGTCTCCGTCGCCTCCAACGCCATCCTCGTCGCCAACCTGCTCACCATCCCCGCCGGCGTCATCACCGGCATCCTGTGCGACAAGACGAACCGCCGCAAGGAGATACTCATCGCCGGTTACGTCGTGTTCGCGGTGCTGTTCGCTTTCTTCGCCTGGTCGAACACCGGCAACGAGACCATGTCCTGGGCGTGCGCGATCGTCTTGGGCATCGTTCCGTTCTCCGTCATCCCGGTGTGCACGCGCTGCCTCGTGCCGGTGCTCTGCCCCGACCCCAAGAAGTGCGACTGGGCCCTCACCGGCATGGCAGTGGGCACGACCCTCGGCGGGTTCGGTGCCGGCTTCTTCATGAACCTCGCGGGCGCCCTGTCGTGGGCGACGGCGGGCATGATCTTCGCCATCATCCCGGCCATCACCGTCGTCGTGCTCTTCTTCACCAAGGGCGACCACAGCATCATGGTGGGCGAAGAGGCGAACGCTTCTCTCGAAGCAGCCAGTGCTTCTGAAGCTGAATAGGTAGCACGCTCCGAATGCGTCGACTCCGCTGCGCGCAAGAGGGCGGCGGAGTCGGAACGGGGCGCATGAGAAGGCGCCTCGAGTTCGGAGCATCGAACGAGTTTCGTTCACGATTCTCTTGAAAGGAGAAAACCATGTCAGAAAAGACCGCTGACAAATCGGTCGTCAAGTGCCTCGGGTTCTGCGGCTTCGGTATGGGCTCCAACATTACCGAGGTCGACGTGAAGGACGGGCGCGTGGCGCGCATCCGCCCGCTGCACTACGACCAGCTGTACAAGCCCGAGGATCTGAACGCCTGGAAGATCGAGGCGCGCGGGCACGTGCTCGAACCGGGCATGAAGAGCTATCCGCCGCCGCTGTCGGTGGCGTACAAGACGCGCACGTACTCGCCGAACCGCATACCGTACCCGCTCAAGCGCGTGGACTGGGATCCGAACGGCGAGCGCAACACCCAGAACCGCGGCACGTCGAAGTTCGTGCGCATCTCGTGGGACGAGGCATGCGACCTCATAGCCGCCGAGATCAAGCGCATCCAGGAGGAGGCCGGCCCGTTCTCCATCCTGGCGCAGTCCGACGGCCACGGCGAGACGAAGAACGTCCACGCCGCCCACGGTTGCCAGACGAACCTGCTGAACCTGACCGGCGGCTTCCTCAAGCAGGCCCGCCAGCCCGACAGCTGGGAAGGCTGGTACTGGGGCGCCAAGCACGCCTGGGGCATGGACCCGGTGGGCATGCAGACCATCACGACGAACGTCATCAAGGACATCTCCGAGAACGGCGACGCCGTCTTCTACTGGGGCGCCGACCCGGAGACCACGCCGTGGGGCTGGGGCGGCCAGATGGCCAGCCGCCTGTGCTACTGGTTCAACGAGATCGGCGTGCTGTCGGTGTTCGTGGCGCCCGACTGCAACTACGCGGCGGCGGTGCACGCCGACAAGTGGATCCCCGTGCTGCCCAACACCGACGTGGCGCTGCAGCTGGCCATCGCCTACGTGTGGATGACCGAGGGCACCTACGAGAAGGAGTACCTGGACACGCATGCCGTGGGCTTCGATTGGTTCGAGTACTACGTGCTCGGCCGCGAGGACGGCGTGCCGAAGACGCCGGAGTGGGCGGCCGAGCGTTGCGGCGTGCCCGACTACCGCATCAAGGCGCTCGCGCGCTACTGGGCCAAGCACAAGGTGTCCATCGCCCACTGCAACGGCGGCGGCTACATCCGCGCGGCCTTCGCGCATGAGCCGGCCCGCATGGAGGTGTACCTGCTGGGCATGCGCGGCGTGGGCCAGCCGGGCGTGAACCAGTTCCAGATGATCGAGTGGCAGCTCATGGACGTGAAGACGCTCAACCCGCTGCCCTCGTGCAGCGTGCTGCCCTCGTCCGAGGGCGCCTACCGCGGCGCGACGATGGACTTGAGCGAGCCGTTCATCCCCAAGACCATGATCCACAAGGCCATCACCGAGCCGTCCATCGAATGGCACGGCCACGTGATCGCCGGCATCGACCGCGCCGACCAGCTCATCCCGTTCAAGTACGCGCCCGAGCCCGGCAAGGGTATCCGCATGATCTGGTCCGACTCGCCCTGCTGGTCGACGTGCTGGAACGGCGGGCACGAGTTCCAGGACGCGCTGCGCCACCCGAACCTCGAGTTCGTGCTCGTGCAGCATCCCTGGATGGAGAACGATTGCCTGTTCGCCGACATCATCCTGCCGACCTCGACCACGCTCGAGCTGGAGGACTTCAACGTCGACGTGCGCAACGGCCAGTGGAACGCCATCGCCTACGAAGGCCAGGCGGTCGACCCGGTGGGCGACGTGCGCACCGACTACGAGGCCGTGGGCGAGGTGGCCCGCGCGCTGGAGAAGCTGGGCGGCGTCTACGAGAACCTCTACGAGCGCTACACCCACGGCAACGAGGTCATCGACTGGATCGAGAAGGGCTTCCGCGAGTGCGGCATGCCCGACGGCGACACGGCCGACTTCGACCGGTTCCTCGAGGACCGCTTCAAGCTGTTCCCGACGAAGGAGGACTGGGAGGAGGCTCCCGCGGGCCTCATCGGCTTCTACGAGGACCCGGAAAACAACCCGCTGCTCACGCCCTCGGGCAAGATCGAGTACTACTCCACGACGCTGGCCGAGACGTTCCCCGACGATCACGTGCGCGGCCCGGTGGCCCACTGGATCGAGAAGGGCGACGGCCACGACGACCGCATCTCGAGCGAGCGCGCCAAGGAGTACCCGTACCTGCTGGTGACGAACCATCCGCGTTGGCGCGTGCACGCGAACCACGACGACGTGCCCTGGTTCCGCGAGCTTGCCACGGGCAAGGTGGTCGGTCCCGACGGCTACGGCTACGAGCCCTTGTACGTGAACCCCGCCGACGCCGAGAAGCTGGGCTTGGCCGACGGCGACATCGCCGGCATCTACAACGAGCGCGGCATGGTGCTGGGCGGCGTCATCCTGTCCGAGCGCATCATGCCCGGCGCGGTGTCGCAGGACCACGGCGCGCGCTGCGACAGCATCGTGGTGGGCATGGGCGGCCTGGACCGCGGCGGAGCCAACAACCTCATCTGCCCCTCGGCCACCACGTCGAAGAACGCGGCCGGCGAGGTGACGAACAGCTTCCTCGTGGGCGTGAAGAAAGTCGACGTGTTCGAATTGGCGGAGCAGTACCCCGAGGCGTTCGCGCGTTCCTACGACGCGGCGTGCGGCCGGGTGCTGGACAGCCTGATTGTGGAGGAGTAACCATGAAAGCGTTTCTGATCGACGTTGCGAAGTGCAACGGCTGCCATAACTGCCAGATATCCTGCAAGGACGAGCACTGCGGCACCGCCTGGATGCCCTATGCGGCCGACCAGCCCACGTGCGGGCAGTTCTGGTGCAAGGTCGACGAAAAGGTGCGCGGCAGCGTGCCGGTGGTGCGCGTGTCGTACACGCCGCTTGTGTGCGGCCACTGCGCCGACGCGCCCTGCATGGCCGCCGCCAAGGACGGGGCGGTGTACCGCCGCGACGACGGGCTGGTGATCATCGACCCCGTCCGCGCCAAGGGGCAGCGCGCCATCATGGAGGCGTGCCCGATGGGCGCGGTGTACTGGAACGACGATTTGGACCTGCCGCAGAAGTGCACGGGCTGCGCGCACCTGCTGGACGACGGCTGGAGCGAGCCGCGCTGCGTGGACGCCTGCCCCACGGGCGCGCTGGCGTTCGGCGAGGAGGACGAGCTCGACCTCGCGGGCGCCGAGTTGCTGGAGCCGGTGGCCGGTTTGGGGGCGCACGCCTGGTACAAGAACCTGCCGAAGCGCTTCGTGGCCGGCTGCGTGGTGGACTTCGAGGCACGCGAGGTGTGCGTGGGCACGGAGGTTTCGCTGCTGGACGAGGCGGGCGCCGAAGCGGCCTGCATGACCACCGACGACTTCGGCGACTTCATGTTCGACCAGGTGGAGCCCGCCGCCTACACGGTGCGCATCGCCGGCAAGGAGCTCGCCGCCGACGCGCGGGAGAAGGACGTCAACCTGGGCGACGTCGCCTGCGCGTAAGCGGGGCAGGTTGTTCCGTCGGCACGGCCTTGGCGGCAAGGGCGTGCCGACGGTCGGCGCAGCGTTCGGAGAGGTTTGCGAGAAGCTGCGATAGAAGGAAGGAGCGTGGTAAGGGTGGATGGATATCGACTGGTCGAGCATGACAAGCCGTTCCGCTACGACGAGGACGGCTTGCATGTCACGCGCACGAGCGCGTGGTCGGGGCCGGGGTGCCACATCGGATGCGGGGTGCTGCTGCACACCGACGACGACGGGAGGCTCGTCAAGGTCGAAGGCGATCCCGAGAACCCGTTCAACGGGGGAAGGCTCTGCAACAGGTGCCTGGCGTTGACCGAGGTGGTGTACAATCCCGACCGCGTCGTCACGCCGCTCGTGCGCGACCGCGCGCGTCGCGGCGAGGACGCGTGGAGGCGGGCGACGTGGGACGAGGCGTTCGAGATGATCTGCGAGCGCTTCGAGGACATCAAGGCGCGCTACGGAGCGTGGTCGATTCCGTTCGTGCAGGGCACGGGGCGCGACATCGCTCCGTGGATCACGCGCTTGGCCTGGTCGTTCGGAAGCCCCAACTACATGTTCAACATGTCGGGCATGGCGTGCTACCTGCCGCGCGTGGCCGGCTGCGCCGCCACGACGGGCAGCTTCTGGGTGGGCGACTTCTCCCAGCAGTTCCCCGACCGCTACGACAATCCCGCATGGGAGCCCCCTGCCTATATCATGGTGTGGGGCAACAATCCCCTGGTCGCCAACTCGGACGGCTTCTACGGCCACTGGATGGTCGACGTCATGAGGCGCGGCTCGAAGCTCATCGTGGTCGACCCGCGCCTGACGTGGCTCGCGTACCGGGCCGAGCATTGGCTGCAGATCCGGCCGGGAACCGACGCCGCGTTGGCGCTCGGCATGATCGACGTCATCGTGCGGGAGGATCTCTACGACCATGACTTCGTCGACCAGTGGTGCTACGGCTTCGAGGAGCTCGCCGCTGCGTCGGCCGCCTATCCGGTGGACAAAGTGGCCGAGATAACGTGGATCTCCGCGGAGAAGATACGCGCGGCGGCGCGCGCTTGGGCAACGGGCGGATCCGGCGTCCTGCAATGGGGTCTTGCGGTCGACACGACGAAGGAGTCGCTGCCCGCGGCGCACGCCATCGGCGCTTTGTGGCAGATATGCGGCTTCTGCGAGAAGCCGGGTTGCATGATCGTGCCTCCCGAGATACTTGCCTATTCGGGCGGGTTCGGACGCGAGCTCGTCACCGAGGAGATGGACGCGCACCGCATCGGCCTGGACAAGTACGCGCTGTTGAAGTTCGGCTTCCAGGTGGCGTCGTCCGACGAGGTGGTGAAGGCGCTCGAAACGGGGGAGCCCTACGAGCTGCATGGCGCGTGGATTCAGACGTCGAACTTCCTAGCCTGCACGGCAACCGATCCCGACCGCACGCTCGAAGCGTGGAAAAAGCTCGACTTCGTGGTCGTGGTCGATCTCTTCATGACCCCCACGGCCATGGCGCTGGCCGACGTGTTCCTGCCCGCGTGCACTTTCGCCGAGCGCAACGGCATACGCGTGGGCGACGGCGCGCAGCGCGGGGAGACCATCAACAAGGCCGTCTCCGTGGGCGAATGCAAGCCCGACGCGCAGATCGCGCTCGAGATCGGCAAGCGCTTCAACCCCGAGGCGTGGCCGTGGGACACGCTCGAGGACATGCTTTCGCACATCTTGGAGTGCACCGGCTACTCGTTCGGGGAGCTGCAGGAGATAGCGCCGGCGTACCTGCCTTTCGAGTACGGTCGCCACGAGAAGGGCCTGCTGCGCCCCGACGGGCAGGTGGGCTTCAACACGCAGACGGGCCGCATCGAGCTGTGGTCGACGTTCTACCATGCGGCCGGTTTGAACCCGGTTCCGTACTTCGAGGAGCCCGCCGAAAGCCCGTTGTCCACCCCGGAGAAATTCGAGGAGTACCCGTTCGTGCTTTCCACCGGCGCGCGCAACTGGTTCATGTTCCATTCGGAGCATCGCCAGGTTCCGCATCTTCGCGCCGGTCGTCCGGATCCGATCGTGCAGATGCATCCCAAGGCCGCCGCGAAGCTGGGCGTGCACGACGGCGAGTGGGTGTGGCTGGAGAACGAACGCGGCCGCTGCAAGCGCGTGGTCGAATGCACCGAGATCATGGACGAGCGCGTGCTCATGGCCGATCACGGCTGGTGGTTGCCCGAGGCGCCCGGAGCCGAAGAGGACGGCTTGTACGGCGTGTTCGACCTGAACGTCAACCAACTGCTGCCCTCGTACGTTCCCGGCGAATCCGGTTTCGGGGCGAACTACAAAGCGGTGCTGTGCCGGGTGCGCAGGCTCGAGGAAGGTGAGTGATCATGGCTGGATGGGGCATGTTGATCGATTACGAGTGGTGCACCGGTTGCCACACCTGCGAAACGGCGTGCCAGATGGAGCATGGGTTTCCCGTGGGGCAGTTCGGGATCAAGCTCACTGCCGTCGGCCCGTACGAGTACGCGCCCGACGCATGGCAGCTGGCCTACGTTCCCGTGCCCACTGACCAATGCGACTTCTGCGCCGACCGCGTGGGCAGGGGCAAGCTGCCGACGTGCCAGCATCATTGCCAGGCGCAGTGCATCGAGGTGGGGCCCCTCGAGGAGCTGGCGCGGAAAGTGACGGCCAAGAAGAAGCAGGTGCTGTTCAACAGATAGCGCCGTCCGAGGGCTCGCGCGCCTTACGGCACGCGAGCCCTCATCGCAAGAAGGGGAGGATGCCGCATGGGGTGCGGGTACGCGTGCATCGGCTGCGGCCGGTGCCGAGGGGAGTCGAGGAAGCTCAACATCACCACGGTGTGCTTCCGTTGCGGGCACGACAACGAGCCGGGCGCGAGGCGATGCGTCCAATGCGGCCTGGAAATGCCTCGTCCGCCCCGACCGAAGGCCTCCTCCGACGCGGAGGAGGCCCCGCGCGCCCTTTAACGTAGGCGCTTAGGCGCAGTTCGCCGTCTGTTATGGTGCAGTCGCATCAGGGAAATCGCGTACGGCGCCGTTGGGCCCTTCGGTTCGTACCGTCCGCCAGCCGCGGTCGCCGCATGCCGCTTCCGGCTTTCCGTTCGCCGGCGCGATGTCGGCCCCGTTCAAGGGTTTTCCCCGTGGGGAATACGCCAAAAATCATATATTGACCTGCGAAAACAATAAAAAGTAGAAAACCGCTCGCCGTCGATATCGCGCCGCTTGATGACGCCTGCGACCGGTCGGCGAGGTGACGGTTCCCAGCGACCGAGTTGATCGTCTGAACAACAAGACCGCCTTCCTATCATGAGGACAACGATGGCGTGCCGCTCTGACGGTGCCGCCGAGACGTGTGAGGAGTGATAAGGATGCCGTGGTTCGACCAATTCCCGTGGCTCATCGCGTTGGCGCCTTTCGCGGGGCTGTTCCTGTCGGCCGTCGTCAAGCGAAGGGATCCGGCAGTCATCGGCGACCGTGTGTACCGTCACGATCCCCCTGCGCGCGTGTCCCATTGGACGCACGCGCTCGGCGTGGGCTTCTGCCTGGTGTCCGGCATCGTCATGGGCGCGCGCTTCACGCCGGCCTTCGTGGCCGACGGGCCCGATGCCATCCTGTGGATGAACGTCCACTTCGTGGCCGCCGTGTCGTTTCTGTTCGGCACGTTCTTCTATCTGGGCAACACCGTCATCTCGCGCTACCGCTTCAAGGAGCACTTGCCCACGAGGCACGCCGTGGATTACACCATCCGCCATTACGGTCGCACGATCGGCATCAAAAAGTTCTCGATGCCGCCCGAAGACAAGTATTTCGAGAGCGAGAAGGTCGCCTATATCATGGCGCTTGCCTGCTCCATCTTGCTGGTGGTGTCCGGTTTGGTGAAGGCTCTCGCGCATGTCGTGCTCACCCTGCCCGACGCGTTCATGAACGTGCTGACGTGGACCCACGACATAGCCGCCGCGCTCATGCTGCTGTTCTTCGTGGCGCACGTGTTCTTCGCCGTCATCGCGCCGTTCTCGTGGAAGACGTTCCCGTCCATGTTCACCGGTTGGATGCCGCTCGGCGAGGCCGAGAAAGAGCATAAGGGCTGGTTGGCGCGCCTTGCAGCCATGGGGCGCGTAGAGGGGGCGCCCGCGCCCGTCGCCGCGCCCGCCGGCGAGGAGCCTTCGGATACCGGTTCCTCTCAAACCGTTTCGGCGGCTGTCGAGCAAGGAGGGCAGTGATATGTGCGATGAGTTTTACAGCCACCGGGCGCATACGCTCGACAGCCAAGAGGCTCGTGCCGTGGAGCGCTCGATCTTCGAACGCCCAGCCTCCCGGAAGGGCAGGAAAAGCGAATTCGAGCGAAAGCCGGTTCTTGCCGCGCCGATCGACCTGTCGATCATCGAGGGCTACTTCAGCGAGAAGCAAGCCGACCAGTCTGGTTCCAACGTTGCCGAGCAAGGTGCTTGCGGCGACGGGGAGAGCGGCCCGGAAGCCCCGGCGAATCAGGCTCGGCGATCTGCGGGACAAGCGCCGGATGCGTTCGTCGCGGGGCACCCGACGCTTGGAGGCAAAGCCGACAGTAAGGAGCGGGGCGAATGACGAAAACAGGACAAAAGGCCTCTCGGCCGCCCGAGGCCGCTGAGAAGGGCGGCGTTTCTCGCCGCCAGTTCCTCGCGGGCGTGGGCGGGTTGGGCGTCGGCGCCTTGTTGGGCGGCTCGCTCGCGGCCCTTGCGCTGCCCGACAGCGTGTACGCCGTTCCGGCGAGCCAGGGCTACCTGCTGGTGGACACCAAGAAGTGCGGCGGTTGCGAAAGCTGCATGCTCACCTGCTCGCTCGTGCACACCGGCAAGGAGAACCTCGCCTTGTCGCGTATCCAAGTGGCGAAAAGCGCGCTCGCCGGCTTTCCCCAGGACTCGGCGCAGTACCAGTGCCGCCAGTGCCCGTATCCCGAGTGCGTGGAGGCGTGTCCGACCGGCGCCATGCACGCCGACGAGGCCACCGGCGTGCGCACGGTGGACGAGGGCAAGTGCATCGGGTGCCAACGCTGCATCTCGGCCTGCCCCTTCACGCCGTCGCGCGTGCAGTGGAACTTCGAGGAGCGCCACGCCCAAAAGTGCGACCTGTGCAAGAACACGCCGTATTGGAATCGCGAGGGCGGCCCCGGCGGCACGCAGGCGTGCGTGGCGGTGTGCCCCATGAAGGCCATCTCCTTCACCGCCGAGCTTCCCGTGCAATCCGACGAAGGCTACGAGGAGAACATGCGCAACATCCACTGGTCGAACCTGAGCTTTCCCATCGACGACGCGGGAAAGGTCTCGGCGGAAACCTATATGCGCGCGAAGGCGGCGAAGCCCGCTGGCGAAGACGCCTCGACGGACTCCGGAAAAATGGCGTAGGCAGACGATGAACGCAACCGCGGACGAGGAGGCGCACGATGGCCGATAGAGCATACGGCTACGCCGGGAAGATACTGGTGCTGAACCTGGAGGACGAATCCTGCGAGACCGTCGACACCGATCCCTACGTGGGGGAATGGGTGGGAGGCCACGGCCTGGCCTCGAGGCTGTTCTGGGAGTACTGCGAGGACAAGACCGTCGACGCGCTTGATGACCGGAACGTGATCGTCATCGCCTCGAACCCCTTCGCCGGAACCATCGTTCCCGCAGGCGGCGGGCGCGTGGAGGTCACCGGTCTCGGGCCCTTCTCCTACCCCGAATGGTACTCGCGCTCGAGCGTGGGCGGGCGTTTGGGCGGCTCCATGAAGAATGCGGGCTACGACGCGGTGGTGGTGCGCGGCACGGCACCGCGCCACGTGTGGGTGAACGTGGTGAACGGCGACGTGACGTACTGCGACGCCGAAGACCTCTGGGGCAAAGACTCCTGGGAGACGCAGGAGGCCATCTGGGACCGCGTGACGAACAACACGCCGCTGGGAGAGTGGTTCGACCTTCCCGGCAACCGCGAAAGCGGCCGCTCGACCTCGCGTCCCGCCGTGTTCGCCATCGGGCAGGCGGGCGAGAACCTCGTGCGCAGCGCCACGATCACGCACGACGCGAGCCACGTGTCGGGGCAGAGCGGGTTCGGCGCGGTGTTCGGCGCCAAGAACCTCAAGGCCCTCAGCTTCATGGGCACGAAGTCCATCGACATCGCCGATCCGGCGCGCCTCGTCGAGCTGCGCCTGGAAATCCAGGAGAAGCTGGGCTACAAGGTGGACGACCCGGTGAACGAGGCTCCCGTTCCCCAGGCCGTGCCCCTGTACAGCTCGCTGCTGCACAACCCCGGCGGCGGCACCGTGGGCCAGACCGTCGGGCGCCCCGACGGCTGCCAAGGCTGCTACCGCAACTGCCGCGCCATCTACCGCGACCGCATGGGCAACCAGTCCACCTGCAACGCGGCCGCCTACTACACGGCCAGCGGCAAGCGCGAAGACCAGAAGAGGTGCAACTCCCTGCTGAACCAGCTGGGACTCGACGGCTACGAAACCGACATGCCCGTGTACCTGTACAACCTGTACAAGATGGGCGTTATGGGCAAGGGCAAGGAGATAGACACCGACCTTCCCTTCGAGAACTACAACAAGTACCAGTTCATCGACACGCTTCTGTATCGCATAGCCAACCGCGAGGAGATCGGCGAGGACCTGGCCGAGGGGCTCGTGCGCGCCACGATGAAGTGGGGGCGCTGGGACGAGGACAGCAAGGGCCTGCTGCGCCGCCCGAACTGGGGTTACCCCGAGCACTACGATCCGCGCCTCGAGGTCGAGTGGAGCTACGGCTCCATCTTCACGGAGCGCGACATCAACGAGCACGGCATCAACTGGTGCGTGCACCACAGCGCGCTCGTTCCCATGATGTTCGGCCAAGACCCCTTCCTCCCCGCCGACAAGCTCGTGGAGCAGGTGGCGAAGGGCACGGGGCTCGAAGACCCGCTGTGCTTCGACTACTCAGAGAAGGGCATCTACTCCGATGAGAAGGTGCGCGCCGTGTCGTGGCACCGCCATTACGGGCGCTTCTGGATACAGTCGATGGGCCTGTGCGATTGGATGTGGCCGAGCTTGGTCAACTTCACGAACATGACCGACACCGACTACGCCGGCGTTTCGCCCGCGTTCGAAGTGGAGCTGTTCAAGGCCGTGACCGGCCGTGACGACTTCACGTACGAGAAGAGCCTGGAGCTGGGCCACAAGCAGCTGCTGCTCGACCGTGCCATCTGGGTTTTGCAGGGGCGCGAGCCCGAAACCGAGCAGCTGGCCGACTACGTGTTCGAGCTGCCCACTGACACGCCTTACCAACTGCCCGTATACGAGAACGGCACGTGGTCGTACTCCGACTGCCTCGGCCGCACGCTCGACCGCGCGAAGTTCAAAGACGTGCAGCAGCGTTTCTACGCGAGCGAGGGTTGGAGCGAGCACGGCTACCCGAAACGCGAGGTGCTGGAACAGTTCGGCTTGGCCGACGTGGCCGACGCGCTCGCCGCGGCGGGCAAGGGAGCGTGATATCGTGGCAACCTCATATGTTGACAAGCGCGACGCCGCCCGGCTGACGAAGGCCATCTTCAGCAAAAGCCCGGGCGAAAGCGACTCTGCGAATGGAAATGACGTCTTGAGCACCGAGATTCCGGCGGTCGAAGCGGATGCGGCCCTGCCCGACGACTACGCCTCTCCCGAGGCGGATCGCCTGTTCCCGCGGCCGACGCCGGAGGAGGCCGAGCACAACCTGCGCGACCTCACCTGGGGGGAGCATATCGTGGCCACCCGCATGGCGGCCGCACGCGGCAACTCCACCGCCTATCTCTACAGCCTGCAGGAGGCCGCGATCTTCTTCTTGGACGGGAACTCGGGCGGGGTGACCTTGGGCTCGTCCGGCTCGTTCGCCTGGGTCGACCTCGACCGGTTCGTCGCGTGGATCCGCGACACGGTGGGCGACGAGCCGTTCGCCGCCGTGCTGGAGGAGAAGCTGGGCGCCCTCGACGCTTACAACGACAAGATCGAAACGATGCGCCAGCTGCTCGACCTGCGCATGACGCAGTACATTCCCTACCTCCCCGCCGACGAGGAGGACGATGCGGGCGAAGACGGCGCGTCGGACGCCGACGAGGGTGCGGTCGCAGGCGAAAGCGCCCGCGAGTAAGGAGACCAGACGAAATGACGAACTCAGGGCACGACGATTCCGCAGGCTCGGTTGCACCGCAGCCGCCAGCGCCCCAAAAGCAATCGGGCGGGATCTCCCGTCGACAGTTCCTCGCCGGCCTGGGAGGCCTTGGCATCGGCGCCCTCTTGGGCGCCGGCGTCGTGGGCATCGCGCTGCCCGACGGCGTGTACGCCATCGAGGCGTCGGGCGGTTATCTGCTGGTGGACTCAAAGAAGTGCGCCGGCTGCCAGAGCTGCATGCTGGCCTGCACGCTCGTGCACAGCGGCAAGGAGAACCTGGCGTTGTCGAGGATGCAGGTGCACAAGAACGCGTTGGCCGGCTTCCCCGAGGACATAAGCCAGCACCAATGCCGGCAGTGCCCCGAGCCGTCCTGCGTGAACGCCTGCCCGGTGGGCGCCATGCACTGCGACCCTGAAACCGGTGCGCGCCTTGTGGACGAGGACCGATGCGTCGGCTGCGAGCGTTGCGTGGAGGCGTGCCCGTTCACGCCGTCGCGCGTGCAATGGAACTTCGAAGAACGGCACGCGCAGAAATGCGATCTGTGCAAGAACACCCCGTACTGGAACCACGAGGGCGGCCCGAAGGGCGAGCAGGCTTGCGTGTGCGTGTGCCCCATGAAGGCCATCGCGTTCACGAACGAGCTGCCGCAGCAAACCGACCAGGGCTACGACGTGAACCTGCGCAACGAGCACTTCGCGCGCATGGCGTTCCCCATCGACGACGACGCGGTCGTCCCCGCGCAGGTGTACCTCGACTCGGTCATGCCGAAGCCGAAGGCGTAAAGGAGAAGGAAGGACCACGATGTCTGACACGAACTACGGTTACGCGGGGAGCATCCTTGTCCTCAACCTGACCGACGAGAGCTACGAGATCATCGACAGCGCGCCCTACGTCGCCGAATGGATCGGCGGCCACGGGCTGGCATCGAAGCTGTTCTGGGATTACTGCGAGGACAAGAGCGTGCAGGCGTTCGACCCGAAGAACGTCACCGTCGTCGCCGGCAACCCGTTCTCCGGCACGCTCGTGCCGTCGTCGGCCGCGCGCGTGGAGATAACGGGTCTGGGGCCGTTCTCGTATCCCGAGTGGTACACGCGCTCGAGCATCGGCGGCCGCATCGCCGGCATGATGAAGGCGGCCGGCTACGACGCCTGCGTCGTATGCGGCAAGGCCGAGCGCCCCGTATGGGTGAGCGTGGAGAACGACGAGGTGACGTTCCATGAAGCCGACAGCCTGTGGGGAATGGGCACGTGGGACACGCAGGAGGCCGTGTGGAGCGAAGTGACGCACGGCACGCCCGACGGCGGGTGGTACGAGTTCACGCGCAGCCGTGACGGCGGCCGTTCGGCCGACCGTCCCGCCGTTCTGGCCATCGGGCCCGCCGGCGAGAACCTCGTGCGCACGGCCACCATCACGCACGACGCCAGCCATGTGGCCGGGCAAAGCGGGCTCGGCGCCGTTTGGGGAGCGAAGAACCTCAAGGCCCTCAGCTTCATCGGCTCGAAGAGCTTCGACATCGCCGATCCGGCGACGCTCGTCGACCTGCGCATCGAATTGCAGCGCGACTACGGCTTCCATGTGGACAACCCCACCATCGAGCTGCAGAGCGTGGCGTACGCCCCCATGGGCGAGATCATCCGCCAACCCGGCTTCAGCACGCTGTCGTGGAACCTGCGCGACACCACGGGCCGCCCCGAGGGGTGCCTCGGGTGCTACCGCAACTGCCGCGTGAACGTCAAAGGCCGCATCGGCAACGAGGCCACCTGCAACGCGAGCACGTACTACACGGCCTCGGGCAAGCTGGAGGACCAGCTGACCACGAACACGATGCTGAACGACTTGGGGATAGACGGCTTCGAGGTGGACCTCATTCCCTACCTGCGCAACCTCAACAAGATGGGCGTCATGGGGCCCGGCAAGGACATCGACACCGACCTGCCCTTCGACCAGTACAACACCGTGGCCTTCCCCGAAACGCTGCTCAAGCGCATCGCCTACCGCGAGGAGATCGGCGACGATTTGGCCGAAGGCCTGGCGCGCGCCGCTATGAAGTGGGGACGCTGGGACGAGGACACGGCCACGGGGCTCTTGCAGCGCCCGTACTGGGGCTACAGCATGCACTACGACCCGCGCGTCGAATCGGAATGGGGGTTCGCCACCATTCTGGGCGAGCGCGACGTGAACGAGCACGGCCTGAACTGGATCATCCACTGGACGCCGCTCATCTGGACGCGCCTGGGCGACCCGTGGCTTTCCGCTGAGGACTTCGTCACGGAGATCACCGAGCTCATGGGCCTGTCCGATCCGAAGTGCCTCGACTTCAGCGAAGAGGGCATGTACTCCGACAAGATGGTGGAAACCATCGAATGGTACCGCTACCACGGCCGCTTCTGGATCCAGACCATGGGCATGTGCGACTGGGCCTGGCCGAACCTCGTCAACTTCGTGAACTTCGACCAGGATGACTACGGCGGCGCCTCGCCCCGCTTCGAGCTGGGTTTCTTCAAGGCCGTCACCGGGCGGGACCTCACCTACGAGGAAAGCCAGGACTACGGGCGCAAGTTCCTTTTGCTCGATCGCGCCATATGGATCGAGCAGGGGCGCGAGCGCGAGGACGAGCAGTTCGCCGAGTACATCTACAGCGTGCCCACCGACACCCCCTACTACATGCCCGCCGTCGAGAACGGCGAGTGGGTGTACAGCCAGAACCTGGGGCGCACGCTCGATCGCGACAAGTTCGAAGCGGTGAAGTCGAAGCTCTACGAGCACGACGGCTTGAACGAAAAGGGCTATCCGAAGAAGGCCGAGCTGGAGAAGTACGGCTTGGACGACGTTGCGAGGCGGCTCGAGGAGCTGGGCAAGATAGGATAGCGATGGGGTTTCCCACCAACCATAGCACCTTCGAGGCGAAGGGCCCGGCGGTGAGGCCGGCAGCGGGCGCGCCGCCGGCCGCCGGCCGCAGGACGGACGCGGTGCATGCGTTCGACCTCGACGCCGTCCTCGCGCAATTCCCCTTGCTCGTGGCCGGTCGACGCGGGGAGAAGCCGCTCGTCTACCTCGACAACGCGGCCACCACGCACAAACCGGAGTGCGTGTTGTCGGCCCTCGAATACTATTACCGTTGCGCGAACGCGAACGTCGACCGGGGCGTGTACCCGCTGGCCACGGCGTCGACGAAGCTGTACGAGGAGGCGCGGCGGACGGCGGCGCTTTTCGTAGGCGCGGCCGAAGACGAGATCGTGTTCACGTCGGGCGCCACCGCGGCGCTCAACCTGGTGGCGTACTCTTGGGGTATGGAGCACCTGCAGCCTGGCGACGAGGTGGTCCTCACAATGGCCGAGCACCATAGCAACCTGCTGCCGTGGCAGCAGGTTGCCCGGCTCAAGGGTGCGAAGCTCGTGTACCTGCTGCCCGACGCGCAGGGACGCATTCCCGACGAGGAGATCGACGCGAAGATCGGGCCCCGCACGAAGATCGCGGCGGTGGCGCACGTGTCCAACGTGCTGGGAAGCGTGTTCCCCGTGCGGCGCGTTGCCGACGCCGTGCACGCCTACGGCGGCGCGCTGGTGGCCGACTGCGCGCAGAGCGTCGCGCACCTGCCTGTGGACGTGCGGGCGCTCGATGCCGACTTCCTGGCGTTTTCGGGTCACAAGATGTACGGCCCTATGGGCGTGGGCGTGCTGTACGGCAGGCGCGAGCTTTTGGCCGGCATGGAACCTTTGCTGCGCGGGGGAGGCATGATCGAGAGCGTGTTCGAACAGCACGCCGCGTTCGCCGACGCGCCCGCGCGGTTCGAGGCCGGCACGCCGAACGTCGCCGGTGCCGTCGGTTTGGCCGAGGCCATGCGGTTCTTGCTGGAGGTGGGATACGACGCCGTGCGCGCACGCGAGCGGCGCCTGGTCGAGCGCTTGCTGGCGGGGCTCGCGGCGCTTCCCGACGTGCGCGTGCACGGAGCGCCGCACCGAGAGGATGGGGTTGCGGGCGGGGGAGCGCCCGAGCCGTCGCGTTGCGGCGCGGTGTCGTTCAACGTGCGCGGCGTGGACGCCAACGACGTGGCTGCGGCGCTTGCTCGCGACAACGTGGCCGTGCGCGCGGGCGCCCATTGCGCGGAACCCCTCGTCCGCTATCTGGGCGAGCGCGCCACGTGCCGCGCCAGCCTCGCCCTTTACAACACCGAAGAAGACGTCGACCGCTTCCTCTCATCGGTGGAGAACGCGAAGCGTAACGTCTCGCGCATGATCATGGCGAGCATGCATTGAGGGGGCGGCGCAGCGGAGGCGCACCTGGTTGAAAGTGTCGTCGGAACAGGTGGTTTTCACGACCACCCTGTAGGGCAAGGGCTCTGCCCTTGCCGTCGACCTGCGAAAACGTTCCTTGTTGAGCGGCAAGGGCAGAGCCCTTGCCCTACGGAGCGAACGACGAGATGCGCGCGTTTCGAAAGGTTTCGATGCGGCGTTTTAATGCGAGCACATGGGCGCGTCGGGAAGATCGATCTTCAGGGCGCCGGCGGCCAGGCCGCGCAGTTCCTCGAGCGTCAGCTCGTAGCACGCCAAGGCGTCGATCCAGCGGCGCAGGCACCGACGGCCCTTGTCGGTGAGCGAGAACAGGCGCTTGGCGGAGCCCTCCTCGGGCGTGTCCCACACCGAGGTGACCAGCTCGGCCTCCTCCATGCGCTTGAGGGCGCGGTAGATGCCGGTGGCGTCGGGCTTTTTGCCGCCGAACATGGGGGACTCGGCGGCCTGCTGCACGATGACGTAGCCGTGCAGCGGTTTGTCGGAGCAGGCGAGCAGGGTGAGGATGGTGGGCTGCGACAGGCGGTTAAGCGATTTTCCGAGTTCGGCGCATTCCTTCATGTCTTCGTCGGACTTGGGATGGCAGCTGCTCCACATGGGCGGACCCTCTTTCTCGTTCTGATTTCGTCACCCCTTGCAGATGGACTGCGCGACGGGCGGGTGCGTTTTACCTCGTGAATTGACAAACACTATCATCTCATAACTATTTGCAGATTGCTACTAGTCAATAAATGAAAATATTAGCTTTTTCGGTATAGGGTTGGGAATCGTCGTCGACATTCGCACGCTCGATTGGCTGTCGGCGATCAATGCCGTCCGGACAGGGCGAAGGCCCGGAAACCGGGCCTTCGCAGCGATTCCAACCGCGTCACGCCGAAAGGGCGCGGTCAGATTCCCATGACTCCCACGATGAACGGCACCCAGAATGTGATGAGGGCGATGAGCACTACGGCTGGCACGATGCCCGTTTTGAACATGTCGCCGAACGTGTAGTACCCTTCGCCGTACGTGAGCATGACGGTGGGGTTAACCGGCAAGAGCACGTTGCCTGCCACGACGATGGCGAGCGAGATGGTGGGCACGGCGGCGGAGACGCCGAAACCTGCGCACAACGTGATGAAGATAGGGATGAAGATGGCGAGGATGGCCGCTCCGATGGGGCAGATGGTGTGCAGGATGTAAACGAGCGCCATGAGGATGGCGATGGACGCGAAGAAGCCCAGGCTCGTCACACCGCTGCCCATGAACAGGTTGGCTAGGAACTCGGCACCTCCCGTGGCCTGCACGACGCCGCCGATGGTGAAGATGGTGCCGCACATGAGCACAATGCCCCACGGTACCGATTTTTGGAACTCTCCCCAGGTAAGTAGGTCGATACCCGGCAGGAACATGACGGTGAGGCCCACGAGGGCGACCACGGTGACGTTGAGCACGGGAATCCAGTTGCCGAGGATCCACAGCACCACGAGCAGCACGATCATGAGCAGCGCCTTGACGTCGTAGGCGCTCACCTTGGTCGATGCTGCCGCCTCGTCCCGGATGCCCTGCAGGCACGCGTCGGTGATGGGCTCCGGCTTGATGATCTTCGTGATGAAGAACCAGCAGATGGGCGTCATGACGATGGCGATGGGCAGGCCCACGATCATCCAATCGAAGAAGCTGATGGTCTGACCGGTGGTTTGCTGCAGTATCTGCATGGCTACGACGTTGAATGAGCTGCCGGCCGGCGTTGCCACGCCGCCGGTGACGGCGGCCACAGGGACGGCGATCATGAGGTCTTTGCCGAGATTCGACTTGCCGGGCTCGGCTCCGGCGGCCTTCAAGATGGTGAGGGCGAAGCCGAGGAACAGCACGGTGGTGGGCACGTCGGACATGACGGTGGACACGAGCGTGGTGGCTATCATGAAGCCTAGCACGAGTTTGCGCGAGTCAGAGCCCGTCCAGTTGAGCAGCTTCGCCATGAGGCGCACGCCCCACTTGGTCTTGCCCATGATGACCGGCAGCGAGAACACCGCGATGATGAAGAACAGCGGCGAACCGGCAAAGCCGGAGAACGCCTGCGACACGCTGTCCACGATGCCGAGCAGCGGCAGCATAATGACCACGAATAGGGCAATGGCGCCGATAGGCAACGCCGAAGTCGCCCACATGGACGCGAGGGCGAGCAAGAGGCCAAGGGCCATGATGCCCTGATGGCTGATGGCCTCTGAACCGGGAATGAGACACGAGCCGACGATGAACACGGCGGCGAGCGCCAGGCCGATGATGCGTTTGGTAAGAGGCACGGTGGTGCTTTCCATTGTTTCCTCCTTTTTAGTGCGATTGCTTTTACGTGCGAGACGCTAAGAGGCAATCACCCCCTTTTCCCGCCGTCGCTCGGACGGCGGGTTTTCGAGTATCGCACGAAACGCGTCCCCTTACGCTCCGTGCTGATATCGGGTCGGCTCCGGCTGCGAACGGCCTGAGCCGACCCGATCGTGTTACTCGGCGGCGAACAGCTCCACGGGCCCCATGTTGCGGTCCTCGTCGACCGTCGAGGCCTCGAGCACGCGCGTGAGGTAGCCGTCGGCCTCGAAGTACACGCGCCAGCTCGCGGCGGGCACCTGGTGGAACCAGAAGTCCCCGAACCCGTCGGACTCGGCCGCCAGGACCTCGCCCGTGTCCAGGTTCTCGGCCGTGACCTTGGCGCCGGCCACCACCTCGTCGGCCTCCAGGTCCACGACGACGCCGGCCAGGAAGCGCTTGGGCAGGTTCAGGTAGTGCACGCGCGGCCGGTCGGCCTCCGCGCGCTCGGGCACGAGCGCCTCCGCCGCCGCGATCTCGGCCGCGAAGTCCTCCTCGTCGCCGAAGCGCAGGGCGCCGTGCGGGCACACGTCCACGCAGTGCGGGACCTCCCCGGCGTCCACGAGGTGGGCGCAGCCGGTGCACTTCTGCGGGATGGCGAGCTCCTCGTTCCAGAAGATCGCGCCGTAGGGGCACGCCTCCGCGAGCTCCCTCTTGCCCTTCGCCTTCTCCGGGTCCACGATCACGAGGCCGTCGTCGCGGCGGTACACGGCGTCGGGCGCCGCGGCCATGCAGGGCGCGTCCTCGCAGTGCTGGCACATATGAACGGTGTAGCTGATCTTGACCTTCGGCACCTGGCCGCGCACCTTCTCGTCCACGCGGGTCCAGAACTGGCCCGTGTCCGGCTGCGGCTTGGCCCAGGGGCTCCAGTCGTTGTCGACGTGCTCGTCCTTGCAGGCTATCTGGCAGTTGCGGCAGCCGCTGCACTTGGCCACGTCGATGATGAACGCCTTTCCCATGGCTTTACGCTCCTTCCACAATACGGGCGGTCGCGACGAGGCCGCAATCGGGCTCGTAGTCGCGGTTGAACGCCTCGGGGTACTCTTCGGCCAGCTGGAACACGTCGACCTTCTCAACGTTGACCAAGAAGCCGCTCGTCACTTCGCCGACGGTGTTCTTGGACGTGGTGGCCGTGGGGGCGATGAGGTTGTTCGCACCGCCGCGATCCAGGCCGTGCTCGCCCAGCTTGATGGTGTCGCAGCGCGAACCGTGGTCCTGGTACACCGCGCCCGGCATGATGCGCTCGGTCACGCGCACGCCGCCGAGCACCGCCCCGCGCTCGTTGTATATCTTCGCCACGTCGCCCGTCTCCAGGCCCAGTTTGCCGGCGTCGACGGGATGGATCCACAACGGCTCGTACTTGTAGCCGTCGGGGCCGGTGACTTTGCATTCCTCCATCTCGCGGAACCACGTGACGTCATCGTGCTGCGCGTGCACGCGGAAGTGCGGATGGTTCGACACGAGCAAAAACGGGAACTTGCGCCCGCGCTCCGTAGCCTGGCGCTCCTGGTGCGAGGGGCTTGTGGCCACCCAGCGGGGAATGGGCCCGCGCTCGTTGTCGTCGGGGAAGTTCTGGGCGAGCGTGGTGGAGTAGTACTCGAGCTTGCCGGACGGCGTCTTGAGGGGGTGTCCCTCGGGATCCTCGTAGAACTGGCTCAAGCCGGCGGGCAGCTCCTTCCAGTCCTCGCGCGTGGGGAAGGGGTAGTACTGCTTCTCTTTGAACTCCTCGAACGTGAGCTCTTCGGGCACGCCGCAGGTTTCGAAGCCGAACTCGATCCATTCGTCATCGGTCTTGCCGCCCAGGTAGCGATCGAGCAGATTCTCGTACAGGCCGCCGAACTGCTCAAGCTTTTTGGCGACCTCCGCCACGACTTCCTTGTCGGACTTCGACTCGCCCACGGGCTTGATGGCCTGACGCTCGTAGAACACGACGTTCCATTGCCCCGAGTCGGAGTCGGTACCGATGTCCTCGGTCTCGAACTTCGTGTTCGAGGGCAGGATGATGTCGGCGAACATGGTGTCGTTCTCCATCCAGGGGTGCTGCACGACCACGCATTCGATGGACTCGTGGCGCAGCGCGTCCTGCATATGGAAGCCGCCGTTCCAGCACGTCTCCCAGCACGGCGTGTCGGACCACACCATGTGGATGCGCTCCTTGCCTTCGAGCGGGAACTGGAACGGGCCTGTGAACTGGTCTTCGCGCGGCAAGCCTGCAGACACGTGGCCGTACCATTGCACGGGCGGGTTCATGATGGCCTCGGGGATCATGGTCTTCGGGATGAAGCTGGGCTGCGAGCCGTGCACCCAGCCGCGGTAGGCGGCACCCAGGTTCGGGATCTTCGTGGAGGGCGGCAGCGGCGTGACGGTGGGCATGCCGAACAGCGTCCACTCAATGAACTTGAACTGGTTGGCGCCGGGCTTGCCCACGCCCTGCATGCCCAAGAGCGCCACTTCCAAGCGCGCCGGTTCGTGCGAGAACGTGGAGCGGATGTAGGATCCGCCGTTGCAGTGACCGATGGACACGGCGTGGCTCGCCCAGTAGCGGGCGAGGGCCTTGATGGTGTAACTGGGAACACCGCAGATAGCCTCGGCCCACTTCGGCGTTTTCGGCACGCCGTCCTCCCCGCCCATGACGTAGTACTTGAAGTTCTCGAAGCCCACGGCGTGCGTGTCGAGGTAGGCCTGGTCGTAGGTGCCCTCCTTGATCCACGTGTAGGCTATCGCCAGCTGCAGGGCCGCGTCGGTGTTGGGAAGCACGGGGATCCACTTGTCGGCGTGCACGGCGTTCGTGTAGTTCACGTCGGGCGAGATGTGGATCTGCTTCACGCCGAGCTCGGTGAACCAGTAGCACAGGCGGCTGGCCATGTAGCCGCCCCAGCCGAGCGGCGTGGTCTCGACGTCGCAGCCCCAGAAGAGCACGGCGTCGCCGTTCTCCGAGATGTCCTTGATGATGTTGTTCTGCAGCGACTGTTGGCCCAGCGGGTCCATGCCCCAGACGTGCTTGGCTCCCCAGTACCAGCCTTCCCAGCTGTCGGGGTTGCGGGCTTGCGACGTGAAGCCGCCGCACAGCTCGAGCATCTTCACCATGCAGCCATGGGACGCGTGGACGATCTTCGTCTCGCCGTGGCCGTCGTACTCGCACAGCACTGATTCGGGGCCGTATTCGTCGTGTACGCGCTTGATCTCGTCGGCTACGAGCTGCGCGGCCTCGTCCCAGCTGATGCGCACGTAGCCGCTCGTGCCGCGCGTCTCGGGATGGCGCTCGCCGTTCGGGTCCCAATCCACGCGCTTGAGCGGGTAGGGGATGCGGTTCTTCGAGTACACGCGCTTCTTGTAGCACAGCGACAGCGGCGAGATGAGCGTCTTGAAGCCCGGCTCGAACGTCTTGCCGCGCGCCTCGATCTTCCAAGCGTTCAGGTCCTCCGGCGTGTAGTGCTCGTCGAAGTGGAACGGCCTGATGCGCAGGATCTTGTCGTTCTCCTCGTCGATGTCGACCGTGCACGCGTTCGTGCCGATGCCGAAGCTGTTGAAGCCCAGGCCCTTCACGATGGGCGTGCCTTTCACGTTGTCTGTCATGTAGGTCTCCTCTCCTGCTTTCTGCGCCCGGTTCGTCGGCCGGGCGCGTGGCATCCCGGCTTGCGCAGTGCAAGGCCGGGATGGTGGTCCCCTTGGTTACGCGGTAGGCGCGGGCGGCTTGGGGGCCGAAGGCGCCTTCGGCACGCTCGGCACTTTCGGAGCGCCGGGCACGCCCGGAACCGGCGGCGGGGTTGGCGCTCCCGGAGGTGCGGGGATGCCGGGCGACGGCGCGGCCTTGGCGCCGCAGTTAGGGCATTCGTCGGCTGTGGGGTCGACTTCGGCACCGCACTGGGGGCATTTCACGGGACCGTTATCGACGGTAGGGGGTCTGAAGCACATGGCTCTTCCTTTCTGCGGGCGCATCCCGCATGGTTCGGGTCGTTCGATGCATGCACGTCGGACTGCGCGAGCAGCCGACGGTTGCAGCCTAACGGGGACGGACGAGCAGTTGGCGGGGTTTTTCGTCGAGCTTGCGCGCCAGCTCTTCCACAGGGCCGTACGCGAGAACGGCGGCTTGGCAGTGGTGCACGCAGGTCGGAAGCTTGCCTGCTTCGGTACGCGCGGTGCACAGATCGCATTCGTCCGTGAAGTTCGGCACGAACGAGTGTTGCCAACGGTCGCCCTCGATCTGCCAAGGGCCCAGCTGGGCCACGACCACGCCGTAGCGGCTGACGGGCAGCTTGTGCTCCATCTGGCAGGCCACCTCGCAAGCACGGCAGCCTGAGCACCATTCGTAGTCGACGAGTATTCCGAAAGCGGTCATGGCTACTCTCCTTCCCGGACCTTGTACACGCGGCAGAGCAGCGTCTTGTAGTTGCTTCCCAAGCCGCTCTTTCCGGGTGTCCAGGTGATGAGCTGGTTGATGTTCATGTTCCAGAGGTCGAACAGGCCGTCCTCAAGCGCGGCGGGCGCTTCAGGGCGCCACCAGGCGTGATCGGTGGAGCACACGCGGGGGTCGAGCGCGTTCGTGGTGCGCACGCGCCGTTTGGCGCGACCGCGCTCGTTTTCCACCCAAGCCCAGTCGCCGTCCTCCAGGCCGTAGCGCACGGCCGTCGCCGGGTTCATCTCGATGACGGGGTCGGGGTGCATAGCGCGCAGGTGCGGCACCTGACGGTGCTCGGAGTGGAACAGGCCCAGTTGGCGCGCGCCGGTGGTCAGCACGAGCGGGTAGGTTTCATAGGCATCGGGCGTGCTGACGGGACCGGGCACGGGCTCCTCGAAGTAGGGCAGCGGGTCCAGGCCCACCATGCTGTAGAGCGTCGACCATAGTTCGATGCGGCCCGTGCCGGTTTCGAAGCCGGGCTTCCCGTCGGCTCGGAACAGGCCTTTCTCGTGCTTCTTGTACGTGAAGGGCAGGTAGGCCGGGGCGTTTTCCTGCAGTTCGGGGAACGTCATGCCCGTGTCCTTCAAGATGAACGTGAACATGTCCTCGACGGTATCCCATGGCCAGGCGTCGGCGTTGAAGCGCTTGCCCATCTCCAGGTTTATCTCCATGTCGGATTTGCATTCGCCGATGGTCGTCACCTTGTTGATGGACTCTCCGCGCTGCACGCCGTCGCCCACGCGAATGCCGTCGCGCTCAGGGAACGTGCATGCTGGCAGCAGCACGTCGGCCAGCGCCATGGCGGTGGGGGTCATGAACAGGTCCACCACCACGATGAACTCCAGCGTGTCGAGGGCGGCCAACGTGCGTTTCGGGTCGGGACCCGTGCAGGCCAGCGGGTTCGTGGTCTGCAACCAGCCCGCGCGCAGCTTGTAGGGTTTGCCCGTTTCCAACGTGTTGATGGTCTCGTCGGTGGAAGCCGGGCCCATAGCTGCCTTGAACAGCGGATAGACGTCGTTGCCGATCTTCTTCTGCTGGCGGATTTCCTCGGGGATGAGCTCGCGGCCCCAGCCGGCGGCATAGTAGAGGATGGACGGCGGGGCTATCATGCCACCGGGCACGTCTACGTTGCCGGTGATCTCGAACAGCGCGCTGATGGCCTGGCCGGCCGGCAACGTCTCCTTCGTCATGTCCACGGCTACGCCCCACTGGACGATGGCTCCGTCGGCCGCGGCGAACGCGCGGGCCGCGGCGCGGATCTTGTCGGCGGGAACCCAGGTGATGCTCTCCACCTTCTCGGGCGTGAACGCGCTCACGCGCTCGGCCAGCTCGTCGAAGCCGTAGCACCAGCAGTCAACGAAGTCCTTGTCGTAGATGCCCTCTTCTATCATGACGTTGAGCATGCCCATGGCCAGCGCCGCGTCGGTGCCGGGGCGCAGCTGCAGGAACACCTCGGATTTGCTTGCGAGCCACGTGCGCTTCGGATCCACCACGATGATCTTGCTGCCGCGCTTCATGCAGTCGGTGACCCAGTGTCCGTACAGACCGTCGGAATTGGACACGACGGGATTGTTGCCCCAGATGAGAATCATGCCCGGCACGTTCCATTCCGGGTTGTCGTAGCGATCGGCGAACTGCTGGGAGTAATCGCCCAGCCAAAACGCCCCGCTCGACACGCGGCAGCCGGCGATGCGCGGTGCGTAGCATGCGGTTCCGGACAGCGCCACCGTGTAGTTGGGGCTACCGTACGACCAGGCCAAACGCGTGATCCACGGTGCGATGTCGCGTCCGGTGCCCTGCCAGAACGTCACGCATTCGGGCCCGTACTGATCGCGCAGCGCCAGGAACGTATCGGCGATCAGGTCGAATGCCTCGTCCCATGAGATGCGCTCCCAGGTGTCTTTGCCGCGCATTTCGCGAGCGCGCTTCATCGGGTGCGTCAGACGGTTCTCATGGTTGACCACTTCTGGCAGCGCCAGACACCGTGCGCACAGCCTGCCTTGGTTGAACGGGTTCTCGCGGTCGCCCTCGACCTTCACGAGCCGGCCGTCCTCGTCGGTGTACATGAGCACGCCGCAGCCCAGATGGCACCCCGGCCCCGTCCAAGCGCTGCCGCGGGTGACGGTGAGGTCGCCCTCTTCGTAGCGCAGCGGCTTCTCGTGCTCGACGAACGTGTATCCTCGATCCTCCATCGTGATACCCTGCCCCCTTCTCGTCTTCTGATGCGGGTTCGCCCGTGGTCGTCGTCGTTGCGCGGCGTTTGCGAGCGGACCTTTCGCGCCTCGGTTCGCGAGGTCCGCCAGGGCGTCTTCGCGCTCTGCGGCGAGTCCTCTCGTTTGGTCCGAGTTCGTGGGGCACAGTATTTTTCGTCTGGCCAAAATAATCTACAACTGCTAAGGTTGAAAAAGGGTTTTTCGGAATTTCAATGTCATACGCAAATGTTGAGGTGATGTATTTATGGGGGTTTCACCTGCGGTTTCTTGTCCTGAGCGCACGCACACGCCGGGCGACTTGCTTTCGACGTACATCTTGGCGGGGCTCGGTTTCGCCTGCCTTATCGGGTGGGAGCTGTCGGCGGTGTTCGGCCCGTCGCTTGCTTTGCTGAGCTTTTGCGACATGCGCGAGGCGGCGGCGCTGCGCATCGTTTCGGTGCTCACGCTGGCGGCTACGTTCGGGTTCTATGCTTGGAAGGCCGACTGGGTTTTCGAGCACCGCAACCGCTTCCTCACCGTCGGATCGTTGCTGGCCCTCGTGGCAGTGGCGAACACGGTGGCGAACCTTGCGTTTTCCGGAATACCGCTTGCGGTGTCGGTGGCGGCATGGGCTCTTTTCGGGTTCGCGCAGGGCAGCATCATGATGTACTGGTGCGTGTTCTTCAGCCTCATTCCCACCCGGCGCACGGCGGTGTCCATCGGTTTGGGATCGGCGCTCGGCACGCTCATGTTCGTGTTCGCGAACGCGTCCGACGCGCTATGGATGAACTTGGCCGAGATCGCGTTGCTCATTATCGGGTCGGTGACGCTCGTGGCGTTCCTGTCCACGCGCATCCCTCCGGATCGCATTCTGCCGGTAAGCGCGTTCCATCGCACGTCCGTCCTCACGGTACCGGCGTCGCTGTCGGTGGCGTGCCATGGGGCGGTCTACGGCTTCATGGCCATTGCACTGTGTTCCATGGGTCCCGTCGCCGCTCTCGTGGGCGGCGCCAGCGGCTTGGTGGGAGGCGGGTTCGCACTGCTGTGGGGATACCTAGGGCCGAAGGTGGATATAGACACCGGCGTGGTGCAACGCATATCCCTGCCGTTTCTTGTGGCGGGCGTGTTGCTGTTTCCCTTGTTCGAAGGGGTAGGGCGTATGGTGTGCGGCTGCCTGGTCATCACGGCGCTCGCACACGCCTCCATCATCGCTTGGTACTCCACGAGTATCGACAACTACGAGTTCCGTCTGCATCCGGTCGACCGCTTCGCGTTGCGCGAGGCGCCTAATTGGGTCGGTTTTTTGCTGGGGTCCATCATCGCGTACGTGTTCATCTTCACGGTTCACATTGACGGGTGGGCGTACGATCTGGCCATGGCGGTGTTCGCGCTCGTGGTGGTGGTGGCGTTCTCCGTTTACGGAGGCAACGAGTCGCAGACGAAGAAGAGGCTGAATGCGCTGTTGACGCCTGCTCCTGTGGAGGCGCTCGTGTCGGGCGGAGGAGTGCAGGGCGAGGATGCGCCGACGGCTCCGCCCCGCTCGTTCAAACAGCGTTGCGAACGCGCCTCCGAACAGTACGGTCTGACGCCGCGGGAGGACGAGGTGTTTTTCCTGTTGGCCAAGGGGCGCAACGCCGAGTACATCGCCGAGCAGCTGGTGGTGAGCCCGGCCACGGTGAAATCCCATATCTACCACATCTACCGCAAGCTCGGTATCAACTCGCAGCAGCACCTCATGAACATCGTCGACGATTGCGAAGAGGAGTAGATGGGGAAGGGCTGTCCGGTAATCCCTCGATAGGCGTTCGCGGAGACGACAACGGCCCGGCGAGAATCCTCGCCGGGCCGTTCGATGTTTCTCGATCGATTTCTACAGCACGCCGTCGTATTTCGCGTGCACTTCGTTGTCGGGCTTCCAGCCGGCTTCGAAAGCGGCGTTGGCGAAGAAAATGCGGATGTCCGCACGGTTGTCGTTTCTCAGCCAGAATATTTTCACGGCATCGTCGGCTGCCGGATCTTCGAACCACAGGCCCTCGCCGGTGGCTTCTTCGGGAGTGGGCGTTTTGTAGACGATGAGGTCGGCGTCGAAGAACTGGTAGACCTGGCATGCCAAGATGTCGGCCGCTTCTTCGGTTTCAACGGTGCGGAATTTCGTCATGGTGAATCCTCCTTTGTCGATAGACACGTTATGCGCCTGAGGGGCGCGAGGAGGTTCGACGTTGACTGGCTGGCGCCATCTTAGCAAGCTCGGGCGCGTTGCGCAAGCTGCCGCGTCACTTCCGCTGCCAGCAGCGGCACGGTGTCGAGCGTGGCCGCCATGCGCGGCTCGATGGTGAGATCCAGGCTTTTTCGGAGTGTGATCAGCAGTAACGCGTACTTCGTCTCCACGGACGACGCGCCTGCGCAGTTCATGGACAGATCGCCCAGCCCGCCACCGTCCTCGAGCGCCGCAAGGCGGAGCTCGATGCTGTGCTCGGCCAGCTGGTTCACGTCGTCGCTCCAGAACCCGTCGTTGATGAGGTAGCGCAGGCGGATGAACTCCTTGAGGCGCTCGTACACGCCCTCGTAGGTGGCGGGCTCGCTGCGCAGCTCTTCCAGCACGGCGTTGGAGCGCTCCTTCGCCCGCTTGATGTGTTCGATAGAGCCCATCTCCGCTCCTCTCCTTCGGTCGTATCCGTTCTTGGCGCGCGTCAGCGCCGCATAGCGGCATCCATTCTAGGATCGTTCGCGGACGGGGGCATCAACATGGCGAGCGGATTTGCCTTTGCGGAACCGTTTCAACCTTTGCGTATGAAGCCCGCGCGCGTTTCAACATGCGAAGTCGATGCGCAAGCGGCCCGGCGGCGCGAGGATTCGGCTATCGCAAATAAGCGAGAAAGGGGGAGGTTCGACCGACTGGCTGGCTGTTCCGCGTGCAACGCGCGCATTGGAGGGCATCGACCGAGAGGGGGAATGCCGAAGACCGACGCCGTCCGTGCAGTGCAAGGGGCTTTGCACGGAGACCCATGACTACTTGGAGGAGAATTTTATGGAGCAAAAGAAATCGTTCTACGGTTGGAAGTTGGCCGTGGTGCTGGGCATTATCTACTTCTGCTCGAGCGCGTTCGTGCTCGCGGCTGCCCAGATCGTGAATCCCATGATGTTCAAGTCGGGCGAGATCCAGATGGACGCCACGATGCTCGGCATGGGCTTCACGCTGTTCGTGCTGTGCCAGGGCATCCCCACACCGCTTCTGGGCCAGCTCATTGCGAAGAAAGGCGCCCGTTTCACCATGATCATCGGCGGCTGCGTCATGCTGCTGGGCACGCTGGCCATGTCGTTCTTCGTGCATGAGGCGTGGTCGTACTTCCTGTTCTTCGGCGTGCTCATGTCCATGGGCTCCATGGCGCTGGGGCAGCTGTCCACCCAGACGGTGGCCGGCAGCTGGTTCATCGCGAACCGCGGCAAGGCCATGACCATCGTCATGGTTATCGGCGGCGCGGGCTCCATCTTGGCCCCGCAGATCGTCAAGGCCGCCATCGACGCCGCCGGCGGCGCGTGGCAGGCCGGCTGGTACGCACTCATCGCCGCTGCCCTCATTGGCTTGGTGCTGGCCGTCTTCCTGGTGAAGAACACGCCTGCTTCCATCGGCCAGCTGCCTGACGGCGTTGCCGACAGCAAAGCCGTTGTCGCCGAGGCCAAAGAGTCGAAGGTGTACAAGAACGCTGACAGCATCACGTATAAAAAAGCCCTCAAAACGCCGGCCATGTGGCTTATCGCCCTTACGCTGGCTGGCGGCTACACCGCTTTCAGCTTGAACACCTCGCAGGGCGTCATGAACTTCACGCAGCTCGGTTTCGACAACGGCCTTATCGTCACCGCCGTGTCGGTTATGGGATTCGCCATGCTCACCGGCCGTTTGGTGGTGGGCGTCATATCCGACCGCTTCGAGCCCATCCGCCTCATGGGGCTGTGCGGCGTCATGCTGTTCGTCGCCATCCTGTTGGGGGCGTTTGCCACGCCGAGCGCGCCGGTCATGATGTTCGGCTACTACATTTTGCTGGGCTTTTTCTTCGGCGCCATCAACACGGTCGGCCCCACGGCGCTGGCCAATTACTTCGGCGCGGGCCACTACTCGAAGATTCTCAGCACAGGCATCATGGTGACCACGATCGTGTCCGCTCCCATCGCAACCATCGTGGGCGCCACGTTCGACGCCACGGGGGCCTGCACGACGGGCTTTCTCATCAGCGCCGGCATCGTGGCCGTTTGCACGATCTGCTCGCTGTTCGTGCGCCTTCCCAAGAAGGGCTCAGCCGCCGCGGCCGATCAGGACGAGGTGCGCGCCTAGCGCGCCTTGGCGATAGAGAGGAGAGACATGAAACTTGCTGACGAGTTCGAACTGCGCAACAACCGCGAAGTCACGCTCAACGTGCGTCCCATCGAGATAGGCCTGTACCACGACTACGTGTTCGAGGGGCCATGCCGCTTCGGGCGCGGCGACGAGCTCACGCGCGAGCACGACATGATGGTCATAGAGATGAAGAGCAAGAACGACGAGAAAATGCTGCACGACTTGTTCGACGGCATCCCCGGCGTGAACGTCATGGACCAGATCGTCATCAAGCGCGACGAGACGTTCCCGCTGAACGATGCTATGCTCGAGAAGATGGCGACCGATCGCGACGACGTGGATCTGTACGTGTTCAACTTCACCGTGTTCGGGGCCGACCTTGCTATCGCGTTCTCGCAGAAGTACGGCAAGCCGTCCATGATCCTGCCCACGCCGAACAACGACGCCCATATGTCGGCGGCTTATCGCGCACGCGGCCTTGAGATGCATAGCCCGGCAACGCTCGAAGAAGCCAAGAAGACGCTCGTGGCCCTGCGGGCCCGCAAGGTCATGGCGAACACGCGGGCACTCGTGGTGGTGCGCAACAACTCCGTGCATCCGGTGACGAACTACGATTCGTTCCTCGACCATTTCGAGGTGACGAAGAAGCTGGGCACGTCGTTTACCTACTACAACCTGCACGAGTTCCTGGACCAGTTGCACAACGTCGCTCCCGACACGAATCCCACGCTGCCGGGCCGCGTGGCCGACAACATCAACGACGAGGACGAGAAGGCCGTCGGGGCGATGGTGGACGAGTTCATGACGGGCGCAACGGTCTGCGACATGGACCGAGACAAGATCGTGCCCTCCATGCGCGCGCACTACTTGGTGAACAAGCTGTTGAAGAAGCTGGACTGCAATGCATTCGCGGCACCCTGCCCCGATATGTGCGCCACCCGCCGTCTGAACCATGAGCAGACCACGCTTTGCCTGAACCATACGCTCAACAACGAGAACGGCGTGTGCTCCGCCTGCGAGCAGGACGTGTCGGCGCTTTTGTCCATGGTGGCCCTGTCCGCCGTGTCGCAGAGCGCACCCTACATGGGCAACACGGTGCCGGTGAAGTTGGACGCCGATGACGAGCTGCGCATCAAGACGCGCATCATGTTCCGCCCGTACTCGTGCGACGAGGAGACGCCGCGTCTCGAGGAACAGCATGCCGATGCCATCATGTCCATCTATCATGCGGTGCCGAACCGCCAGTTCAAGGGTTACGATGCCGAGCAGGCTCCCTACGATGTCCGACCGTTCGCCATGGACGGGCGTTGGGGCGCCACCGTGCGCTACGACTTCAAGCGCGACATCGGCGAGCCCATCACGCTGGCCAAGTTCGATCCCACGTGCTCGAAGCTGCTCGTGGCTCGCGGTACGATCGTGGGCGGCATAGGCGCCTTGGACGAGAACTGCAGTGAGGGCGTGTTCTTCAGCGTGTCCGACGGCCGCGCGTTCCGCGAGGCCACCATGTGGACGGGCAACCACACGGCGCTCGTGTACGGAGATTGGTTCGACGAGATGGTGCTGTTCGCCGAGAGCGTGGGCTTGGAGCCGTTGGCGGTTGGCTAAAGCCGACGGTTTGCGGTTTGCCTGTTGGTCGGGTGCGGGTGCTCTCCGATGGGGGGCGCCCGCCCTGTTATCATGGGCGCATCCGGTTATGAGGAGGCAGGTATGAACGCCGATACGGCACTCGATTGCGCGCGCATTCGGGCAGACTTTCCCATTTTGTCCCAAGAGGTGAACGGGCGGGCGCTCGTGTATTTGGATAACGCCGCCACCACGCAGATGCCCGAATTCGTGCTCGACGCCATCGTTGCCCACTATCATGCCGACAACGCGAACGTGCACCGCGGCATACATACGCTGAGCGAGCGTTCAACGGCGAAGCTCGAAGCGGCGCGGGAGGCCGTGCGAAGGTTCCTGAATGCGGCCTCGGCGGACGAGATCGTGTTCACGTCCGGCACGACGGCCTCGGTGAACACGGTGGCGCGCGCTTGGGAAGCCCAGCTCGCGCCGGGGTCGTGCGTGATCGTCACGGCATTGGAGCATCATGCGAACTTCGTGCCATGGCAGCAGGCGTGCGCGCGCTCTGGTGCCGAGTTCTTCGTGTGCCCGCTTGCGGGGACGGGCGACGTTGACCTGGGCGCGTTGGAGACGCGGCTCGCGAAGGGCGGCGTGTCGATGGTATGCGTGGCGCACGTGTCCAACGTGCTGGGGTGCGTGGTGCCGGTGGATGTGGTGGCGCGCCTCGCGCACGCGCACGGGGCGGCCGTGCTGGTGGACGCGGCGCAGAGCGTGCGGCACGAGCGCGTCGACGTGCGGGAGATAGACTGCGACTTTTTGTGCTTCTCGGGGCACAAGGTGCTGGGACCTACGGGTATCGGTGTGCTGTACGGCAAGAAGGAGCTGCTGGATCGGATGGAGCCTGCCTGGTACGGCGGCGAGATGGTGGCACAGGTTGCGACCGCGCTCACGACGTTCGAGGAGCCTCCGCTGCGTTTCGAACCTGGCACGCCAAACTACGTGGGCGCCATCGGTTTGGCTGCGGCGCTCGAATACCTGGAGGGATTGGGACGCGATGCCGTGGCCGCGCGCGAAGCCGGTCTCGTGGCGTACGCCGAGGAGCGCCTGCGTGGCGTGGCCGGCGTCCAGGTGGTGGGGGCGCCCGCGCGGCGAGCTGGCTGCGTGTCGTTCACGGTGGAGGGCGCGCAACCGTTCGATGTGGCCATGCTCATGGATAAGCTGGGCGTGGCCGTGCGCTCGGGCTCGCAGTGCGCGCAGCCGCTGTTGGATGAGACGCTGGGCATTTCCAAGGTGGTGCGGGTATCGCCGGCGTTCTACAACACGCATGCAGAGATCGGCGCCTGCATCGAGGCGCTCGAGCGCGTCGTGCCGCTGGTGAGCAGGGGTCGGTAGGAGGGTGTCGACCTGCGGGACGGGCGGGCGGGGAAGCCGCACGGAACTCCTCGGACACTTCGCGAAACCTCGTCGTCCCGTGCGGTCTCCCCGCCCGCCCCGCTGCTGAGCTCCTTCCAGTGCCGTACGCTAGCGGGCGCGCTCGGCTTGGGTGAAGATGGCGGACGCGATGGCGCGCATGCCGTTGCGGCGTTGGGTTTCGAACAGGTCGTCGAGGCCGGCGCGTGCGGGCAGGTTAAAGGGGCAATTCAGAATGTCGGCGGGCGTGCGCTCGGAAAAGACGATCTGCATGACACGCAGGATGCCGCGCACGATGAGCGTGTCGCTTTCGAACGCGAACGAAAGCGTGCCGTCGTCGTTTCGCTCGACGATCATCCACACGCTGGACTGGCAACCCTCCACTTTCGCTGCTCGCTTCTTGTCCTTTTCGGACATGACGGGCAGCTCCGCCGCCAATCCCAGCAAATACTCGTAGCGGAAAAAGGGGTCGTCGAGCTCCTCGAAGTCGGCGATGAGCGCGTCCTGCGCCTCGCATGCTGGGTTCATGGGCGTCTCCTCGATGGACTTTGGGACGTCGAACGACGTCCCAAAGTCCATTATATCGTAGGATGATCAAAGCGAGGAAAGCATCCGTTTCGACCCATGCTCCCATGGAGCTCCTAATTGTCCCGTGTCAAGCGTCGGTAGAGCAGGGCGAAGGCCACGGCGGCCACCGCCACCCAGGCGAGCGTGACCGCCAGCGGCACGAGCGCGTCGGGCGTGAACAGGTTGCCCTGGGCCAGCAGCAGCCCCAGCTCGTTCATGCCGCCGGTGGGCAGGTAGGCGGCCACCTCCGAGAAGCCGTCCACCATCTGGGCGAACATGGGGGCTATTCCCAAGATGAGCACGGGCATGCTCAGTACGCCGGCCGACATCTGGTCGCGCGCCGCCAGCCCCAGCAGCAGCGACAGCAGCACGAGGGGCACCGAGCCCACGATACCGATGGCGACGAACGCCGGAAGGCCCCCAAGCGGCTGGCCGATAACCAGGTAACAGGCCGCGTCGACCACGGCGATGGCCGCGAGCGTCACCAGGCCGCGGGAGGCCAGCACCTGCTCGGCGCTCACGTTCGCCAGCATGAGCGTGCGCAGCGTGTGCTTCTCCTTCTCCTCGGCCAGCGCCGTGAGCGTGGCCATGGAGGCTACCATGGTGGTGGTGAACAGCAGCGACCATGAAACCAGCATGAGGGACAGCCCTTCCGCCCCCATCTCGCCTCCCACGGTGTCGCCGAACGCGTAGCGGTAGAACAGCATGAACCCGACGGGCAGCAGGCAGCACACGAGCATGGTGGGGTTGCGCGCCACGTCCTTGAGGTCCTTGCCCAGAAGCGCCCCGGTCTTGCGCAGCGTGGCTTCCATTTAAAACTCCCTTCCCGTCAGTTCGAGAAACACTTCTTCCAGATTCGGCTCCACCGAGTGGATGGACAGGCACCCTCCCGAGGCCAGCGCCTCGGCCACGGCGGGCGCTCCCGCCGCGTCCTTCGACGCGCGCACGACGCGCCCGTCGGCCAGGCGTATGAGCACCTCGTTCTTGGCGAAGCGCAGCCGCAGCGCCTCGGGGGCGTCGCAGGCGACGAGCCGGCCCTCGTCCAAGATGCCCACGCGCCGGCACAGGTCCTCGGCCTCGGCCATGTCGTGGGTGGTGAGGAACACGGTGGTGCCGGCGTCGTTCAGCTCGCGCAGCATCTTGTGCACCTCGGCGCGCGCCGCCGGGTCGAGGCCGCTCGTGGGCTCGTCGAGGAACAAGAGCTCGGGGCCGTGCACGAGCGCCGCCAACAGCGCCGCGCGCTGGCGCATGCCCTTCGAGCAGTTCTTGATGAGCGTCTTGCGGTCGACAGCCAGGTTCATGCGCTCCAGCAGCGTGGGCAGGTTGTTGCCGGTCACGCCGCGGATCTTGGCGTAGAAGCGAAGATTGTCCTCGATACTCATGCGCTCGTACAGGGCGCTCGTGTCGGACAGGATGCCGATGCGCTCGTAGTCGGCGTTCGATGCGTGCTCGATGGGCCGCCCGAACAGCGTGATGCGGCCGGAGTCCTTCACCAGCTGCCGCGTGAGCAGCTTGATAGTGGTGGTTTTGCCGGCGCCCGAGGGGCCGAGGAAGCCGAAGCACTCGCCGCGCTCCACCTGGAACGCCAGATGGTCGAGCACGCGCTTCGTCTTGAAGCTGAGGGACACGTCCTCCATGGACAGCAGGGGGTTCATGAGCGACTCCTTTCAACGGCGCGGGCTTCGAGTTTTTTCACGCGGACGTCCAGTTTGACGTGGAGCCACAGGCTGGCGACGACGTACACCACGAAGGCGAACGAGACCGCGAGCAGCAAGATGGCCAACTGGTTGATGGTGAGCACGGAGCGCTCCTTCGTCTCAGGGGCTCGCTCGAGGCGGCCCGTCGGCTGGTTGACGGGTCCCATTAACGCATTGGGCAAGCCGCTGAACAAGGGAGACGCGACGTCAGGAGCGGCCCGTGCGACGACAGGAGCGCAGGAGGGTACGAAAGGAGCAGGGCGAGGGCGTTGTTCCCCTCACACGTCGCGTGGGGCGCGCCGCAGCGTGACGGCCAAGGCGATGGCGGCGACGGCGATCCACGCGACGGTCAGCACGGCGGGGAGCACGGCCTCCGCAGAGAAGAGGGCATCCTGCGCGAGCAGCTGGGCGAGCGCGAACATGCCGCCGGTGGGCAGGAAGGCGGTGAACGGGATGAGCGCCTCGCTGTACTGGAAGAACATCGGGGCGAGCCCCACGAACAGGATGGGCACGCTGTACAGGCTGGAGTCCGTCTGGTTGCGGGCGAACACGGCGGGCACCAGCGAGAGCAGCGTGATGACGGTCGCGCCGGCAGCGCCGAGCGCGACGAGCGGAAGCAGCCGATGCAGCGGCTCGCCGGCGCAGAGGAAGCACGCAGCGGTGACGGCGGCGGTGAAGAGGACCGACGCGATGCCGCGCGCGAGCAGAAGCCGCTTCAGGCTGACGCCGGCCAAAAGCAGCGTGCGCAATGCGCCCTTCTCGCGGTCGAGCGCCGTGGTGTAGAGCGCGATGGTGGGCGGGGCCATGGTGGTGGCGAACGTGAGCATGGTGGGGAACACGAACCAGCTCATAACGTGCCGGGCATCTTCCGCTCCTCCCAGCACGGCCTGGTACAGAACGGTGAACCCGACAGGCAGGATGCAGATGACGAGCAGGCCGAGGTTCTTCGCGGTGTCCTCGAGGCACTTCGCCACCAGCGCGCCGGTCGTGCGCAGCGTTCCTTGCATCGTTTCGTCTCCTCCGTCTTCTCGGTGCGGCCTCTAGAAGCCGTATCTCTCGCGCATTTCGTCCGCGCGCCCTTTGGCGAGCGGCACGGACGTCTTCGCGGCGTCGTTCAAAGTGAGGTTGAAGCTGTTGCGCGTGTAGCGCTCCACCTTCGCCACCCGCTGCACGTTCACCACGAACGA
Source organism: Gordonibacter massiliensis (ex Traore et al. 2017) (assembly GCF_019731765.1). NCBI lineage: Bacteria > Bacillati > Actinomycetota > Coriobacteriia > Eggerthellales > Eggerthellaceae > Gordonibacter > Gordonibacter massiliensis (ex Traore et al. 2017). The sequence goes on along the minus strand of NZ_JAASIO010000014.1, from coordinate 11,266 downwards.
GCGGTGGCAGCGGAAGAACCCGAAGCGGCCCAGCTGGGCCTCCAACTCGTCCATGGTGAGCGGGGTGGGGTAGAGCGTTCCGTGCACCGAGACGTAGTTCGCCTTGTTCATGCTCTCGGCGAAGTCGATGTCGCGCGGGTCGAACAGCAGCGTGGCCGTGTCGGTTTTGGCGGGGATCTTGCACACGCGCACCTCGTCGCCGGCGAACGCCGGGCCGTCCTCGTCGGCGCCGCTCTCGTTCCCGTCGTCCTGCTCGACCTCGATGAAGCGGCCGTCCTCGTGCCAGAACACGCTTCCGGGCATGAGCAGCGCCTCGCGCATGGGCTCCAAGGTGGTGAAGAAGCGGCACCCGTGCTCGGTGCGCTCGGCTATCCAGGACAGCGCCGCCTTGCGCCCCTCGGCGTCGAGGTCGGCGAGGGGCCGTTCCAGAAAGCACACCTCCGGCTCGAACAGGCTCGCGCGGGCCAGGTTCACCAGCGCCATCTGGGCGGGAGAGGCGTCGCGCAGGCGCAGCTTGGCCGCGTCGCGCAGGCCGAAGTGGGCGATGGCGTCCTCGTGGTGCACGCCGCCGGCCAGGCGGCTGTACAGGCGCAAATGCGAGGTCACCGTTTCCACCGCGCTGCCGCGGTCGGTCTCCACCGCGAAGGCGAGCCGCCGCGTGCGGAAGCGTGCGCGCACCACGGCCAGCAGGGCGGTGGAAACGTCGCGCCCGCACTCGACGTGAACGCTGCCCTGCTCGGAGTCGACGAGCTCTTCGGGCGAGGCGTACTCGGCCATGCGCTACTCCGCGCGATCCGCCGGCAGGATCTCGAGCCAGCAGCCGTCCGGATCCTGGATGAAGTAGATGCCCATGCGCTCGTTCACGAAGCACACGCAGCCCATCTCGTCGTGCAAAGCGCGGGCGGCGTCCAGGTCGTCCACCTCCAAGGCCAGGTGCGTGTCGCGCCCGCCGTTGTCGTAGGGCTCCGTGCGCCCGCGGTTCCACGTGAGCTCCAGCTGGAACGGGGCCTCGTCGTTGCCGATGAACACGTTCTCCCACGATCCGTCGTCGGGTCCCATGCGGCGCTGCACGGTCAGGCCGAGCGCGCGCTCGTAGAACGCGAGGGAAGCCTCCAGGTCGAGCACGTGGATGCATTCGTGGACCATCTTCGCTTTCATGGGCGCTCCTTCGTTTTCCCGGCCGTCCGCAGGCGCGGCCGTTGTCGTGTTCGTGCAGCGCCGGTAGCGGTTCGGCGACGCTGCGTGATTCCACAGTATAAAGCAAGCGTGCCTTCCGCGCGGCCGATCGACGCTTGTCCTCACCCTTCGCGCGGCGTCGTTTGCCGTCGAGCGTTTCCTTGCTTGTGTGCTGGCGGGCATCTTTGCGCCCTGCTCTGCCTTCGCCGTTTGTGGCGATCGGGAAGCGTTCGTGCGGGGGAGGCTTGCATGCTTCGTGGGTGGTGCTATACTGGCGCAGAAAATAAACTGACTAGTCAGTCAAAAATGATACGACTGACCTAGCGAGGGAAGGATGTGAAGGCATGCAGGAGACGCAACAGCCGTCGGCGCGGCTCGCGCCGAGCGCGCCGATCGGGGTTCGAACGGCGTCGGGCGGGCAAGCGCAGGGCCGCCCCGAGTCGGGCACGTTCGTGCGCGAGGGCGTCGAGCTCGTGGGCGAGCCGTACATTTCCGCGCGCGGCTTGGGGTTGAAGACGTTTGCGGGGTATGCGTACCACGACGTGGACGTCGACGTGCACAAGGGCGAGCTCGTGGCCGTGCGCGGGCGCAACGGCAGCGGCAAGACGGCGCTGCTGCTCACGCTGGCCGGCCGCATGAAGCAATCCGAGGGCACGCTGACCGTGGGCGGCTTCGAGCTTCCGCGCCAGCGCGCGAAGGTTGCCCGGCACGTGGGGTTGAGTCTGTTCAAGGGCGTCAACGACCTGCAAGACAGTTTGACGGCGGCATCCGCCGCAGGCGCCGAGCTCGAGCTGTACGGCCGCAAGGCGCGCCACGACGCGGTGCTCGACTACCTGCGCGCATGGGGCCTCGCCGACGTCGCGACCATCCGCGTGAAGGACCTCACGTCCGAGAAGCTCACGCAGCTGGGCATCGCGCTCGCGTTCGCGGGGGAGCCCGATGCCGTGGTGGTCGACGACGTGGAGGACCAGCTGACCATGACGCAGTCGGAGGGTCTTGTGAACCTGCTGCTCGACGCGGCGCGCACGCGCGGCGTCGCCATCGTCATGGGCGTGGTCGAGCGCGACCTGGCCGCCATGGCCGACGCGTGCGTGTACCTGTCGAAGGAAGGTGAGTGAACCATGGCGTTCAAGGGCTTGCGCTTCGCCGGACTGGAGTGGAAGAACATCACGGCCTCGAAGGTCATGTGGGTGGTCATAGCCGCCATCGCCATCATGCCGCTTCTGTACGGCGCGCTGTACCTGGCCGCGTTCCAGGACCCTTACGCGCGGTTGAACACGGTGCCGGTGGCCGTGGTGAACGAGGACGAAGGTGCCGTCATAGCAGGCGAGAGCCGCAACCTGGGCGACGACGTGGTGGACGAGCTCAAGGGGACCGACGACGGCCTGGGATGGAACTTCGTCTCGGCCGACGAGGCGCAAAAGGGCTTGGAGGACGGCGCGTACTTCATGACGTGCACCATTCCGGCCGACTTTTCGAAGAGCGTCTCGTCGGTCGATACGAGCGCGCCCGAGAAGGCGCAACTGAACATCGAGTACAATCAAAGCGAGAACATGCTGGCCTCGCAGATCGGCGAGACGGTGTGGAAAGAGGTGCGCCAGCGCGTGAGCGATTCGGTGGCCACCGAATATTGGACCACGGTGCTCGACCGCGTGGCCGATTCCGGCAAGGACATCCAGACGGCGGCCGATGGCGCCGGCACGCTCAAGGACGGCCTGGTGACGGCCCAAGACGGCAGCCGTGCCATCACGACGAACCTCGGCACGCTGGCCGACGGCGCCACGGCGCTCGACAGCGGCTTGGGCGCTTTGGAGAGCGGCGCGTTCACGCTCAGGCAGGGCATGCTCTCCCTCGTGTCGGGCGCGAACCAGCTGAAGGGCGGCGCGGGCCAGGTGGCGAGCGGTGCGGGCAGCGTGGCCTCCGGTGCGGCGCAGCTGAAGTCCGAGGGCACGAGCGCCCTGGCCGCAGGCGCGGGCGAGCTGGCGAACAGGACGTCCGGCCTGCCCGACGAGCAGAAGGTGCAGGAAGCCGAGAAGGGCTCGGCGCAGATATCCGGCGGCATAGCCGGGCTGCAAGCCGCGGCGGGCAAGCTTGCTGCGGGTGCGCAGGGCATCCAGGGGGCGGCAGGCCGGCTGTCGGCGGGCGTCGGCACCTCGTCCGACCAAACCGACCAGACCGTCTACGGCGGCGCGAACCTGCTTGCGGCCGGCATCGGCGCATCGGGCGACATGACCGATCAAACGCTCTACGGCGGCGCGAACGTGCTCGTCGCGGGCGTGGGCTCTGCGTCGGACGACTACACGGCGGGCACGCTCTACGGTGTCGTGAACTCGGAGAAGGCCGCCGTCGATGCGGCTTATGCCGCGTTGGACGGGGGCGACCCGGACACGGCTCTCAAATATCTTGCAGAGGCAAAGAGCATCGCTCCCTCCAGCGTCAAGGCTGCTTCGGAGTTGGCGACCGGGGCTTCCACCCTCCAAACCGGCGTTGGCGCGGCGGCTGCCGGCGTCGCGAAGCTCCAGGCGGGCGTCGGCCAGGTGGCGGACGGCATCGGTTCTGCGACCGACACGACCGACCAGACGCTTTTCGGCGGTGCGAACCTACTCGCGGCCGGCATCGGCGCGCCGCAGGACGCGTCGACCGCCACGCTCTACGGCGGCCTCAACAACCTCGCCGCCGGCTACGGCAGCCTTTCCTCGCAGCTGCTCCCGCTCGTTCAGCAGTCGCCCGCTTTGCGCGAGGCCGTCCTTCGAATCGACGCCGGCGCCAACCAGGTGAACGGCAAGATGTCCGAGCTCGTCTCCGGCGCTTCGCAGGTGGCCGACGGCGCGTCGCAGGTCGACGCGGGCGCCTCCTCGGCCGTCTCGGGCGCGAACCAGCTGAACGACGGCGCCGCGCAGCTGGTTTCGGGCGCGGCGAGCGCCAAGGACGGCTCCGCGCAGATCGCGTCCGGCGCGGGCCAGCTCAAGGACGGCAGCGCCACGCTCACGTCGGGGCTGACCGACGCCGTGGACGGTTCGGGCGAGCTTTCCACCAAGCTTGCCGAAGGCGCGCGCACGGCGGCCGACCAGACCTCGAACATCGCAGGCAAGTCCGAGGTCATGAGCGATCCCGTCGAACTCGTGAACGAGTACTACACCACCGTGAAGAACTACGGCACGGGCTTCGCCCCGTACTTCATGGCGCTGGGCCTGTGGGTGGGCGGCCTGGTGGCGGGCTTCGTGTTCAAGCCGCTCAACAACCGCCTTATCATGTCGGGCGGAAGCCCCCTCACGGTGGCGTTCGCCAACTACCTGCCGGTGGCGTTCTTCTCGCTCATCCAGGCGACGCTGCTCATGGTGGTGCTCCAGTTCGGCTTGCAGCTGCAAATCGATAACGTGCCCGCGTTCTACGCCATGGGGTACCTCACGGCGCTCGTGTTCGCGGCCATCATGCAGATGCTCATGGCGGCCTTCGGGTTCCCCGGCAAGTTCGTGGCCATCATCCTGCTCATGCTGCAGCTCACGGCCTGCGCCGGCACGTTCCCCATCCAAACGACGCCGGACTTCTTCCAGGCCATCAACCCGTACATGCCCATGACGTACGTGGTGTCCGGCATGCGCCAGATCATGACCGGCCTTGATTACCGCATCGTGGGCTTCGACTGCCTCGTGCTGTTCGCCATCGGGGCGGTGTGCTTCGCGCTCACGTGCCTCGTGGCTTGGCGCAAGCGCACGGTGCGCATGGACGATCTGCATCCGGTGCTGCAACTGGGTTGACGCGCGCGAGGTGCCGGTAACGTATAATGGAGCGGCTCGACGCGCGATGCGCCGGGCCGCGGAGGTGATGATCATGGGGAAGAAGCAGGCGGGTGCGGGATCTGCGGCAAGGGTCGCGAAGGCGGAATCGCCGACGGGTCGCGCGCGCGACGATGAAACGGCGTCGGACGCGGCGCGTGCGGGAAAGCCGTCCAAGCGCGGCGGCAAGGCGGACGCGACGCGGAAGCTGCTGCTCGAGGCGGCGCTGGGCGTCATCGGCGAGAAGGGGTACTCGGCCGCCACGGTCGACGAGATCGTGGAGGCGGCCGGCGTGTCGAAGGGCGTGGCGTACTACCACTTCAAGAGCAAGGCCGCCATGGCCGAGAGCATCTTGGAAGAGGGCATCAACGAGCTCATCGAGGATTTCGAGGCCATCGCGGCCGAGGCTCCCAACGCCCCCGAGGCGCTCACGGGCATGATCGAGCGGTTCGCCACGCGCATCTTCGAGAACAAGGCGTTCGGGCGCTTCTTCGTGTCGGAGCTGTGGCGCGAGGGGCGTGCCTGGTCCGACGCCATGCGCGGTTTCGAGGATCGGTTGCTGCACTTGCTGGAAGGCCAGTTGAAGCGCGGCCAGGACGAGGGTTTCATCCGCCTTGAGATCGACCCGGCGTTCGAGGCCGTGGCGCTGGTGGGACTCGTGCTCACCACCGCGCTGTACTATCTGGGCGGCTCGATGGGCGGGGCGCTTGCCGCCGGAGGGTCCGGGACGGCGCAGGGCTTCGCCATCGGCGGTGCGCACGAGGCGGCGGCATCCGGCCCGGCCGCCTTCCCCGTGAACGCGTCGGGCGCCCACGGCGAGGGCGAGCCGTGCTCGGTGGCAGAGGCCTTCTCCCACGCCGACCAACAGCGCGCCAAAGATGCGTTTATTGAGCGAATTTGCGACTTCGTCCGCCATGCGAACGCCCGTCCGGGGCTGTTGCCTTAAAATTTTGGCGAAAGCAACCCCGGTCGCTCCGGTTCTTCGTGCCGCGCGACGCGGCGGCAAAGCGGAGAAGGAGCGATCGTATGTGCGGAATCGTCGGATACACCGGAGGGCGCCCTGCCCAGGACATCCTCATCGAGGGCCTGCGACGGCTCGAGTACCGCGGCTACGACTCGGCGGGCATCGCCGTCGAACAGGGCGGCAAGCTCGAGGTCGTGCACCGCAAGGGCAAGGTGGGCGGCCTCGCCGAGACCGTCGCCAACCTTGCTATCGCGGGCACCTGCGGCATCGGCCACACGCGCTGGGCCACACATGGCAAGCCGAGCGAGCGCAACGCGCATCCCCACACGTCCTGCGGCGGGCACATCGCCGTCGTCCACAACGGCATCATCGAGAACTACGCCGAGCTGCGCGACGAGCTGGCGTCCCGCGGCCACGAGTTCACGAGCGACACCGACACCGAGGTGGTGGCCCACCTGGTGGAGGAGGCGTACGTGGACGATCTGCTGCAGGCCGTCCACGAGGCGGCGGCGCGCCTCGTCGGCGCCTACGCGCTGGCCGTGGTGTGCGACGCCGAACCGGGCGTCATCGTGGCCATGCGTAAGGACTCCCCGCTCGTGGTGGGGCAGGGGGCCGACGGCGCCTACGTGGCCTCCGACATGATCGCGCTCATCGACGCCACGCGCGACGTGGTGGTGCTGGGCGACGGCGAGGCCGCCAAGCTCACGTCCGAGGGCATCCGCTACTTCAGCGCGTTCGGCGAGGAGATATACGAGCCCAAGGTCGCGCACGTGGACTGGGACGTCGATTTGGCGGAAAAGGGCGGCTACCCCGACTTCATGCTGAAGGAGATCCACGAGCAGCCCCGCGTCATCCGCGACACGCTGGCCGGCCGTTTGGTGGACGGGCATCTGGCCATCGACGAGCTGGACCTGTCGCACGAGGAGCTCAACCTCATCGACCGCGTGTACGTCATCGCGTGCGGCACGTCGTACCATGCGGGCCTTATCGCGAAGAACCTTATCGAAGGCTGGGCGCGCATTCCCACGGAAGTGGAGGTGGCCAGCGAGTTCCGCTACCGCAACCCCATCATCACGCCGTCCACGCTCGTGGTGGCGGTGTCGCAGTCGGGCGAGACGGCCGACACGCTGGCCGCCATCCGCGACGCGCGCGTGAAGGGCGCGAAGGTGTTCGGCATCACCAACGTGGTGGGCTCGCCCGTGGCGCGCGAGAGCGACGGCGTCATCTACACGAAGGCCAACAAGGAGATCGCCGTGGCCTCCACGAAGTCGTTCCTGGGCCAGGTGGTGAGCCTCACGCTTTTGGCCTTGCTGCTGGCGCAGTCGAAGGGCAAGCTCACCACGAACCAGGTGCGCCTGCTGTTCCGCGAACTGGCCGACACGGCCGAGCAGGTGGAGGTGATCCTGTCCGACACCGCCGCCATCGACGAGGCGGCGCTCGCCTGCAAGGATGCGGCGAGCGCGCTGTTCATCGGGCGCGGCATGGGGGCGGCCATCAGCAAGGAGGGCGCGCTCAAGCTCAAGGAGATCAGCTACCTGCACGCGGAAGCCTATCCGGCCGGCGAGATGAAGCACGGTCCCATCGCGCTTCTGGACGACGGGTTCCCGGTCATCGCCATCGCCACGCAGAGCCCCGTGTACGACAAGCTCGTGTCGAACCTGCAGGAGAGCAAGGCCCGCGGCGCCATGGTGGTGGCCGTTGCCACCGAGGGCGACGAGGACATCAAACAGCACGCCGACCACGTGATATACATTCCGAAGGTGCGCGACGCGTTCTCCGCCATCACGGCCAGCGTACCGCTGCAGCTGTTCGCGCGGTCGATCGCGGTGGCGCGCGGCTGCGACGTGGACCAACCGCGAAACCTGGCGAAGTCGGTGACGGTGGAGTAGCGCTTCGACCTGCGAGACCGCGCAAGACGTCGGCGGCGTTCAGTCGCTCGGGCGTGCGACCTGCGGGACCGCGAAAGGGGCCGGCGGCGTCCAGTCGCTCAGACAGTCCTCGCTGCGCTGCGGAACTCGCTTGGTGAACGCCGCCGGCCCCTTTCGCTCCAAGGTGGAAGCAGGCGACGGTGAGTCCGGTCGGTTCGGGGCGGGTCGAGGCGTGGCCGTCGGGCTGGGGCAGCCAGGTTTCGGCGAGGAGAGAAGAGAAGGTCAACCTGTGAGTGATAATATTGCTGGGACGGAAAGCGTTTCACCTGTCGTTTCGGGTGGTGCGGAAAGCGCCCCCCCTGTCATCCTGAGCATTCGACAGTCCAGTGGACTGTCGAACTCCCGAGCACGCGAAGCGAGCGCAGGGGGGCATCGCGAAGCGATGACGCGTAGCGCGGAGCCGAAGGATCTCGGACCCGGGTCGGATGTGCAAGCGGGAGCTGCAGAAGCCGCACAGCCGCAAGTCTCCGTGCGGCGCGCGAGCGCGCAGGCGTCCGCAACCGACAAGGTCGCCGACACGTTCGGCGATGCTCTTGAAGGTCAGGTGGGGCTGGGCGTGGACATCGTGGAGATCGCGCGTATGAAGGCCATCCTTGCACGCACGCCCAGCTTCGCGACGCGGGTGTTCTCCGACGAGGAGCGGGCGTACTGCGAGGGCACGGCGTCGCCCGAGGTTCACTTCGCCACGCGCTTCGCGGCGAAGGAGGCCGTGGTGAAGGCGCTCGGCACCGGGTTCTCGCGCGGGATCGGGGTGCGCGACATCGAGGTGCGGCGCAACGCCAAGGGGCGCCCCTACGTGGTGCTGTCGGGGCGCGCGAAGGAGATCGCCCACGAGCAGGGCGTGCGCGAGCTGCCGATTTCCCTGTCGTTCACGCATGCGGAGGCCGTGGCCTGCGCCATGGCCATCACCGAGGACTCCCTGCGCGCCGCCGAGAAGCGCGTCGACCCCATGGAAGAGCTGTCGAAGCAGTTCAAGGAGGCCCGCAGCATGCTCGACGAAATCGGCGAGCCGCCTGCTCCTTCCGCCGCGAAGACCCCTGGGTCGTCGCTCGACGCATCGGCGTCCTCTGCAGCCGGGCCGTCCGCGCCTTCTGCCGCTGAGGTTTCCGAATCTGCCGGCGCCGCAGTGCTTTCCGCAACAGAAGCGCCCGAGCCCTCCACCGAGTCGGCCGCGAAGAGCCCCTCCGATGAAAGGCCTGCCACGAGCTGACGCTTGCGGGCTCTCGGCGGAGCCCTCGTCTTGGTATCGCCGCTTGCGGCGATCCGGGCCTTCCGGTTGCCTGAGCTTGCGACGAATCGGAAGGCCCGGCGGCTCGGCCTCCGAGCTTCCTTTCGGCGTCTCCGGTTGACCGTTTCTTTCGGTAAATTAACGCGAATCATTGAACTCTGTGCCCGAACCGTCTAAGTTGGATTGAAGCATGACGCACGGTGAGAGGCGAGGAGGCGCACGATGACGCCAGAACACGATACGCGCGGCGAGCACGGATCCCATCGGGCCGCGCCGCATCCGGAGCGCCCGACAAGTTCCGTCGATCCTGTGTCTTCCGACGGTTACGCATCGTTCGTGCCGGCTGCTCAGAGGGCGCGCCACGGGCATGTCGACCAGCGAGCTTCGGCACCTCAGAAGCCGAAGCTGCCTCCGAAGAGGGCGGCCCTCGTGTTCGGCGGAGCCCTCGTTGCCGTGCTTTTGATCGTTTACGTGGCGGGCGCGGTCGTGTTCATGGACCGCTTCATGCCCAACACCACCGTCATGGGCAAAGACGTGTCGCTCAAAACGTCCGCCGAGGTGCAGGACATGCTGGTGGATGTGGCCAAGAGCTACACGCTCGACGTGTCCGGCCAAGGTTTTTCGCTGAAGCTTACGGCTGCGGACATGGGCACGGGGGTTAACAGCGAAAGCGTGACGGACGCCATGCACGCCGACATGAACCCATGGGCCTGGCCGGTTGAAGTGTTCGGCACCCACGACGAAACCGACAAGTTCGCCACTTCGAACGGCAAGCTCGACGACGCCGTGCACAAAGCGGTGGAGGCGTTCAACGAGACCGCCGAGCCGCCGCGCAATGCCGGACTCGATTACGACGAGGGCGGCAAGAAATTCGTGGTGCGCACCGAAACCGTCGGGCAGGCGCTCGACGCCGACCGCGTGGCCGAGGCGGTGAACGCGTCCGTCGCCAAGCTGGAACCCTCCGCAACGCTCACCGAAGACGCGCTGCTAAAGCCCACCCTGCTTTCTAACGACGAGCGTTTGGCGAAGGCGGCGACCGATGCGAACGCGCTGCTCAAAGCCGACTTCTCCTTGAAACTGGCCGATGCGACCGTCGCCCAGGTGAACGCCGACCAAATAGCTAGCTGGATGCGCCTGAAAGAGGACGTGTCGGTGGGCGTCGACGACGATTTGCTGGCGGCTTGGGTTCAGGACATCGCCTCCCAATGCAACACGTACCAAGCGCGACGCACCTTCACGCGCGCCGACGGCAAGGAGGTCACCGTGTCGGGCGGCGTGTACGGCTGGATCGTCGACAAGGACAAGCTGAAGGAAACGGTGGCGAGCGGCGTGCAGTCGGCCCAGACCGGCGACGTGCCCATCCCCTGCGAGCAGAAGGCCGGCGCCTTCAACGGCTTGCACGGCCGCGATTGGGGCAACCGCTACATCGACATCGACCTGACCGAGCAGCATGCGCGCTTCTACGACGACAGCGGCAATTTGGCGTGGGAGTCCGACGTGGTCACGGGCACGCCCGACGGCGAGCACGACACGCCCGAGGGCGTCTACGTCATCAACAGCAAGGAGAGTCCGTCCAAGCTGATCGGCCAGATGAAGCCCGAGACGGGCGAGCCGGAGTACCAAACCGAAGTGAAGGCGTGGATGCCGTTCGTGGAGAACTACATCGGCCTGCACGACGCCGAATGGCAGCCGGCATTCGGCGATTCGCGGTACTCGTCGGGCTACGGCAGCCACGGCTGCGTGAACTTGCCGGTGGACAAGGCGACAGCGTTGTACGACCTCATCGCAACCGGCGACGTGGTGGTGTGCCACTGGTAACTGGTTCCTATGCCGACCACGGCGGCCAATATCGCGGGGGTCGATGCGATGGTGCTCCATTGACGGGCGACGCAACCGCGCAGGGTCGAAACCCCTGCGTCTGGCGCTTCCGCGTGCGGCATCGCGACGGGTGGGCGGCGAACTCCTGCTGAGGGCGTGTGCTGGCAACTCATGAAGAAATGGCGCAACGCCGTGCTTCACGCCATGTGCAGAGAGGCTAGGCCCGTTCTACGGCCCCCGACGGTCGTGGTGTTTGCAGCAGAATTCAGGCATGCAAAGCGAATGCATGTTCAAGGTCGTTCCGCTGTTAAACCAATATTGACATAGTCCCTATTTTGGGACAGCAAAAAAGGCTCTCCGTCTTACGATGCAACTG
>NZ_JAASIO010000013.1:0-121879 GCF_019731765.1 Gordonibacter massiliensis (ex Traore et al. 2017) | reverse complement strand
GCGTACCGAAGTACGCGTCGCCCGCGCGATCCCCACGATCTCGGGCACGAGGGCGGGCCTCGCTGACTTACTACGCCAACCTGGGCGCTCGTTTTCGCGCTTGCGCGCGAACGGCGCCACCGGCAAAAACAAGGACGTAAAAGCGTGAAAGCACGCAAAAATCAGGACGAAACCCTAGTCCTGCTCGAAGAATTCCAAGGATTCAGGGCACGCGAAAACCGTCCGTCGACGAACAGTGCTGCGCGAAGCATTGCCGAAATAGACGGAAAAACGTTGAGAAAGCATGTCCAAAGCCTCTGAATAGCTTGATTCGCAATGAGCTCGCGGCTTCGAGCGCTGCTTGCATGAGCGGTTGAGCCCGTATCGATGCCTGGCGGCTTTCGTCCAGATCAATCCTCGCCCTTTACCTGGGAAAACAACAAAATACCTCGAATCGGGTTATGCTATTACCTCGGTTTGGGGATCGTGGCAACCCTCCTTTCGGTCGTATCGTTCGGTCCATTGGGGCTTGCGGGGCCGATTGCGTCGCAAGCGATGGAACCCGTAGACCGGAGGAGGGTGCTATGAAGGAAGAGAAGGCCTGTTTGGAGCATGGCGGCATAGGGCGTCGTGATTTCTTGAAGGGCGCGCTTGGCGTGGGCGCCATGGCGGCGACGGCGGCTTTGGTGCCGGGGTGCGCGCCGCAAAGCAGCAAAGAGACGCAAGGAGGCGACGGATCGGGTTCGGCTTCGGCGTCGCAGGAAGGGACGGGCTACGTGGCCACTGCCGACTGGCTGGGCGAAAAGCCCGAAATCGACGAGGGCGATATCGTCGAGACGGTGGAATGCGACGTCGTCGTGTGCGGCGGCGGGCATGCGGGCATCCAAGCGGCTCTCGCAGCGGCGGAAGGCGGTGCCAAGGTCGCGGTGATCGAGCAGTCCCCCGAGGCTTCTCGAAAAGTAAAGGGAGAGGACGTGGGCCATGTGAACTCGCAGTTCCTCATCGACCGCGGGTTCGGCCCCTACGACGAGGGCGAGGTGGTGCAGGAGTTCTGCACGCGCGCTGCCGGGCGTGTGAACACGGAGGTTATCCGCAAATACGTGGCGAACTCGGGTGAGACGTTCGACCATATGGTCGAGCTGGTCAAATGGCCTGATGATCGCATCAGGAAGGTGTCCCAAGATCAGAGCGACCTGAGCCCGCTCGATGACAGCCAGATATGCATCCAGCAGCCGTCCCTTCGATTCGACGGCCCGGTGGAGTACCCGCTCAAGCGCGGCGGCTTCAAGACGTGGCCCTCGGTCGTGCAGTTCATGGGCACTATCAACCATGAGACGTTTGACGGGAACGCGGCCTTCTCTCGCTTGGACGAGGTGCAGCAGTTCTCCATCCTCAAAGGCAAGGACCTTGGCGTGGAATGGCATTGCGAGCAGAAAGCCGCCGTGCTCACGCAGGACGATGACGGCGCGGTGACCGGCGTTATAGCCGAAGGCAGCGACGGATACGTTAAATACGTGGCGACGAAGGGCGTCATCCTGTGCACGGGCGATTTCGCAGCCAACACGGACATGACGTGGAACCTGTTGACCGAATATCGCGAGTGGAACGAGCGGGCCGGCATGGGTCCCGAGTCGCTGATGGGCCAGACCGATTGTTACGGCGAGGGCCACAAGATGGGTTGCTGGGCCGGCGGCATGATTGAGGCGGGCCCCCGCGGCGCCATGAGCTTCGGCGGGGGCGGCTCGGGTCCGTGGGGCACGAGCCCGTTCCTCTGGTTGAACGCCGAAGGCAACCGCTTTATGAACGAGGCGGCGACGAGCACCGCCATCGCCGAAGTGATCAGGCAGCCGAGAGGCGGTATCACGGGCGTGACCGACGCCAACTGGCGCGAGACGCTGAAGTACTCGTCGCTCGACCACGGTTGCGCGAACTTCGGGCGCGAGGATTACTACACCGAGATGGAGGCCGATATGGAGGCCATCGCGGTGGACGATCCGAAGGGCGGAACCGTGCGCATGTGTACGGTGGCAGAGCGCATGGCGTGCCAGCTGTACAAAGCCTCGACGCTCGACGGCCTGGCCGACATGCTGGGGTACACGGGCGAGACGAAAAAGAATTTCCTGGCGTCAATCGAACGTTACAACGAGCTGTGCCACGCAGGGGCCGATACCGACTTCGGGAAAGACGCCTGCCTGATGACCCCCATCGAGGAAGCTCCCTTTTACGGTTACGGCAACGCGGCGCCGGGAGGCTTCGGTGGGAACAACGGCACGATGTCCATCAGCTTGGTCACGCTCTGCGGTCTGGTGACCAACGGCGATCTTCAGGTTCTCGATAAGGAAGCCAACGTCATCCCCGGGTTGTACGCCGCAGGAAACACCTTGGGCGGACGTTACGGTCTGGGTTACTCCACGCCCATAACCGGCAATTCCATCGGCATGGCCGTCACGCACGGTCGCGTGGCCGGCAAGCTCATCACCGGTCAGGAAGTGCGCTAACCGTCCATTTTTCGAAGGAAGCGGCTCCGGGCCTACCCTCCCTCCCAGCCTAGGAGCCGTCTTCGCCCGCCGCCCGCAGTCTATGCCGACTGCGGGCGGCGTTTTTATAGCGGCCGTTCGAACAGATCGAGCAGTTCTTGGCGCGAATGAACATTCGTCTTCTCGTAGATGTGCTTGATATGCACCTTCACGGTTTCCGGCGAAACGTAGAGTTCTTGGGCGATGTAGGTTGAGCTGCGCCCACGCGCCAAGAGCGTGAGCACCTCTGCCTCGCGCGGTGAGAGTCCGTTCGCCCGCACGATTCTCTCGCACTCCTCCTGGCGGATGTCGACAGGGCCGTCGACCTGGCGGGCTTCGCTTGCCCGCGCGTTGGAGCGAACGGCGCGCGTGGCGAGGGCCACCAGATAGGCCACGAACAGCGCGAGCGTGACGCTCATGGTTTGGCTTGGTTCGATGGTCTGATTGACGACGACTCCCGATGCAAGGGCAAGGCTGGCGGCTATGCCGCAGCAGCCGCACGTCGTGGGGAGGGGGACGTGCCAGCTCGCTTCGCTTTCAAGGATGATGGAGAGCGAGAGCGACGCGAAAAACGAGCAGGCGATGCCCGTGAGGCCGCCCAGCAGGTAACCGATGATTCCCGAAGGGTCCACGGTGAGGATGCAGGCGGCGAGCGGCAAGGTGATGATGATGGGCGCGAACGAGAAGCAGGCGGTTCGCAGCCTTTTCTCGCTCGGATACAGCGCTGCGATGGCCGCGATGGCGGCGGTGGCGACGATGAACCCGATGAACGTGCCCTGCGTGATGCTAGCAGAATGGGCGAACTCAAGCGCTCGCTGGGGTTCGGTCCACATGAGGCCCAGGAGGAAGAGGCAGAGCAAAGCGCCGACGAAAACGGGCCACGTGCCGCTGAAGAAGGCACCCCACGCCGTGCCTTGCTTCTCGCGGGGAGCGTCGGTTTCGCCGTGCGCGCTCGAGCGCCAAGCGCTGCGCGAAGCGAGCAGAACTGCGGCGGCAACGCAAGGGGAGAGGGCGGTCGTTGCCATCATGACGTGGGCGTTGCTGGTGGTCAACACCGCCAAGGACATGATGCTCGCAAGGCAAAGGGAGGCGGCGATCCAAAGCAGCGACGATTTGAACGAAAACGCCGAGCAGATTGCCAGCCAGCAGTAAAGCAGGGCGGCTGTGCCGATTGCGGACAGGACGGCCGACGCGCCGAGCAAAACCGGGACATTTACGCAGAGCGTTCCCGCAGCGAGCGCGGCACCGCCGGTCGCCACTATGAAGAGCGATGCCCATGCCGTTCGTCCGAGCGGCAGAGCGTGTCCCCACCGGTGCAGCGCGACAAGCGCGAGCGCCGCAGCGGCGAACATGCCGAGGAACGCGAGCATGAACGGCAGGGAGAACTCTCCCCGTTCGAACGCCGTGAGCGTGCCGCCCACGTAGTTTCCAGCCGAAACGAGCGACGCGACGGGATTGAGCAACAAGAGAGAAAAAGCAAGATGATATGGCTTCAGCGGCATCTGCGCTGGCTGTTCGAACGACGATCTCCCCATGTTCAGCCCCTCCCTTCGCGAACCTGAAGATTGTAGCGCTTTAGAACCCCACCGTCATGTGTAGCTGGTAGAACTCGACGCGGGTGACGAACACGGCGACCAGCAGCAAGAGCGCGGCCGCGCCGCTCAGGATCACGGCGGTCTGGTCGCTTGCACGGCGTCGCAGCGAGAGCGCGGCGCATGCGCAGCCGATGGCGCCGGCAAGCGCGTGGAACGCGATGGCTCCTCCGTAGTTGGGGGCGAGGACGCTGGCCACCAGCTCGTTGTTCGCCACGCCGCCCAAACTCTGCTGGTGCAGGGCGAGCACGACCGTACCGGCTGCGAGCGCGGCGACGCTTGCCGCCACCAGGGCGGCGCCTCCCCCGCGCAACGGCACGCGCGCCATATGCAGGAACAGCAACCCCAGCACGGGCCCTGCGAGCAGCGCGGAGAACCAGAGGTTGGCCGGCGCGTACCAGGTGTCCCAGGTGGGCACGGTGTCCACGGCGTAGGCGAGCGACGTGCAGGTCACGAGCGCCACGCCGGCCACGCAGGACAGCACGAGCCACGGCTTCGCCACGGCGTCGGGAAAGCGCTGCTTGAAGGCCATCATCCAGTACGACCCCACCAAAAGCAGGAAGGCCACGGCCGACAGCACCTCGTTCGACAGAGGAGAGCGCCCCACGCCCGAGAACACGTGCAGCGCGTTCGCCGGCGTTCCCAGGTGCGTCGCCGACGCGATGAACCCCACGAGCGCCACGGAGAACGGAAGCGCGATCAGGCGGTCGATGCGCACGGCGGCGTCGTGGTCGCGCGTAAGCAGGCGCGCCAGCGCCAGCACGACGAACGCGACGGTGCCTGCCGGGGCGAGCGTGGTGAACACCGCGAGGGAGAGTTCGTCGAAGCCGCTGGTCATGTTAGATCTCCTCGCGGTTCGCGATACGCCCGCCCGCTTCGGCCGCCAATGCGGCGGCGGGGGACGGGAGGATGAACAGGTTGGGCCACGTGGCGTCCTCCGCCGGAAGCGGCAGGATGGAGCGCACGGCGCCGGGATGCCGCACGACCAGCTCGGCGGGGTCGCCGTAGTCGAGCGCGCGCACGGGGCACGCTTCCACGCACACGGGGGCCAGCCCTTCGGCCAGGCGCGCGCGGCAGCCGTCGCATTTCGAGCTCTTCTTCAGGCGCTGGTCGATGAAGGGGGCGTGGTAGGGGCAGGCCATGGTGCAGTAGCCGCAGCCGATGCATTTGCGCTCGTCGGGCCACACGAGGCCCTGGTCGTCTTTGTGCATGGCCCCGGTGGGGCACACGTGCGTGCAAGCGGGGTCGCCGCAATGGTTGCAGGCGAGGGACAGGTGGTAGGCGAACACGTTTTCGGGCACGGCGGTTTCCGTGCCGGACGGCGCGTTCCAGGTGCCGCCCTCGTAGTCGATGACGCGCCGGAACGTGGCCTCGGGGCCGAGGTCGCGGTAGTCCTTGCACGCCATCTCGCAGGTCTTGCACCCGGTGCAGCGCGCGTTGTCGAAGAAGAATCCGAACGCCATGAGCAGCTCTCTGCCAACCTACCCCGTGCCCGCGCGTTTCGAGCACGGGCATCCCGCTCCAGTATACCGGAAGCGGCCGCGCCGGGGAGGGAGGGGCGCGGCCGCTTCAGAGATGGGGTGCGGATACCCGGTGCCCGTTTGCGCGCGCCGGGTATCCGCGGATGGTCAGCTGTTACGCCGGAACGTTCGTGACTTCCTTCTCGTTCACGATCATGCCCGTGGTGTCGCCGGGATCCTTGGCGGCGGGGCAGGGGTTGATGGCGATGGACGGCGTGGTCTCGTCCGGCGAGGGCATGGGGGCGATGCCGGCCACGGTGCCCTTGTGCGCCGCGCGCAGCTCCTCGATATCGCCCCACTCGAGGGCGCGCACCGGGCATGCTTCCACGCAGATGGGCTTCTGACCCGCAGCCACGCGGTCGGCACAGCCGTCGCACTTCACGCCTTTCTTCGTCTCCGCATCCAAGGTGGGCACGTTGTAGGGGCACGTGGTCACGCACACGCCCGCACCCGTGCACTTCTCTTGGTCGATATGCACGAGGCCGGTCTTGCCATCCTTTTCGATGGCGCCCGACGGGCACTTGGCCATGCACGCCGGCATGGCGCAGTGGTTGCAGGCCAACGACACGTGGTAGGCGAACGTGTCGGACGTGTAGGCACCGTCGCCCACGTCGGCCCATGAGCCGCCCTCGTAGTCGTACACCTTGCGGAACGCGATGGTCGAAGGCAGGTCCTTGTAGTCCTTGCACGCCATCTCGCAGGTCTTGCAGCCCGTGCAGCGCGCGCTGTCGAAATAGAAACCGTACTGGGTCATGGTCTGCTTCCCTCCTTACGCCTTCGCCACTTGGGCGATGATGGAATGAACGCCGTTGCCCTTTGCGAGCGGCGAGGGGCGGTACGTGGTGAGCGTGTTCACGCAGCCGCCCTTGTCAACGCGGTCGCCTTGCATGTCGGCGTCATGCCATGCGCCCTGCGGAATGCCGATGGTTCCGGGCACGATGCGGGACGTGACTTTCGCCTCGATGGTGATTTCGCCGACCGGGCTGGTGACAGAGCAGAGGTCGCCGTGGGAGATGCCGCGGCTCTCCGCGTCGAGCGGGTTGATCCACAGCTGTTGGCGGCATGCTTGGTTGAGCTCTTCGATGAAGCCGAACGAAGAGTGCGTGCGGCTTTTGTAATGGAAGCCGGAGCAGTACAGCGGGAACTCCTCGGTCACGCTGCCGTATCCCTCGTAGCCGGGAAGGAACGAAGGGATAGGGGTGATGGCGTCGCCCTCTTCGAGCTCCCATTCGGCGGCGAGCTTCTCCAGCTCTTCGGAGTATATCTCGATTTTGCCGGACGGGGTCTTGAGTGCGTTCTTCGCCGGGTCGTCGCGGAAATCCTTCAATCCCACAACGGGTTCGAGTTCGCGCTTGTACAGGCCTTGCTTCTGGATGTCGTCCCAGCTAGGCATATCGCCGTCGGCCTTCGCGCCCTCCTCGTAGAGATACTGCACCCACTCTTCCTGGGTGCGGCCTTCGGTGTAGTCGTCCTTCTTGCCGAACTTGTCCGCGATGGCGGCGTTCACGTCGTAGGAAGGACGGCACTCGCCCGGAGCCTCCTGTGCGGGTCCGCCTATGCACACGCCCAGGTAGAACTCGGAGTAGCCGTTCGTGGACATGTTGAGCTGCTCTGCGCGCATGGCGTCGGGTAGCAGGATGTCGGCGTACTTGGCCGAGTCGGTCATGACGGTGTCGGTGACCACGATGCACTCGCATTTAGTTTCGTCCTGCAGGATCTCATGGACTTTGTTGATGTCGGCATGCTGGTTTGTGATGCAGTTGCCGGCGTAGTTCCACAGGAACTTGATGCCGGTCGTGAGCTGGTCGACGCCGTGCACGCCTGCGTTCTTCGCGGTCATCTGCTCGCCGTGGTCGACGGCGTTGAGCCACTGGTAGACGTTGATGGACGCCTTGACGGGGTTCTTGCCGTTGGGGATGCCGCCCACGAGAGCGCTCGGCTCGGCTTCGCGCATGCCGGTGTTCGTGCCCGGCAAGCCCACCTTGCCCAAGAGACAGGGCAGCAGGCAGATAGCGCGGGCCGTGTTCTCGCCGTTCGTGTGGCGCTGCGGGCCCCAGCCCTGCACGACGAACGGCGCCTTAGCGGCGGCGAGCTCGGCCGCGAGCGAGCGGATGCGCTCGGCCGGGATCTGCGTGATGGGGGCGGCCCACTCGGGGGTCTTCTCCACCATGTCGTAGCCGGTGCCCATGATGTAGTCCTTGTAGGACTTGTTCTGCCCCTTGGCGGATTCGGGCATGGTCTCTTCGTCAAAGCCCACGCAGTAGGTGTGCAGGAAATCGACGTCGACCTGGTCGTTCGCGATCAGCTCATGGGCGATGGCCGCCACGAGCGCGGCGTCGGTGCCGGTGCGGATGGGAATCCACTCCTCGGGATGGCCCGAAGCCGTCTCGTTCAGACGGTAGTCGATATGGTAGATCTTCGCGCCCGCCTCGCGTACTTTGGTGAAGTCCCAAACGGCGTTCGCGCCGCCCATACGGGTGTCGGCCGGGCTGTTGCCGAACATGAGCACGAGGTCGCTCTTCTCGGCTTCGCTGGCCGACGAGGCGTACACGCTGTCGTACGGCGTGCATTCCTCGCCGTACATGTACGGCATGGCCACGCTCATCATGTTCGTGGAGTAGTCGGCGTAGCTTCCCAGATAGCCGCCCAGCACGTTCATAAGGCGAGCCGTGGTCTTTCCGGTTGCCGAGTACATGCCGGTGGCATAGTTGATGTATACGGCCTCGTTGCCGTACTTTTCGATGACGTCTTTGAGCTTCGTCGCGATGGTGTCGATGGCCTCGTCCCAGCTGATCTCCTCGAACTTGTTCTCGCCACGCTTGCCGACGCGCTTCATGGGCTTCATGAGGCGGTCGGGGTGGTTCACCCAGCGGCGCATGGAGCGGCCGCGCAGGCAGGCGCGCGCCTGCAGCCCCTCGGGCTCTCCCGTGTTGTCGGTCTCCATGTAGGCGATTTTGCCGTCCTTGACGTGCCACTGGAACACGCAGCGTCCGCCGCAGTTCACGTTGCACTGGCTCCAGACGATCTCGTCGTTGGCCGTCGCGGCGCCCCCGTCCTTCTTGGTGTCGCCCTCGCTCTTCGGCGAGCAGCCGTACAGCGCGCCTCCGGCGGCACCGGCCAGCGCGAGCCCGGCGAGCGAGCCCTTCACGAACGTGCGGCGCGACAGCGTCGCTGCTTCGTTCAATGCCATGGTTCCCTCCTTCTCTTGGTAACTCCTCCACGGCACACGGTACCAAAACCGAGGGTACGGTGATCACACTTTGCATGTGATTTAAGCGTTTTACCAGTTCAGATAAGGGTGATACCACATAGTCGGCCCCTGCCGCCTAGCGGCGTGCGCTCATCTTCCGAGCCGCTTCATACTATAATGGGTGCGCTGAACTATCGGGAGGGCGAGGCGGGGAGGGCCGAAACCACGTGAGCGGCAGCGCGGCGCATACGCACGTGTCCAGTTGGGGGTACGCGTGCTTCCTCACGGTGAACGCCACGTCCATCTGGGGCGGCGTGTTCCCGTTTCTGCCGATGGAGTTCCAGACGGCGGAGGTCACGCTCACGTTCTTCCTCGCGCAGTCGCTCGCGTTCTGGGGCGCGTTCGTGGCGAGCACCGTGGGATCGTACCGCTTTCCCCACGCCGCTCGGCGCATGATGGTGAGCCTGAGCGCGCTGCTCGTGTTCGCCGGATCGGCGTGCCTTATCGGGGCCATGTACGTCTTCGAGGCGGCGCTTGCGCTTGTGGCCGCGGGCGGCGTGCTGCTGGGTATTGGGTGCGCGGGCATGTTCATGCTGTGGCAGCGCTACTTCGCGTCGCTGCCGCCGGCCCAAGGCAACGTGCGGCTCGTGGTGGGCACGGCCATCGCCCCGTTCATCTACTTCGCGCTGTATTTGGTGCCCATCGCGCTCACGGCGTTCCTCGTACCGCTCGTGTTCGTGCCGTTGTGCGGTCTGTGCATCGCGCTTTCGGTGCGCGAGATGCGCATGGACCAACCCATGTTCGAGGATGTGCCGCGAGACCATCCGCAGGTGTACCGCCAGGTAGTGGCCGATTACTGGCGCAGCGCTCTCTGCGTGGGGTCGCTCGCGTTCGCCAGCGGTGTCATCCGCGGCATTGCGCTTTTGCATCAGGAGATCAGCCTCGTGGTGAACAGCGCGTCCATGCTGGGTTCGTTCGTGTCGGCGGCGGTGCTCTTGCTGCTGTGGCGGCGCATGAGCTTCCGCCTGGGGCTCACGTCGGTGTTTCGCGTGGTGTATCCGCTGGTCATCACCGGCTTCTTGCTGCTGCCGTTTCTGGGCGCGGGCTATTTGAACCTGTTCGCGGCGTTCACGTACATGGTGTTCTCGCTCGTGCTCATGCTCATGATGATGCAGTGCGCGCAGGTGTCGCGCGACCGAGGCATCAACCCGGTGTTCATCTACGCGTTCTTCGGCGCCGTCGTGTACCTCATGCAGGCCGTGGGCTTTCTGCTGGGGTGGGTGAGCGACTTCGTCTCGGTGGACGGGTTCGACTGGCTGTTCTTCGTGGCCATGGTGTCGAGCTACGTGCTGGGCATCACGCTGCTGGCCTCCACGGGTACTCTGTTCAAGGCGGTGGCGTCCAAAGGAACCGTCACGGCGGATCCCATCGAGTTTTTGCCCCTCGACTCGACGCGCGCGCCGCGCATCGAGCACTACGCCGTGCGGATGCCCAAGGGATCGCCCGACGCTGCGGGCGAGGGCGGGGGCGCGAATGCTGCCCCGTCCGTCAAGCCGTTGCCGAAGAAGCGCCGCAACCGGCCTTCCGCCTCGGACGACGCCGGCACCATCCGCGACCGCACGTCCAAGCAGTGCCGCGATTTGCAGGAGGCCTACGGCCTGTCCACGCGCGAGACCGAGGTCATGGAGCTCATCGCGCGCGGCAACAGCATGGCGAGCATAGCCGAGCGGCTGGTGATCAGCGAGAACACCGTGCGCACCCACGCGAAGCACATCTACACGAAACTCGACATCCACAAGCGCCAGGAGCTGCTGGACATGTTGCACGATCCGGAGGGATGACGGTTGTCGAAACCATCGTCGCGGAAGCCCTGCAGGTTCCGTTGGCGGACGGGCCGACGGAACCCGTCAGTGCTATACTGGTGCGCGAAAAGAACGGGCGACGAGCGAGGACGACTTCAGCATGACGGCACAAGACCTACCGAACGGATTCACCGGATTCGCGAACCGCAAGCCGGGCTTCGAGCCGGCCAGCGCCAGCGTGGGACACACGCCGGTGGGCGGCTACACCACAGCGGGCGGAGCCGCGCTGGCGGGCGTGCCGGCTTCGTACGGCAGCGGCGCGCAGGGAGCTTTCCAGTACGCGCGCGACCACGCGCGGCCCGACGCGGGCGCGGCGAACTTCGACCCCGACAAGCTGCGCCTCATTCCGGCCGTCGACCGTCGCTGGGCGTGGACCGAGATCGACCTGAACGCCGTGCGCCACAACATGACCGCGCTCAAGCAACACGTGGGGCACGGCGTGCGCGTCATGGCCGTGGTGAAGGCCGACGGCTACGGGCACGGAGCCGTGCGCTGCGCGAAGACGGCGCTGAACTCCGGCGCCGACTATCTGGGCGTAGCCACAGTGAACGAGGCCATCGAACTGCGCGAGGCGTTGGTGAATGCCCCCATACTCGTGCTTTCGCAGCCTCCCGACGAGGCCATTCCCCTGCTGCTGGCCTACAAGGTCATGCCGAGCGTCTACACGCCCGACTTCGCCATCCGCTACGCCGAGGCGGCCGACGCCTACGGTATCCGCGCTCCGTACCATCTGGCCGTGAACACGGGCATGAACCGCATCGGCGTGCGCCACGACGAGGTGGTGGAGTTCCTGTCGCAGGTGAGCTTCCATCGTGCGCTCGACCTCGTGGGAACGTTCACCCATTTCGCCACCGCCGACGCGGCCGAGACGCTGGACTTCCACATCCAGACGAAGCGCTTTTTGGAGGCCATCCAGGCCATGCGGGTGGCCGGCGTCGATCCCGGCATCATCCACGCGGCGAACTCGGCCGCCACCATCCGCTACCCCGACGTGCATTTCGACATGGTGCGTCCCGGCATCGCGCTCTACGGCTTGCATCCGTGCTCGGAGACGCGCACCATGATAGACCTGAGGCCCGCCCTGAGCGTGCATGCGCGCGTGACCGACACGCGGCTCGTGCCCATGAGCGAGGGCGTGAGCTACGGCATGAACTACCGAAGCCCCGGCAGCGTGAAGATATGCACCATCCCCGTGGGCTACGCCGACGGCCTGCGTCGCGGGTTGTCGGGCCGCACGGACTTCATTGTGGCCGGCCAGCGGTTCCGCCAAGTGGGCAACATCTGCATGGACCAGTGCATGTTCGAGGTGGACATGCGCATCTACGGAACGCGCCGCCGCATCGATCCGCAGATCGGCGACGAGGTGATCCTTGTGGGCCGTCAGGGCGACTCGGTGGTCACGCTCGACGACATGGCGAACACGCTGGGTACGATCCACTACGAGCTGGCCATCGGCTTCGCGCAAAGGATGCCGCGGGTGTACGTGTAGGGAGACTCGCCTTGGGGCGGCTTTCTTGATCGAGGTGGTTCCTTTCGCCGGGAGCTTCGTAGGGGCGCTCTCCAGAGCGCCCGCTCGCGCGGAGCGCGAGAACGCGGCCCTCGGTTGCTTTTCCGGCTTCGCCGGAACGGGCGCTCTGGAGAGCGCCCCTACGAAAGGCCCGGTGTCGAGAGGCGTTTCGGCGTCGGGGAAGGTTGATCGATCGTTGAAGGGGGAGGCACATGCCCAAGCCGCACATTCCGTTGGAGGACATCCGCGCGCAGGTTGAAGGCTGTCGCAAGTGCACGTTGGCCGACGGGCGCACGCAGACGGTGTTCGGGGTGGGCAACCCCTCCGCGCGCGTGCTCATCGTGGGCGAGGCCCCGGGCAAGAACGAGGATCTGCAGGGCGAGCCGTTCGTGGGCAAGGCGGGCCAGTACCTGAACGAGCTGCTGTCCATCGCGGGCCTCGCACGCGAGGACGTGTTCATCGCGAACGTGCTGAAGTGCCGCCCACCCGGAAACCGCGACCCGCGTCCGGAGGAGATCGAGCTCTGCACGCCGTATCTGCGCGAGCAGACGCGCACCATCGACCCCGAGTTCATCGTGACGCTGGGCAACTTCTCCACGAAGTTCATCCTGAAGACCGAGATCGGCATCACGCGCCTGCACGGCACGCTGCAACGCGCCGGCAAGTTCAAGGTGTTCCCCATCTTCCACCCGGCCGCCGCCATCTACGACGGCTCGAAGCGCGAGGCTTTGGAGAACGACTTCGCCACGCTGGGCGAGCTTCTTCGCGCGAGTGACGCCGAGCAGGCTGCGAGCAAGGCCGAACAGGTTGCGAACGAGGCCGCCAAAGCCGCCGAGCCTCCCCAGGTGGAGCAGCCGCCGCTGCTGTAGCACGCGACGGAGTCGCCGGGAAGTGCTCGGCTATTAAACCAAAATTGGCACATGCCCGCTCGTCTCTGCGGGGCGTCAGATCGCCGTCGGGCGCTCCGCAGAGACGCGTCAATGGCGATTTAACAGCGGAGAACGTGCGCGCTGCACAAAAATTGCCGATGCCCCCCTTGAGGGTACCCTCAAGCCATGCTTTCCTGCCGTGAGCACGATTTGCGACCTGGGAAAACTCTTGCTTTGGGCGTTGGGCTGCGGGTCGTGTGGCCTGCTCTCGCATTCTGGGAGGGGGACGTCGGCGAACCGGGGCAGAGCCGCTCGGCGCGGCGCGCCCTTACAGCCACTTCTTGCGCTTGAAGATGACCAGCTCCACTGCCACGATGACCACGCAGAGCACGATCATGGCGGGGTAGCCCCATTCCCAATCCAGGCCGGGCATGTTCGCGAAGTTCATGCCGAACCAGCTGGTGATGAGCGTGAGCGGGGCGAAGAGCGTCGTGATGACCGTGAACCATTGCATGGTCTCGTTCTGCTGGATGTCTATCTGCGTCTGGTAGAGCTCGCGCAGCTGCAGGCTGTATTCTTTGAGCGTTTGCGAGCGCTTGAGCAGGCGTTCCACGTTTTTCTCCAACGACTGGAACAGACGGCTCTCTTCGTGGCTGAGCAGCTTGTTCTCGTTGTCGCCCAGCGTTCCCGCCATGTCGACGAGCTGCTGGTAGAACGTGTCGATGCGCAGAAGCCTGCGACGGAAGCCCAGCATTTTGCGGTTCGCCACGTTGCCGCAGCGATCGAGGATCTGCTCTTCCACGTCTTCCATGCGGTCTTCGACGTCGGCGAGGAACACTAGATCGTCCTTCACGAGGAGCTTCATGAACTCGAACAGGCAGTGTGCCACGGTGGGCCGCTTCACCACCTGCTGCTGCGCTATGACGTCGAGCAGCTTGACGCACGTGTCGCGCTCGTCGATGAAGACGAGGTGCCGCTTGTCCAGATAAAAGGCGAAGCAGAGCGGATCGCTGAGCACATGGTGCTTGTCGGGCACGGCGAAGGACCCGATGAGGCTTTCGGGGTACACGTCGAGGTACGTGTTCTCCACAGTGGAAAGGGCGCGCAGGGCGTCTTGCAGCTCGGCATCGCCCAGCCCGAGCGAGGCGAATTCTTCCGAGGAGATGACCTCGACCACCTGGTCGTCGGGCTTCACGGGCTCGTTCAGCGCAACGGGCGTCAGATGCGGGCGAAACAGGTACTTTTTTGCCATGCTGCCCCCTCTGCTCGTCTTTCGCCGCCTGCTCGATTATAGGGTTGCTCCGCAAGCAGGTGGTTTTCCTGCCCTTAACCGCTTGGAAACACGTTCGAAACATGGAGGCGGACGGCATGTTGCTATAATGTCGGCCATACTTCTATGGGAAGCGGCACCGTGCATCGTCCGGTGCTGCTTCTGTATCTGAGACGAGAGAGGGCAAAAGCCGTGTATCCCATCGAACGAGTGGAACCGCTCAACGCGGAGGTGACCCGCATGGTGGTGCGCGCGCCCGAGATCGCGCGCAAGATCAAGCCGGGCCAGTTCATCATGCTGCGCATCGACGAAGTGGGCGAGCGCATCCCGCTGACCATGAACGATTGCGACCCGGAGGCGGGCACCGTCACCATCGTGTTCCAGGCGGTGGGCGCCACCACGATGCGCTTGGCGAAGATGAAGGAGGGCGACGCGCTGCTGGACTTCGCAGGCCCGCTGGGCAACCCCACGGAGCTCGAGGGCGCCAAGCGCGCGTGCGTCATCGGCGGCGGCCTGGGAACGGCCATCGCGTACCCGCAGGCCAAATGGCTCTACGAGTACGGTGCGGAAGTGGACGTCATAACGGGCTTCCGCAACGTGGACCTGGTGCTGCTGGAAGACGAGATCAACGCGTGCTCCACGCGGCAGATCATCATGACCGACGACGGTTCCAACGGCAACAAGGGCCTGGTCACCCAAGCGCTGCAGCAGCGCATCGACGAGGGCGCGGACTACGACCTGGTGCTGGCCGTGGGCCCCGTCATCATGATGAAGTTCGTGGCCGCCACCACGAAGCCCTACGGCATCAAGACGCTCGTGAGCATGAACCCGCTCATGATCGACGGCACCGGCATGTGCGGCGGCTGCCGCGTGAAGGTGGGCGACGAGTACCTGCACGCTTGCGTGGACGGGCCGGACTTCGACGGGCATCTGGTGGACTTCGACGACGCCATGCGGCGCGGTGTGATGTACCGCAGCTTCGAGAGCGCCGCGCGCGACGCGGCCGAAGGGCGCGACTGCAACGGCGGGGCTGCGGTGGCGGCGGCCGACGGCGAGCGGAAGGGGGCGTAGCATGGCGACCAGCTACGAGGTGAACCGGCAGAAGGAAAAGACGCCCATGCCCGAGCTCGACCCGGTCGAGCGCGCACGGACGTTCGAGGAGGTGGCGCTCGGCTACGCGGCCGAGGACGCCGTCAACGAGGCACGCCGCTGCATCCAGTGCCCCAAGTCGCCCTGCGTGCACGGCTGCCCCGTGGGCGTGCCTATCCCGCAGTTCGTCGCGCAGGTGGCCGAAGGCGACTTCGGCGCGGCGTACGCGCTGGTGAAGGAGGCGAACGCGCTGCCCGCCATCTGCGGTCGCGTGTGCCCGCAGGAGTCGCAGTGCGAGGGCGTGTGCACGCGCGGCAAGAACGGCGAGCCGGTTGGCATCGGGCGCTTGGAGCGCTTCGTGGCCGATTGGGCGTTCGAGCATCCGGAAGAGGCCGCAAAGGCCGCCGCCGCGCTCGCGGAGCGACGGGCCGAAGAGGCGGCGGCCGTAGGCGAGACGCCGGCCGAGGCCGTTGCCGCCGACGAGCCCGACGAGATCGTGGTTCCCGACGTCGACCTGTCCGGGAAGCGCGTTGCCGTGGTGGGTTCGGGTCCGGCATCGCTCACGTGCGCGGGCGAGCTGGCGAAGCGCGGCTGCGACGTGACGGTGTTCGAGGCGCTGCACAAGGTGGGCGGCGTGCTGACCTATGGCATTCCCGAGTTCCGCCTGCCGAAGGACCTCGTGGCGCGCGAAGTGGAGGCCCTTGGCGAAAGCGGCGTGTCGTTCGAGACGAACGCGCTGGTGGGCAAGCTGTACGACATCGACGAGCTCATGGACGAGCGCGGCTTCGACGCCGTGTTCGTGGGCACGGGCGCCGGCATCCCCAGCTATCTGGGCATCGAGGGCGAGGGCCTGAACGGCGTCATGGCGGCCAGCGAGCTGCTGACGCGCGTGAACCTCATGAAGGCCTACCTGTTCCCCGAGTACGACACGCCGGTGTACGCGGGCAAGCACTGCGTGGTGGTGGGCGGCGGCAACGTGGCCATGGACGCGGCCCGCACCGCCAAGCGCCTGGGGGCCGACGTCACCGTGGTGTATCGCCGCGGTCGCGAGGAGATGCCCGCACGCGCCGAGGAAGTGCACCATGCCGAGCAGGAGGGCATCGAGTTCCAGCTGCTCACGAACCCCGTGCGCATCTTGGGCGACGACAAGGGCTGGACGTGCGGCGTGGAATGCGTGCGCATGGAGTTGGGCGAGCCCGACGCCAGCGGGCGTCGGCGACCCGTGGCCGTGGAGGGCAGCGAGTTCGTCGTCGACATCGATATGCTGGTGGTGGCCGCCGGCTCGAAGACGAACCCGCTCATCGCGAAAACCACGCCGGGCTTGGAAACGACGTCGCGCAACCTCATCGTGGCCGACGAGCGCACCTGCGCCACGTCGAAGCCGGGCGTGTTCGCCGGCGGCGACGCGGTCATCGGCGCGGCGACGGTGATCCTGGCGATGGGCGCCGGCAAGCGCGCCGCGGCTGGCATCGCAGAATATCTGGTTCCGAAGGCCTAACGGCCTTCGGAACCAGCCGACGCTGCGGCCGTCCGTGGCACCCGATCTCGCGGCGATGCCGAGGGCTCGTGTACCGAAGTACGCTTCGCCCTCGCCATCCCCACGATCTCGGGCACCACGGACGCCCTCGCTGACTTACTAGCGCCAACCTGGGCGGTTGTTTTCGCGCTGGCGCGCGAAGCGCAGGTTGCTTCGCTCCTGCGCGACTCGACCCGTGTGGTTGTTTTCGCGCCGGGGGCGCGAACGGTTGCCCGTAGGGGCGGCCTGCTGGCCGACCTTCGCCGAAAAGCTTGGAGGAAGCCAGTCGTGCGGCGAGCGCATCGTCGGGTCGCGCCTCGCACGTGCGCTCGCCGCTCGGTTTCAGTACCCGTAGCCGCTCGCACCGGGCGGCCAGCAGGCCGCCCCTACGGGCAACCGACGAACGTGGAGCGAAAGGAAACCAGTATGGCATTCGACCCTATCGCGTACATCAACGAGCCGCGGTGGCAGGAGTCGCGGCTGGGGCTCGACCGCATCCGCGAGTTGCTCGAGCGTATGGGGCGGCCGCAGGACCGGCTGAGGTTCGTGCACGTGGCGGGCACGAACGGCAAGGGGTCGACGTGCGCCTACCTCGCGTCCATCCTTCAGGCGGCGGGCTATCGAACCGGGCTGTTCACGAGCCCCTTCATCGAGGCGTTCGAGGAGCGCATCCGCGTGGACGGGCGCAACATCTCGACCGACGAGCTCATGGCGGCGACCTTGGCCGTGCGCCAGCATGCCGAGACCATGGCGGCTGAAACCGGCGACCATCCCACCGAGTTCGAGCTCATGACCGCCGTGGCGCTGGAGCATTTCGCGCGTTGCGCCTGCGACATCGTGGTGCTGGAAGTGGGGCTGGGCGGCCGCTTGGACTCCACGAACGTCATCGACGCGCCCGAGGCGACCGTCATAGCGCGCATAGGGTTGGACCACACGAAGCTGCTGGGCAACACGCTCGCCGCCATCGCGGGCGAGAAGGCGGGCATCGTGAAGGACGCCGCGCCCGTGGTGTCGTGGCCGCAAGAGCCCGAGGCCATGGCCGTGGTCGAAAAAGCCGCTCGCGCTCATGGCTCGACGCTCGTCGTGCCGGACTTCTCCCAATTGGAGGTGGATCCGGTGGAATGGCAATCCTGTCATCCCGAGCAGACCGCCGAAACGCTTGACCCCTGTCATTCCGAGCAGACCGCCGAAACGCTTGACTCCTGTCATCCTGAGCGGAGCGAAGCGGAGTCGAAGGATCCCGCGCGGTGCCAACGGAAAGCTGTTCCGGCCGTCGCCACCGGGGATCCTTCGGCTCCGGCGCTGCGCACCTCCGCTCGGGATGACGAAAAGCGGGAGCCGCCCACCCCTGTTGGGGACGACGGCCTGCGATCTGTCACGCTCGCACGCCCGTTCTCCTATCGGGGTCGTGCGTACCGCACGCGGTTGCTGGGAAGCTACCAGCCGGCGAACGCGGCGCTCGCCCTCGAGACGGTAAACGTGCTGCGCGAACGCGGCTGGAGCGTTTCCGACGAGGCGGAGCGGGCCGGGGTGGAGCGGGCGCAATGGCCCGGTAGGTTCGAGATCGTCGACGCGGGCGAGGGCCGTCCCACCGTGGTGGTGGACGGAGGGCACAACCCGCAGGGGGCCCGCGCGCTCGCAGAGTCGCTTGACGACGTGTTTCCCGGCGTCAAGCCGGTGTTCATCGTGGGCGTGCTGGAGGACAAGGACTACCCGGTCATGCTCGAGGCCATCCTGCCGCACGGTAGCGGCTTCGTCGCCGTGACCCCGGACAACCCGCGCGCGCTGCCGGCCGACAAGCTGGCGCGGGCCATCCGTTGGACCGGCCAGGATCTGTTGGGCTGCTCGGCGTGCGTGAACCCCTACGTCGCGCGCGACATGGCCGACGCCGTCGCGCGCGCCCGCGAGCTCGCCGGTCCGGAGGGCCTGGTGTGCGCCTTCGGCAGCCTGTACTCGGTGGCCGCCCTCAAGGCCGCGTTGTAGAGAATCGCAATCAACGAAACGGCGGTTTCGGCGCAGTGCCTTTTCCCTGTCGGGACCGGCGTGCTACGATGGCCGGGCTAGAGGGAGTCGATGTAGGAGACGAGGTCGCCTACGGTGTTGAGCCCCTCGGGCTCGCCGAAGTCCACCTCGCAGGCTTCCTCGAGATCGCAGATGAGCTCAACCATGTCGAGCGAGTCGATGCCGAGGGATTCGAACGTGGACGCCTCGGTGACGGTGTCGGGATCGATGTCGAGATTCTCCTGCAGGATGTTCGTGATGGTGTCGATGGTGGCCATGGGCCTTCCTTTCTTCGGAAAACGTCGGCACCCATGGTAGCAGACGCGGGCGCGGCGTGCAGCCCTGCGCGGCAAAGGTGGCGCGTCGTGTGCCCGGCGCAGGACGAAGGAGGCGGTATGTGCGGACGGTTCACCATGATCCCTCGCGAGGCGGTGGAGCGCATCGTGCGTGAGGTGGAGGCGGGCCTGCCCATCGGCGAGGACGAAGTGCCGGTGCAGCCCGAACGGCCCGTCGCGCCGCGTCAGCTCGGCCTGTTCGACGCCCAGGAAGACGTGCCGCTTCTTCACGAACCCTCTTCGTTGCCGGCTGCCGGCGCGGACGCGTTTCCCGGCGCTCGCGTGTCCGTGGTGGTGCCCGGCTTCGATGCAGGACGCCTTGCTGTCGCCGACTTGAACTGGGGCTATCCCGTCACTTGGTCGAAGCGCCCGGTGTTCAACACGCGCGTGGACACCGCCACCGGTCCGCGCGGCGAGATGTGGCGCGAGTCGCTCGCGCGCCGGCGTTGCGCGGTGCCGACGTTGGGGTTCTTCGAGCCCCACAAAACCGTGCGCTCCGTGAGCCCCAAGACGGGCCGCGAGGTGAAGGCCCAATGCGCGTTCACCCTGCCGGAAAGCCCGGTCACGTTCCTCGCGGGCATATACGAGGACGACCACTTCTCCATCATGACCTGCGAGCCGAACCGCTGGGTGAACGACGTGCACGACCGCATGCCGCTCGTGCTGCGTCCCTCCGAGCTGGAAGCGTGGCTCGGCCCGCGCTACGCGGACCTGTTCGACCGCCGCGACGTGGAGCTGGCTTGCCGCATGGCTTGAGCGCCCAA
This sequence comes from Gordonibacter massiliensis (ex Traore et al. 2017), assembly GCF_019731765.1. Classification (NCBI taxonomy): domain Bacteria; kingdom Bacillati; phylum Actinomycetota; class Coriobacteriia; order Eggerthellales; family Eggerthellaceae; genus Gordonibacter; species Gordonibacter massiliensis (ex Traore et al. 2017). The sequence goes on along the minus strand of NZ_JAASIO010000013.1, from coordinate 101,869 downwards.
CGAAGAAGCGGCCCCGCCTTACCATAAAGAAGCGGCCCCGGAGGGCCGCTTCCCAAGCGCGGTTTCGAGGCGCGCTTACTCTTCCGTCTGCTTGAGCAGGCCGTAGCCGCCGTCGTCGCGACGGTACAGCACGTTCACCATGCTGGTGTCGCGGTCGGTGTAGGCGAAGAAGTCGTGGCCCAGCAGGTCGATCTTCACCAGGGCCTCCTCCTCGGTCAGCGGCTCGAACTCGATCTCCTTCACGCGCACGACCTCTTCGTCGGCCGTGAGCTCCTCCATGAGCTGGTCGAGGTCCTTGGCAGGCACGGGCTCGGTGCGGATGGTCTCGTCCACGGCGCGCAGCTTGCGGTCGATGACCTTCGTCTTGTACTTGCGCAGCTGGCGAACCACCTTCGCGGCGGCCACGTCGATGGCGGCGTACATGTCCTCTTCGCATTCCTCCACGCGGATGATGTGGCCCTTCGTGCGCAGCGTGACCTCGCAGCAGGCGGGGCGGGGGTTCGCGGGGTTCTTCTCGACGTACAGAACGACCTCGGCAACCAGCGGGTCGATATCCATGACCTTCATGGAGTTGCCGATCTTCTCTTCGGCGTATTGACGCAGTGCATCGGTTACGGGCATTTTGCGTCCGGCTACGGTAATGCTCATAGCACTCACCTCTTACCTCGTGGCGAATAAAAAACAGCCTGGCTTCAGAACCCCGTACCTGGTCATGCGGGCGGAAACCGATATGCCGCTCATGCAAGACCCAAGCCGACTCCTAACGCCTAAGCTGATGGGTACAGCATAGCGCAAAACACCGGGTTGCGGCAGGGTATTTTCGAGCCGTTGAGAAAACGGCGCAGAGAACGGCATCGCTGCCTTGAAGAGAATGCGCTACGTTGTGAAATCGGGTTGGAAACGGGTGGCGGGCGAGCGGGGTGCGAGGGTGTATAAGGGATAATGCAGTCTTTAGGTTTTGTTAACAGATAGGGCGGACATGTCATCCACACCGACCAAAGAGCAGAAGCTGTTCATCAACGAGGTGCAGGGCCACCAGGCGCGCTACCGCAAGCTCATCCAGTTCACGCACTCCTCGACGAAGGCCGCGGGCGCCATGCTCGTGGCGGCCGTCGTGGCGCTTATCGTGGCGAACACGGGGGCGTACGAGGCGTTCCTGGAATTCTGGCACACGGAGGTGGGCGTGTTCTTCGGCGACGAGCTTGCTGGCCTGTCGCTCGGGCACGTCATCAACGACCTGTTCATGGCCGTGTTCTTCCTATTGGTGGGTCTGGAGGTGAAGTACGAGCTCACGGTGGGCGAGCTCACGAACATCCGCCAGGCGCTGCTGCCCATCGTGGCGGCCGTGGGCGGCGTGCTGGCGCCCATCGGCATCTACCTGGCGTTCAACGCCACGAACCCGGAAACGGCGCACGGCTGGGGCGTGCCCACGGCCACCGACATCGCGTTCGCGTTGGGCATCCTGGCGCTTTTGGGCAACCGCGTGCCGAACGGCGTGCGCGTGTTCTTGAGCACGCTCGCGGTGGCCGACGACATCATAGCCATCCTGGTCATCGCCATCTTCTACGGACACAGCCCGTCGCTGCCGTGGCTGGCCGCCGCGGCCGTGGTGCTGTTCGTGCTCGTGCTCATGAACCGCAACCACATCTACTCGCTCATCCCGTACCTGCTGGTGGGCGTGGTGCTGTGGTACTGCGTGTACATGTCGGGCGTGCACGCCACCATCGCCGGCGTGCTGCTGGCGTTCACCATCCCGTCGGGGTCGCGCGTGAACATCAAGAGCTTCCTCACGTGGTCGGGCGACAAGGTGCGCGAGGCGCGCGCCGCGTTCGAGCCCGAGACGCCCGTCATCGCGCAGGGCGACTACATCGAAACGGTGCAGGACTTGAGCCGCGTGGCGCGCCAGGTGGTGCCGCCGGCAACGCGCCTTGAGCACCGGCTGTACCCGTGGGTGTACTTCGGCATCCTGCCGCTGTTCGCCCTCACGAACGCCGACGTGAGCTTCTTGGGCGCGGACGTGGGCGCCATGCTCTCCAGCCCGGTGCTCTACGGCGTGCTGCTGGGCCTGTTGGTGGGCAAGCCGCTGGGCATCATGCTGTTCAGCTTCGCCGTGGTGAAGACGAAGCTGGCGTCGCTGCCCGAGAACGTGAACTGGGGCCACATGCTGGGCGCCAGCATCCTGGGCGGCGTGGGCTTCACCATGGCCATCTTCGTGGCGAACCTGGCGTTCCCCGACGAGGGCCTGGTGGCCACCGCGAAGCTGGGCATTCTGGCGGCGTCGCTTCTGGCCGGCGTGCTGGGCTTCGTGCTGCTGTTCCTGCAGGCGAAGGCGGCGCAGAAGCGCGGCGTGGCGTACCTCTCGGCCAGCGGCGACGACATCGCGCGCCAGACGGCGGGCGACGAGGCGGCGCGCGAGTCCGAGGAGCTGCTGCGCGATCTGGAGGATCCGGCTATCAAAGAGGAGCTCGAAGCCGCGAAGAAGCGCGGCGGCGTGTTCGAGATCGCCGTGGACCTGGGTCCCACCGGTCTTCTGGGCGGGGGCTCCATCGGGGACGTGCGCGAGGCTGTGCGCAACGAGGTGGTGCGCGTGCTGCGCGAGGAAGGCCAGGACGACCTGCTGGAGAAGGTGCAGGAGGAGTTCGACGGAAACGCCGCCCGCCCGCCGCTCGAGAGCGTGCAGGAAACGCTGCTGCGCGAGCGCGGGGAGGACGCGCTCAAGGACGCGCTCGTGCGCGAGGACGAGGACGTCACGGGCATGAGCGGCGACGAGAAGAAATAGCGGGGCGCTCCGAGCGCATGGCTTCTGCGTGAGATTCGGGCGCGGTTCGCAGGGCGTGCGCTATACTTCATGATCGGAAATCGTCGAGCGATCGAAGGGGAACCATGGAAGCTGCCGCTATCGTCCTTGCCGCGGGTGCCGGAACCCGCATGAAGTCGAAGAAGCCCAAGGTCGTCCACGAGGTGCTGGGCAAACCGCTCGTGCGCTGGGTGGTGGACGCGGCGCACGCCGCCGGCATCGAGCGCATCGCGACCGTCGTGGGACACGAGCGCGAGCAGGTGGAACCGCTGGTGGAGGCCGATACCCAGGTTGTCGTGCAGCCCGAGCGCCGCGGCACGGCCGACGCCGTGGCCGTGTGCAAGGACGCGCTGGCCGACTTCGACGGCTCGCTCGTGGTGCTGTCGGGCGACTGCCCGCTCATCACCGCCGACACCATCCGCCGCCTGGTGGACATGCGCGAGCAGGCCGACGCGGCCGTGGTCGTGCTCACCATGGAGTTGGAGAACCCTTACGGCTACGGGCGCATCGTGCGCGACCGGGTGGGCGCCGTGGAGCGCATCGTGGAGCAGAGGGACGCGAACAGCGCCGAAGCCGCCATCTGCGAATGCAACTCCGGCTTCTACTGCTTCGACGCCCGCGCGCTGTTCGACGCGCTCGAGCAGGTGGACGACGACAACGCCCAGGGCGAGTTCTACCTCACCGACGTGCTGGCCATCTGCCGCGCGGCCGGGCGCCCCGTGCTGGCGCTGCCCACCGACGACCCGTCCGAGTGCCTGGGCGTGAACTCGCGCCTGCAGCTGGCCGAGGCGACGAAGATCGCGCAGCGCCGCATCAACCGCGCGCATATGGCGGCCGGCGTGACCATGGTCGATCCCGACCAGGTGTGGATCGGCCCCGACGTGGTGCTCGAACAAGACGTGGAGCTGCTGCCGCAGACGTTCCTCATGGGCGCGACGCGCGTGGGCGAGGACAGCGTGATCGGCCCGAACTCGCGCCTCACCGACACGCAGGTGGGACGCGGCTGCGTCGTGGACGAGACGGTGGCCGTGGAGGCGCGCATCGACGACGGCGCCACGTGCGGTCCGCGCGCCTACCTGCGCCCGGCGGCGCACCTGTGCGAAGGCGCGAAGGCCGGCACCCACGTGGAGATCAAGAAGTCCACGGTGGGCAAGGGCTCGAAGGTGCCGCACCTCTCCTACATCGGCGACACGACCATCGGCGAGGACGTGAACATTGGCGCAGGCTCCATCACCTGCAACTACGACGGCAAGAAGAAATGGCCCACCACCATCGGCGACGGCGCGTTCGTGGGCAGCGACACCATGATGGTGGCCCCGGTGAGCATCGGCGCGGGCGCCATCATCGGCGCGGGCTCGTGCATCGCGAAGGACGTGGCGCCCGACGCGCTGGCCCTCACCCGTCCCGAGCAGCGCGAGATTCCCGGTTGGGCCGCCAAGAAGCGCGAGCGGCAAGGGCGGTAGCGGGAAAACGGCAGGCAGGTCGGGCGCGGCCGGTGCCGCGCCCTGCGAGAAGGGGGATAAGGGCCATGAAGCGCGACTATCCGCATCTGTGCGAACCGCTGACGGTGGGAAGGGTGACACTGCGCAACCGCATGTGCTCGGCACCCCTGGGGGCCACCGACGTCACCGCCGAGGGCAGCCCCGGCCCGCGCACGCAGGGCTTCTACGAGCTGCGCGCGAAGGGCGGCGCGGCGGTGGTCACCGTGAGCGAGTTGGTGGTGCACCCCGAGACGGACGGGTCGCAGATGCTGCGTCTGAGCCTGAAGACGCCGGGCCAGTTGGCGGCGTTCTCCTTCCTGGCCGACGCCATCAAGCGCCACGGATCGGTGCCCAGCATCGAGCTGTCCCACTCGGGCCAGTATGCGGGCACGTACATGGTGGACAAGAAGGGCAAGCAGGGGCTCTGCCAATACGGCCCGAGCGATGCGGTGCGCCCCGACGGCCTGCCCGTCAAGGCGCTCTCCCATGGGCAGATAGCCGACATCGTGGCGGCCTACGCGCAGGCGGCGGCGCTTGCGAAACGGGCCGGCTTCGAGATGGTCATGGTGCACGCGGGGCACGGCTGGCTCGTCAACCAGTTCCTCTCGCCCTGCTTCAACAAGCGCGACGACGAGTACGGCGGCCCGCTCGAGAACCGCGTGCGGTTCGCGCGCGAGGTGCTGGCGGCCGTGCGCGAGGCCGTGGGCCCGGGTTTCCCCATCGAGCTGCGCATGAGCGGGGCCGAGCTGTTCGACGGCGGGTACGACGTGGACGAGGGATGTCGCATCGCGCACGCGCTCGAGGACCTGGTGGACATCATCCACGTTTCGGCAGGCTCGTACCAGTTCGGGTTCTCCGTCACGCACCCTTCCATGTTCCGCGAGCACGGCTGCAACGTCTATCTGGCCGAGCAGATCAAGAAGCACGTGGACGTGCCGGTGGCGACGATCGGTGGCCTTTCCGACCCGCGGCAGATGGAGGACATCCTGGCTTCGGGCAAGGCCGACCTCGTGGTGATGGGCCGCGCGCTGCTGGCCGACCCCGACATCCCCAACAAGGTCATGGCGAACCGCGGCCAGGACGTGGTCGCGTGCCTGCGCTGCTTCGTGTGCATGGCGGAGCGCGCGGTCACGCAGACGCGTCGATGCGCCATCAACCCCCGCATCGGCCGCGAGTTCGAGGGCATGGACGTCGTCCCCGCGGCGAAGCCCAAGGACGTGCTCGTGGTGGGCGGCGGCATCGCGGGCATGACGGCCGCGGCGACGGCCGCCGAGCGCGGGCACTGCGTGGTGCTGTGCGAGAAAGAGTCCGAGCTGGGCGGCATCCTGCGCACCGAGCAGGCGCTGCCGTTCAAGCGGGACATGTACGAGCTGGGGCGGAGCTACGCTCGACGCTGCGAGCAGCTGGGCGTCGAGGTGCGCCTGAACACGCCCGTCGACGCGGCGCTGGCCGACGAGATCGGAGCCGAGGCGGCCATCGTGTGCGTGGGGTCGGAGCCCCTCGCCCTGCCCATGCCCTGCGAGGACGGCGCGCGCGTGCTTTCCATCGACGACCTCTACCTGGACGGCGCGGAGACGGGCGATGAGGTCGTCGTCATCGGCGGCGGCTTGACGGGCAGCGAATGCGCGCTGCTCATGAGCCAGCAGGGGAAGAAGGTGCACCTCGTGGAGATGCGCGACGGCTTGGCCGTGGACGCGAACGTGCGCCACCGCCCCATCCTGCTCGCCGAGGTGGAAAAAGCCGGCATCGACGTGGTGCTGAACGCCCGCGGCAAGGAGGTGCGCCGCGACGGCGTGGTGGTGACCTTGGCGGACGGGTCGGAGCAGCTGGTTTGCGGCGATACGGTGGTATGCGCCATCGGTCAGCGCTCGCGCAGCGCCGCGGTCGATGCGCTGCGCGACTGCGCGCCCTTCGTGCGCGTCGTGGGCGACGCGCGGCGCCCCGCGAACATCTGCACGGCCGTGTACGAGGCGTACCACGCGGCGCTGGACGTGTAGGCGCGGGCTGCACCGGGGCCGTTTCCGGCGGGGCGGCGTTTCGCGGCCGCTTCTTCGCGCGGCCGCATGCGGTCAATATGCGAAGAAGGCTCGGTTTTACCCGCGTGTCCTGTCGGGCTACGGATACAATAGGGGCGGCCGCGCATGCTGCGCGGGCGCGTAGATGGAAGCGACGTTGAAGGAGCGCGCATGACGATGACGGAAGTGCACAAGAGCATGGCCCTGTTCTCGGGGTCGGTCAACCCCGAGCTCGCCGACGAGATCGCGAGGGACCTGAACGCGTCGCTCGGCAACGTCAAGCTCGAGAAGTTCGCCAACGGCGAGATATACGCGCGCTACCAGGAGAGCGTTCGCGGCGCCGACGTGTTCCTTATCCAGTCGGTGTGCGCGGGCGAGGGCTACGACGTGAACGACGCGCTCATGGAGCTGCTCATCATGGTGGACGCCGCCAAGCGCGCCTCGGCCCGATCCGTGTCGGCGGTGGTCGCCCATTACGGTTACGCGCGCCAGGACCGCAAGGCCGCGCCGCGCGAGCCTATCACCGCCAAGCTCGTGGCCGATCTTCTGGCCGCGTCCGGCGTGGACAACGTCATCACCATCGACCTGCACCAAGATGCCATCCAGGGCTTCTTCGACCTGCCGGTGAACCATATGACGGCCATGCCCATCTTCGTGGACTACTTCAAGAGCAAGGGCTTCGACAACGAGAGGCTGTGCGTCGTGTCCCCCGACGTGGGCCGCGCCAAGGCAGCGAAGAAGTTCTCCACCATGCTCGACTGCGACATCGCCATCATGCACAAGGACCGCCCGAAGCACAACCAGGCCGAGATCACGGCGCTTATCGGCGAGGTGACGGACAAGATCTGCATCTTGAACGACGATATGATCGACACGGCCGGCTCGCTGGTGGCGGCCGCGTCCACGCTCAAGGCCAAGGGCGCCGCCGAAGTGTACGCGTGCGCCACGCACGGCCTGTTCAGCGGCCCGGCGTACGAGCGCATCGCGAACTCGTGCATCGAGGAGGTCGTGGTAACGAACACCGTGCCCGTGCCGCTGGAGCGCCAGACCGGCAAGGTGAAGGTGCTGTCCGTGGGCCCGCTGTTCGCGAAGACCATCGTCAACGTGTACGACAACGGCTCCGTGGCCAGCCTGTTCGAGTAGGGGCTCGATGTTTTTGATCGTGGGCCTGGGGAATCCGGGCGAGGAGTACGAGCATACCCGGCACAACGCCGGGTTCGACGCGGTGGACGCCATCGCCGCCGAGGTGGGCGCGCGCTACTGGAAGACGGAGTGCGGCTCGCTTACGGCCAAGGGCGCCTACCGCGATCACGACCTGGTGCTGGCGAAGCCCCAAAGCTACATGAACACTTCGGGCGGCCCGGTGAAGCAGCTCATGAACGCCTACGGCGTGGACCCGGAGCACCTCATCGTCATCCATGACGAGCTGGATATCGACCCCGGCACCGTGCGCGTGAAGTTCGGCGGCGGGCACGCGGGGCACAACGGCCTGCGCTCCATCTGCGACAAGCTGGGAACGCGCGACTGGAACCGCGTGCGCGTGGGCATCGGCCGTCCGCCGGGACGCATGCCGGTGGTGGACTGGGTGCTGTCGCTGCCGAAGAAAGAGGCCGCCGACGACTTCGCCTACGCCGTCGATCGCGGCGCGCAGGCCGCGCTCTCGCTGGTGATGGCAGGCCTGGAAAAGACGCAGCAGGCGTTCAACTGAGAGTCGAAGCCTGGTGCGCAAGTTGTCGCCCGATACGGTCGGTTTTCACGCTCAAACCGACCGTATCGGGCGACACTGCGTTTGCGCGGGCTCAGCTTTCGCCCTTCCGCACGATCCTGATGCGGGGATTTCGCTTGAGCAGCTCTTCGTAAAGCAGCTCTTTGTTGGTCACGGCGACGACCTCGTCGAACAGTCTGCCGTGGATGCGCACCGGGTCGGGGGCGGTGGGCTTCCATACGTAGCCCGCCGACGCCGGGATCTTCTCCGACACGCTCAAGATGTTGTCAATTCGAGGGTGAGTCGCTGCTCGGTTCTCGCGTTTCGGTGCGGTATGCGGCGGTTGGCCTTCCGGTGGCGAATAAACGCCGGTTGTCATGCGGATGGTGCCCACACGCGGCTACTTTGCCTATATACTGAGAGATTGCGTGACATGGGCGCGCGAGTACGAAGGGGGCATGGTGCGAGAGTTGATCAAAGGCGAGCGCGGTCGCGTGTACGCGCTGTTCGTGATCGTGATGCTGGCCTCCGCCTTCGGCAACCTTTCGCAGACGGCCGTCAACGCCATGATGCCCGAGATCATGGGGGAGTTCGGGCTCGACGTGAGCTTGGGCCAGTGGCTCACCACCAGCTACATGCTGGTGCTGGGCATTGCGGTTCCCGCGGCCACCTATCTTTCCAAGCGGTTCTCCACCCGTCAGCACGTGTTCATCGCCTTGGCGTTTTTCCTGGTGGGCGCCTTGGCTGATTGCCTTGCCTCCAACTTCGCCGTGCTGTTGGCGGGCCGCATCTGCCAGGCTGTCTCCACCGGGCTTCTGCTGCCGCTCATGCAGACCATCGCCATGACGCGCTTCCCCGAGGGGCGCCGCGCCACGGCCATGGGCGTGGCGGGCATCGCCATGGGCTTCGCACCCAACATCGGCCCCACCATCGGCGGCGCTATGAGCTTCTCGCTCGGCTGGCGCAGTTTCTTCGTGCTGCTGCTGGTTGCGGTGGCGCTGCTGGCCGCGGCTACGGCGCTGCTCGTGCGCGGCGGGGCGGGGGATCGCGCCGAGCGGTTCGACACGCTGTCGTTCACGCTGTCGGCGCTGGGCTTCGGCGGCTTGCTGCTGGGGTTCTCGGAGGCGAGCAGCTTCTCGATCGCCAGCCCGTTCGTGTGGGGTCCGCTCGCGGCGGGCGCGGCGTTCCTCGTGCTGTTCGTGCGGCGGCAGAAGCGGGTTGACGACCCCCTTATCGACATGGGCATCTTCTCCTCGAAGCAGTACGTCGTCGGGTTCGTGGTGCTGTGCCTGCTGCACGCCTCGTTCATGGGCGTGACGTTGATCATCCCGCTGTACGTCGAGGGGTTGTGCGGCGGCACGGCGCTCGACGCGGGCATCGTGCTTCTGCCCGGCACCATCGCCGCGCTGTTCTTGAACCCGCTGGCCGGCGTGCTCACCGACCGGTTCGGCATTCGCCCGGTCACGCTTGCGTCGGGCCTGTTGCTGGCCGTGGGCTCGGTGCTCATGGTGTTCATCGACGGGGAAACGCCGCTCGCCGTGACCACGCTCTGCCAAGCCGTGCGGGCGTTCGGCGTGTCGGGCCTCATGGGGCCGCTCATCTCGTGGAGCTTGGCGGGCCTTCCGGGGCGCATCGTGTCTGACGGCAGCTCGTTCTCCATCGCGGGACGCCAGGCGTGCGCGTCGCTCGGCACGTCGTCGATGGTGCTGCTCATGGCTGTGGCGGGATCGCTTTCGGCCTCTGCGTCAGCACCGGCTCTGCCGTATCAGATGGCCTTCGCCTTCTCGGCCGCGTTCGCCGTGGCCACGTTCGCATTCATCGTGGCGAAGGTGCGCTGAGCGGGGGCTTTTGGTTAGCCCCAGTCGTCGGCCAGGAGGAAATCGGCCACGTGCATCGAGCGCACGCCCTCGTGCGCGCCTTCGGAGAAGGCGTCGGTGCGCAGCACGTACTTCGGATAGCCGTCGCGCAGCGTTAGAAGATTGCCGTATTCCCTCTGTTCGGTGTCCGTCTGCGATATTTCACGGGCGACTTGCACGTACAGACGAGCTCCCTGCCGTTCCGCTACGAAGTCGATCTCCCTTGTTCCGAGTTTGCCCACGTAAACGTCGAAGCCGCGCCGCTTCAGCTCGAGGTACACGATGTTTTCCAAAAGGGCCGCTGCGGATAGGGGGTCGGAACCCAACAGGGCGGGACGCAGCGCCGTGTCGACGAGGTAAAACTTTTCTTGCGTCTTGAGGATCTCTTTGCCGCGCAGATCGAAACGGGAGCATCGGTAAAGCAAGAACGCTTTCTCGAGGAACGAAAGGTAGTTGTATACGGTCTCCACGCCCAGTTCGCGTTGCTGGCTTTTCAGGTAGTCGGCTATGCGTTTCGCCGAGAAGGTTTTTCCGGCGTTGTCGAACGCGAACCGTACGATGCGTTCGAGCAGCTCCGGCTTTCTGATGTCGTTTTTCTGCACGATGTCCTTCAAGACGACGGACGAATATATATCGCTGATGATCCGATATGCTTGGTCGTCGCTCATGTCGTTGATGTTCGTTACGGGAAAGCCACCTCGGCGTAAGAAGTCGGGCAGCTCCTCCCGTGGCGATAGAACGGTTGCTCCTCTTGCGCGCTTGAAGTCGAGGAACTCCTCGAACGAGAGCGGGTATACGGGGATGCTCACGTAACGGCCGGTCAGGTACGTGGAGATTTCCGAAGCGAGAAGGCGAGAGTTCGATCCGGTTGCGTAAATGTCCACGTCGAAATCGACCATGAGGCTGTTGACCACGTGCTCCCATTCGGGCATTTCCTGAACCTCGTCGAGGAACAGGTAGGCACGTCCCGGCACGTTGGCGATGCGTGCGGCGATCATGCGATAGAATTCCGCAGCGCTTTTCAGGTCGGCGTAGGCGAGGGAGTCGAAGCTGTAATGCAGCAGTCGAGCCCGATCCACGCCTTGTCGCTCAAGCCCGTCCATGATCATGCGCAGAATGGTCGATTTGCCCGAGCGTCGAACGCCGGCGAGTATCTTCACTAAGGGCATGTTTATGTAGGGTTCCACGGCTGCGCGGTATCGAGGTCGGTCGATCATCTTGTACCTTTCGAAGATGGTAGAGTTTTTCTAGTATAACAATACAAAATATAGAAAATGAAAAGTTTTTATGGCTGTAACGAAAAAACTTTGCTCATTTTCATATTCAAGAACCACTACAACTTTATATGTTGACAACATAGATGTTTTAGGGGTATATATGTTGTTGTCATATAGCTGCGGGAAACATGCTCGCCGTCCGGGTCTCTCCGGGCGGGTGCGGGAAGCAAGGAGGCGATGTTTGTGCCGCAAGGCGATTGCGGAGGAGCCGGGGCTCGGCAGCCGTGCTGTCGACGGCGCGGCGGGGGCGGCGGCGCCCTGGTGGAGCCGGCCGCGTTGGCGGCGTTGCTGTACGCCGGCGGCTACGGCTACGACATGCGCCGCACCATCTTGGAGATGACCGACGGCGAGGTCGACGTGGACGTGGGCGGCCTGTACCGGTCGCTGCGGCGCTTGGAAGACGAGGGCGCCGTGGTGTCGCGCTGGTGCGAGGACGCTTCGGGCCCGCGCCGCCGGGAGTACGAGCTCACCGAGCAGGGCATGGAGCTGGCCGAGCAGTGGCTCGACGCGCTGCGGGCGCGCCGCCGGCTCGACGAGCTGCTGGTGAACCTGTTGGAAGGCGGGCTGGGCGCCGCCGGGCGCGGAGGTCCGGTCGCATCGCAGACGGGCGACGACTGACGCGCGAGCCGGCATCGGCGGGCACGCGTTTCCGGCCGACCCGACGCGAGCGCTTGCCGGGCGAACGCGGCCGAGCTGGCGATGGGGCCACGCGGAACGGAAAGGGCATAACCCGAGGCGACGAGGCCTCGGAAGACGAGCGGGGCCGTTGGGCCCCGGCAAGAAAGGATCATCATGGGAGAAACGTTGAAACTCGCGGTGCCGACGATGGGCGCCGCCGACCTCGCTTCGGAACGCTCCGGCCACTTCGGCCACTGCGACTGCTTCACCGTGGTCGACATCGTGGACGGCGAGATCACCGGCACGTCGGCCATCGCCAACCCGCCGCACGAAGAGGGCGGCTGCCTGCGCCCCGTGGGGCTGCTGGCTGACGCCGGCGTGGACGCCATCGTGGCCGCCGGCATGGGCATGCGCCCGCTCATGGGCTTCAACGACGCGGGCATCACGGTGTATTTCGAGAACCAGACGCCCAACGTGGGCGACGCGGCCCGTCTCGTGGCCGCCGGCAACGTGCCGATCATGGGCGCCGAGAACGCCTGCCGCCACTGAGCCCGTTTCCAGCAAAAGCCTCCTGCGAGGAGGTTGCCGCAAAGCCGCATCCCGAAGCACGGCATCCCCCGTGCTTCGGGATGCTTTTTCATGCGTGGGGTCATTCGGCGTTTTCCTCGCAACGTCGGTGCGTCATGCTATGCTGCTCGTTAACGTTCCGACGGCCCTCGGCTTCGGAACCGCTCGATGCCGGGAAACGCTTCGACGCCTTCGCCGGCCGAGGACGTTCGCGGTTTGATGAGGAGGAGCGGCGCGTGAGGCAGGCGGAAGAACAGGGCGGGACGTACACGATCACGGCGACGGCATCGCTTCTCGGCGCCTCGCGCCGCGTGCTGCCCGACGCCGTGGTGCTGGTCGCGCCCGCCTGCACGGGCTCGCCCGCGCCGACCTACGGTTGGATCGCCGGAGCCTGCGCGTCGCCGAGCAAGGGCGACCGCTACGTCGTCGAATTCGCTGGCAAGCGGGAATTCCGCATCCTCGCCTACGTCGACCGGTTCGGGCGCGTGTTCACCGTCGACCATCCCATCGTCTCGCCCCCGGCTCGCAAGCCCGACCTCGATTTCGCGCGCTTCACCGAGCAGGAGGCGGCTGGCGAGGAACGCGGCTGCGTGGAGGTGCGCACGGACGAAGGCGAGGGCCGCCAGGTGGCGCAGTACACGCGCCGACGCGACCGCTACACGTTCTCGGACACGTGGTTCGACTTCGGACCGTACGCGGCCGACCTTTCCTACGACGACGCGCTCGCCCGCGCCTACCTCGCTTTCGTGCACCGTCCCGCGCTGGGAGGCGCCGAGGTGCCGACGCGCGGCATCGGCTTCGTGCACGAGCATCTGAGGGATGAGAAGCTGCTTCCCGGCCTGCGCGCCATCGTCGACGATGTGAGGCGCGCCGGGGCGGACCCCGTGGTGAGGCCGCCCGCGCTCGCGCGGAGCCTCGTCCGCTGGCTGGAGGATGCCGGTCTGGACGATCTGTCCGCGTCGGCCGTGCCCGACGACGCGCTGCGTCTGGTGAAGACCGTGCGTTACGCCAACCTGTACTACGTGGCCGTGGAGGACGAGGACGCGCCGGTGAGTCGGCGCACCGTATGGGCGCTGGAGGCCGCGCTCAACCGGTTCTCGCTGGTGGAAAAGGCGTTCGGCGATCGGGCGCCCCTGGCGACGGATGCGGATTGCGCCCGCTGGGACGCCTATCTGATCGAGACGGCGGGAGCCCAGCTGCTTGCCGGCGAGCCTATAGCCGGGGCCCCCGTGGGCGCGGACGGCGGCGAATGGGAGGTGCGTTGCCGCGTGAGCGCCGTGCTGGAACGGCTGAAGCTTCCGGTGCGCATCGAGGCTCGGCTGCAGGCGAACGTGGCGGAAGGTCTTGCCGCGTTCATGTTGACCGTGCCGGACGCCGCGCTCATGCCGGCCCAAACCTGGGTCGACGCGCCCACGGGGTCGGGTTGGGTCGACGTGGCCGAAGCGCAGCGCGATGCGCAGGCGCGCCGCTACGCCATGCACTTCGGCCTCGCGCTCGCCGCGGCGGCGTTCGAGGCTTCGCCGTCCCTGCGGCGCGTCGACGTGGCCGCCTGCCCGCTCGGCGACGAACCGGCGGCGGGGGCCGCGGAGGAGGTCGCCTCCGAGCGAGGCGGCGAGTTCCCCTCCGATCGAGAGGGAACGGCGTACTACCAGGTGGCGTTTTCCCGGCAGGTCTACGAGGAGCAGGGGCGGTTCCGCGCCGCGTTGGCTGGCGACCCCTCCTCGCTGTTCTCGCTGTGCGAGGCGGTGGCGGATCTGCCGGCCGCCGATCCGTTCGCGCTCGTGGCGGCCCTGCCTTCGACCGTGCGGCGTCGGGAGCTGCCCGAAATGGAGGACGGGGCGCTGCCCGAGGCGGTGCGGCCCGTTTTGGGCGCGGAGGAGGCGCGCGACCTGCGCATCGCCGCCGAAGCTCGCCGTCGTCGCATAGGCGAGGGCCTGGCCGACCGCGTGGCGCGCGCGGCGAGCGCCACCGAGGCCATCCGCGCCGTCCGCGAGGAGCAGGACGCGGCCGAGGCGCGGGGCGACGATTTGACCGCATCGGCGTGCACGCGGCTCATGGCGGCCCTGGCGGAGGGGGAGCTGGACACCGAGGACCAGAACGCCGTGGTGGTGTGCTTTTTGGGAGAGGACCGCTGCCTGGCCGCGCTCGGTCGCGCCCGCACGCTCGCGCAGGGCGATTCCGAGAAAGCGGTTGCCGTGCTCATGGACGCCGTGGCCGAGACCGCCGCCCTCGACGGGTACGTCGACGGCGCCGCGACGGTGTACCGCTCGTTCGACTCGTACGCGGCGCGCGTGCTGTACGAGCGCGCCTTGCGTGCCGCTCGGCTCGGGCGTTCGGACGCGGCGCCGATCGGCGCGGACGCGACCGCGTCGCCGGCCGTGCCCACCCTCGCGGCGCGGGCGGCAGCCGACGCGGGCAAGCGCGTCGAGCTCGCGCCCGACTCGTTCTACCTCTGCCATCTGGAGATAGTCACGTTGCTGGAGCGCTCGTTCGAGCGCGTGGACGACGCCTTGCGCTACGGTCAGCGCGCCATAGAACTCGCCCCCTCCACGGCCGGAGGATACCGGCAGCTCGGACGCGCCTACATGCTGGTGGGCGACATGGACAACGCTGCCGCCGTGCTCGACGCCTGCCTGCACGTGGCCGTGCAGCCGGGCGACGTGGCGGTGGCCTACTACCAGCTCGCCTATGCGCTGTGGAAGGCGGGCAGGCCCCGCGCGGGCGCGGCGTGCTACCTCAAGTCGGTCATGACCTCTCCCGTGGTGGCGCTGCAGGCCATGGCCGAGCTGAAGGAGCTCGCCGACGAGTACGGCATCGAGCCCATCGAGCGCGAGGCCGTGGACGGCGAGCTGCGCGAAGCCGGCATCGTGGTGGCGCCTGTCGATGAGGTGTTCGAGACCCTGGATGCGGGTGCGGCGGCCGCCGTCGACGCCGGGCTGTTCCCGGTCGCGCGCAACCTGCTGTCGCTGCGCCTGCACTACCGCCCCGACGACGCGCTGGTGAACGTTCTGCGCTCCCTGGAGGAGTGAGGTTCCGGCGGCCTGCCGGCTGCGGGAACGGATCGACGGCTCGCCTGTCCTATTCCACTTGCTCCACGATGTCGATCATCTCCTCGCGCGAGTGCACGCCCAGCTTCTTGTACACGTGTTGGATGTGGGTGCGCGCGGTGCCTTCCGAGATGCACAGGTCTTCCTGCACCTGCGTTTTCGTCATTCCCTTCGTCAGGCAGCCGAGCACTTCCTCCTCGCGGTGCGTCAGGCCGTACAGGCGCGCCACTTTCGCGCAGCGCCATACGAGCATCTCGTAGCCGCCCATCACCTGCGCCAGCTGGTCGGCGCGCGAGGTCCGCCCGCTTTCCCGGGGCACGATGTGCCACGAGGTGTCGGCCAGGTTGCGGCCGGCGTTCGTGGCGAACGCGGACACCGTGGCCAGCACCAGCACGAGCGCGAACGCGAAGCCCTCCACCGCCAGGTCGCTCGTGGCGTCCCGGTTCGCGGCGAGCGCCATCCCCGTGCCCACTCCGGCCGCCTCGGCAACGAGCATGGCCATGCGCACGATGGCGAACAGCCACAACGCGGGCACCTGGTAGCGGTAGCATATGTTGCAGATCATCACGAGGATGAAGATGCGGAACGCGATGTTCCCGGCGTCGGTGAGCATCATGACGGCGCTGCCGGCCTCGTTGCCCAAAAGCACCCAGAGCAGGATGCCGGCGATCATGAGGGGCAACGCGACGTTTTGCAGCTTCGACGCGTCGAACCGCTTCACGAACAGCAACGACGCCGCCAAGCACAGCGCCGACACCGCGCCTCCGCCCACCCAGCTGAAGCCCCCTGCCTCGCTGGAGATGGCGCTGTGGAAGAAGAACGCCGCGAACGTGTAGGCCATGGTCAGCGCAAGGGGCCGGTAGGGGAACGCCCATGCGCGCGCAGGCTCCCTCTCGCCCTCGCCGCCGTCGGGGGCGTGCCCGGCGAGCGGGATTCCCATGAGGATGGCCGAGGCCAGGGGCAGGAAGCACTCCAGCACGAGCGTCACGTTCGCGTCGATGGAGCGCATGCCCGCCTCCAAGAGCACCGAGATGAGGTACGCCGCCGAATAGCAGATGCTCGTCTGCTTGATGGGCAG
This sequence comes from Gordonibacter massiliensis (ex Traore et al. 2017), assembly GCF_019731765.1. Classification (NCBI taxonomy): domain Bacteria; kingdom Bacillati; phylum Actinomycetota; class Coriobacteriia; order Eggerthellales; family Eggerthellaceae; genus Gordonibacter; species Gordonibacter massiliensis (ex Traore et al. 2017). Next base: position 85,428 of record NZ_JAASIO010000013.1, on the reverse strand, counting down.
GCTGCTGAACAGCTCGCTCCACAGCATGAACAGCAGAGCCGAGCCCACGCCCCGCAAGCACGATCCCGCTGCGATCACGGCCAGCGCTTCGCCGGGGAGCACGCCTGCCAGCACCATGAGCGCCGATCCCAGCGAGGCGCATGCGGCCGCCGCGAGGGGAACCGGCCGTCGGGCCAGCAGCGACCCTATCTCGTTCGACCGGCACGCGATGACGAACAACGCGAGGACGTTCGTCCCCATGGCGCAGAGCAAATCGACGGTGCGCGCATGCTCGATCGCTGCGGTGCCCTCGAAGTTCAGCACGAACGAGTTGCCCACGGTCCAAGCCAGAAACAGTCCCATGCCCACATAGCTGGGATACAGCGCCAGCGTTCCCTTCGCGCTGAAGCGCTTCGTATCGGCGCCCATGCATGCCCCCTCCCGCCGCATCGCGATGCTCCGGTTCGCGGAGCCTTTCAACTATAGCAACGATGCGGGGGCAAGTGCCCTGACAATCTTCGCAGCGCTCGCTCAAAAGCGCTGGTTGTGCAGGGGTGTGAGAAAAATCATCCACGCGAACTGCCGTATCGTAGAGAAATCGGCCTTACGGGGGCGCGTTCCGGCCGAGTAGCATCGAGTCGACCCTTTTGCGCATCGGCGGCCTGCACGGCCCGAGGGGGAAGGGGTAAAGCGACCGAGGGGAAAGGAAGGCGAATATGGCAATCTATGCATACTGCGGCATGTGGGGCGAGCATGGGGGCAACGATGGCTTGTGGGTCCATACCTACGACGTTGCCACGGGCGCGCTCGGAGAGGGCAGGCAGATTGACGCCGACATCAGGACGAGCAACTGCTACGTCGATCACGAGCGCGGCCTGTTGTACATGGTGGACGAGATCGACGCGCCTTTCGACAAAGACGCGGGCATCGGATCGGGCGGCGGCGGGAACGTGTGGGTGTGGCAGGTGGATGCCGCGACCGGCAACCTGACCCTTATGCAGAAGGCGAAGTCGTTCGGGTCGAACCCCTCCATGTTCACCCTGAGTCCCGACAAGCGCTACGGCGTGTGCTCGATCCATGGAGCCGCTCCCATGTCGTGCCAGACCGAGCGGGACGAAAGCGGCGCATGGCGCATTGTGCCGGGCTATGCCGACGCGCCCATCGTGCTGTTCCGCATGAACGACGACGGCACGATTGGCGACGTGCTGGATGCGTACCGGGCAGCGGACAAAGCGCTCTCCCATATGCATTCGTGCACGTGGGCTCCCAGCGGAAACTTTTTCATCGCGAACGACAAGGGCACGGGGGCCATCTCGACCTTGCGCATCACGGCTGACGAAAAGCTGGAGCTGGTAGGCGAGCCGTACCGGACGGGTGCCGGCGACAAGCCGCGCTACGTGCGCTTCCACCCCTCGAAGCCCTGGTGCTACGTGAATTACGAGGCAGCCAACCGCTTGGATGCGTTCAGCTACGATGACGAGGGCCGGCTCTCGCTTATCAACAGCGACCTGGTGGTTCCCGAGGAACAGCGCTCTTCGGTGGAGAAGGCTTGGCGCTTCGAATCTCAGGACATGAAGATCAGCGCCGACGGCTCCACCGTGTACAGCTGCTTCCGGGGTTCGGGCGACAACCCCACAGGCGATGGCGGACGGGAGCATGTGGGCGGCTTCCAGGGCGTGGCGGTGTACGCGGTGAATCAGGACGACGGCAGCGTGGCCACGGTGCAGCGCTGCGAGTTCGACGATATCTACTGGCCGCGCGGCTGCGATATTTCGCCCGACGGGAGGTTTCTGCTCGTAGGCTCGCTGTACAGCGACAAGGTGGCCACGCTCGCCGTCGCCGCCGACGGCACGCTCTCCGACACGGGGCTGCGCGCCGAGCAGGACACGTGCTCGAGCGTGACGTTTTACGAAGCCTAACCGAACGCGTCGGACGATACGGCGCCATGCGGGAACTTCCGGTCACTTTTCATCAAGGAGGAAACGACATGCAAGAAAAACTAAGGTACAGCCGTCGCAGCTTCGTGAAGGGCGCGGCGGTGCTTGGTCTCAGTTTCGCCGCCCTGGGGGCAAGCGAGACGCTTGCCGGGTGCGCGGGAAGCGGCGACGGCGCGGCAAGCGTCGCCGCCTCGAACGGAACCAAAACGTTCGTCTACACCGGTTGCTGGGATGAGAAGGGTGGCGAGAAGGGCCTCTGGGTTCATACGTTCGACGAGGCAACCGGCGAGATGGCCGACGCGAAGCGGGTAACCGACGAGATCAGCGTGGGATTCATCTGCATAGACTATGATAAAAGCCTTCTGTATGTGACCGACGAATGCGACGTGCCCTTCGACAAGGACGCCGGCATGGGCGCAGGCGGAGGCGGGCGCATCTGGGTGTACGAGGTCGATCCGCTCACCGGCGACCTGACCGAGAGGCAATGCGCGCCGTCGTTCGGGTCGAACCCGTCGATGGTGAGCATAGATCCCACGGGGAAGTACCTGCTGTGCTCCATCCACACGGCAAAGCCCTGTCCCTGCAAGATCGTGCAAGACGACCTGGGAGCCTGGCAGATCGCGCCCGCCTGTCCGAGCGCGAATTGCGTGGTGTTCGAGCTGAACGAAGACGGCACTATCGGCGAGGTGCGCGATATCATGGCGTTTCGAGGAGAGGCGCACTTGTCTCAGCTGCATACCGTCACGTGGGCTCCCAACGGGAAGTTCTTCGTGGTGGCCGACAAGGGCACCGGCGATATCTACAGCATGGTTCTCGACTCCGAGGGCAAGCTGGAGCTCGCGTCAACCGTCAGCTTGGGCAAGGGCTACTCGCCGCGCTACGTGCGCTTTCACCCCGAGAAGCCGTGGATGTACTGCAACTTCGAATCGGCGAACGAGGTGGTTGCGTTCTCCTTCGACGAGAAAGGCGTGCTGGAGCGTACGGGGGCCGGGGCCGTCGTACCCGAGGAATGGCTCGCGCGGGTGCCCGAGAAGGATGGAAAATACGAGCAGCAAGACATGAAGATGACCGAGGACGGCTCGTACCTGTACACGGTGTTCCGGGGTTCTTCGGACAACCTGGTGGGCAAAGAGCGCGTTCACGGCGACGGCGGCTTCCAAGGGGTCGCCGTGCTCAAAATCGATCAGGATACGGGGATTCCCGACAACGTTCAGGCGCTCGAGTTGGACTGCGCATGGCCGCGCGGGTGCGCGCTAAGCCCCGATGAGAAGCACTTGGTGGTGTCGTGCCTGTACAGCGACGAGATGATAGCGCTTCCCATCAACGCCGACGGTACGTTGTCCGCCGATGCGGTCGCGGTCGAGCAGACAACGGCCGCGAACGTCACGTTCTTTCGGGCTCCAGCGGCCTGACGCCCCGCCGAGCCTCCTCGACGTAGCGACCTGCCTCCGTCACGAAACGACGGGGGCAGGGAATATCTCCTGCAGCTTCTTGCCATCGCGTAAGAGGGCGACGAAGGACTGCTCGTCTTCGGTGAGGTGCCCCTTGGTGTGCGTGAGGATGCTGAGCGGGCGCGTGAACGAGCAGTCCTTCACGCGCAGGGTGACCAGTTGGTTGAGCAGGCATTCCTCTTGCACGGTCAGGGCGGAGATGATGGCTATGCCCATGCCGCACTTGACCGCCTGCTTGATGGCCTGCGTGCTGCCCAGCTCCAGCCGGATGCTCAGGTCCAGGTAGTTGAAGCTGTTCCGCGCGAAGGCCAGTTCCATGACCTTGCGCGTGCCCGATCCCTGCTCGCGGGTGATCAGCCTTTCGGTGGTGAGCTCTTCGAAGCTGATGGTGCCGCGCTCGCTCCAGGGGTGGTCGACGGGAACCACCACGACCAGCTCGTCGTGCCAGAAGGTTTCCACGGTGAAGTTGGGGTCGTTGGGCACGGGACCTTCGATGAGGGCCACGTTCAGCCGGCGGTCCATGACCTCTTGCGCCAGCACCTCCGTGTCGGCGATCCGCGCGTCTATGTCGGAGTCGGTCTCGCTTCTGCAGTACTCGCGCACCAGGTAGGGCAGGAGGTACTCGCCGATGGTGAACGTGGCCCCGATGTGAATGCCGCCGTGATGGCAGGTCGAGGCGTAGGAGACGGCTTCGCGGGCCTCCATCATCAGCTGAATGATCTCCTCCACGTAGCGGTAGAGGATCTTCCCGTTCTCCGTGAGCGTCACGCCGCGGTTCGTCCGATCCAAGAGCTGAACCCCGTAGTCTCGCTCGAGGTTCTGGATCTGGATGCTCACGCTGGGCTGGCTCATGTGCAGGCGCTGAGAAGTCCTGGTGATGTTGCCCGTCGAGGCAACGTCTTTGAATACCAGAAATTCCTCTAGTGAACTCATGCCGACCCCCCTTACAACCAGGCCGATACAGGTCTCCCCCTTGACGATGCGCTTCAATTCCCCACGTAAATTATAAGTACTGGGGTAGGAATGCCGCCATAAGAATACATGAGGGCGATATAGGATATCTTGATCCCTGCACGCACCGGGTGCCGCGCTAGCCGTCCGCCCCTGACGCCAGCGGTGCAAAACAAGGTCGTCCGCTCGAGGATTTGCAGGTAAAACAGCGAAAACACGAGATGAGGGCACCCGGACCCGAAACCCCCTGCAGCCATGATACACCAAGACATAGCCTCTTTTTATGCCGCGATTGCAAATCAGAATTTTACACCCCGATGGCGGTGCTTTAGTTTTAAAGAAGCGCCGGAGCGGTAACGCTGAGGGGGTGTTGTTCCGGGGCAAGGACGTAAGGAGGCTTTTCCGTGTCTGCTGAAACGCTCGTGTCCGTGTTCATCATCATCGCCATGTTCGGCTTCTTCGCGCTGTCTTTGAGGAAAGCCTACAAGTTCGCGCACATGCAGATCCACGCGCGCCTCGACCTCTATCCCGTGCCCAAGGAAGGGGCGGGGAGGGCCGCCTACGGCGGCTCCTACATGGAGGAGCCCGAGTGGTGGACGAAGCCGCGCAAGATCAACCGGGTCAGCGAGACCGTGGACATCATCAAGGAGATGCTCTTCATCAAGAAGCTGTTCGTGCACCAGCGCTCGCTTTGGTGGGCATCGTACTCCATGCACCTGGGCATCTACGTCATGCTGGGGTGGTCGGTGCTGCTGCTCGTCAGCGTGGCCTGGCACCCGGCCTGGTACGTTGCGGTGGTTTCCATCGTCGGCATCGTCGGGTTCGCGCTGGCTACGATCGGCTGCATGCTGCTGCTCGTGCGCCGCGTGTTCGACCGCGTGCTGGCGAAGTACACCACGCCGCTCGAGTACTTCAACATCGTGCTGCTGCTCGTCGTGCTGCTCACCGGCGCGTACTCGTGGCTGTTCGTCGCGTCGCCCTTCACGGTGGCCGCGCAGGTGTTCACGCTCAGCGCGACGGACCTGCCCCCCATCGTGCTCGTGCATTTCGTGCTGCTGGGCATCATGTTCCTGTACATCCCGCTTTCCAAGATGAGCCACTACGTGGGCAAGTTCTTCTGCTTCCACAAGGTGCTGTGGGACAACGACCCCAACCTGAAGGGCAGCGCGGTGGAGCGCCGGTTCGAGGATGCGGCGCAGCAGCCGGTGACGTCGCCTTGGTCGGCCACGAAGCCGCAGAGCGCATCGTCTGAAACGTCGAAAGGATAGGCCTCATGGCTATCGAAAACAAGATGGTGAGGACCACCGACATCTCGCGCAAAAAGGATCTTCTGAGCACCCTGGACGACTTGGCGCCCTTGCCCGTGCCCTACGACAAGAACGGGCTCGAGCCCGCGTTCAAGGAGCCGAAGCCCGAATGGGCGGAGACGAACTGCTGCTCGCTCGACGGCTTCTGCGCCATCGACACCATGAAGCGCCCCGCCACCAAGGAAGAGGAAGACGAGCTGAAGGCCAAGTTCCTCAAAGGCCTGGAGAAGCTGTTCCTCGATGCCAACAACAAGTACCTCCAGCCCCTGAGCCTGACGATGGAGTACTGCGCCAAGTGCAACACGTGCTCGGAGGCGTGCCACGTGTTCCAGGCGACGGACGGCGACGAGATCTACCGCCCCATCTTCCGCGTGGACGTGCTGCGCAAGCTGTACAAGAAGTACTTCACGCCGTCCGGCAAGCTGCTGGGCTCCTTCACCGGCGCCGACATCGACCTGGATTGGGAGACCATCGCGCGCCTGGGCGAGCTTTCCTACCGCTGCAACCTGTGCCGCCGCTGCGCGCAGGTGTGCCCCCTGGGGCTCGACAACGGCATGATGGCCCGCGAGATCCGCAAGATATTCAGCATGGAGATGGGCTTGGCGCCCACGCCCGTGCACGCGAAGGGCACGCAGCTGCAGCTCAAGGTGGGCTCGACCACGGGCCTGACGAAGCCCGCCTTCATCGACACGCTGGAGTTCATCGAAGAGGACATCGAGGAGCGCACCGGGCGCAAGATCAAGTTCCCCCTGGACAAAGAGGGCGCCGACGTGCTGCTCGTGCACAATGCGGGCGAGTTTTTGGCCTGGCCCGAGAACCCTGCGGCCTTCGCCATCCTGCTGGACGAGGCCGGCGTCGACTGGACGCTCAGCACCGACATGATGGGCTTCGACAGCGTGAACTACGGCATCTGGTACGACGACGTGCAGGCCAAGAACGTGGCCATGGCGCAGTTCGAGGCTGCCAAGAAGCTGGGTGTGAAGCGCATCGTCATCGGCGAGTGCGGACATGCCCACAAGGCGGCCGTCGTGGGCGCCGACCGCATGGCCGACAGCGACCAGCGCGGCGTTCCGGTCGAGAGCTTCCTGCCCATGATGGCCGAGTTCGTGAAAACCGGACGGCTGAAGTTCGACCCGTCGAAGAACGACTTCCCCGTGACGCTGCACGACCCGTGCAACATGGTGCGGCAGATGGGCATCGTGAAGCCCCAGCGCGACATCCTGCACAAGATAGCGCCGCAGTTCCGCGAGATGACGCCCCACGGGGTGGACAACTACTGCTGCGGCGGCGGCAGCGGGTTCGCCATCATGAACTCGTACAACTTCGGCGACTTCCGCAACAAGGTGAGCGCGCGCACCAAGTTCGCGCAGATCCTGAACGCCTTCGAAGACGAGATCGAGAACCCCGACATCGTGAAGTACGTCTGCGCGCCGTGCTCCAACTGCAAGGGCACGATACGCGACCTCCTTCAGGCGTACAAGGCCACTGCACGCTACAACGTGCAGTACGGCGGCATCGTCGAGCTCATGGTCAACGGCTTGGCGAGCATGGACCGGCCCTACTTCGAGTTCCTGGAAGCGGAGTAGGCGCTTGCCCGGGGCCGCGCGCTGCGTGCGGCCCCGGGGTTGACCGGGTTTTGCGCGCGCCTGTTGTGGGGCAGGCCGCAGGGGATGAGACGGGAGCGGGGTTATGCATACCATCGTCGTGGGGCTGAGCATCAAGCGGGCTCCCATCGAGATTCTGGAACAGCTGAGCGTGCACCACTCGCAAAACGCCCTGTGCGTGCAGGACGTGAAGGCCGCCGCGGGGCTTGCCGGCGCCGTGGTGCTGAGCACGTGCAACCGCCTGGAGTTCTACGGCGTGTGCGAGGACGCCGACGAGGGCGTCGCCCGGGTGCGCGACTTCATCATGGGCCAGGGCAAGGCGGGCGATGCCGTGCAGGAGCGGCGGTTCCGCGACCTGCTGTACGCCTACGCGGACGATTGCGCCGTGCGCCACCTGTTCGAGGTCGTGTGCGGCTTGGACTCGCTCATCGTGGGCGAGACGGAGGTGGCGGGGCAGGTGTCCCGCGCCTACCAGGCGTCCTGCAAAGCGGGAGCCAACGACAAGATCATCAACGTGTGGTTCCAGCGCGCGCTGTCGCTGGGAAAGAAGGTGCGCTCCGAAACGCGCATCAGCCGCTACTCCACCTCCATCGGACGCATCGCCGTGGACCTGGCCGTGCGCGAGCTGGGCGGCATCGCCGACAAGCGGGTGCTCATCCTGGGCGCGGGCGAGATGAGCGAGCTGACCATGAAGTACCTCGTGGCGCAGGACGTGTCGGTGGCCATGGTGTCGAACCGCTCGCTCGACAAGGCGCAGCGGCTGGCCGGCCAGTACGGCTTCGGCGCCTGCTCGCTCGACGAGATGGACGCCTGCCTGGAGCAGGCCGACGTGGTGTTCTCGGCCACGGCCGCGAAGGGCTGCCTTGTCGACAAGGCGCGCCTGGCCGCCGTCATGGCACGCCGCCCCGCTCGACCGCTTTTGTGCATCGACATGGGGCTGCCGCGCGACATCGACCCGGAGGTGCGCAGCATCCCGAACGTGAGCTGCTACGACATCAACGAGCTGCGCGACGTGGCCAACCGCCACCAGAACGAGCGCTTGCGCGCGGCCAAGAACGCCGCCCGGCTCATCGACGAGGCGGCGGCCGACTTCGAGCGCTGGCAGCGCTCGCTGGAGTACCTTCCCACCATCGACGCGCTGTACCGCCAGGCCGAGCGCATCAAGGCCGACAAGCTGGAGCGGGCCATGGGCAAGCTCTCGGGCCTCACGCCCAGCCAGAAGAACGTCGTGCAGTGCCTGGCCACGTCCATCACCCACCAGCTCATGCACGAGCCCGTGGCGTCGCTGAACGCCATGGCGGGCTCGGAGAAGAGCCGCGCGTACGCCGCCATGCTGGAGGAGCTGTTCCACCTGCAGCCCGAGGGGGAGCCCGCGCGCGCGGAAGCAGGGGCCGAGGGGAAGCAGACGGGAGGCGCGCAATGAAACGCCTGGTCATCGGCACAAGGAAGAGCGAGCTTGCGCTGTGGCAGTCCGCGTGGGTGCGCGACCGCCTGATAGAGGCGCACCCCGGCCTGGAAGTGGAGCTGGCCGAGACCGACACGGCGGGCGATCGCGACCTTGCGACCCCGCTGCCGCTCGTGGACGGCAAGGGCGTGTTCACGGCTGAGATCGAGGAGGGCCTGCGCGACGGAAGCATCGACTTGGCCGTGCACAGCCTGAAGGACCTGCCCACCGTGCTGCCGGAGGGTTTCGAGATCGGCGCCTACTGCATGCGGCACGACCCGCGCGACGCGTTCCTGGGCAAGGACGGCCTGGCGTTGGCCGACCTGCCCGAAGGCGCGCGCATCGGCACGTCGAGCCTGCGCCGGGCCGCGCAGGTGCATCGCGTGCGCCCCGACGTGGAGTGCGAGAGCATCCGCGGCAACCTGGCCACCCGCTGGCGCAAGCTGCACGAGGACGAGGGCATGGCCGGCATCATCCTGGCCGTGGCCGGAGTGGTGCGCCTGGGGTGGCGCGATCGGATAACCGAGTACCTGGCACCCGATGTGGTCATGCCGGCCGCGGGCCAGGGCGTCATCGCGGTGGAGGTGGCCGCGGGGCGCGACGACGTCGCGGCGCTCGTGCGCGCCGTGAACCATGCGGAGTCCGAGCGCGCGGCGCGCGCCGAGCGCAGCTTCCTGGCCGCGCTCGAGGGCGGCTGCCAAACGCCCATCGGCGCGCTGGCCGTGTGCACCGGCGACGTGATCAGGCTCGCGGGCATGGTGTGCAGCCTGGACGGCAGCCGCATGGTGCGCGTGGAACGCACGGGCACGCAGCCCGAGCGCGTGGGCCGCGAGGCCGCCGAGGACGCCTTCGCGCAAGGCGCGGCGGACATCCTGCCCGCAAGCGCCTGCCGGACGGAGGCGTGACATGGCGACGATGACGGAAGGGTCGCAGGTTTACCTCGTGGGCGCCGGCCCCGGCGACCCGGGGCTGCTCACGCTCAAGGGGCGCGCGGCCATCGAACGAGCCGACGCGCTGGTGTACGACCGGCTGGTGTCCCCGCGTTTGCTGGGCTACGCCCGGCCGGACTGCGAGCTCGTGTACGTGGGCAAGACCCCCGACCACCACACGCTGCCCCAGCGCGAGATCAACGCGCTGCTGGTGGAGAAGGCGCTGGCGGGCAACGTGGTCGTGCGTCTGAAGGGCGGCGACCCGTTCGTGTTCGGTCGCGGCGGCGAGGAGGCCGAGGAGCTGCGCGCGCACGGCATCCCCTACGACGTGGTGCCGGGCGTGACGTCGGCCGTGGCCGCGCCCGCCTACGCGGGCATACCGGTGACGCACCGCGACGCGGCCTCGTCCTTCACCGTCATCACGGGGCACGAGCACGCCGACAAGAGCGCGTCGGCCATCCCCTGGGAGCAGGTGGCGCGCTTGAAGGGCACGCTCGTGTTCCTCATGGGCATGGACAACCTGGGGCGCATCGCGGGCAGCCTCGTGGAGCACGGCATGGACCCCGCCACCCCAGCGGCCGTCGTGCGCTACGGCACCTGGCCGATGCAGCGCACGGTGCTCGGCACGCTGGCAAGCATCGAGGAGCTTGTGCGCGAAGAGGGCATCGAGAACCCGGCCGTCATCGTGGTGGGGCAGGTCGCCGCGCTGCGCGAGCGCTTGGCGTGGGTCGAGCGCAAGCCGCTGTTCGGCAAGACCGTCGTGGTCACGCGCGCCCGCCACCAGGCGTCGGCGCTCTCGTCCGCGCTCGAGGAACGCGGCGCGCAGGTGCTGGAGTTCCCGGCCATCGAAACGGTTCCCCCGACCGATCCGCGCCCGCTGGGCGAGGCGGTGGCCGGTATCGAGGCGTACCAGTGGGTCGTGTTCACGAGCGCGAACGGCGTGGACGCCTTCTTCGCCGAGGCCGCGTCCCTTCGCCTCGACGCGCGCTGCCTGGCGCGCGCCGAGGTGGCGGCCATCGGCTCGGGAACCCAGGCCGCGCTCGCCCGTCACGGCATCGTGCAGGTGCACGTGGCGCGGGAGTTCTGCGCCGAGGGCCTCGTGGAGCTCCTGGCCGGTAAGGTGGGCGCGCGCGACCGCGTGCTCATCGCCCGCGCCGAGGACGCCCGCGACGTGCTGCCCCGCGAGCTCGCGAAGCTCGGCGCGACGGTGAACGACGTGGCGGCCTACCGCACGCGCGCGGTGGCCCAGGGCGCGGACGCGCTTGCGGACGCCCTGCGCGCGGGCGAGGTGGACGCCGTCACGTTCACCAGCTCGTCGACGGTGACGAACCTGCTGGCCTGCCTGGACGGCCCCGCGCTGCTCGAAGGGGTCGATCTGTACTCCATCGGTCCCGTAACCACGGAAACGCTGCGCGAGGCGGGCCTCGAACCCCGGGCGCAGGCCGCCGAGTACACCATCGCGGGCCTCGTGGCCGCGCTGGTCGATTCGCAAGGAGGAGAACCCCGATGAAGATGCGCAAACGCCCCCGCCGCCTGCGGGAAACCGCCGGGTTGCGGGCCATGGTGCGGGAGCACCACGTGCGCGTGGACGACCTGATCTACCCGCTGTTCGTGTGCAGCGGCGCGGGCAAGCAGGAGCCCGTGCCCTCCATGCCCGGCGTGTTCCACTACTCCCTCGACCGGCTCGGGCCGGTGCTCGACGAGGTGGCGGGCAAGGGCATTCCCGCCATCCTCTTGTTCGGGCTGCCCGCTTTCAAAGACGCGCGCGGCACGCAGGCCTATGCCGACGACGGCATCGTGCAGCAGGCCGTGGCCCTTGCCAAGCAGCGGCGCCCCGAGCTCACGGTCATCACCGACGTGTGCCTGTGCGAGTACACCGACCACGGCCACTGCGGCCTCGTGGACGGCGAGCACGTGCTCAACGACGAGTCGGTGGAGCTGCTGGCCGCCACGGCCGTGTCCCACGCCCGGGCGGGCGCCGACATCGTGGCGCCGTCCGACATGATGGACGGCCGCGTGGGCGCCATCCGCGACGCGCTCGACGAGAACGGCTTTGCGCACGTTGCGGTGATGTCCTACGCGGCGAAGTTCGCCTCGGCCTTCTACGGGCCGTTTCGCGAGGCGGCCGACTCGGCGCCGCAGTTCGGCGACCGCAAGACCTATCAGATGGACCCGGCGAACGGCGACGAGGCCCTGCGCGAGGTCATGCTCGACGTGGAGGAGGGCGCCGACCTCGTCATCGTGAAGCCCGCGATGGCCTACGGCGACGTGCTGTACCGCACGAAGCGGGCCTGCGGCCTGCCCGTGGCCGCCTACTGCGTGAGCGGCGAGTACGCCATGGTGAAGGCCGCCGCCGCGCAGGGGTGGATCGACGAGCGCCGCGTGGTCATGGAGGCGCTGCTGGGCTGCAAGCGCGCGGGCGCCGACCTGCTCATCACGTACCACGCCCTCGCCGTCGCCGCGTGGCTGCGCGACTAGAACCGACCGATCGTCGGCGCGATGCGCCGGCTTGGGAAACAGGAGGTGTACCGAGCATGCTCGATACCACGAAAAGCGAGGAAGCGTACCGGCTCGCCTGCCAGGTGATTCCGGGCGGGGTGGACTCGCCCGTGCGCGCGGCGCGCGCGGTGGGGCGCAACCCGGTGTTCCTGGCGCGCGGCGAGGGCTCGCGCGTCTGGGACGTCGATGGGAACGACTACGTCGACTACGTGGGCTCGTGGGGTCCGCTCATCTGCGGACACGCTCATCCCGCCGTGGTCGAGGCCGTGTGCCGCGCCGCCCAGCTGGGCTCGTCGTTCGGCGCCCCCACCGAGGCGGAGACGGCCCTGGCCGAGGAGATCCGCCGGGCCTACGACGCCGTGGAGATGATGCGGTTCGTGAACTCCGGCACCGAGGCCACCATGAGCGCGCTGCGCCTGGCGCGCGGCGCCACCGGACGCGACTACATCGTGAAGTTCGAGGGCTGCTACCACGGGCATTCCGACGGCCTGCTGGTGAAGGCCGGCAGCGGCGCGCTCACCAACGGGCGGCCCAGCTCGAGCGGCGTGCCCGCGTCCGTGGCCGAGAAGACGCTCGTGGCGCGCTACAACGACAGCGCCAGCGTGGCCGCGCTGTTCGAGGAACATCGCGAGCGCATCGCCGCCGTCATCGTGGAGCCGGTCGCGGGCAACATGGGCGTGGTCCCGCCTGATCCCGGCTTCCTGCTCGACCTGCGCGCCCTGACGCTCGAGCAGGGGAGCGTGCTCATCTTCGACGAGGTCATGACGGGTTTCCGCGTCGATTACGGCGGCGCCTCGCGCTACTACGGCGTGCTGCCCGATCTCGTGTGCCTGGGCAAGGTCATCGGCGGCGGCCTGCCGCTCGCGGCCTTCGGCGGGCGCGCCGACCTCATGGAGGGCCTGGCCCCGCAAGGGCCGGTGTACCAGGCGGGAACCCTCTCGGGCAACCCGCTGGCGGTGGCCGGCGGCTTGGCGACGCTCAAGCTGCTGCAAGAGCCCGGCACCTACGAGCGCTTGTTCGAAACCGCCGCCGCCCTCGCGGACGGCTTGGAGGACGTCGCGCGCCGCGTCGGCGTGCCCCTTTGCGTCAACCGGGTGGGGGCCATGTTCTCGGCCTTCTTCACGGACGAGCCGGTGACGGACTACCGGAGCGCCTGCAACGCGGACGCCGAGAAGTTCGCCCGGTACTACCGGGCCATGCTCGAGGCGGGGGTGTACCTGGCCCCGAGCCAGTTCGAGGCGGCGTTCGTCTCGACGGCCCACAGCGAACAGGACATTGCGTACACGCTGGAGCAAGCCGAGCGCGCCCTGCGCGCCCTGTAGGCACGTGCGTGCGGTTCCATAGCGAGTTCAAGACGGGAAGGGGGTGATTGGTATGTATATGGTTTCTCTTGACGAGGAGGCGTGCACGGGGTGCAACTCATGCGCCGACGGCTGTCCCGCGGGCATTTTGAGTTTCGACGGGGAAAAGGCCTCCATAAAAGGCGACCCGTGCGACTGCATGGGCTGCGAGGCCTGCGTGACGGTGTGCCCGTCCGGTGCTATCACCGTGATGGAACTGTAGCGCCAACGAACCCCCCCCGGAAAACAGGAGGATATTATGGCAGAAAAGAGAGAAACCCCCCAGCTCGACGAGCTGGAGAAGGGTCCCTGGCCAAGCTTCGTGACCCAGATCAAGCGCGCGGGCGAGAAGAACGCCATGGCCGACGACCTGCTGGGGCTGCTCGAGAAGTCCTACGAGGACAAGGTGGGGCACTGGAAGCACGGCGGCATCGTGGGCGTGAAGGGCTACGGCGGCGGCGTCATCGGCCGCTACACCGACATGCCCGAGGAGTTCCCGAACATCAGCGAGTTCCACACGGTGCGCGTGGCCCAGCCGAGCGGCTGGTTCTACACCACCGACATGCTGCGCGACATCTGCGACGTGTGGGAGGAGCGCGGCAGCGGCCTCACGAACATGCACGGCTCCACCGGCGACATCATCTTGCTGGGCACGCACACCGACCAGCTGCAGCCCATCTTCGACGACATCAGCGACAAGGGCTTCGACCTGGGCGGTTCCGGCTCCGATCTGCGCTCGCCCAGCTGCTGCGTGGGCCCCGGCCGTTGCGAGCACGCCTGCTACGACACGCTGGACATGTGCTACGACCTGACGAACGAGTACCAAGACGAGATCCATCGTCCCATGTGGCCGTACAAGTTCAAGTTCAAGATGTCGGGCTGCGCGAACGACTGCGTGGCGGCCCAGGCGCGCGCCGACTGCTCCATCATCGGCACGTGGCGCGACTCCATCATCATCGACCAAGACGAGGTGAAGAAGTACGCCGAGGCGGGCCTGGACATCCAGATGGACGTGTGCCACCGCTGCCCGACGCACTGCCTGACCTACGACAAGGACACCCAGGAGCTCACGGTGAACGCCGAGGAGTGCTCGCGGTGCATGCACTGCATCAACGTCATGGGCAAGGCCATCAAGCAGGGCAAGGAGAAGGGCGCCACCATCATGATCGGCGCGAAGTCGACCATCGTGAAGTCGGCGTTCATGTCGTGGGTCGTCGTCCCCTTCATGAAGATGGAGCCGCCCTACACCGAGTTCAAGGAGATGATGGACCGCATCTGGGACTGGTGGGACGAGAACGGCAAGACGCGCGAGCGCATCGGCGAGCTCATCTACCGCTTGGGCATGGGCGAGTTCCTGCGCGCGACGGGCATCCCCGCCGTTCCCCAGATGGTGTACCGCCCGCGTGCCAACCCCTACGTGTTCTGGCAGAAGGACGAGATCGAGGAATAGCGCGCCGCGCCGTCGTGCTCTGCCGCGCATCGCCCTCGCGGCGCTTTCGGGCCCCGCGCCCCTCCCGCGCCCGCCGCGATGCGCGTGAACCATATTGTTCCCGTTGAAAGATGAGGTGAGTTACATGCCCAAGATCGACAATGGACCTCCGGACTACCGCAAGAACCTGCCGCCCATAATCGAGCAGAACTACGGCAAGTGGGACTACCACGAGTCGCCCCGCCCCGGCGTTCTGAAGCACGTGGGCCCGGCCGGCGCGCTGTACAGCGTTCGCTGCGCCTCGCCCCGCCTCGTGTGCGTCGACTTCATCCGCGACGTGTGCGCGCTGGCCGACAAGTACTGCGACGGCTACCTGCGCTTCACCAGCCGTAACAACATCGAGTTCCTCGTGTCCGACGAGCAGAACGTCGAGCCGCTCATCGCCGAGTGCGAGGCTCAAGGGATGCCCGTGGGAGGCACCGGCGCGTCCATCAGCAACGTCGTGCACACGCAGGGCTGGGTGCACTGCCACACGCCTGCGACCGACGCGTCCGGCATCACCAAGGCGGTCATGGACGACCTGTTCGAGTACTTCCAGCGCGACGATTTGCCCAACAAGCTGCGCATCGCCATGGCGTGCTGCCTGAACATGTGCGGCGCCGCCCATGTGAGCGACATCGCGCTCGTGGGCATCCACCGCACCGTGCCGCGCATGGACCACGACGCCATCCGCAAGGGCACCGAGATTCCCAGCCTCGTGGCCAGCTGCCCCACCGCGGCCATACGCCCCGATCCCAAGAACAAGAGCGTGACCATCGTGGAGGAGCGCTGCATGTACTGCGGCAACTGCTACACCATGTCGCCCGGCATGCACATCATGGACTCCAAGAACGACGGCGTGGCCATCCTCGTGGGCGGCAAGGTTTCCAACGCCCGCACGGCGCCCAGCTTCTCGCGCATGGTCATCCCGTTCTTGCCGAACAACCCGCCGCGATGGCCCGAGGTGACCGAGGCCGTACGCCACATCGTGGACCTCTGGATCGAGAACGCCCGCAGGGGAGAGCGTTTGGGCGAGTGGATCGAGCGCATCGGGTGGGAGCGCTTCTTCAGCATGTCGGGCATCCCGTTCACCGACAAGCACATCGACGACTACATCTTCTCGCGCGAGACGTTCAGGACGTCGGCTGCCTTCAAGTACTAGCGTTTCAAGCTCTCAATCCGCGTTGGCGGGATTGGCGGAACCCGTCGACGCGGATTGATCAGCGATAACTGACGATGTCGCTTATCGCTGGTCGAGTATCTGAGGGACGGGCAGCGATGCCGCTGCCCGAACAGAGAAAAGGGGAAAACATATGTCAACAAACAACACCAAGACCAACGGAGGCGGGCTCAAAAGCCTCTACCTGAAGGAAGACTGGTGGGCTGTATGGATCGGCCTCGGCATCGTTATCGTGGCCCTGATCCTGTGGGCTACCGGGCAGTCCGGCATTTTGGGCGTGCTCAACGTGAAGTTCGCGGGTTACAGCGACTTTGCGGGCCTGCTGCCGTGCGTGACCGGAATCTTCCCGAACGCCATCATCCTGTACGTCGTGCTGGCCATCATCTTCTCGGTCGTCATGGGCATCATGGGCAAGAGCGTTCCCAAGTTCCTCGGGGGCTTCACGCTTTTGTACATCATGGCCATCTTGGTTCAGATCCTCTCCGCCTGGAGCCTGGCCAAGACGCTCAGCCTCGAAGCGCCGGTCATGGCCCTGATCGTGGGCATCATCATCGGCAACTTCGTCAAGATCCCGGATTGGTTCGAAGCCGGCATGCGCACCGAGTTCTACGTGAAGACCGGCATCGTGCTCATGGGCGCCACGCTTCCCTTCACGCTGATCCTTCAGTCCGGCCCGGTCGCCCTTTTGCAGGCCACCGTCATCGCCGTGTCCACCTTCCTGGTGATCTACTTCTGCGCCACGCGCCTGTTCAAGCTTGAGAAGCCGTTCGCGGCGACGCTGGCCACCGGCGGTTCCATCTGCGGCGTCTCCGCCTCCATCGCCATCGGCAGCGCCGTCAACGCCAAGAAGGAGCACGTGTCCGTTTCGATCTCCATGGTTGTCATCTGGGCTACCGTCATGGTGTTCCTGCTTCCCATCATCTGCCGTGCCCTGGGCTTGTCCGACGGCGCCTCCGGCGCTTGGATCGGCACGTCCGAGTTCGCTGATGCCGCCGGTATGGCCGCGGCCGCCCAGTTCGGAGACGGCGCCATCACCACGTTCACCCTTATGAAGGTCGTCGGCCGCGACATCTTCGTCGGCGTGTGGGCCTTCATCCTGGCCATCATCTCCGTCACCATGTGGGAAAAGGGCGAAAGCGCCGACGGCACCCGCCAGAAGCCGTCCGCCGGCGTTATCTGGGAGCGCTTCCCGAAGTTCGTCGTGGGCTTCTTCATCGCTTCCATCATCATCACCGTCGTGACGCTTGCCTCCACTCCCGACGTTGCGGCCACCATCGACAAGCAGGTTCTCGGCCCGATCAAGGGTCTGCGCGGCTGGGCGTTCATCCTGTGCTTCCTCTGCATCGGCCTCACCACGCGCTTCAAGGCCCTTGCCGCCACTGGTTGGAAGCCTTTTGCGGCTTTCACCTGCGGCGTTGTTGTCAACGTGGCGCTCGGCTTCCTGTTCTCCACAATGATCCTGAACAACTACTGGACGACCGTGGGACTTGGGTAAGCAATGGACGAGCCAACCGTAGTCAAGCACACCTGCATCCAAAGCGCCTGCTTCTTCCTTCCGTTCTTCGAAGCGGGGGAATGGCGCCGAAGGGGGAAATCGCCTTGGAAGTCCGTCAAGAAGATCGAGGCGACCCCGGATGCCGTTCGCGAGCTCGCGGCGTACACGCAGCGATGCATGTCGCATAGCGCGGCCGTCATGGAGTTTTTGCTGAGCATTCATGACGACTGGGAGATCACCGTCAAGAAGGACGGGGTGTGGATGGAAACGGAAACGATGATTTACGAGGACATCCTTCCCAAGCTCGAAGAGGCGGGCATCAGCGAGAACGACTACGCGCTCTACAGCGAGTACACGCGCAAATGGGGGATGATCTAGCCTCCTGGGGTTCATGCTCGAAAACGCAGGCGGTCTCGCGCAAACGGGGCTGCCTGCGGCTTTTCAAGGCGGAGGCAGAGCGGGAGAGGAAGCAAGATGAGGGCTTACGAGCGTATCGGGGAGATCCTGGGCGATAGGGCCGACGAGGAGTCGCGCGCGTGGGTGCGACGGAACTACACGATCAGGGTGCGCGTGGCCGGGGTTGCCGCCTTCGCGTTCTTCATGATGATCATGGGGATGTCGGGCACCCCGTGGTTCGTCGTCAGCACCCTGGTCCTTCTGCCGCTCACGATCGTCGCGGTGTTTTTCGGGGTGTTCATGCGCGGCTCGGTGAACAAGGGCCTCACGCGCCTGATCGACCAGGATTGCGATCCGCTTCTGTGCGGGCGCCGGACGCTCGCGCTGCTCGAAAAGGACAAGAAGAACGCGGACCCGCGCAACGGGCTGTTCAGCTACGCCTATGCCCTGCGGTGGCAGGGGAAGTGGAACGAGGCGGCCAAGCTCGTGCGCGACCTGGAGGACGATCCGGACCCTCAGAGCGCGTTTCTCTACCACAACCTGATGGCGTACTGCGCATGGGACAAGCGCGACCTCAAGGGCCTTACCGCCGAGGTCAAAGCCTTGAAGGAGCTTTCCTGCGAGGGGTTGTCGAAAGATGCGTCCGCGCACATTGCCGAGCATGTCGCCCTGCGCGAGATGCTGGCAAAGGAGATCAACGGAAAGGCGTCCAAAGCGGCGGCCGAGTATAGCGAGGTCGCCGACGGCCCCCAAGCCCTTCCCGCGCATCGCGTGCTGTTCTCGCTGAAGGCGGCGGACTGTCTGGCCGACCCCGCCGAGCGGCATGCGCGCCTCGCCTACGCGGCGGAGAACGGCGGCACCACCTGGTGCGCCGCGGAGGCGAAGAAGCGGCTTGAGAAGGAAAGCCGGAAGAAACTCGCCGGCGCGCCGGCGGAAGGGGCCCCCTTGTCGTCCTGAGCCGAGGCAACGTGGCTGCTGAGCCTTTCCGTGCGAAGGGAGGAGCTGATTTGGGAGAGATCACGAAAAGCGGCGTCCGGGCGCTCGTCGAGGCCGGCGACGAGCGAACCCTTCTGGCGCTGTTCGACGAGGACCCGAGCCGGGTGAGGCGCTATCTGACGCGGCTCACGCGCGCGGCCGACGACGCCTGCCGCGCTCGCGCCGTCGTATGCTTCAAAACGCTCTCGCGGGAAAGGTCGGCCCACATGCCCGAGTTCTTCTTGGAAATCGTGCGCCGCAGCCTGTGGGAGATGAACGAGGAGGGCGGCAACGTGGCCTGGTCGGCGCCGGAAGTCGCCGGCGCGGTGATCGCGGGCTCGCCCGTGCGGTACGGCGGCTTCTTCTCGTACCTGTTTCACGCGGCCGTGGACGAGCCTTCGTTCCAGCCCTCTCTGCTCGCGGCGTTCGAGCTGGTGTCCGCTGCGGACCCTTCGCTGACGCGGCCCTTCGAGGAGCAGGCGCGGGCCTTGCGCGAGGCGCTTTAGGAGCGCGCCGCGCTCCGGCTCAGCTCGACCAGGATGCCATCGAGCAGCTCGTCTGCGGCGTGCAGCTTGCCGACGTCGATGAGGCGCTGCACGCAGCCGTCCGTGGCGCGCTGCCAGAACCGGTAGCGGTCGGCCTCGTCGGGCAGCGCCGCTATGACGCGCGGCCGCCAGGCGCACAGCAAATCGAGGTACGCTTCGAAGCTGGCGGGTATGCGCTCTTCCAGGTCGTTGCGCAGCCGGCGTGCGGTGAGGGGACTCGCGCCCTCCGTGGACACGGCTATGGACAGCCTGCCGCGGCGCAGCACCGAGGGAAGGAAGAACGTGCAGAGCTCCGGGCGGTCGGCCACGTTGATCATCAGGTGGCGGCCCGACGCGTCGCGGTACGCCTGCGCGTTCACGGACTCGTCGTCGGTGGCCACGAACACGATGTCGGCGCCGTGGAGGTCCGCCGCGTCGTAGGTTTTGGCGCGCCAGGCGCAGCGCCCGGCGTCCGCCAACGCGCGCAGGGCGTCCGTGAGCGCGGGCGCGACGATGGTGACGGACACGTTGTAGGGCAGCAGCCCTTCGACCTTTCTGGTGGCTACGGCGCCGCCGCCCACCACGAGCACCGACTGGCCTTCGAGAACGAGTGAAACGGGATACGTTCGAGGCATCGCGACCCCCTGCTCTGCGTTGTCGGACGGGAAGCTACCGTGCGCGCCCATTGTACCATCGGATGGGCTCCGCCGGTGCGCGCCCACGGCGCAACATGCGCTGAAAAACGTCGTTCATCAGGTGTTACGCTCCGTCATCGGCTTTCGTAATGCTTTGATGAAAACCTTTTATTTTACAGGTCGAAACAAGGGTGATTTACTGGTAGTCACGTGCAATGGGCAACCGGTTCCCACCGGAGAAGGCCCTTTCATTCATGCACCATCGAGGAAGAGGCTAGTATGCAAAAAGGTGCCGCAGATCCTGCCATCAAGCAAAAAGTTCTCGATTACCTTGAGACGGTTGAAAAGGCGAAGAGCAAGGAGATAGCCAAGGCCATCTCCGAGGACAAGTCCGCCGTCGACCTCGCCGTCAAGGAGCTTTCCTTCGAAGACAAGGTGGAGTACCTCTACATCACCACCACGTTCATCGCCCTGAAGGGCAAGGTCGCGCCGCCCGAATAAAACGCTCGCCATGCGGGGAGCATGCTGTCGGACGCAAGCGAAGCAGGGGAGATGAATGCCGATGAACGCGATCTATGGGGAAATAGAGGCCAGGCGAGGCTCCATCCTCAAAGCATGGAGGGCGGGCCTCGACGGCGCGTCCGGAGAGTCGCGCCCTTCGTCAACGAAGAAAGCCAACCCTTTCACCGCCTCGGTGACCTATCTGGTTAACGAGGGAACGAGCGACGTCGTCACGTGGCTGGTCGATCAGAGGGGCGCCGAGGACATTCCCGAAAGCTTGGTGGACCTCTGCCGTCTGAAGGCCGTGCAGGAGGCGAGCCCGTCGCTTGCGTTCGGCTTCATCTTCGACTTGAAGCGGGCCATCCGCTCGGCCCTGACCGCCTCCGGCAAGGAGCGGGAGGGAGCCGAACTCGGGCAGGTGGACGACCGCATCGACGAGCTGGCGCTGCTGGCCTTCGATCGCTATTCGGAGTTCAGGGAGAAGATATACCTGATCAGGGTAGCCGAGATGCAGCGAGGCGAGGGCCTCGCGCAGCGGAGGCAGGCAGGCAACCGCACCGCGCGCGAAAGAGAAGCCGTATGAAGATAGCGATCCCCCTGGCGCTCACCGCGCTGCTTGCCGCGCTGGCATGGGCGGGCACGGAGTATCTGGGCCTGCAGGTTCTTTTCGGCATCGTCATTCCCTACGCCGCCGTTGCCTGCTTCGTCGTCGGCTTCGTCTTCCGCCTGTTCAAATGGGGTAAGTCGGCCGTGCCGTTCCGCATTCCCACCACGTGCGGGCAGCAGAAGTCGCTGCCGTGGATCAAGCAGAACAAGATCGAGAACCCCTCGTCGTTCGCGGGCGTTGTGGGGCGCATGCTCCTCGAGGTGCTGGTGTTCCGCTCGCTGTTCCGCAACACGAAGACCGAGAAGCGCGACGACCGGCTGGGCGTGGGCTCCGCCAAATGGCTTTGGCTGGGCGCGTTGGTGTTCCACTGGTCGTTTCTGCTCGTCATCGTGCGGCACCTGCGCTTCTTCACGGATCCCGTCCCCGGGTTCCTCGCGGGCCTGGACGGCGCGGACTCCTTCTTCCAGGTGGGCCTGCCCCTGCTCTACATCACCGACCTGACCATCGTGGCGGCGCTCACGTTCCTGTTCGTCCGCCGCGTGGTGGTTCCTCGCGTGCGCTACCTCTCGCTGCCCAACGACTTCTTCCCCCTGTTCCTGATCATCGGCGTGGTGCTGGCCGGCGTGGCCATGCGCTACGTGTTCAGGATCGACCTGGTGGGCGTGAAGGAGATGACCATGGGGCTGGTGACGCTGCATCCGGTCGTAGTCGACGGCGTCGGGGCGATATTCTACGTCCATTTGTTCCTGGCCAGCGCGCTTATCGCGTACTTCCCGTTCAGCAAGCTCATGCATGCCGGCGGGATCGTGCTGTCGCCCACGCGCAACGCGGCCAACGACTCGCGCATGGTGCGCCACGTCAACCCGTGGAACCCCGACGTCAAAGTGCACACGTACGCCGAGTACGAGGAAGAGTTCAAGGACAAGATGGCGAAGGCCGGCTTGCCGCTGGATGCGGAGTGAGGGACATGGCTAACCAAGTGATACCAGAAAACGAGCTGCTCGACTTCTCCTACGATCTTCCCAAGACAAGCTGGATGCACACGCCGGTCGAGTTCAAGCCGGGCATGTACTGCCACGGCGCGAAGGAGAAGACGGTCGAGGCGGTGGGCATGCCGAACGGGCACGCATGGTCGCCTGCCGACGAGGACTGGCACCTGCCCGAAGGCTGGAAGGAGACCGTCCTCAACGGCATGCAGAGCCTCATGGGGAAGTACCGCTCGTTCAAGCTGTTCATGGACGTGTGCGTGCGCTGCGGGGCTTGCGCCGACAAGTGCCACTTCTACCTGGCGTCGGGCGACCCCAAGAACATGCCCGTGGTGAGGGCGGAGCTTCTGCGCTCGGTGTACCGCCGCTACTTCACGCTGTCGGGCAAGATGTTCGGCGAGCTGGTGGGCGCCCGCGACCTCACCGAGGACGTCATCAAGGAGTGGTACTACTACTTCTTCCAGTGCACCGAATGCCGGCGCTGCTCGGTGTTCTGCCCCTACGGCATCGACCAGGCCGAGATCACCATGATGGGGCGCGAGCTGCTGAACCTGCTGGGGCTCAACACCGAGTGGATAGCAGGGCCGGTGGCCAACTGCTACAACAAGGGCAACCACGTGGGCCTCGAACCGCAGACCATCATGAGCAATGTCGAGTTCATGATGGAGGACCTCGAAGAGATCACCGGCAAGACCTACAACCCCTCGTTCAACCGCAAGGGCGCGGAGATCCTGTTCGTGGTGCCGTCGGGCGACCTGTACGCCGAGCCGGGCACCCACACGTTCATGGGCTACATCATGCTGCTCGAGGAGCTGGGGCTGGACTACACGCTGAGCACCTACGCGTCCGAAGGCGGCAACTTCGGCTTCTTCACGGCCAACGACATGGCCAAGCGCCTGAACGCGAAGATGTACGCCGAGGCCAAGCGGCTGGGCGTGAAGTGGATGCTGGGCGGCGAGTGCGGGCACATGTGGCGCCTGGTGAACCAGTACATGGACACCTGGAACGGCCCGGCCGACTTCCTGGAGGTGCCGGTGTCGCCCGTCACGGGCACGCGGTTCGAGAACGCCAAGTCCACGAAGATGGTGCACATCACCGAGTTCACGGCCGATCTGCTGTACCACGACAAGATCAAGGTCGACCCGAGCCGCAACGACCACCTGGTGGTGACGTACCACGATTCCTGCAACACCGCCCGCGCCATGGGCCTTCTGGAGGAGCCGCGCTACATCATCAACAAGGTGTGCAACAACTTCCACGAGATGGCGGAGGAGACCATCCGCGAGAAAACCCTGTGCTGCGGCAGCGGGGCCGGCCTGAACGCCGGCGAGAACATGGAGCTGCGCATGCGAGGGGGCTTCCCCCGCGCGCAGGCCGTGCGGCAGGTGCGCGACGCGTACGGGGTGAACACGCTGGCGAACATCTGCGCCATCGACCGCGCCGCCTTCCCGGCCCTCATGGACTACTGGGTTCCCGGAACGCGGGTCACCGGGGTGCACGAGCTGGTGGGCAACGCGCTCGTGCTCGAAGGGGAGGGCGAGCGCACGCTCGATCTGCGCCTGCAGGAGCTGCCGCGCAAGCCCAAGCCCGCAAGCGCGGACGCGGCGAGCGAGGAGGGAACCGACCATGTACAAGGGTAAGCGCATCGTCGCCTTCGCCGTGGTGTTCTGCGCGGTGGTGCTCATGCCGTTCTGGGCGAACGCCTTCGGCGCGTCGGCTTCGTCGGGCCCCGAGGTGAGCACCGACACGCCCGCCATCAACCAGCTGGACGAGAAGCAGTGCGTGGCGCAGACGGAGTACATGAAGAGCTCCCACATGCAGATGCTCGACCAGTGGCGCACCGACGTGGTGCGCAACGGCTCGCACGAGTACACGAGCGACTCGGGCCAGGTGTACGAGAAGAGCCTCGACGGCACCTGCCTCGGCTGCCATTCGAACAAGGAGGAGTTCTGCGACGCCTGCCACGACTACGCGGGGGTCGACCTGTACTGCTGGGATTGCCACGACGGCTCCGCGTCGTGAACGGAAGAGGCGGCGCACGCGTTCGGCGAGGCGATGAGAGGAGCCGGGTTTTGGCCATGAAAAGGCGAGATTTTCTGATAGCGGGAGCGGCGCTCGGCGCCGCCGGCTTGGGGGCTCTGAGCGGATGCGGCCCGACCGAAGGCGCGCCCGCACGTGCGGAGGGCGGAACCCCCGGACGGCATTGGGGGTTCGTGGTCGACGTGGAGAAGTTCAATCGCGTGGCCGACATGGACAAGATACGCTCCGTGTGCGCCCAGGCCTACAACATCCCCTCGATCGACGATCCCAAGGAAGAGATCAAGTGGATCTGGGAGGAGCCCTTCGAGGACAGCTTCGCCGACATGGACGAGGCGTACCTGCCCGACGCCGTCAAGGAATCCGGCGTGCCGGTGCTCTGCAACCACTGCGAGGAGCCGCCGTGCGTGCGCGTATGCCCCACGCAGGCCACGTTCAAGCGCAAGGACGGCATCGTGGAGATGGACTACCATCGCTGCATCGGCTGCCGGTTCTGCATGGCGGCCTGCCCTTACGGCGCGCGCAGCCTGAACTTCAGCGACCCCGCGAAGCACTTGGACCACGTCAACCCCGATTTCCCCACCCGCACCAGGGGCGTGGTGGAGAAGTGCACCCTGTGCTCCGATCGCATCGACCGGGGCGAGGCGCCGCTGTGCGCGGAGGCTTCCAACGGCTCCATCCTGTTCGGCGACCTGAACGACCCGGATTCGGACGTGCGGCGCGCGCTGGCGCAATCGTTCTCCATCAGGCGGAGGGCGTCGCTCGGCACCGGCCCGAGCGTCTACTACGTGCTCAAGGGGGTTGAGGAGCATGCTTGAGAAAGCCCTGCACGGCTCCAAAGGCTATTACGTCTGGATCGCCGTTTTGCTGCTGGCCATCGCGGTGGGCGTGGCAGCCTACGCGAACCAGCTCATGAACGGGCTCACGCTCACCGGCATGAGCCGCGACGTGTCGTGGGGCCTCTACATCGCCCAGTTCGTGTTCCTGGTGGGCGTGGCGGCCTCGGGCGTCATGGTGGCCATACCCTTCTACCTGCATCACTACCAATCGTACGGCAAGATCGTCATCATCGGCGAGTTCATGGCGGTGGCGGCGGTGCTCACGGCGGTGCTGTTCGTGGTGGTGGACCTGGGCCAGCCCATGCGCGTGCTGAACGTGATACTGTTCCCCACGCCGAACTCCATGCTGTTCTGGGACATGTGCGTGCTCTCGTCGTACCTGATCGTGAACCTGGTTATCGGGTGGACGGTGCTGGGCGCGGAGAAGAAGGGCTTTCCGCCGCCCAAGTGGACGCACGTGCTCAGCCTGGTCGCCATACCGCTGGCCGTGGGCATCCACACCGTCACGGCGTTCCTGTTCTCGGGTTTGGCTGGCCACGACTACTGGCTCACGGCCATTATGGCGGCGCGCTTCTTGGCCTCGGCGTTCGCCGCGGGGCCGGCGCTGCTCGTCGTGTTGTGCCTCATTCTGAAGAAGACCGCCGGGTTCGACGTGCCGCGCAAGGCGCTCGACTCGCTGGCGAAGACGGTGTGCTACGCCATGATCGCGAACGTGTTCTTCTTCCTGCTGGAGGTGTTCACGGCGTTCTACAGCAACGTGCCCGGCCACAAGGCGCCGCTGGAGTACCTGTTCGTCGGGTTGGACGGGCACGGGCAGCTCGTCCCCTTCATGTGGGTGGCGACGGCGTTGGCGGCCATCGGCATCTTCCTGCTGCTGGTTCCCAAGTTCCGGCGCAATTACAAGACGCTCGTGCCGGCGCTCATGGCCGTGTTCTTCGCCTGCATGATAGACAAGGGGCTGGGCCTGGTGCTGGGCGGCTTCGTGCCGAACACGTTCGAGCAGGTGGTGGAGTACACCCCCAACATCAACGAGGTGCTGGTCATCTTGGGCGTGTACGGCATAGGCTTCCTCGTGCTGACGGTGCTGTGCAAGGTGGCCGTGGGCGTTCGGGCCAAAGAGATCGCACCGGCGCGCGAGCACGGGGCCGACGGCGACGCGGCGGCCGCTGCCTGCGAGGAGCCGGCCGCATCGTGAACGATGCATCGTCGCCGGCTATCCGGCGGCTGGGCATAAAGAACGAAGACGTACAGATCGACAAGGAGGTTCGAAATGGCTGATTTGGTGGTTGGAGATCGCACGCTCGCCCTCGACGAGGACGGTTTTCTCGAAGATGCGAGCCTGTGGGACGAAGAGGTGGCGGAGGCGCTTGCCAAGACCGAGGAAGTGGAGTTGACGCCCGAGCATTGGGAGATCATCAACTACCTGCGCAATTACTACGCCGAGTTCGGCGTGGCGCCCATGGTGCGCAAGATGCTGAGGGACACCGGCAAGTCGAACGCGGAGATATACGAGCTGTTCCCCAGCGGCCCCGGCAAGGGAGCCTGCAAGATCGCCGGCCTGCTCAAGCCGACCGGCTGCGTGTAGGCATCGTGGGCGGCGCGTGCGACAAGGGCGCGCTCCACGGCGGAAGCGCCATGCATGAAAAGGAGGGGACGCCGCTCGCGGCGATCCCCCGGGTGATGATCGCAGCGCCCCACGGCAGAAGCGGCAAGACCGTTCTGACGCTGGGGCTGCTGCGCGCTTTGCGCCAACGCGACGTGGACGTGCGGCCCTTCAAGAAGGGGTGCGACTTCATCGATCCCGGCTGGCATGCGCTTGCGGCCAAGGCGACGAGCCGCAATCTCGATCGCTACTTCATGGAGCCCGACCAGCTGCGCGAGGTGATGCTGGAGAACGCCGTCGGCGCCGATATGTGCGTGGTCGAGGCGGCCATGGGGCTCTACGACGGGCTCGACGTGGAGGGAAGCTGCTCGTCGGCCGAGATCGCGAAGCTGACGGCGACCCCGGTGATCTTGGTGGTCGACGTGACCCGCATGACCAGAACCGCGGCAGCCCTGGTCATGGGGTGCTGCGCGTTCGATCCGGACGTGCGGATATCCGGCGTCATTCTGAACAAGGTGCGCGGGCAACGGCAGCGGGAGCTGGTCACCCAGGCCATAGAGCGGTACTGCGACGTCCCGGTGGTGGGGTCGGTGCCGCAGGATGCGGGGATGGACGTGCCCGATCGACATCTGGGGCTGGTGACGGGGCCCGAGACGCGCGGGCGGGAGGAGCTGCTCGACGGCATCGCCGCCGTGGTGGCGCGCCACGTGGACCTGGACGCCGTGCGGTTCATCGCCCGCTGCGCCGGACCGATGCCGGGGGCTGCGGAAGCCGCCCGTACGGTTGCGGAGGCCGGGCGCGCGACTGAGGCGCTTACGCGCGAAGCGGCGGAGGAGGCGCGGCCTGCGGCTGCGGTGCGGGCGTCGGCGCCGAACCGGTCGGATGCGAGCGCCGTCATCGCCGTCGTGCGGGACGAGGCGTTCTCGTTCTACTACCCCGAGAATCTTCTGGCGCTCGAGCGCGCAGGGGCGCGGCTGACGTTCGTGAGCAGCTTGGCGGACGCGGCGCTGCCGTCCGATGCGGACGGCCTGTACATAGGGGGCGGCTTCCCCGAGGAGCATGCCGCGCGGCTCCAGGCCAACGCAGGCATGCGGGAGAGCGTGCGCGTGGCCGCCGAGCGGGGGATGCCGGTCTACGCCGAGTGCGGCGGCCTGATGTACCTGGGGCGGCGCCTGAGCTTTCGCGGGGCGACCTACGACATGGCAGGCGCGTTGGGGTTCGACACGGTCATGCACGAGAAGCAGCGCGCCCACGGCTACGCGCTCGCCGTCGTGCGGAAATCCGATTCCTGGCTGCCGGCCGGCACGGTGCTCAAGGGCCACGAGCACCATCATTCGCAGGTGGTCGACCTCGATCCGGCGCTGCCCCTCGCCTGCGAGATGCGCCGCGGCAGCGGCGTGACCGGCGAGCGCGACGGCCTGTGCCGCAAGGGCATCGTGGCCGGGTACCTGCACGTCAACGCCATCGCGTCGCCCGCATGGGCGCCGAGCTTCGTGCAGGCGGCCGCGCGGTACCGGGCGCTGCGCCAGGGTCTGTAGCGCGAGCCTCCTCGGTAGGCGTCGCCGACGGTTCGCCTCCTTTCGCGCGGCGGTGCGCGACGGTTTCCGCACGGTTGGTTTTCGGGAGCTTCGGCGCACGCCGGGGCTCCTTTTCGCTTGACTGCGTCGATCGCGTTGCGGATACGTTACAATAGCGGGCAGTCGAATCGCACGAGACGAGAAGGAACCATCATGGCGCTGCAAGCTCCCGAGGGAACGAAAGACCTGCTGCCGGAAGAGGCGAAGTTCTGGACGCATTTCAAGGCGGTGGCCACCGACGTGTTCGGCCGTTACGGTTACGAACCCATCGAGACGCCCGTGTTCGAGCAGACGGATCTGTTCGTGCGCGGCATCGGCGAGGCAACCGACGTCGTGTCCAAGGAGATGTTCACCGCCATCTCGGGCGAGAACCTGAAGAAGCTGCGCGAGGGCGGCACCGTGAAGGCGAAGAGCCGTCTGTCGCTGCGCCCCGAGGGCACGGCCGGCGTCGTGCGCGCCGTGGTGCAGCACGACCTGGTGCCGCAGGGCGCCGCTCCCGTGAAGCTGGTGTACGCGGGCCCGATGTTTCGCGCCGAACGCCCGCAGAAGGGCAGGCAGCGCGAGTTCAACCAGGTGGGCATCGAATGCCTGGGCGCCGAGGAACCCAGCGTGGACGCCGAGGGCATCATCATGCTCATGCGCTTCTTCGCAACCATCGGCATTCCCGTGGAGTCCACGGCGCTGCTGGTGAACTCCATGGGCTGCGACGCGTGCCGCCCCGCGTATCGCGATGCCGTGAAAGCCTATATGGACGCCCATGCCGACGAGCTGTGCGACGAGTGCAAGCGCCGCGCCGAGATAAACCCGCTGCGCGCGTTCGATTGCAAGAACCCCGCCTGCGCCGCCGTCATGGAGCACGCGCCGAAGATCACCGATCACCTGTGCGACGATTGCCGCGATCACTACGACGCCGTGAAGACGTATTTGAGCGGCGCCGGCCTTTCGTACGTGGAGGATCCGAAGCTCGTGCGCGGGTTGGACTACTACACGCGCACCGTGTTCGAGGTGCAGGTCACGGAGGGCATGGGCAGCCAGAACGCCATCGGCGGCGGCGGGCGCTACGACAAGTTGGCCGAGGAGGTGGGCGGCCGCCCCACACCCGGTTTCGGCTTCGCGCTGGGCTACGAGCGTTGCGTGCTGGCGCTGGAGGCCGCGGGCTGCGAGTTCCCTGCGACGCAGGCCTGCGACTTCTTCGTGGCGTGCGTGGACGATTCCGTGCGCGCCGAGGCGTTCTCCATCATGCAGGCGTTTCGCGACGCCGGCCTCACGGGCGATATGGATCACCAGGGCCGCAGCTTGAAAAGCCAGTTCAAGCTCGCCGGCAAGATGGGTGCCGCCTTGGTCGCCGTGCTGGGGCCCGACGAACTGGACAGGGGCACGGTCACCATCCGCAACATGCGCGCGCATCGCGAACGCGAGGTGGAGATCGCGGCGCTCAAGAACTTCCTCTCCTGCTTCGGCGGCGAGCCCTACGGCGCGCCGATTCCGAACATCGACGACGTGTTCGGGCAGCTTGAAGTGGAGTAGCGGAAGCAGGTTGCGAGAACGGGTCGCGGGAACGTTAAGAAACGGTGTGAAGCGCTCCGCTCTGATTGCGCACGGAGGCGCGGGGCGGTATACTACAAAGCGACAGCAGCGCCCGCTCTACCGGGTGGTGCGGGTCACTTACTTAACCCGGGGCGGTTTGGACGCGGTCCCGGGTCTTTCTTTGCCCTCTCTCACCATTCGCCTCATCCGGTCGAGCGTTTTGATCGCGACCAGGAGAAGCCAAGTCGCAACCTGAATAATCGTAGCCAAAGCCGCGCATTCAAATACGTCCATAAAGGCACCTTCCTTTCGTCGGGCACCACCCGGCAGGCAAACGCCGCTGCCATGAGCGATGGTATCAACGATTGCCCTCGTCAGCTTGCGGCAGCAAGCGAAAACATGTACAATGCATGCAACGAACATGTTCGAAAAGGAGGCTGCCATGCCGGCGTTGCAAGTGAGGGAGTTTCCCGACGATCTGTACGAGCAGCTGAAGGCGTACGCCGCCAGCCAGCACCGCAGCATCGCCCAGCAAACCATCGTGGCTGTGGAGCAGATGCTCGCGCATCCGGAGGCGTCGCACTATTGGGACGGCGAGCGGCTGCGTCGCGCCGTGCGCCCGATCCCTGATTTCGACACCGAGGCGAAGCGGGCCGCGCGCATCGAGAAGCGCAAGGAGCTGTTCGCGGAGATCGACAAGCTGCCGAAATTCGATGTTCCCGATGATTTTCCCGATACGGTGGAGCTTATACGCCAGGGTCGCGAGGAGCGGGATGCGATCATCGACGCGATGATCGCTGCCGAGAAGCAGAAGGCGGTCGAAGCATGATAGTACTCGATTGCTCTGCGGCGGTTGACATAGTGAGGGATACCGAGTCCGGTCGGGCTTTGAGGCAGTTGATGCTTGAAGGGGAAGAGGTCGTCAGCTCTCAATTCTTTCTCATCGAGGTGTCGAATGCCTTCTGGAAATACCATAAAGCCGGTCTTCTTGATGAGAAAACGGTATGCGCTTACATAGAGAAGGCGCTCGCTTTGGTAGATGAGTTCTGCGATCTCGATAAAACACAGTGCTGCGAAGCCACGAAAGAAGCGATGCGGCTGCGGCATCCCGCCTACGCCATGCTCTATTTCGTGCTTGCTCGGCGCAATGCGGCTACGCTGTTCACGCTGGATCGCAAGCTGCAGCAGCTGTGCTTGGACAACGGGGTGAACTGCGTGTTCACCGACACCGAGTTCTAGCGGCTTGCAAGGGAAGCGTGCTTCTGGCGGCTCGGCAGGCGGCGCATTTTGCATGGAATGGCGACCCCGTTCCGACCGACGCGCCCTTCTTGCAGTACAATGACCAAGTTTGAGCAATTCCGCCGCAGAGGCGCGGCGGATACCGATAGCAGCGCCAAGGAGCAAGGAACCACCATTATGACGGACTTCATGAACGAGTACTGCATGCACACCGCCACGTGCGGCGAGCTGCGCAAAGGCGACGTCGGCCGCGAGGTCGTGCTGACGGGCTGGGCGTGGCACAACCGCGACCACGGCGGGCTCATCTTCATCGACCTGCGCGACCGCGCGGGCTACACGCAGGTGGTCGTCGACCCCGATTGCGTGAGCGTCGACGACTTCGCGAAGGCCGAGCACCTGGGCCGCGAGTATGTGCTGAAGGTCGCGGGCACCGTGCGCGAGCGCGGCGCGGAGGCCGTGAACCCTAACATGGCCACGGGCGAGATCGAGGTGCTGGCGAAGTCCGTCGAGGTGCTGAACACGAGCGTGACGCCGCCGTTTTCCATCGAGGACGGCATCGAGACGGACGAGATCACGCGCATGAAGTGGCGCTACCTTGATATCCGCCGCCCTGAAATGTTCGAGGCCCTGCACCTGCGCCACAAGGTAGCCCAGGCTATGCGCGGCGCGCTGAACGAGCGCGGCTTCCTGGAGGTGGAGACGCCCATCCTGGCGAACTCCACGCCCGAAGGCGCGCGCGACTACATCGTGCCCAGCCGCCCGAACCCGGGCCGCTTCTACGCGCTGCCGCAGAGCCCGCAGCAGTTCAAGCAGATGCTCATGGTGGGCGGCATCGAGCGCTACTACCAGATCGCGCGCTGCTTCCGCGACGAGGACCTGCGCGCCGACCGTCAGCCCGAGTTCACGCAGGTGGACATCGAGATGGGCTTCGTGCAGGGCGAGGACGTGATGAACCTCATGGAGGACGTCATGGCCGAGACGCTTGAGGCCGTGGGCGTGGAGCATGCCTTCCCGCTCGAGCGCATGCAGTACCGCGAGTCCATGGACCGCTTCGGCAACGACCGCCCCGACACGCGCTTCGGCATGGAGCTGGTGGACATCACCGACATCGTGAAGAACACGGGCTTCAAGGTGTTCTCGAGCGTGGCGCAGTCCGGCGGCGTGGTGAAGGCCATCAACGCGAAAGGCGCGGGCGACTGGAGCCGCGGCGACGTGGAGAAGCTGGCCGACATCGCGGCCGAGAACGGCGCGAAGGGCATGGCCTGGATCGCGTTCACCACCGACGGCAAGGAGAAGAGCCCCATCATCAAGTTCTTCAGCGACGAGGAGTTCGCCGCGCTGAAGGAGGCCATGGACGTGGAGCCGGGCGACCTCTTGCTGTTCGCCGCCGACACCTACGAGGTGGCGAGCGCCGTGCTCTCCGCGCTGCGCCTGCATATGGCTGACGCGCTGAACGTGCCGCGCGAGGGCCATCAGCTGCTGTGGGTGGTGAACTTCCCCATGTTCAAGTACGACGAGGACGAGAAGAAATACGCCGCCGAGCACCATCCGTTCACCCATGTGCTGGACGAGGACGTGGACAAGATCGAGAGCGACCCGCTGGCATGCGGCAGCTACAGCTACGACCTGGTCATGGACGGCTTCGAGGTTGGCGGCGGCACCATCCGTATCCACAACGCCGACGAGCAGCGCGCCGTGCTGCGCACGTGCGGCCTGACCGACGAGGAGATCGAGGAGAAGTTCGGCCACCTCATCCACGCGCTGGAGCTGGGCGCGCCGCCTCACGGCGGCATCGCGTTGGGCCTCGACCGCCTGGTCATGCTGCTGGGCGGCAAGGCGTCCATCCGCGACGTCATCGCCTTCCCCAAGACGAGCTCCGCGAGCGACCCGATGACCGGCGCCCCGAGTGCCGTGACCGGCCGCCAGCTCAAGGAAGTCAACCTGCGCACCCTGTAGGGAAAACCGCAGAAGAACGCACCAAGGGCCCGTCGCATTGACGGGCCCTTGGTGCGTGCATTGTCGCCCGAAACACGCGGTTTTGCGCCTAAAACCGCGTGTTTCGGGCGACAATGATCTTCGATATTGATTTCGAAGCGAACGGGGCCGTCCCGCTTGCTTGACCCCTGGAATACGCGTACGAGAAACCGTCGAAACCTGTGGCTCTCGCGATCGCGTCGTAGGGCAAGGGCTCTGATCTTGCCGTTGACCTGCGAAAACATTCCCTGTTGAGCGGCAAGGGCAGAGCCCTTGCCCTACGGGGCAAACGAAACAGCGTTTTTGTGCGGCTCCCGCAAAGGCTCTCGACTGGGATAGACGCCTTCCGCTCTCGCCCAACAGCTTCGCCGTTACGCCGCTGGTTCGCCGGCTCGTGCCTCGTCGACCAGGGGCTCGCGCTGCCGGCCCAGGCGGGCGAACTTGTTCTTGTCGGTGTCGGCCATGCCCTGGCCGGGGTCGTGGCGCTTGTCGAACAGCGGGTCGGCGGGGTCGGTCCAGATGCGCTCGGCCACGGGCGCCCATTCCTCGATGGAGCGCGTGCACTTGGCGCACAGATCGCGCGCGCTTTCCTTCGCCTGCAGGTCGGTGGAGTGGGCGCCGGCCGCCTCCACCATGTTCGCCAGCGCATCCTGGTTCTCCAGAATGGGGCAGGGGCGCAGCAGGTTGTCGTTGAACGGCTGCCCCTCGTAATACTGCATGAAGATGGGCGATTGCAGCGCGTCGAGCAGCGACACCTCGCGGATGTTCGCGTTGGCGTAATGCGCGAACACGCACGGCTCCACGTCGCCGGCGGCGTTGATGTGCAGGTAGCGCCGGCCTCCTGCGATGCAGCCGCCCACGAACTCGCCGTCGTTCTGGAAGTCGAGGGTGAACAGCGGCTTCTTGCTGCGCATCTCGCGGACGAAGCGATAGAGGTGCTCGCGCTGGTCGGCCCGCACCATGAGTTCGACAGGCGCGTCCACGCCCACGGGCATGTAGGTGAATATCCAGGCGAACAGCACGCCCTGGTCGATCATCCAGTCGAAGAACTCCTCCGAGGCGATGGA
This sequence comes from Gordonibacter massiliensis (ex Traore et al. 2017), assembly GCF_019731765.1. Taxonomy (NCBI): domain Bacteria; kingdom Bacillati; phylum Actinomycetota; class Coriobacteriia; order Eggerthellales; family Eggerthellaceae; genus Gordonibacter; species Gordonibacter massiliensis (ex Traore et al. 2017). Next base: position 51,357 of record NZ_JAASIO010000013.1, on the reverse strand, counting down.
ATCGGCATTGGCGGACGTGTAGCAGCACGACACGCCGAAGGGGAGGCCGTGCTGCTTGAGCAGCCGCATGGCGTCGACGACCTTGCCGAACGTGCCGTCGCCGCGCCGGCCGTCGGTGGCCTCCTCGAAGCCCTCCACGCTGATGGCGGGGATGAAGTTCTTCACGCGCAGCAGATCCTGGCAGAAGTCCTCGTCGATGAGCGTGGCGTTCGTGAACGAGAGGAACGAGCAGTCGGGATGCGCCTCGCAGAGCGCGATGAGGTCGCGCTTGCGCACGAGCGGCTCGCCTCCCGTGTAGATGTACACGTAGGTGCCCAGCTCCGTGCCCTGGCGGATGATGGAGTCCAGCTCGTCGTAGGAGAGGTTCTCCTTATGGCCGTACTCGGCGGCCCAGCAGCCGGTGCAATGCAGGTTGCAGGCACTCGTGGGGTCCATGAGGATGGCCCATGGGACGTTGCACTGATGCTTCTCGCGCATGGCCTCCTGCTTGGGCCAGGCCATGAGGTTGCCGTCGATGAGGAACGTCTTGATGAAGTCGTTGCGCATCGCGGGGTTCAGCTCCAGCACGCGCTCGATGAGCTGGTACCAGTTGTTCTGCTGGTCGATGGCGGTGCGGAAGGCGGTTCTCTGGCTGGGGAACAGGTCGGCCGGCGCCACCTTGTCCAGCATGTCCATGATCTTGGTGGCGTTGCGCTCGGGGTCCTCCAAGAGGTAGTCGAGCGTCTTCTCGAAGGCCGCGTGCTTGATTTGGTCGGTTGCCTTCATCTCGTTCGTCCTTTCGTGCATCGATTACTCCACATATGTTGAATAATCATCTTATGTTGATTATAGTAACGAAGCGAAGAAGGGCAATTGCCAGCTTGGGAACGAATGAGGCTTATGCCGCGTTTCGAGGGGATGTGGGGTGCGATCACCGTGGTTGAAAGAGCGAGGAAAGGCGCCGTGCGATCGGACGACCGCCGCGTCGTGCGCACGAGGAAGGCCATCCGCGAGGCGTTTCTGAACCTGCTGCGCTCGGAGGACTACGACCGTGTGACCATCACCGCCGTGGCGCGCGAGGCCGACATCGATCGCAAGACGTTCTACCTGCACTACGACTCTGTCGACGACGTGCTGGACGAGTTCATCCGCGAGAGGGCCGAGCAGATGGTCGCCTCGCTGCGCGAGGAATCTTTGGCGCAGGGCGGAGGCGTGGACGTTGCGGACCTGTTCGCTCGGTTGAGCGTGGCGCTGGTGCAGGATTATTCGATAACCGAGAACATGGTGAGGCACGTATCGCCGGAAAAGCTGCTCAGCAAAGTGGAGGGCCCGCTCACCGAGGCCATCGTCGAGTGCGATGCGTTGGGTTTGGCTTCGGCCATGGGCCCGTACCTGAGTTTCGGCGTGTCGTTCCTCTGCGGCGGGCTGCTCTCGGCGTACCGCCACTGGCTCGCCATCGACTCCGACATGCCGCTGGAGAACCTGGCCGCCCTGACGAGCGCCGCCATCCTCGCAGGCGTCGAGGGCTTTTTGCAGGGCGCTTCGGTCGAGGCGAAGTAGGGGAGAGCTTCGGGCGCGCGGCATACGGCCGTGCCGCGCCGTGCGGCAAAGGAACGCGCCGATCTCGGCGATTTTACGCGATCATCAGGTCTGTGTGCTTTTGGTTGCTTCAGGGGGTTGGGGTTCGACCGGTTTTTGCGCTTCCTTTATACTGAAGCGGTTGTTGTTTGAGTATCTCGAATGGGCCGGGGCGGCGCCATGTTCCGAACCTGGTCAGGTCCGGGAGGAAGCAGCCATAAGGGACCGCTGGCGAGCGCCCCTGCCTATTCGAGATACTTCGTTCCGTCGGCCTACGGCCGACGGAGCAGCTCGACGCTGCGAAGGGCCGTGGCACCGAATCTTGCCCCTTGTCCGCTTACCCTCGCGTACCGAAGTACGCTCGGCCGCGCGGCGGGGCAATCTCCGGCACCACGGCCCTTCTCGCTGACATTGCCAGACCTGCGGGCGGCCAACCTGCGGTATTCGAGGGGCGCGTATGGACATCATCAACTTCTTCGTCAATCTGCTCAGCGATCCGCGCGGGGCGATTGCCGGCTGGATCATCGCGCTGGGCCCCCTCTGGGTGTACTCGCCTTTGTTCCTCATCGTGTTCGTGGAGACGGGCCTCGTGTTCTTCCCGTTCTTGCCGGGCGACTCGCTGCTGTTCGCGGCGGGCGTGTTCTCGGCCGACGGCGGCGGGCTGAACATCTGGGCCACGCTCATCGTGTTCTACGTGGCCGCCATCTTGGGCAACACGTCGAACTATTGGATCGCGCGGTTCTTCGGCACGCGCATCATCGACTCCGGCAAGGTGAAGGCGCTCACGCCCGAGCGCATGGCCAAGCTCGACCACTTCTTCGCGCGGTTCGGCGGCCTCACCATCGTCATCACGCGCTTCATGCCGTTCTTCCGCACGTTCGCCCCGTTCATCGCGGGCACGGGGCATATGAACTTCGCTAAGTTCACGCTGTTCAACTGCATCGGCGGCATCGCGTGGGTGAGCCTGTTCGTGCTGGTGGGGTACTTCTTCGGCGGCATTCCGCTCGTGCAGGACCACTTCGAGGTCATCGTGCTGGGCATCGTCGCCGTGTCGGTGGCCCCGGCCATCATCGGCGCCATCAAAGCGGCCACGAGCTCGCGCAAGAAGAAAACGGCTGACGGGCGCACGCAGGTCCAGGCCGAGATCGACGCCGAGCTTGCCGAGGAGCTGGAACTGCGCGGCGCGCATGCGGTGGCGGAAGACGCCCCCGCCGGCAAGCACGCGTCCCCCGCTGCGAAGGCGGCCCAGGACGCGTCGCGCGGGGCCCATGCGAAGGCGGAGTCTGAAACGGAGTAGCAGGGAAGAGAGCATACGCGATGGCAGAGGCACTTTACCGTAAATATCGGCCGCAGATCTTCGAGGACGTCGTCGGCCAGGAGCACATCGAGCGCACCATCAAGAACGCCATCGAGCAGGACAAGGTGAGCCACGCCTACCTGTTCACCGGCCCGCGCGGCACCGGCAAGACCACCACGGCGCGCCTTCTGGCGAAGGCGCTTCTGTGCGAGCACGGGCCCACGCCCGAGCCCGACGGCACCTGCGACGACTGCGTGATGATAGCCAACGGCGAGCACCCCGACGTGTACGAGCTGGACGCCGCGTCGCGCACCGGCGTGGAGAACGTGCGCGAGGAGATCATCGGGCGCGTGCAGTTCGCCCCCACGCGCGGGCGCTACAAGATATACATCATCGACGAGGTTCACATGCTGTCCACGGCGGCGTTCAACGCGCTGCTGAAGACGCTGGAGGAGCCGCCGAGCCACGTCGTGTTCATCCTGGCCACCACCGATCCGCAGAAGGTCCCCGAGACCATCCACTCGCGCTGCCAGCGCTTCGACTTCCGCCGCATCTCGGCGGAATCCATCGTGTCGCGGCTGGGCGCCATCTGCGTGGCCGAGGACGTGGAGTTCGAGGGAGAGGCGCTCGACCTTATCGCGCATCGCGCCGAAGGCGGCATGCGCAACGCGCTCACCTCGCTCGAGCAGCTCATCGCGTTCGGCGAGGGCAAGGTCACGCTGGAGGTGGCCGAGCGCCTGCTGGGCGGGCTGGACACGAACGACCTGGCCGAGATCATGCGCGCCATCGGCACGCGCGACGTGGCCGCGTGCTTCCGCTGGACGGCGGACTACATCGAGACGGGCGCCGACCTCGCGCAGTTCACGCGCGATCTGGCCGAGCACGTGCGCAACATGTACGTGCTGACGTTGGCGGGCGCCGACGTGGCCCTCGAGGTGAGCGACGCCACGCGGCGCGAGTTGACGCTGGAGATGCAATGGTTCGGCGCCGATAGACTTGCGCGCCTGCTGGGCGTGCTGGGCGACCTTTCGGCCGAGCTCAAAACGTCCACGAACCCGCGCCTGTCGTTCGAGATCGCGCTCACGCGCATGGTGCGCCCCGATTCGGACTTGACGCTCGAAGCGCTCGCCGAGCGCGTCGAGGCTTTGGAAAGCGGCCACTCGGCCGTGGCGCACGTGACGGCCGCCGTTCTGCCGAACGGCGGCGTAGCCGACGCTGCGGCTTCCCGCAGCACCCGATCTCGCGGCGATGCCGGAGACTTGCGTACCGAAGTACGCGGCGCCTCCGCCATCCCCACGATATCGGGCACTGCGGAAACCCTCGCTGACGTTGGTGGACCTGCGGGTGGTCAAGGTCAACCTGCGCCTGCGGCTTTCGCGGGAGATCAACCTGCGGCGGATGCGCGCGTGCCCCAGGTGGATGCGCAACCTGCTTCCGCTGTTGCGCAACCTAATCCCGCTGTCGCGCAGCCTGCTGCGGCTTCGGTGCAGCAGGCGGGCGCTCCTGCCGCGTCCCAGCCTGCCGTCGCGCAGGCCGCTCCTGCGGCCGGTGCGGGAGCGGCGCCGTCCGCAGAGCTTGCCGCGAGCCTGCAGAACCCTGCGGCCCTGCAGCGCATCTGGCAGGCCGCGCTCTCCACGCTCAAGAAGAACAAGGCGGCGTACGGGGTGCTGTTCCTGAACACGAAGGCCCTCTACCGCGCGGACAAGGGCCTGCTCGTCATAGAGTTCCCCGCCGAGAACTCGTTCGCGTTCAAGGCCGTGCAGAAGCCCGACGTGCAGGAAGCCGTCCTGACGGCGCTCACGCAGGCATGCGGCGCGGCGCTGCCGTTCACGTACGTTCAGGGGCCGGGTGCGGAGCCTGCGGCTTCCGCGGTCGCTCCGGTTGCCGAGGCCGCTGCCCCCGCGGCGGCGTCTTCCGCCCCGGTCGCGTCAGCCGCCGCACCGGTCCAGGCTTCGCCGACCGCCGCGCAGCAGCCGGCGCCCCAGCCTTCCTCGCCCGCGGCGGTGCCGCCCGAGCCCGATCCGGCGCCCCTCGACGCGTACGACCTACCGCCGTACGACGACGAGATCGTGCCGTACGACGACTACGATTCCCCCGCTCCCCAGAGCGGCGGGGCGGGTGCGGCCCCGGCTTCGTCCGGCGCCCCGTCCGGCGCTGGCGGGTCCGCGGCTCCTTCGGGGCAGCCGTCGCCGACACCGGCGCCCGCCGCTTCCGCGCAGCCCGGTTTGCCGCCGGAGCCCGACGCCCGCACGTCGCCCTCCGTGGACACCATGGCGCCTGTGCAGTCGCCCGACGAGCTGGAGGCGATTTTGGCGGCGGGCTTCGGCGATGGCGTGATCGTCGAAGAAGTGAGAGAATAGCGCGCGAAGAAACGGCCGCGACAAACAAGCGGCATCCAACTAAAGAGAAAACAGGACCAGATAGGAGACGACAATGTCGAAGCGAGGCGGGTTCCCCGGAGGCGGCGGCATGGGCAACATGGGCGCCATGATGAAGCAAGCCCAGAAGATGCAGGCCGAACTGGCCAAGGCCCAGGACGAGATCAAGGACATGGAGTACGAGGCCACGGCCGGCGGCGGCATGGTGAAGGTGGTGGCCACGGGCGATATGGCCATCAAGAGCATCGTCATCGACCCCGAGGCGGTGGATCCCGAGGACGTGGACATGCTGCAGGACATGGTGCTCGCGGCGGTGAACGAGGCCCTGCGCGGCATGTCCGACGTGAGCGCCCAGCGCCTGAACTCCGTGACCGGCGGCATGAACATCCCGGGCTTGATGTAGGCGCGGGCAGCAACCGTGTACGCGGCGCCGTCCATCCAAAAGCTCCTCGACGAGCTGGAGCGCCTGCCCGGCATCGGCCCGAAGTCGGCGCAGCGCATAGCCTACTGGATTCTCAACACCGACCGGGCTACGGCGCTGCGTTTGTCCGAGGCTATCGCCGAGGTGAAGGACCAGGTGCACTTCTGCAAGCGATGCTTCAACTACGCCGAGGAGGACCTGTGCGACATCTGCCGGTCTTCCAAGCGCGATGCGGGCATCATCTGCGTGGTCAGCGAGCCGCGCGACATCCCGCCCATCGAGCGCACTGCCGTGTTCTCGGGCGTGTACCATGTGCTGGGCGGGGCGCTGTCGCCCCTGGAGGGTATCGGCCCTGACGACCTGCGCATCGCCGAGCTCATGAAGCGCCTGGCGTCGGGCGAGGTGCAGGAAGTGGTGCTGGCCACGAACCCCAACGTCGAAGGCGAGACGACGGCCGCCTACCTGGCGCGCCTCATCAAACCGCTCGGCGTGAGCGTCACGCGTCCCGCCAGCGGCCTTCCGGTGGGGGGCGACCTGGAGTTCGCCGACGAAGTGACGCTCGGCCGCGCCATCGAGGCGCGCCGACCGCTGTAGGGCGGCGCGCTTAAGAAGCCGACAAACAGGCGCCTTTGGCGATCTCACCGTAGGGCAAAGGCTCTGCCCTTGCCGTCTACCTGCGAAAACGATACTCGTTGAGCGGCAAGGGAGTCCTTACCCTACACGACCGGCGAAACGGGGCCTTTGGCACGATCCTCTTCGGGTCCTGCAGCCCCTTCGGGAAGGCAAGAGGCCGCCACGCTTTCGCGTGGCGGCCTCTGCGCACCCAAGAAAAGACAAAGGGTTCTGCCCCCTCCAAAAAACAGAACCCTTATCTTTACCGAAGCAACTAAGCCTCTGTAAATGCAGTGCCTAGTATACCACCCCCCTCCACAAAATCACAACACTTTTTTTCGGTGAAAGAACGTTGAGGGTTGCGGGTGCTGGGTCGGGGCGAGCACAGCCGACATGCCATGCTATACTTATGCGCCGAAAGGACGAGTGCATGAACATGGTGAATATTCCAAGCCCGGCCCTGGCCATCGTGGGCCGCCACAATTCAGGCAAGACGACGCTCATCGAGCAGCTCATAGCCGAGCTGGTGTCGCGCGGCCACGACGTGGGCAGCGTGAAGCACCACAGCCACGTGGGCTTCGACATCGACTACCCCGGCAAGGACTCCTACCGCCACCGCGCCGCCGGTGCGAGTGAGACGGTTATCGCCGCGCCGGGCCAGATCGCGCGCATCAAGTCGATCGAGGGCGAGGTGGAGTGCGCCGACATCGTGCGCAGCATGTACGGCCACGACATCGTCATCGTGGAGGGGTACCGCAAAAGCGGCCTGCCCACCATCGAGATCATGCGCTCGGGCAACGAGGCGGACTCCCGCGTGGCGGACGTGTTCGCCGAGGGCGCGCGTCGCGGCTGGCCCCTGGGCACCGATTTCACGCAGTTCACGCGCGGCACCGTGCCGCCGGCCGACGACGAGGAGGCGCGCGCGGTTCTGAGCCAGACGGAAGACGGCGGCGAGCCTACGGCCGAGGGCGCGCACTTCAAGGTGCAGCACCCCGACCACGTGGACATTTCCAACAAGCTTCCCACGTCCGACACGGTGGCGGTGGCCACCGACATCGAAGAGGCCATCCACGCCGCCGAGCTGTACAACGTGCCGGCGTTCGACTTAAGCGACATCGCGGGCCTCGCCGACTTCGTGGAGCAGTACTACGTGCGGCCGCGCGTCACCGTGGTCATACAGGCGGGCGGCGAGAGCCGGCGCATGGGCCGCAGCAAGGCCACCGTCCCCTTCGCGGGGCGCCCGCTCATCTCGCGATTGGTGGAGCGCTTGGCACCGGTGTCCGACGACCTGGTCATAACGACGAACGAGCCCGACAACCTCACGTTCCTGCACGCCGAGTTCCCGCAGTACCGCATTCAGCTCGTCTGCGACGCGTTCGACTACCGCGGGGCGTTGCCGGGTCTCTACACGGCCATGCAGGCCGCCCGCAACCCCTATGTGGCCGTGGTGGCGTGCGACATGGTGTTCGCCTCGGGCTCTCTCGTGGTGGCCGAGGCGCTGGCCATGAACGAGTCGGGCGCCGACGTGGTGGTGCCCGTGAACAAGCACGGCTTCGAGCCGTTCCACGCCATGTACCGTCGTATGGCCTGCCTGCCGGCCGTTCGACGCGCGCTCGATCGCGGCGAGAAGCGCGCCCAGGCGTTCTTCGACGACGTGAAGGTGCTGGAGTTTCCCCAGAGCAAGGTGTTGGAAGCGGAGCCCATGGGCGGATGTTTCATCAACGCGAACACTCCTGACGAGCTGCACGCGCTCGAGGAGTCGTTCCTGGAAGGATAGGCATGCCCAACCTCATCGACATCGTGGAAGTGGCCGAGGCTCTGGAGAGCAAGGCCGTGTTTCTCGCCCCCGACCGCTGCACGGTGGTGCGCAACCGCCACTCGTCGTGTCGTAAGTGCTCCGACGCGTGCCCGACCGACGCCGTGGGCGCGGTGGACAACGTGCTGTCGCTTGACAGCGAGCTGTGCGTGGCGTGCGGGGCGTGCACGGTCGTGTGCCCCACCGAGGCGCTGATCCCGCTCCAGCCGCTTGACGAGGATTTGGCGGAGGCCGTCGCCAACGCCGTGGTGGCCGCGGGCGGGCGCGCCGTGTTCGCGTGCGCGCGCATCGCATCGAAGCATCTGGGCGATCCGTCCAAGTTCGCGGAGGTGCCCTGCCTCGCGCGCATGGAGGAGAGCGTGCTGCTGGAGTTGGCCGCCCGCGACGTGCGCGACATTCTGCTGGTGGACGGCACGTGCTCCACCTGCAAGTTCCGCGCGAACGTGCCCGGTATCGACGCCACCGTGGCCTCGGCGAACCAGCTGCTGGCCGCCCAGGGTTCGGACATCCGCGTCGAGCGCGCATCGGCGTTCCCCGACGACGTGCTGCTGGAGGACAAGCGCAGCCTGCTCGGCGCCTCGCGTCGCGGCTTCTTCTCGCAGGCGAAGGGAACGGCCCTGACCGCCGCCGAGAAAACGGTGGAAGTGGCCTTCATCAAGAAGGGCGGCGCGGCGGCTCAAACGCTCCGCGAGCGGCTGCGCATGTCCGACGCGGGCACGCTGCCGCAGTTCAACCCCGTGCGGCGCATGCACGTGCTCGACGCCATGGACAGTCTGGGGCCGTCGGTGGTGCCCGAGATAGACACGCGCCTGTTCGGCAGCGTGCAGATCGACGCGGAGGCCTGCTCGTCGTGTGGCATGTGCGCGGTGTTCTGCCCCACGGGCGCGCTCAAGAAGAGCGACCTGGTGCCCGAGGAGGGGGAGGGCAGCTTCCTGGAGTTCTCCGCGTCCGATTGCGTGCAGTGCAACCTGTGCGCCGACGCCTGCCTGAAGAGCTGCCTGGAGGTGAACAGCGTCGTTTCCACCGACGAGCTGTTCGACTTCGAGCCGCGTCTCATCCATCTGCCGAACCCGCCCGCGCGCCCCGGCATCCTGTCGAGCCTGAAGCGGTGATGCGCCCCGGGCGCGGCTTGGCGGCCCGATCGCGACCGACGCCCACCCCGTAGGGCAAGGGCTCGGCTCCGAAACGCACGTTTTTCGCCCCTATGTTGCGTTTTCGGCTTCCGCTGGGTCGGCCGGCGACCCAGGGTGCGGCGACCGCCCTTCAGGACGCATCGGCGCGACGTCGCGATCAGGCGTTATGAAAGGGTGCGGAAGTCGGGGCCTCCGCCCCCTTTCCGGCGATGCAACATTCGGACGAAAAACGTGCGTTTCGGAACGTTCCCTCTGCCGATCGGGTTCAAAGGTTTGTGGGTTTCCAAAACTGTACCTTTCTTTTGTACAGAATATACTGTATAAGTAATAGAAACAGTTGAAGCGAAGGCCGGCGATGTCGGAGCCGGTGCGAAGGCGGGCGATGGAAGTGAACAGCGATTTCATTGTTGCGGTGCATGCCTTGGTGTTCTTGAACCACAAGCAGAGCGTCGTGTCGAGCGAGGCGTTGGCGGAGAACGTGTGCACGAATGCGGCGCGCGTGCGCAAGATCATGGCGCCCCTGAAACGCGCCGGGCTCGTGGAAACGCGCGAGGGCAACGAGGGCGGCTACCGGTTCTCCGGGGATGCGGCCCAGACCAATTTGGCCTCCGTCGCCGAAGCGCTTGGCGTGCGTTTCGTGGAAGCGCGGTGGCACAGCGGCAGCGCCGATAAGAAGTGCCTGGTGGCTTCGGGTATGGCCGGTATCATGGACGATATTTTCGCAGATTTGGACGCCGGATGCCTAGAGCGTTTGGAGCGGATCACGGTCGGCTCCATCGACAAGCGCATTTTCGGCGACGGCTCGGCTGTTCCGAAGTCGGCGTAGCCACCTGACCGCAGACCGTGCCGTAGGCCGAGGGGCGTTCTATCTCCCCGTCTGACGTTGCGCCTTTGGCGCGCTGACGCCTCTTCTTGTTTTTTCGCGATCGACGGATCCCTCCGCCGACGACGACCGCTAGGAGCAACCATGGGTTTCTCGCTTGAAACGAGCGTCCCGGCGCTGACCGTGTTCGTGCAAGGGCTGTTGAGCTTCTTCTCTCCGTGCGTGCTGCCGCTCATCCCGCTGTACGTGGGCTATCTGGCCGGCGGCGCGGCGAAGAAAAACGACGACGGCACCATCGAGTACCCGCGCGTGAAGGTGCTGGTGAACACGCTGTTCTTCGTGATCGGCGTGAGCTTCGCGTTCTTTCTGCTGGGCTTCGGGTTCACGGCGCTCGGGCAGTTCTTCACGGGCAACCAGCGCGTGTTCTCGGTGGTGGCCGGTATCGTGATGGCGGCGTTCGGCCTGTACATGCTGGGCGCGTTCGGCAAGACGCGCGTCATAGAAACCGAACGCAGGCTGCCGTTCAACCTGGGTCGGTTCGCCATGAACCCGCTGGTGGCGCTGGTGTTGGGCTTCACGTTCAGCTTCGCGTGGACGCCGTGCGTGGGGCCGGTGCTGGCCAGCGTGCTGCTTTTGGCGTCGTCGAGCGCCTCGGCGGCGATGGGTTACGCGCTCGTGGGCGTGTACACGCTGGGCTTCGTGCTGCCGTTTTTGGCGGTCGGTCTGTTCACCGGCGAGGTGCTGCGGTTCTTCCGCACCCACGGCAACGTGGTGAAGTACACGGTGAAGGTGGGCGGCGCGCTGCTCATCGTCATGGGCCTCATGACCGCGACCGGGTGGATGAACGGCGTGACGAGCTACCTCTCGTCGTTCGGCGCCGCACCGACCGCGCAGGAGCAGCCGGCCGACGCGGGCGGTTCGGATAATGCGGGCGGCGGTTCCGCCGGTTCGGGCGGCGATGCGTCTGCGGGCGCGTCGGGCGGCGGCTCGACGGATGCTTCGGGCGATGGGGGAAGCGCGGCGCCGTCTAACGCGAACGCCCAAGCGGCCCCGCTGTCCGACATGGTGCTGGTCGATCAGAACGGGGTGGAGCACAAGCTGTCCGACTACCGCGGCAAGACGGTGTTCCTGAACTTCTGGGCCACCTGGTGCGGCCCGTGCCAACGCGAGATACCCGACATCGAGGCGCTGTACCGCGACCGCGGCGAGAACGAGGGCGACCTGGTGGTGCTGGGCGTGGCGAACCCCAAGACGGCGGACCGCCCGCAGAACAGCGACGTGTCCGTGGACGAGGTCAAGGCCTTCATCGACAAGGAGGGCATGACGTACCCCGTGCTCATGGACACGTCCGGCAAGATGTTCTCCGCGTACGGCGTGGGGTCGTTCCCCACCACGTTCATGATCGACAAGGACGGCAACGTGTTCGGTTACGTGGCGGGCACGCTCACGGCCGACGTCATGAACAGCATCGTGGAGCAAACCATGACCGGCGTGCGGAAGTAAGACGCTGTGCCGCTGGCGCCCGTGTCCAGCGCAGATATCGGAGGGACGTGTACGTTACGGATTCGTATGCTATACTGGCGCAAGCACTTTAGCGCAGTAAAGTAGAAAAGCAGCCGAGGGGCGCGCGACCGGGGGAAGCGGGCGTCGGCTGCAGGGACACGGGAGGATGAACCTATGAAGAAGAATCTCAAGGCGCTCGTCGTCGCGGCGGCGACGCTCGCGCTCACGGCGGTCATGCTGGCCGGCTGCTCCAGCGGCGGCGACGCGCAGAAGTCCGAAGGAGCGGGAGACGGCGCTGCAGACGCCACCACGTTCACCGTCGGCTTCGACAAGGCGTACCCGCCCTACGGATTCGTGGGCGACGACGGCGAGTTCGCCGGCATCGACCTCGACATGGCCAAGGAAGTGTGCGAGCGCAACGGTTGGGACCTGAAGCTCGAGGCCATTGACTGGGATGCCAAAGACGCGCTCATCGACAGCGGCGCCATCACGTGCATCTGGAACGGCTTCACCATCGAAGGACGCGAGGCCGACTACGCCTTCACCGAGCCGTACATGCTCAACGAGCAGGTCATCGTGGTGAAGAAGGGCAGCGACGTCAAGTCGATCGACGATCTGGCCGGCAAGACGGTCATGACGCAGGTCGATTCCGCCGCGCTCGACGTGCTGGAGGGCGAGGACTACGCCGACGCCGTGGCCAAGTTCGCCGCGCTCGACACCATCGCCGACTACAACACGGCGTTCATGCAGCTGGAGTCCGGTGCCGTCGATGCCGTGGCCTGCGACCTGTCCATCGCCGACTACAACATGGCGGGCAACGACAAGTACGTGAAATTGGCCGAGCCGCTGTCGTCCGAGCACTACGGCGTGGGCTTCAAGAAGGGCAATACCGAGATGGCCGACAAGGTGACGGCCACGCTCAAGGAGATGTACGCCGACGGTACCATCAAGCAGCTGTGCGAGAAGTACGCCGAATACGGCGTGTCGTTCGACAACTGGGTGCTGAAGTAGGCCGATGCGGTTTCGCGGCAGCCGCCGCGCAAGCGCCGCGCGTGCGCCGCGAAGGGCGTGCGGGCAAGAAGGTTCGAGACGGGCGGGGACGAGGTTCCCGCCCGTTGTCGCGTCGTGAGAGAGGTTGATCGGTGGAGTTTTCTACGATGGTGGGCATGTTGGCCCAAGGGTTCGGCGTCTCGCTGCAGATATTCTTCCTCACGCTTCTGGGGGCGCTGCCCCTGGGCGTGGTGGTGGCGCTCGCCCGCATGAGCAGGTTCAAGCCCCTTGCCCTGATCACGCGCTTCTACATCTCGGTCATGCGCGGAACCCCGCTCATGCTGCAGATGTTCGCCATCTTCTTCGGACCGTACTACCTGTTCGGCATCTCGTTGGGAACCGATTACAAGTTCACCGCCTGCATCATCGCGTTCATCATCAACTACGCGGCGTACTTCGCCGAAATCTACCGCAGCGGCATCCAGTCCATTCCGCAAGGGCAGTACGAGGCCGCGCATGTGCTGGGCTACTCGCGCTTCCAGACGTTCATGCTTATCGTTCTGCCGCAGGTTATCAAGCGCATTCTGCCCGCCATGGGCAACGAGATCATCACGTTGGTGAAGGACACGTCGCTCGCGTTCGTCATCGGCGTGGCCGAGATGTTCAGCGAGGCGAAGGCCCTGGTGGCATCCATGAAGAACCTGTGGGCGTTCGCCGTGGCCGGATTGTTCTACTGGGTGTTCAACTTCATCATCGAAGTCATTTTGAACCGCATTGAGAAGAAGCTGGACTACTATCATGAATAAGGAGGCGAGCGCTGATATGGCTCAAACCGCAAGCGGGTCGAAGGCGGACGTCGTCGTCAGCCTCGAGAGCATAGAGAAGAGCTTCGGCGATACCGAGGTGCTGCATGATATCAGCCTTTCGGTGCGGCGGGGCGAGGTGGTGGCCATCATCGGCCCCAGCGGATCGGGCAAGTCGACGTTTCTGCGCTGCGCGACGCTGCTGGAAACGTTCGAGCGCGGATCGCTGTCTTACGGTGATCTGGAAGTCGTGCAAAGCGGTGTGGACGGACGCGCCGTGTATGCGGGAAAGACCGTGCAGCGTGAGGCGAAGTCGCGTTTCGGCCTGGTGTTCCAAAACTTCAACCTGTTTCCGCACTACAGCGTGTTGCGCAACGTAACCGACGCGCCCATTCGCGTGCAGAAGCGCGACAAGGCCGAGGCCGAACGCCAGGCGCGTGCCGTGCTGGCGAAGATGGGCTTGGCCGGGAAAGAGGACATGGTGCCTTGCGAGCTGTCGGGCGGACAGCAGCAGCGGGTCGCCATCGCCCGGGCCCTCGCGCTCAACCCCGACATCCTTTACTTCGACGAGCCTACGAGCGCGCTCGACCCGGAGCTCACACAGGAGGTTCTCAGGGTCATCCGCGATCTGGCGGCGGAGCACATGACCATGGTTATCGTCACGCACGAGATGAGCTTCGCGCGCGACGTGGCCGATCGCATCGTGTTCATGGCGGACGGCTACGTGGTGGAGGAAGGCGCGCCCGACCAGGTTATCAACAACCCGCAGCACGAGCGCACGAAGGCGTTCCTCGCGAAGTACGAAGGGTAGGGCTCTTCGCGTTCGAGGCGCCGCTCGGGCTCCTTGCTGCTGTTCGGGTTCTTCAGACGGCTCGACGGCAGCCTTGTGCAGGCGCTGTCCTTGGTCGGTCGCGCGGCGCGCCAAGCTGGCGCATCCGCGCGATAGCGCGAGGGATTGGCGCCGCCGCACGTTGACATACAGGATCGGTGCCGCAGCACGTGGGTATGCGGTATTAGCGCAGCCGCGCATAGGCGTCGGGATTGGCATCGCTGCGTGCAACGTGCCCGATTTGGCCGGTCGTGCATGGCGCGCCGGAAATAAGGCGGTTGCCGTTCTGGGTACGGCAGATGCGTAAAGCGCCTTTCAGCCTCCAATGCGTCGTTTCATGCCTTCCGTGGTGCAAAAATCACCGACACCCCCGTTTTGCCACTCTTGGTGCAAGCATTTATTCTGTGCGGAAATGCTGCGAACTGGGGAAATACTGGCAATGTGTGCGGAGGGTGCGGCAATGCGGGGCCTTTGGGTTCGAGTCGCAGGGGGACATCGGTGATTTTTGCACCAAACGCCCCGCACTCTTGCGCCGGACCGCTGTCGGCGAGCTCGTCGGCGTTCTCGCATCGGAGCAGGTCGCCCCTCCTGAAGGTGAACATGCGGTCATCAGCGCGCGTCGATGGTTGGCGATCGAAAGCTTGTCTCTTTCCGGGAGGGCATCGTTGCCAACGCATGCCGATGCCTAGCAAGCGGGAGCGCCTCTGCCCCAAAACCGTCACTGGCAAGGCTTGGTCAAGGCGGCGCCCTGCCGCCGTCTTCCGGCGCTTTGCGTCGAGCTGCCAGCTCGGTTCGCGATAAAAGCCCACGGATTCCTTCGGTTCGATGAGGGAGGCGCCGCCCGCGCGCCGCGCGGGCGCGCAGACGCGGAACGCGGAGATCAGCGTGCATCCGCTGGTATACTGTGGTGAAAAATGGCTGCGGGATGGAAGGCTCGGCATGGCTATCGACAAAGTGAAGGCGTATCTGCGGGAGCGCGGCATGGACGACCGCGTGCTGGAGTTCGAGACATCGAGCGCGACGGTGGAGTTGGCGGCCGCGGCCGTTGGCTGCGAGCCGGCGCGCATCGCCAAGACGCTGTCGTTCCACGTGGGCGAGCGGGTGGCGCTCGTGGTGGCGGCTGGCGACGCGCGCATCGACAACGCGAAGTTCAAAGCGCGGTTCGGTTGCAAGGCGAAGATGCTCAAAGCCGAGGAAGCCGAGCCGCTCATCGGCCACGGCGTGGGCGGCGTGTGCCCCTTCGCCGTGAACGACGATGTGGACGTGTACCTGGACGAATCCCTGCGCCGGTTCGACACCGTGTACCCGGCGGCGGGCAGCGCGGCAAGCGCCGTGCGCCTAGCTCCCGACGAGTTGGAACGCTGCGCCGAGCCCTGCACGTGGGTCGACGTGTGCAAGCTGCCATGACGGGGGAGCGATGCGGAAAAGGCGCGCCCGCGTCTTGCGCCGACGGGCTTGCCGCGTCTCGCCGGACGCTCGCGCTGCCTGCCGCCGACTTTCCCGTCGACAACGCACCGGTGACGTTCTACATGGTGCGCCACGGTCAGACGCTGTTCAACGTCATGGGCAAGGTGCAGGGCTGGTGCGACACGCCGCTCACGGATGAGGGCGTGCGCGGGGCAGAGGCGCTCGGGCGCGGTTTAGCCGACGTGGAGTTCGCCGCGGCGTTCTCCAGCGACAGCGGGCGGGCCGTGCAGACGCTCGACGCGCTGTTGGGGGCCCGGGCCGTGCAGCGCGGCGAGGCATACGCGCCGCCCGAGACGTTCCCGCCCACCTGCGTGCCGAACGGCCCCTCGTCGGCCATCGAATACGGCGGGCTGCGTCCCGTGCGCTGCGCCGACACGCCGTTCCCCCTTGCCCACGACCCGCGCTTGCGCGAATGGTGCTACGGAGATTTGGAAGGCGAGCCAGGCGAACTGCTGCATGCGGCGCTCACCGCCGGGTTCGGCGAGGAACTGCCCTTCGAGGAGCACAACCGCCGACTGCCCGAGGTGGCCGACGTCATCGCGCGTGCCGACACGTCGGGCCGTGCCGAGCGCTTCGACGCCATCGAGCGAAGGCTGTCCGGCTTCTTCGCGGAAGCGGGGGAGGCCGTGAGGCTGGCCGGCGGCGGAAACGCCCTGGTGGTCACGCACTCGTTCGTGGTTCGCACGCTGGTGTACCTGCTGGACCCGCCGCGCGTCAACGACCCGGTGAAGATCCCAAACGCCAGCGTCACCCG
This sequence comes from Gordonibacter massiliensis (ex Traore et al. 2017), assembly GCF_019731765.1. NCBI lineage: Bacteria > Bacillati > Actinomycetota > Coriobacteriia > Eggerthellales > Eggerthellaceae > Gordonibacter > Gordonibacter massiliensis (ex Traore et al. 2017). The sequence goes on along the minus strand of NZ_JAASIO010000013.1, from coordinate 34,974 downwards.
CATCGGCTACGACGGCCACGCGTTCTCGCTGGGCGAGATAGGCTCCACGAGCTGGCAAAAGGCCTGAGCAAAGAGAGGCGCCGAACGCGCCGACAAGCTCGGCTTTTCGTAGGGCCTGTATCAAAAGTCGTCAGAATACGCGTTTCTCGTAGTTGTCCCTGTAGAGCAAGGGCTCTGCCTTGCCGTCTACCTGCGGTAACGTGCTTTGTTGAGCGGCAAGGGCAGAGCCCTTGCCCTACACGATTAGCGAAAACGACACTTTTGATACAGCCCCTACAGGGCGATTGCGAAAGCTGCGCGGTTAGACGGCTACCCGCCTCTCTCTACAGCTTGGCCTCGACCATGTCGATCAGTTCCTGCTGCGAGTGCACGCCCAGCTTCTTGTATATATGGTAGGTGTGGGTCTTGATGGTGTGCGGCGAGATGACCAGCTCTTCCGCAATGTAGTGCTGGTTTCGCCCACGCGCCAGCATCGTGTGGATTCTCGTCTCCTGGTTGGTCAGCTCGTGCGCTTCGGCGATCTCTTCGCACGCCGCTTTCCACTTGTCCAGAAACGCGTCCGCCTGCGGCTCGCCGGATTCTTCCTTCCGACTTTTCACGAGATCCCACGCCAGCAGCACCACCAGCGCGATCACGATGATTATCGAAAAGATGGAGAATCCCGTATCGAACCCCGCGCTTCCCAGCTCGGCATACAGCAGCGCCCCCACCGACCATCCGATGAAGATGCCCACGAAGTTGCCGATGGTGGGCGGCGCGTACGACACGTATATCGGCAGCTGGCGGTCGCTTATCTCGTCGGCCAAATCGCCCCAGGTTATAGCGTCGAAGCAGGTGAACCCAAAAATGACCAGCGCTAGGAAAAAGATCTTGAGCAGTTCTGGAACATAGGGAAACGGCAGCACCGCAAGGGCGATAAGCGGAAGAAGGAGCATACGGTACAAATCGGAGTCGGCCTCCACTTTCTTCGACAGCACGTACACCGCAAACGCCAAAGACGATACCGCAATCGAGGCGGCGATCACCGCAACCAACCCGTTCTCCACGGCGAGGTTGAGCACGGCGTAGGACGTCACGCCGAACACAAGCGCGTACAAAAGGGTACGGGGCAACGTGGGGACGAACTCGCGGAACCGTTCGAGCACCGCTTTGAGGTAGGCGCGGTACGACGTGGCGGCCTCGAGCCGCTTCGGTCCTATGCCTTTGTTCGCCAGGTGCGAGCACGCAACGGAAACGACGGGGAAGGAGGCTATCATGACGATGCCCACCACGGGATTCATGAACAGCGGCAGAACGTATAAAAGCGACGCCAAGAGGAACGCAAGCGCAATGCTGCGCATGAGCTTGGCACGCCGAAGCCATACGAAGAAGGGACCGGTCTTCAAATAGACGAACGAGGACGCGAATCCTCCGAGAGCGAACAGCGCGCCCGCTTGCATGAAGTCGAGTTCGCCTCCCACCTGTCCGAGAAACGCGGGAACCTCCGCCAAAATCGACAGTAAAGCGACGCCGACCGCAAACCACCCGCGGTCGACGAGACGCTGCAGATACCAACCGAGCAGGGCGAACACGATCATGCTGAGCGCGGAGCTGCCTGCAACGACAACGCAAAGCAGAAGATAGGTGCTGAAATCCGGCGTGGAGAACGGGTTCAGCACGTTCGCATGGAAAATCGAGAAGATCCAGGCCCAGTAGGCGGCCAGCGCGACGATGCCCAAGATGACGCGTCTCGAGCTATTGCCGATGAGCAGGTCGCGGGCGACGTCTTCGGTTGGCTTCGCGTCTTCGTTTCCGGGAAATAGCTGCCTCTCTTGAGCGATCAACGGTCTTCTCCTGTGGTCTCGGCTAAGCCTCGTCTTTTCTGCGCCGTGCGGTGAAAGCCATCCAAACCGCCTTTCGTTCCGGGCAAGCCGGGGAAGACGAAACCGCAGGTTTTGCACGTCTTCGCACCGCTTTCGTTCATGCTCATGCAGGCGGGGCACAAACCTTGGCGGAAGGGGGGATGGCATTTCCCGCAGTTTCGGCACGGAAAGCAATGCTCCCTCATAACGCTACCTCATCTCGAACCTTCAAGGTGGGCGTCGGTCGAAACCGACGCCCACCGTTTTAAACCGCGTATTCGGCCTGTCGCTATTCGAGCGTGCTGCGGTTGCTCTTGTTGTAGATGCGGCGGAACGCGAACAGGCAGATCGCGCATGCTGCCAAAGACAACGCGCCCATGGTTATCGCTGCCGCGCCGTAGCCGGCGCTGTCGAGAATCATGCCGACGATCGCGGGTACGGCCAACGTGCCGCCGTTTTGCCCGAGCACCACGACGGCGGTTGCGGCGCCAACCGTTTTCGGCGAGCGCGCGACTTCGGGAGCCATCGCGAAGAACACGGTCGGGGCGGCACCGAGGAAGCATCCGAGGACAAAGGCGACGACATACGTTCCGACAACGCCGATGTCCAGATTAAACCACAGGAAGAGGCCGATGGCGCACACCAGCATATCGACGAAAAGAAGCATGCCCTTGTCCTTCGTCCGCGCAAGAACGAGGCCCATGGCGGTGCCGCCGACCAGCATGCCCGCCGCCGCGATGGTCGCGCACAGGTTCGCCGCACCCTCGCTCCAGCCGTTCTCGACGTTCAGGAACGGAATGGTGAAAGCGTTGAACGCGTCGGTCGAGCCGCCGACGAGGAAGAACATGACGGCGCTCAAGAGGGAGAGCGGCGCAAGGTAGCCCCACAGAACCCCGTGCTTCTCGGAATCCTCTTTGCCGTCGACGGATTCCTCCAAGTCCTTGCGCTCGGATTCGGCGGGAGCCTTGACGCACACGATCACCAGCAGGAAGGCCAGCACGGCTCCTACGAGGCCGAACACCCACATGCCGGTCCAGTTGCCGTTCTCCATGATGGGGGTGGCGGACAACGTCACGATCATCATGACGAAGCCGACGTTCGCGCCCCACACGCCGTTGGCGAGCCCGCGCTTCTTCGGCTCGTACCACATGGCGATAATGCCCGGTCCGGCGGTCATGGCCGCGCCGTACCCGCAGCCCTCGAGCGCACGGGTTACCAGGATTCCCACGTCGCTCGTCCAGAACAAACCCGCGATGTTGCCCACGATGGAAACGATCAGGGCGATGCTGACCACTTTGCGCGCGCCGAAACGGTCCATGAGCGCGCCGCCGAACAGCGCCATGACCACGGCCGCGATGGAGAACATCGTCATCATGAGGCCCTGGGTGGTGTAGGAGATGCCGAGCACCTCCATCATGTTCGGCGCGGCGGGCGGCACCTTGCCGTACTCGAACGCGATGAACACGCTGGCTATGATGATGGCCCATACGGGTATCCATGCCCGACTTTTCTTGCTCATTGTTGGTATCCCCTTTCTTGGTGGTGCCGGCGCCGATCTGTTTCCCCTCTTGCCGGGTGCCGACACGAACAGTTTTGGTTTTTACGCCGATGCGTCGCAGCAGAACAGGGTTTGCTTCGGTTTGCAGGCAAGCTCCTTCGCCAGGCTTTCAAGATCCCCGTACTTCAAAACCTGCGCCTGGCAATGCTTCACGCAGGTGGGCTCATGCCCCTTCGCAACGCGGTCGGCGCACAGGTCGCACTGGTCGGTGGGCGCGGGCAGATAGCCGTACTGCCACGTCTTCGGGGCGTATTCCCACGGGCCCACCTCGTGCACCTTGATGCCCCACTGGTCGCTCGGGTAGCCGTGCTCAAGCTGGCAGGCCACCTCGCAGGTGTGGCAGCCCGAGCACCACTCGTAATCGACGAGCAATCCTTTTGCTCCCATTGCCTATTCTCCTTCCCCTACCGGATACATCTTGCAGATCGTGTTCTTGTAGTTCGCGCCGAAGCCGGATGCGCCGCAATCGTAGGGCAGGAGGTTCTCGACGGTGAGGTCCCACAGGTCGTAGAGGCCGTCGTCGAGCTCGCAGGGCGCCTCCGGACGCCACCAGGCGTGGTCGGTGTTGATGGTGTGCTCGTTCACACTGGGGGTTTCGCGCACCTGGCGCTTGCATCGCCCGTGCTGGTTCTCCAGCCACACCCAGTCGCCGTCTTTCACGCCGTGCTTCGCGGCGGTAGCCGGGTTGACGTACACGAGCGGCTCGGGGTGAAGGGCGCGCAGGCGCGGTATCTGACGATGCTCCGAGTGGAACATGCTCCAAACGCGGGCGCCCGTCGTGAGCACGAGCGGATACTCCTCGAACAGCTCCGGCGTCGACCGAGGACTGGGAACGGGCTCCTCGTACGAGGGAAGCGGGTCGAGGCCTAAGGAGTTGTACATGGTGCACCACAGCTCGATGCGCCCGGTTGCGGTTTGGAAACCGGGGTTGCCATCGGCGCGCAGCAGCCCCTTCTCGTGCATGCGGTAATCGAACGGCGGATAGCCGGGCGCCAGCTCTTGCATTTCCTCGAAGGAATGCCCCGTCTCTTCGAGGATGTCGGAGTACATGTCCTCTACGGTTTCCCAAGGCCAAGCCTCCGGCGAGATGCGTTTGCCGATTTCGAGGGCTATCTGCATGTCGGACTTCGACTCGCCCAAGGGCTCTATCGCCTTGTTGATGGTCTCGGCACGCTGCGCGCCGTCGCCGATGCGCAGCCCGTTGCGCTCCGCGTACGTGCACGCGGGCAGGAAGTAGTCTGCCAGCGCCATCGCCGTCGGCGTCATGAACAGGTCCACGCACACGATGGTGTCGATGTTCAGGTGCGCGGCGAGGGTGCGCTTCGCGTCGACGCCCGTGCAGGCCAGGGGGTTGGTGGTCTGCATCCACGCGACCTTGATAGGGTAGGGCTTGCCCGTCTCGAGGCACCTGATGTAGTCGTCGGTCACGCATTCCTGAAAGCCCATCTTGATGAGCGGATGTTCCTCTTGGCCGATGCGCTTCGCCTCCTGCTCCGGCGTGAGGAATTCGGAGCCCCAGCCGGCTGCGTAGTTGAGGATGCTCGCGGGCTGCTGCATCGTGCCGGGCTTGCCGATGTTGCCGGTTATCTCGAACAGGGCGAGCACGGCCTGCGCGGTTGGGATGGTCTCTTTGATCTGGTCGATGGCGACGCCCCATTGGAGGATGGCCCGCTCGGCCTCTCCGATGCGGCGAGCGGCGGCGACGATCTCTTCCGCCGGGATCTCCGTGATCTCGGCAACCTCGTCAAGCGGATAGTCCTGGGCACGTTTCGCCAGCTCGTCGAAGCCGTAGCACCACAGATCGACGAACTCGTGGTCGTAGAGGTCGTTTTCCACGAGGTAGTTCACCATGCCGAGGGCGAGGGCGCCGTCGGTGCCGGGTCGAATCTGCAGGAAGAGCTCGGCCCGCGAGGCGAGCCAGGTGAGGCGGGGATCGACGACGATGGCCGCCGTGCCCCGCTTCATGCAGTCGACCACCCAGTGCCCGTACAGGCCGTCGGAATTCGAGACGACGGGGTTGTTGCCCCAGATGACGATGAGTTCGGGCTGCTGCCACTGCGGGTTGTCGTAGCGGTCGGGGAACTGCTGCGCGTAGTCGCCGACCCAGAACGAGCCCGAGGTGGAGAAGCAGCCTGCGACGCGGGGGGAATAGCACGACTGGCCCGACATCATGAACACGAAGTTAGGGCTGTTGAATCCCCAGCACAAGCGCGTGATGTACTGTCCGATGTCGCGGCCGGTTCCGGAGTAGAACGCAACGGATTCCGGGCCGTATTCTTCCTTGACGCCCAGCATTATCTGGGCGATTTCGTCGAGCGCTTCGTCCCAGCCCACCTGTTCCCACCGGTTCTTGCCGCGGTTCTCGGGATCGCGCTTCATCGGATGCAGGATGCGGTCCGGCGAATAGACGACCTCGGGCAAATCGAGGCAGCGGACGCACAGGCGCCCTTGGTTGAAGGGGTTCTCTGGGTCTCCCTCCACTTTGACGAGCTTGCCGTTGTCGTCGGTGTACAGCAGGACGCCGCAACCCAGATGGCATCCCGGTGCGGACCATCCGCACCCTCTGGTCACGTGCAGTCCGTCTTCGTCGTAGCGATACGGCTTTTCATGTTCGACGGTGGTGTAGTCTCTTTTCTCTACCATCACGCTCCCTCTCCTTTCATGTTCCCCAAAACCTCTGGTTTTGACGCGGCCGTCGCGCAGGGCGGGGCCGTGTCGGGCCAAAGCCTGTTGGCATCGTTTCACAGCGGTGCGCGTAGGGATATCGCTCGCTGAACGTATATGAAAGTTTCGAGAGGTGATTTATGTATGTATGCCCTCCTCATACCATCGGTATGAGGAGGGCATAAGGTCATGAATTCGCAGGTCAGAGCTAGTTTATTTGGCGAAGGGGCCGTGCCATGCGAAGCGGCCGAGGCTGGCGGGAAGCCCGTCGCTGGTGGGGCCGTGGTGGCGTCCGGAGGCGGGGTGGAAGCCCTTGCCGCCACCTTGCTGGCTTTGCGCTTGCTGCCGGCCTTGGTGCGCTTGCGCTCCCCGTCCACCTTGTTCGTTCTGCTTGTTGGACGTTTCCTGCGTTCCGGCTTGGTTCTTTTGGCCTTGCTGGCGCAACGTCGCGCAGCCGATCGTGGCCGCGCGCCAGCCATGGCTTCTTCCGCAGGGATCCTGCGGCCGCGCCGTTGCGGGCCACGGTTCGGGTTGGTGGTCGGTGCCGGCGTCGCCGCCGTGGTAATAACCGCGTTTGCCGTCGCGCCCGAGCGGATGCTTGCGTGCGTAGCGCTTGCCCTCCTTTCCGCCGCCTTCCTGTTGCTTCGTCTTCGCTTCGTTGCCGTCCTTGCCGGCGCGTTTGTCTTCGCCCTTGCTCGGGGCCTTGCTCGGGTCCTCGCCTTCGTGGTCGAGCGGGTGCTTGCGCGTGCCTATGAGCCATTCGCCCACGCTCAGCTGCATGTCCATGGGCATAAGGCGCACCGAAACGGCGCCCACTTTGTTGTACCAGCCGGTCACGGCGCACAGCTCGCCGCGCATGAGCGCGCGGTACACGCGGATGGCGGTCTCGTCGGCGTTCATGGAGAAGTACTTCCAAGCCGGTGCGTTCTGGAGGCCGGCGTTCTTCGGGAAGTTCGTGCGCGTGGCACCGGGGCAGGCGGTGGTCACGGTCACGCCCGTGCCTTTGAGCTCGCGGGCGAGCGCGGTGGAGAACGACAGCACGAACACCTTCGCCGCGCCGTAGAGCGCGTTGTAGGGGCAAGGGGTTTTCGCCATCATGGAGCTCATGTTGAGGATGCGGCCGTGCCCGCGTTCGAGCATGGGGTGCAGGAACACGCGCGTGAGCTCGGCCAGGCTCGTGACGCTCACCTGGATCATGGCGCGTATGTCCGCGACGGGAAGGTCGGAGAACTGGCCGGCAGGGCTGTAGCCAGCGTCGTTGACGAGGACGTCAATGTGCTTGCCCGCTTCGCATACGCGCTTGAATATGGTGCGCGCGGAGTCGGGGTCGGACAGGTCGCAGGCGACGGGCAGCACGTCGATGCCGAGTATGCGCAGCTCTTCGGCTTGCTTGTTCAGGGCTTTCTCGTCGCGGGCGACAGTGACCAGGTTGTAGCCGTCGCTGGCGAACAGCAGGCAGAGTGATTCGCCGATGCCGCTCGTCGCGCCGGTTACCAAGGCGGTTTCAGCCATGGGGCGCTCCTTTCGTTGGGGGCGCCGACTTCTGCGCGGCGCCCGGGCCGTGGAGCCTGCATGGTACGCCGCTGGGAAGGGACCCGTTCCGGATGCCCTACGTGCGTTGCGAAGGCGCAACGCACGCGCCATCAACCTGAAAGGGCGGCCGCCGCACGGGTTGGAACGGGGCCTCGTTTGCTAGGAAGCGTCCGGCTCTCGGGCGAGGTCGGCGGCGTTCGCCGGCTCGCCTCCATCGAGGAAATCCAGTTTCCGCATGCTCTTGGCGACCAGGGCGCCCGCCGTGACCAGCAGCCAAACCCCTACCAGCACGAGCCCAGCGACAGACGTCCCCGCCGCAGACACCACCACCGAGGTGGCGAACATGGCGATTGGAGCGGCCGCCAGCAGAAGCGCGTTCTGCGTGCCGAGGGCGCTGCCGCGGCGCTCGGCGGGAATGCGGTCGAAGGCGAAGTAGCCGAGCAGGGCCGAGGCGGGCCCGGCGGTGACGCCCATCACGATCGCGCCGGCGATCAGGACGGGGAAGGAGGGCAGCGTGCCCATAACGGCCACGCCCGCCGCCATGCCTGCGAGCGACGCGACGTACCACGCGCGCTTGCGGGCGCGCGGCGCCAGGGCGGCGTAGCCGAGCGATCCTGCCAGCATGCCGGCCGAGAGCGCCGAGAGCACGTAGCCCAGTTGCTCCGGATGCCCCGTCTCGGTGAAGTGCACGGGCAGCACGAGCCCCTGGAAGCTTCCCATGACCATGACAACGCCGAACGTGAGCAGGGTGGATGCCCGCAGCACGGCATCGTTCTTGAAGAGGACGCGCACGCCGTCGACAAGCGACGAGCGCGCTGCATCCGCGATGCTTAGCAGGGGAGAGGCGGCGGGGGCGACGACCGTTTCCATCTCGTCGTCCGCTGCGGCTCCGAAGCTCGCGGGGGCGCTCGCCCTGTTGGCCACGGCTCCCACCTCGCGGGGCAGCGTGGCAGTGACGAGCGCCGCCGAACAGGAGAGGATCGCCGTGACCCACAGCGCGTTGATGTCGCCGCCGAATCCGATGAGGAAGGCCGCGAGCGCGGGGCCGACGATGGTAACGAGCGATTCGAGGGACTGGCTCACGCCGAGAAACTGCTGCAGGTCCACGCCGTCGCGCTTGGTCACGGCCGGAAGCAGCGTGTCGCGCGCCGTCATGCCGGGGATGTCGCCCACGGCTCCCAGCAGGCCCAGCACCACGAACCAGCCGAAGCTCAAGCCCCAAACCGCATCCGCCACGGGCATGAGCGCGATGCTCGCGGCCGACACGAAGTCGGACACGATGGACACGTTGCGGCGGTTCAGCCGGTCGAGCAGCGCCCCGCCCAACAGGCCGGCCAGCATCTGCGGCACCGCGCAGACGAGGGCGAGGGTTCCCGCCGCCAACGCATCGCCGGTGCGGGCGAGCAGCACGAGGGGCAGCACGACGCCGGCAACGGAGTTGCCCAGCAGCGACAGCGCGCTCGAGGCGAGGAATCGTACGGTGGTCGGTCGGTGTGCCATGATCGTTCCTTACCGGGTGCGTTCGGTTCGGGAACGATCTAAAACTACGACGTTGCGTCGGGGTCAAGCGCCTTCTTGGAAGAATCATCCAAAAGATCGTACATGTGCCGCCCGATAGCCGCCTCGACGCGCTCGACCACGTCGTTCTGCGCTGGATTGAACGCGCTGCGCGTGTAGGAGAGGACGATCTTCTCACCGGCATTGTAATCGCGAAGCCAATTCTCGGGCTTGAAGCAGTCGAGCATCTGCAGAAGAACATCGACGGTCTCTTCTGCGAGGGCTGCGCGCTCCGACTCCGACGCATCGGGCGCCAAATCGTCGATGCGCTGGCCGACGGCGTACATCGCGTCGGATAATCCGCGCTCGCCGATTGCCACGAGCGCTTCTTTCATCTCCGCGAATTCGTCATCGTCGTACAGGTGCGATGCCAGCAAGAGAGCCGTGCGATCGTACGTTTCCTCGAAGGCGGACACATCGTAGCCCGCCTCGCGTTTGAGGTCGTGCATGAGGTTCATGAGATACCCGCCGCGCGTGGGGAGGTCGGGCGCCACGTGGTCGTGTTTGATCTGGGCTATGAGGGCGCGTTGCGCTTCCAGCCTCTCGATTTCGGCGGCGAGTTCGGCGTCCAGCTCGTCGAGGCGGGCCGTGGCGGCGCAAGGACCGTCCGCGGCAACGTCCAGTTCGTCGAGCATGCTCCCGATCTGGTCGAGGGGAAAACCCAGCGATGCCAACCGCTTGATACGCAGCACCCGCGCAAGATCTTCCGCGCCGTAGTCGCGGTAGCCGTTGGCGTGGCGGGCGGGTTCGGGCAGCAAGCCGATGGCGTGGTAGTGGCGCAGGGTGCGCACCGAGACGCCGGCCAGGTCGGCTAGTTCCTTCGAGCGCACGGCGCCTCCCTTCTCGCTGCCGCTACCGGGGGCTGCGCACCATGCAGCGCTCGACCAGGTCGAAGCCGGGGGCCGTCTTGCGCTCCACCGTCTCGAAGCCGTAATGCCCGTAGATGCCTTCGAGGCGGTCGGTGTAGCAATCGAGATAGCAGCGCAAGCCGTGCTCGTCGGCGTAGGCCAGGAAGGGTTTGAACAGCCGCCCGAACGCGCCGCTTCCGCGGCGTGCGGGGTCGACGCCGGCGGAGATGAAGTACAGGTAGTCGTCATCGCCGGCCAGCGCGAGCGGCCAGTTCGTGTCCGAAAGGGGCTCCATGGCCTCGGCGCGCGGGACGAGCACCTCCTGCTCGTCTGCGGTGAGCACGCTTTCCAAACGGCGCGCCGACTGCTCCTCCAACGCGGGCCAGCTTGCGCCGCCCAGCTCGCTGCGCAGGTACACGTTCGCCGCCCCCGCACGGTCGTCCAGCGTGTAGACGCATCCGTAAGGGGAGGTGACCTCGTAGTCCGCGCGGATGACGGCCTGCGTGATGGCCAGCTTGCGGCTCCGATCCGCTCCGAGGTCGTCGAGGGCTTCGAGCCAGGTCGCGTACCACATCTCCTCGAGGAAACACGTGCCCACCATGGCGGCGAGCTCGTCGAGGAGCGCGGCCTGGTCGTGCGGTACGGTGACGAGTCCGGGTAGCTGCATGGCGGGGGTCCTTTCGGTCGGTAACGCCACCATGATGGACGGACAACGGCTCATCGTCAACCCACGAGGTGGCAGCGGGCGTGTGCCGGCGAGTGGTCAGAATCGGTGCGATGCGAACCGGAAAACCCCGTCCGATGGGAGGAAGCAATGGCACGTTCGACCAAGAAAGACTTCATCGACACCAACGATTTCACGAAAGAGGAGCTGCTCGACATCATCGACCTTTCGCTCGCCATGAAGGAGATGATCGAGGCGGGCGCCTACCCGCTCATCCTCAAGCACCGCTCGCTCGGCATGATCTTCCAACAGGTGTCCACGCGCACGCGCATCTCGTTCGAGACGGCCATGACCGACCTGGGCGGTGCCGGCGAGTTCTTCGCGCCGGGCACCATCCAGCTGGGCGGGCACGAGACCATCGAGGACTCCGCCCGCGTCATGGGCCGCCTGCTGGACATCCTCATGGCCCGCGTCGACCGCCACGAGGACCTGGTGAACCTGGCGAAGTACTCGCCGGCGCCGGTCATCAACGGCATGTCGGACTACAACCACCCCACGCAGGAGATGGGCGACCTCATGACCATGATCGAGCACCTGCCCGAGGGCAAGCGCATCGAGGACTGCAAGATGGTGTTCGTGGGCGACGCCACGCAGGTGTGCGTGTCCGAGATGTTCATCTGCTCGAAGATGGGCATGGACTTCGTGCAGTACGGCCCCCAGGGCCATCAGATCGGCGACGAGCTGCTGGCCATCGGCAAGAAGAACTGCGAGGTGTCGGGCGGCAGCGTGTCCGTGACCGACGACCGCGAGGCGGCTATGAAGGACGCCGACTTCGTGTACACCGACGTGTGGTACGGCCTGTACGACAAGGAGCTGTCGAAGGACGAGCGCATGGCCATCTTCTACCCCACGTACCAGGTGACGCCCGAGCTCATGGACATGGCGGCGCCTGACGCGAAGTTCATGCACTGCCTGCCCGCCTCCCGCGGCGAGGAAGTGACCGACGCCGTGATCGACGGCCCCCAGTCCATCTGCTGGGACGAGGCCGAGAACCGCAAGCATTCCATCCGCGGCCTGCTGGCGTACTTCTGCCCCGAAACCGTGAAGGACGAGGACGCCACGGCCGACGCCCGCGACCGCGTGAACGAGATGCTGGAGAAGATCGGGAAAGTGCCGGTGGCGTAAGGCGGAAGGAGCCTGTCTCATGGCAAAAAACAAGAAATTCCGCCTCGTCGACGCGATCCTCTCGGTCATCACGGTCGTGTTCGTGGCGGAGGCGGCGGCTCCGGCCGCCGCCATCGGCAACTCGCAGTTCTTCTGGTGGATATTCCTCATCATCGCGTTTTTGCTGCCGTACGGTCTGGTGGTGAGCGAGCTGGGCACCACCTACGACGACGAGGGCGGCCTGTACGACTGGGTGCGCCGCGCGTTCGGCGATAAGTGGGGCAGCCGCGTGAGCTGGTACTACTGGATCAACTTCCCGTTGTGGATGGCGTCGCTCGCCTTCCTGTTCCCCGAGACCATCGCCATGATCACGGGGATGGAGATGGGCGTGGTGCCGTCGCTCGTCATCGAGCTGGCGTTCATCTGGATCGTCGTGTTCCTGAGCTTTTCGAAGGTGTCGGACTCGGCGTGGATCCTCAACCTGGCGGCCGTGCTCAAGGTGGCCATCGCCGTGGTGGTGGGCGGCCTCGGCATCTGGTACGCCGTGAACTACGGCTTCGCCAACGACATGGCGCCCGAGACGTTCCTGCCCACCCTCGACTCGAACAGCCTCACGTACCTGTCCATCATCCTGTTCAACTTCATGGGCTTCGAGGTCATCACCACCTACGTGGGGTCGATGGAGAATCCCAGCAAGCAAATCCCCAAGGCCATCATCGCCGGCGGCATCGCCATCGCGGCGCTGTACCTGTTCAGCTCGTTCGGCATCAGCGCGGCCATCCCCACGTTCGACGTGTCGCTCGACTCGGGCATCATGGACGCGGTGGGCATCATGTCCGGCGTGGGCAGCGTGCTGTTCATCGCCGTGGGCGTCGTGTTCCTTGTCACGCTGTTCGGCAACATGGTCAGCTGGTCGTTCGGCGTGAACTTCGTCGCCGAGCACGCGGCCCGCAAGAAGAACATGCCCAAGCCCTTCGCGCACGAGAGCAAGAAGAACCAGATGCCCACCGGCGCCGCCATCATCAACGGCATCGTGGCGAGCGTGCTCGTGCTGCTCTCGCCGCTTATGGAGATGGCCGGGTTCGACGGCTTCTTCTGGATATTCTTCTCCATGAACATCGTGTTCCTGCTCATCAGCTACATCCCCATGTTCCCCGCGTTCCTGAAGCTGCGCCGCGTGGATCCCGCCGCGAACCGCGTGTTCAAGGTGCCGGGCGGCCGCGGCGTGCTCATGGTGGTTACGTGGCTGCCGGTCGTGCTGCTGGTGCTGGCCATCATCGCCACCATCGTGCCGCTGAACGGCTCCGAGGAAGAGCTGTCGAAGATACCCATGCTCATCGGCGTGCTGTGCTTCGTGGTGATAGGCGAGATCGTGCGCGTGCTGTCGGCACGCGGACGCAAGGACGATTACGGCGGTATGGGATCGCACGGCGACCCGCTGGCGTTCGACGTGGCCCATGGCTACGAGGAAATGCCCGAGTCGGAGAAGATCGCCATCGAGGAAGACGAGCTCATCGGCCGCGAACCGCGCGACTTGGTATAATCCCCTGTCATCCTGAGCGGAGCGCGAGCGCCCGTCCTCTGTCATCCTGAGCGGAGCGCCGCAGGCGCGGAGTCGAAGGATCCCGTATGGCGACAGCAATGGCGCTTGCGGTTGGCACCACGCGGGATCCTTCGACTCCGGCGGTTTCGCCGCCTGAGCTCAGGATGACGGGAGACCCATCCTGTAGCGCTTCGCTCAGGATGACACCAAACCTGAAAGGACGTACTTATGAATACGATATACGAGAACGAATCCACCCCCAAGCAGGACGGCTACCGCATGCCGGCCGAGTTCGAGCCGCAGGAGCGCGTTTGGATGCTGTGGCCGCACCGGCCCGACAACTGGCGCGACGGCGCGAAGCCCGCGCAGAGGGCCTATGCCGAGGTGGCGCGCGCCATCGCGCGCTTCGAGCCCGTGTGCGTGGGCGTGAAGCCCGAGGATTACGAGGCCGCGCGCTACGCGCTGTCCGACAACGACAACATCCTCGTCATCGAGATGGAGTCCGACGACGCGTGGATCCGCGACTGCGGCCCCACGTTCGTCAAGAACGACGAGGGCGACGTGCGCGCCGTGCACTGGCATTTCAACGCCTGGGGCGGCCTCGTCGACGGCCTGTACTTCCCGTGGGACCAGGACGCGCTCGTGGGCGTGAAGGTGGCCGATCTGGCCGGCGCCGTGCGCTACCGCCCGGACGACTTCGTGCTGGAAGGCGGCTCCATCCACGTGGACGGCGAGGGCACGGTCTTGACCACCGAGATGTGCCTGTTGTCCGAAGGCCGCAACCCGGAGCTCTCCAAGGAGGACATCGAGGGCTACCTGCGCCAGTACCTGGGTGCGGAAAAGGTCATTTGGATCAAGGACGGTATCGACCCCGAGGAGACGAACGGGCACATCGATGACGTGGCCTGCTTCGTGGCTCCCGGCGAGGTGGCCTGCATCTGGACCGATGACGAGGACAACCCGTTCTACGAGGCCGCCCACGCCGCCTACGACACGCTGTCGAACGCCACCGACGCGAAGGGCCGCCAGCTCAAGGTGCACAAGCTCACCATGCCGAAGGTGCCCACCTATATGTCGCAGGAGGAAGTGGACGCCATCGACGTCGTGGAGGGCACGCTGCCGCGCACGACCGAGGACTACGCTATCGCCTCGTACATGAACTTCCTCATCGTGAACGACGCCGTGATCTTCCCGCAGTACGGCGACGAGTACGACGAGATGGCGTGTGAGCAGGCGCAGGAGATGTTCCCCGACCGCGAGATCGTGGGCGTGCCCACCCGCGAGATCGCCTACGGCGGCGGCAACATCCACTGCATCACCCAGCAGGAGCCTGCTCGCGGGTAGCGAACGTCGGCGGCGGGGCCGGGAATCTCGGCTCCGCCGCTGGTGCGTGGATGGCAAGCAAACTAATGTCATATTAAAAAGTGGTAATATTGAATTTGTTTGAGAAGGGGGGGGTTCCGCGTGACGCAACTGCTCGAAGAATACCGACGCCAGAAGGCCATCAGGCTCGAGGGCAACCTTTATCACAAAACGCAGGTCGAGCTGGCCTACAACTCGAACCGCATCGAGGGGAGCCGCCTCTCGGCCGATCAGACGCGCCAGATATTCGAAACGCGCACCGTGTCGGGCGATGCCCGTCTGGACGATATCGCGGAAACCGAGAACCACTTCAAGCTGTTCGACCTCATGCTGGACACGGCGGACGAGCCCCTTGCCCCTGAACTCGTTCGCGCGTTCCACCGGACGCTGAAACAAAACACGGCCCAAGCGGCATCCGATGCCGTGTTTGAGCCGGGCGCGTTCAAGTCGCTTCCCAACGAAGTGGGCGGCATTCTTACCGTTGCGCCAGAGGCGGTCGAGTCCGAACTCGGCGCGTTGCTCGCCTCGTTCGACGAGCATGCGGCATCGCTCGAGGATATCGCCGACTTCCATTGGCGATTCGAGTGCATCCACCCATTCCAAGACGGCAACGGCCGCGTGGGGCGCATGCTCATGTTTCGCTCGTGCCTCGTCGCAGGCGTCGTGCCGTTCATCGTGGCAGACGATCGCAAGCTCTTCTACCTGCGAGGATTGGCGAACTACCATGAGGAGCGCGGGTGGCTGCTCGACACGTGCCGTTCGTTTCAAGATCGCTTCGAGCGGGATTTTCTCACGCTCGTTCCCCGCATCGACCGATAGCGTTTCAGCGCAGCACCACGGCCTGCGCGCCCAGGGCGTAGTAACGGGCGGCGAACGTGTCCAGGGGGTAGGCCACCTGCCCGGCCAAGGAATCGCTGACCAGCACGATGCCAGCATCGAGGTCGTAGCCGCGCACGACCACGCAATGGCTGTTCGTGAGCAAACGGTACATGCGGCCGTCCACCTGAGCCGTACGATAGCAGTCGCCCGGCTCGTCCATGCCGATGGTGCACCAGGCGATGACGGGGTTCCCGGCGGCAACCTCGTCCAGCAGGTCCTGGAACGAGGCGCCCGTGAGGTCAACGGCTTCGAGGTCGGCTCTGTGGGCCTCGAGGTAGGCGGCGGCCGTGCTGGCGACGGCGGGCGCCATGCAGGAGTTCCCGTCGGGAGAGGCGGGATCGCCCAGGAAGGCACGCACGAAGTCTTGGTCGCTCGTGGGGAGCCAGGCTTCGGCAATCTCGGTTTTCCGCAGGTCGAACCCGCAGGCGATGAGCGCGTTCGTCAGCGCCACCGATTCGCACCCCGTGGGGAGCTCGGGGTACTGGGGAAGCGCCGGCACGTCGAGCGCCGCGCTGCGGGCCCTGCTGTTAGTATCGCTTTGCAGCCTGGTCACCTCTGCCGCCGCCCGCGCCTCGATGTCGACGTCGGCCGCTGCGGAGGAAGAGGCGAGCAGCGGAAGCGCGAGCGCGCCCGCAAGCACGAGGATGCCGGCTCCGAAGCAGGCGAGCGCTGCTTTCCATCGGACCAGCATGCTGCTTGCGCGGTCGGCGAAACCGCGGCGGAAGAGCGGGCGGTTGCCGCGGCGACAGCCCTTTGCACAGGGTCGGTGCCGGTACGTCGTGATACCATGGATGGTGCTTTGGCGTTTCGTCTGCCTGTCCGCCATGCGTGCCCTTTCGTGCGGTTTCTCAGACCACGAGGGTATCGTTCGAACTTGAAAACAACCTGAAAGCCCGCGCCCTCGCCTGCGCCGCCCATCGCGATTCCACGATGTTCGGCTCCTATCAAGAACACGCGCGATGCCGTCGGAACGTTTCGCCCGCTGCGGAATCTCCTCATTTCCGCAGTGGGCGCACGGCGCGCGAGGGCGCCGCGCCGCTCGCGGGCCGTGCGTGCAAGAGCGGTTTGCGCGGAGCGCGAATTTTTTTGGAAAAGCCCTTGACCCTCCCCGTGCGGGAGGCTGTTGAATGCGATGCGAAAGGAGGTGCGCATGTACTACATCGGAGAGTTCTCGAAAATGGGAAAGACCACCGTCAAGACGCTGCACTACTACGACCGCATCGGGCTCTTGCGCCCGGCGGCGGTGGACGGTGCGACCGGCTACCGCCTCTACACCACGGGGCAGCTGTTCGACCTGCACCGCATCCAGTCGCTGAGGCAGGCGGGGCTGTCGGTGGACGAGGTCGCCGCCATCGTGGACGGCGCCGATCCCCGGCCCGTGCTGGAGCGTCGCCAGGCCGAAGTGGCCCGGGAACTCCGCGAGCGCGAAGAGCGGCTCGCGCGCATCGCATTCATTCTGCACCGTGAGGACAAGGAGAACATCATGGACTACCAGGCAACCGTCAAGGACATCCCCAGCTGCATCGTGTTCACGAAGCAGCTCACCGTGCCCGATTATCGCTCGTATTTCGACGTCATCCCCGCCATCGGCCGCGCGGTGGCCGCCGCGAACCCCGATCTGCAGTGCGCCGTGCCCGAGTACTGTTTCATCAGCTACTTGGATGCCGAATACAAGGAGCACGACATCAGCTTCGAATACAACGAGGCCGTGACCTCGTTCGGCGTGGAAACCGACGGCATCGTGTTCCGCGAGATCCCCGCCGTGACGGTGGCGTCGGTCATGCACCGCGGCTCGTACGCCGACCTGCCGCAAGCCTACGCCTTCGCGCTGGATTGGGTGGAGAAGAACGGCTACCGCGTGGCCGACACCCCGCGGGAGAGCTACATCGACGGCGTATGGAGCAACACGCCCGAAGCCGACTGGCTCACCGAGATCCAAGTGCCCATCGAACGAGCATAGCGACCGAGCAACGCGAATGGGTCGCGCAGCTCACGCCTCATTCGTAGGTTGACCCCCTCTCATCTATGAACAGTCCGCAACCCGCCCTCCCCGCAACAGCCGCGTAGGTTGTAAGCCGCCACAAAAAAGCTCGCCGCCCTCGCCCGGGGCTATGCCGTGCGGTGCGACGAACTTTCGCGAAGTGTGTGAGGAGCGCCGTACGGCATAGCCCCGGGCGAGGGCGCCCAAGCCGCTACTTCATCAGCATCTTCAAAAGCCTCATCTTCGCATCGTCAAAGGGAGGGTTGCGGATGGGCATCTCCAACCAGGTGCCCTTCTTCAGCGTGGACTTGTAGTGCGTGAAGCAGTCGAAGCCCACCTTGCCGTGGTAGGCGCCCATGCCGGAGTTGCCCACACCGCCGAATCCCATGTGGTTGTTCGCCAGGTGGATGACCACGTCGTTGACGGTGGCGCCGCCGAACGGCAGCTCGCGGATCACGCGCTGCTGCACGTTCTTGTCGTCGCTGAACACGTAGGTGGCGAGCGGCTTCTCGAACGTGCGCACGATAGCGAACGCCTCGTCCAGCGTGCGGTACGTCAGCACCGGCAGCACGGGGCCGAATATCTCCTCGCCCATGACGGGGTCGTCCAGCGTCACGCCGCGCAAGCACGTGGGCTCGATGCGCAGCGTGTCCGGGTCGCCGTGGCCGCCGAACGCCACCGACGCGTTCGGGTTGCGGTGCTCGATGAGCCCCATCACGCGCTCGAAGTGACGCTGAGATATCATGTGCGGCCACTGCTCGCACGCGAGGATGTCCGCACCGTAATACTGGTGGAAGCATGCGTCCAGCTGTTTCACCAGGCCGTCCGCCACGCTCTCGTGCACGAGGAAGTAGTCGGGCGCCACGCAGGTCTGTCCGCAGTTGATGCCCTTGCCCCAGGCGATGCGCTGTGCCGCGCGCTTCACGTTGGCCGTTTCGTCCACGATGCACGGGCTCTTGCCGCCCAGCTCCAGCGTGACGGGCGTGAGGAACTTCGCCGCCGCCTCCATGATGGTGTGCCCCACGTTCGGGCTGCCGGTGAAGAACAGCTTGTCCCAGCGCACGTCCAGCAGCCAGTCGTTCATGGCGCCCGATCCGGGGAACCCGCACGCGAACTCGGGCGGGAACACGTTGGCCAGGATGTCGATCAAAAGCTCGCTCGTGTGCTTCGACGTGCGCGACGGCTTCAAGCCCACGCAGTTGCCGGCCGCGATGGCGTCCACCATCGGCACGAGCGCCAGCTGCACGGGGTAGTTCCACGGGCTCAGCACCAGCACCACGCCGAGCGGGCTCGGGTACACCTTCGACGTGGAGTGGAAGTGCACGATGGGCGTGCGCACGTGGCGCGGGCGCGTCCACGAGTTCAGGTGCTTGAGGCAGGCGTTGATCTCGTCGTACACCAAGCCGAGCTCCGTGGCGTAGCCTTCGAAGGGCGCTTTCCCCAGGTCGGCGGTGAGCGCGGCCAGGATGCGCTCCTCGTTGGCCTTGAGGTACGCTTTCAGCTTCACGAGCGCCTGGCGACGGAACTCGATGTCGAGCGTGGCGCCCGTCAGATAGCAATCGCGCATCCGCTGCGCCTGCGCCTCGACGTCGGCGACGCTTTCGAAGGTTGGTGCGGTGGTCATGGCAGTTCCTTTGCTCTCGGCGCTCGTCGGTTTCCCGTAGGGGCGGCAAGCAGGCCGCCCCTACGATGGTCGTCCTTGTGGCTAGTACGTCGCTTCCAGAATCTCCAGAGCGTCTTCCAGCGTTATCTCCACTTCGTTGTACAGGGCCGCGCCGTCGTAACGGGCCTGCTTGGCCACGGCGGCCAGCTGGTCGTGCTCCACGCCCAGCTCGGACAGCCTGAGGGGCACGCCGTAGTCGCGGTGGTAACGCTCGTTCAGCGCGAACAGCTCGTCGCAGAAGGCCAGGTCGCGCTCGGCGGGCATCGCCGCTGGACCCAGTTCGGCCGCGCGGTCGGGCGCCAGGTGCGCCAGCAGCTCGCCGCACACTCCCGCGTGGACGCCGTGGTAGAGGTTGAAGCGCACGCAGTGGGGGAGCAGCATCATCATGGCCTGGCCGTGCGGTATGTGGCAGAGGCCGCCCAGCGAATGACCGAGCGCGTGCACGACGCCCACCATGGCGTTCGAGAACGCCGCACCCGCCAAAAGCGAGGCCAGCGCCAGGTTCGCACGCGCGTCGGCGTCGTCGCCTTGCGCGCAGGCGCGCGGCAGGTTCTGCGCGATGAGCTCGATGGCCTTCACGGCGAACGCGTCGGACACGGGGTTCTTCTGGATGGACGTGTACGCCTCGATGGCGTGCGTGAGCGCGTCCATGCCGGTGGTGGCCGTGAGCTTCGGCGGCAGCGACGAGGTGAGCGCCGGGTCGAGGATGGCCGCGTGCGGCACCAGCTTGTACGAGGTGAACGACAGCTTCGCGTGCTTGTGCGTGTCGGCCACCACGGCCACGAGCGTGACCTCGCTGCCGGTGCCGGCCGTGGTGGGCACGGCGACGAAGGGCGGCAGGTCCGCGTGGAGGATCTCCGAGCCCTGCAGCGTGGCGAAGTCCACGCCCTCGCAGGCGAGCGAGGCCGCCGCGCCCTTCGTGGTGTCGATGACCGAGCCGCCGCCGATGGCCGCGAACCCGTCGCAGCCGCGCTCGGCGTAGAGGCGCGCCACCTCGTTCACCACGTCCATCGACGAGTCGGGCGGCACCTGGTCGAACAGGTCGTAGGCGACGCCGGCCGCGTCCAGCACGTCGGTAAGCTTCGCCGCCACTCCCAGCTTCACCAGGCCAGCGTCCGTCATGACCAGCGGATGCGTTACCCCGCGGTCCGCCAGCTCGTCGGGCAGCTTGTCCAGCGCGTGCACTCCCGCGATGATCTTGGTGGGGCAGGCGAACTCGAATGCTTTCACGTTGACTCCTTTGCCTTTCGGTGCGAAACCTACCATAGCTCGCTTTTTTGTCCAGCGCGATGAACTGGTGCTATTCCGTATAAAAGCAGATCAAGCGCTTGTCGGGACGGGGACAAAAACGAAGGCTATGGCAAATCAGGCTCTTCCTCTCTTACGACGTCGCCGTCGTCGACGGGCTGGGGCGGTACGCCTTGCGCCAGCCGAAGAACATCTTCAGCAGCGCCGTGAACATATAGGTGAGGGCGACGCCCGTGTTGTTGGGGCCCCGCGTGGAAAACGCGCGCTGCGCGAGCGCGTCCTGAAGCGTCATGCCGCCCGAGAAGCAGAGGAACGCGTAGGCGAGCGAGCGGAAGTCGATGACGTAGTCGACGGTGGCCGCGTTCTTGTCGGCGGAGTCGAGGCCGCTTCCCGGCTCCACGTCGCGGGCCACG
The DNA here is from genome assembly GCF_019731765.1 of Gordonibacter massiliensis (ex Traore et al. 2017). Lineage (NCBI taxonomy): Bacteria > Bacillati > Actinomycetota > Coriobacteriia > Eggerthellales > Eggerthellaceae > Gordonibacter > Gordonibacter massiliensis (ex Traore et al. 2017). Next base: position 14,056 of record NZ_JAASIO010000013.1, on the reverse strand, counting down.
TCCCGCGGGGGCACGCGCTTGAACGAGCCCTGGGCGGTTCGTGCGCACACGCAGGTCAGATTCGTCCCGCGTACGGACAGCATGAACGTGTACCCCGGCGCCAGATAATCGACTTCGGCGCGGATTCTCGGCGACGTATGCCGGAATAGCGATAGCAGGTGCGGCAGCAGGCGCAGCAGCGTGCGCACGTACAGCGTTTGGAAGCGCTGCGCGGCGGTGCGTCGCGGAGGCGTTTGGTCGGACATGAGCGCTCCTTGCACATCCTCGATGACGATGATGCCCATCATACCACGCTTGATGTGTGGAGAAAGCGAAACCGCCCAGCCGCAGTGTGCGGAGCGGGACGGTTTCGACTAGATGCGCGGGAGCTTTTCTAGTACAGACAGGCTGCTACCCCGTTGGTGGCAATGCGCTTTTTGGCGTTAGCGAAAACGAGCTCGCCGGATCCCTCTATGCGAATGTCTCCCGTGTTGGCACATTGGTCGATGGTCGTGAGCAGCTTCGGCGCAACGCCCACTATGCCGCCCAGCATTCGTCGCGCTTGCAGCGCTTGCTCGTCGGTTATCTCATCATTGTCTTTGCTGAGATTGTCGAGCACGGTGGCTATGCTCCCATCGTTCGTGCACGATCTTAAGGTGATGCAAGTGGCTTCGGAGGCGATGTTTCCCACAATGCCTCCCAGATAGCAGAATTCGTTGGCCGTTACGGCTCCGCTATTGTTGCAATGTGACACCTCTATCGCCATGGACTCTTGGCGTCCGGGAGACATGAGCATGCCCACAATGCCGCCGGAGCCGAACGTTCCCTTGTCAAGCGCCACATCGGTTTCGTTCGAGCAGGCGGTGATGGAGATTGCCCCGTTTGCCTTGTCGATGGATGCCAACTCATCTGCAGTGAGCGGCTCGGGCAGCGTGCCGTTTTCGAGATAATCGCTCGAATCCGAAGGGGCTTGTCCTGACGTCCAGGTTTGGAGCCAGCCGAGGATGCCTCCCTTGATGGAACCGGTATTTGTGCTGCTGTTGAGCTCTCCTTTGTTCATGCAGCTGTCAATGTTCAGCGAACCGGAGGTTTGAACGAGGGCAGTGGCGCAAATACCTCCTGTGGTGGAGTTGGTGCCTGAGATACTCCCGGCGTTCTCGCAGGATTCTATGCGGCACCTGCCCGATTTTGTCGCGTGGGCGGAACCGACGATGCCCCCCGAGCTGGAAAGCGCGAAGTCTGGGGTCCCGCTTTCGACTGATCCGGTGTTCTTTGAACGAGAGATCACGATGGTCGGGTTCTCGTTGGCAAGGGCGGCATTCAGCGGTTCGTCGACCCACGCCTTTCCGGCGATCCCTCCCAGCGTGCCCTCGTTCGCCCGTACCGTTCCGGAATTCTCGCACGAGTCGATAGTGATCGATGATTGGCTGGAGTATGCGCTCCCGCATACACCGCCGGCGAAATTCCCGCTGTTGGCCTGATCGCATGCAACGGTGCCGTTATTCGCGCAGTTCGTCACCATCGTGGGAACTTCCTCGAACGTGCCTTCGTTGTAGTTGGTGTTCCCTCCGTCGGCGATTTCGCCCGCGATGCCTCCCGGGGTTGCGCTACCAGCGGAAGTGACCGAGCCGCTGTTCGTACAGGAATCGAGCGACTTTTCCGAAAACCTCCCTACGATGCCGCCGACGGCGCCCTCGTTCGCTGTCGCGCTTCCCTTGTACTGGCAAGAGAGCACGTCCGTTTTAATGGTTTCGCCCACAATGCCCCCCGTTCCGCCGAGGGCTCCCGATTGGCATGCGAGCTCAGCTTCCACGATGCAGTTTTCCACCTGCGACCGATAGGCAAAGCCGACCAATCCGCCACATGCTCCCACTTGGTTGGACGTGCGCACGAGCGATTTTTCGATGTCGACGTTTTTGATCGATGCCTTGTTCGCTTTGCCGAAAAGCGCCGGGTAAACGTTGTGACCGGTGCTTTCGGTGCAGAGATACAGGCCCGAGATAACGTGCCCGGCACCATCAAACGTTCCCGTGAATTCGTGCGCTTGATCGGTTCCGTTGCCGATGGGCTCCCAGCCGAAGCGGGGGGCCGCTTCGGTCCACGTCTCGTAATCTCCTGTGTCATTGAGGACGATGTCGGAAACGAGGACGTAGTGGGCCGATGCGAACGGCTTGTCGTCGGTGAAATCGGAATTGACCTTGTCGGCCATGAAGGCGAGCTCCTCCGCTGTGCCTATCTGGTAAGGGTCGCTCTCGGTTCCCGATCCGGCCGCAAAGGACGTGGCTGCGGTGTACGGCTCGGCCCGCAGCGCGTCAGGAACCTGATTAAACGCATCGGCCTGCTCTGTCGCGGTATCAGCCGGGTTCTGCGCGCACGCCGTCAGCGTCGTTGCCGCTATTGCCAACATGGCCAGTGTTTTCGTGAGGCGTTTCAACATAGGGTTCTCCGATCAAAGAAAATGAAAATTCTGCTCTTCTGCATCATGTTGAAGTCTCTTTATATTATTTCGATTGGAAGATATTCCCAGGAGCTCGGATCGTAGTCTACGATCATGTAAATACCGGGGCTCACATTATCTAAATTTATTTTGAAGTATCCGTCCTTGGTTTTTTCAACAAGCGCGTCCTCGTAATTCAGATTATTGGTTTCGAGGGAGTCGTATGCATAATAAGGAAGATTAACTTGGAGAGTCATATCTATCCATTGGCTGCCTTTGTAAAAACCGACTGAGGCGGAGCTCGGTGTTTGGGAGTGCAAAAATTTAACGTAGCGACCGAATTGAAGCGTTTGACTCTTGGTCACCCAGTTTTTTCTCAGAGACACACCTGTTTGGGCAAGAGCCTTTGCCGTGGCGTCATAATCCCCGTTCACTTCGACTCCGTTTACCTCATCGAAGTCTATTGGTTCGTAACCGAGGCAATAACCGTAATCTACGACGGGATACATACAAAACTCTGAAGAGGTGTAGATAATTCCGTCGCCGTTATTGCGGTCGACGGTAAGCAAGGTTTCGTCGCCGCTGTTGCCAACGTTGAAGCCGTATGTGTCTTTGCTCAAGCTTCCGTCCTCGTATACGAGCCCCATGTGTCCATGATCTTCGAATAGCGCGAAGCTCGTGAATCCCTTATAGCACCTACCATTTTTTACGATGTACGTATGGGGGCCGGAAAAGCTGGCTTCGTCGAGAGAGATCGAGCCGTCCGTGACCTCGGGAACAAAGTCGCTCTCGTTGTCTCGATTTTCGTCGGCTTGATTCGAAGGGTAGCTCGCTTCTTTGCTTGCGTCACCGTTGCTGCAACCAGACAAAAGCCCCATGCTCACGCTTATGGCGATGGCGAGTACCGTACGAAGCAATTTCATTGGTTTCTCCTTCCGTTCCCTCTCGATACTTAGTTCACTTGAGCTTCATTTTTCCTGTTCCTTATTATTGTTTCTCACTTATATCGTGTCGTCGTGTACGTACCAGCGAAGGTGCTTCCCATTAAAAAGGGTCGAATGCGCATGCGCGGGTGATCGAGATACTCATGATGATATAAGTCGTCTTTTAGAGAATGAGACGATTAAAAAGCGATGAGGGGATAGCCCTCTTCGTCGAGTTCTCTTTGGAGGCTGGATGCTACTATGGGTACGCCCTCAGATGCCGAGCCCGATATTGTTGGGGAATTTCCGTTGAAGGAAATGATGTATTGAACCCTGTTCTCTATCGTACAGGTTAGGCATTCGGATCCCCCGTTTTCCCATGTGCCCAAGATTCCGTTGAACGTTCCCGTGCCGTCCTCAAATAGCTCAATCGATACGAGCGGTTCTCCGTTTTGCATATCTATGGTTTCCCATTTTCCAATGGCGAATTTGTTTTTCAGGTTTTGGAAGAAATCGGGCAGAGCGGGTGCTTCCGCGGACTTGCTGTTTTCAACGTACTCATACGTTTCGTATGTAAATCGAGGATCGAAGGAGTTCAAATATCCGCTTGATTTGATCTCTGAAGCGAGTCTCCCCAAACTATCGTAGGTGAATGTTTGGATGTCCAGCGACTGATCTGTTTCACCGTCCACCTTTGTTAATGTCATGATTTGCAGAGGCTTACCGTCGGCAGTGTAAGTCTCGGTCATTTTCGTCAAGATGGGACCGTCGTTGGAATACGATTGATATTTGCTTGTGCAATTGCCCGAGTTGTCGTAGCAAAACGTCGTATCTATAGTGCTTTCACTTTGGACGAAGTAGTCGGTAAGTTCTATGAGATTGCCGGAATCATCGTATTGACGGGTGCGTTGAAATGCCAATGATCCGCTGGGGTCGAATACTTCTATGCGCGCAGGGCTATCCCCTGCGTCAAAATCGACGGAAAGTCCACTCCATTTGCGTCCTCCGTCGTAGTACGTTTTTGCGGTTCCCACCAATTGGCCTTCGGCTCCGTAGCCTGTGATGGTGAGTACGTCGGAAGGCTTGTCGTATTCGAACGTCGTGCGATGGGAATACTGCATCATGGCAGGCGTCCACCCAATCCACGCTAGTTCGGCTCCCTCCTGTATTTTCTCGGCAAGGTAGCCGGAGTCATCGTAATGATAATATTTCGCTTCATCCACAGGTTCGTCTTTTGACTTGGCCGACGACCAAGAGAGAACGCGGCCATCCAGATCATATTCCCATTGCTGAAACGCAGTGCTGGTTTCCTCGGAAACGATTTGATTGTTTTCGTCATAGGCATAAAAGGTTGCCGAAGGGGAATTCGATTGGTCGGAATAGCGGAGCTTCTTCGATACGAGTTGCTCCCTCGGCGAAATCGTTTGTTGGTCATCTGTCTTCTTACTCACGCCAGGCGTATCCGATCCGGATTCCCTTGCAGTAGGGGCGTTCGAAACGGTGTTCGAACTCGAGCAGCTTGCGAGCGCAGGTGAAAAACCGAGGGCGAGCAGGCAAATGAGAAGGAGTTTGAGGGTCAAAGAGGTCGCTTTCATTGTTGCCCAATCTTTCGTGGTCCAAGCCTTGAAAAGGCGTCTTTCTCCATCATCCATTTCGTATATTATCATGAATTGACGCTTATATCGGGTTATTGAATACGAGAAAGTATGTATGTTGCTCTGGTGCGGTCGGTGTCCTCATGTTCTGGGTTTTCTTTTCGCACGGCTTCATCCAGCCGGTGTACGCCTTGTACACCAAACGGTGTAATTCCATGACGCGAAGATGACATTTGCGTCAAAGGAGGCCTGATCAAATACCTCACGTGCTATGGTAGCGCCATCATCTACTGAGTATGGCGATCATCGACCACCACGATACCCAAGGAGTGTGAACCACATGACCGATATGCACGGAAACACCCCCGTCGGCGGACCCGTTCCGCCGAACCCGGGCGACGAGCATGCCCAGCATGCTGCCCAAACGGGCCAGCAGCCCTATTACCAGCAGCCTTACCAACAGCCCTACCAGCCGCAGCACACGCCCGGCAAGGTCGCCGTCGAGAAGAAGTCGCACGGTTTGCGCACGTTCCTGCTCGCCTTCGCGGGCGCGGCGCTCGCCTGCGTCATCGTCCTTGGCGGGTTCGGCATCTGGCAGGCCGCGAACGGCTCGTCCTCGAACGGCGGCTCCCAAACCGTCATCGGCTCCACGGACGGCGGCTCCGTCAACGCGAACGACGAAGACCTCACGCTGCCCGAGGCCGTGGCGAAGAAGTCGCTGCCCTCCGTCGTGGCCATCGACGTGTACACGAACCAGTCGGCCGGCATGTACGGATACGGCTACAGCTCCAACAGCGGGTCGGGCACGCTCACGCAGTCGTCGCTCGGCAGCGGCGTCGTGCTGACGAAGGACGGCTACATCATCACGAACAACCACGTGGTGGAAGGCGCCGACGCGCTCAAGGTGACCATCGAGGGCGAGCAGTACGACGCCGAGGTCGTGGGCACCGATCCCAGCTCCGATCTGGCCGTGGTGAAGGCCAAGAACGCGAGCGACCTCAAGCCCATCGAGATCGGCGATTCCGACAACCTCATCATCGGCGAATGGGTCATGACCATCGGCAGCCCGTTCGGCCTCGAGCAGTCCGTGGCCACCGGCATCGTGTCGGCCACGAGCCGCTCCCAGATCATGGACGGCTCCAGTTCGGCCCAGCAAGGCGGCTCGGGCACGACCACCATCTACGCCAACATGATCCAGACCGACGCCGCCATCAACCCCGGCAACTCGGGCGGCGCGCTCGTCGACTCCGACGGCAAGCTCATCGGCATCAACACGCTCATCACGTCGTATTCGGGCAACTACTCCGGCGTCGGCTTCGCCATCCCGGTGAACTACGCGGTGAACATCGCGCAGCAGATCATCGACGGCAAGACGCCCACCCACGCTCAGCTCGGCGTCTCGCTGTCGAACGTCAACGCGCAGAACGCCCAGCGCTACGGCCTGTCCGTCGATTCCGGCGCCTACGTCGCCAACGTGTACAGCGGCTCCGGCGCGGCCGAGGCGGGCATCGAGAAGGGCGACATCATCACCAAGTTCGACGGGAACAACGTGGAGTCCGCGAGCGACCTCATGCTGGACATCCGCGCGAAGAACCCCGGCGACAAGGTCACGCTGGAGGTGAACCGCAACGGCGAGACGAAGCAGATCGAGGTCACGCTGGGCTCCGACGACAGCTCCCAGAGCGCCACGCAGCAGAACAGCTCGTCGTCCTCGATGCTCGAGCGCTTGCTCGGCGGAAACGGCGGCTCCAACCAGAACGCGGCGTAGCCTCGCCACCCGCTCGTTCGCAACAACGCGCCATCGCAGCCCCCTCGGTTTTCGCCTAGGGGGCTGCTTGCGTCAGGGCCCTCCTAGCGTTTGCTCATTGCGTGAAATGCCTGAAAAAGGCCCTGCAAAGAGCGCGACCCCGTGCGTTTTCGGGTAAGATTGGCTCAACGTATGCACACAGAACGGTCGTCGAAGGGGTTGGATTCATGGCGGATGAAAGGGCCAAGGCGGAAGAGAACGTCGAGGAGCTTGAGAAGTGGGCGCGCGTCCGCGAGCGCGGCTACGCGTACCCGCGCGTGCTGCTGAAGCTTTCGGGCGAGGCGCTGGCGGGCGACGTCGGCTACGGCATCGACCCGAAGGTGGTCGACGCGCTGGCCGACGAGATCGCCGACATCGTTGAGGACGAGGTCGAGGTGGCCGTGGTCGTGGGCGGCGGCAACATCTTCCGCGGCTTGGCCGGATCGGCCGAGGGCATGGATCGCGCGCAGGCCGACTACATCGGCATGCTGGCCACGGTTATGAACGCCTTGGCCTTGCAGGACGCCTTCGAGCGCCACGGCATCTTCTCCCGTGTGCAGAGCGCCATCACCATGCAGGAGGTGTCCGAGCCCTACATCCGCCGCCGCGCCGTGCGCCACCTGGAGAAGGGGCGCGTGGTCATCCTGGCCGCCGGCACGGGCAACCCCTACTTCACCACCGACACCACGGCCGCGCTGCGCGCCTGCGAGCTTGACGTGGACTGCCTCATGAAGGCCACGAAGGTGGACGGCGTCTACGACAGCGACCCGTCCAAGAACCCGGATGCGAAGCGCTTCGACCGCATCAGCTACATGGACGTGCTCTCGCGCGGGCTGAACATCATGGATTCCACGGCCACGTCGCTGTGCATGGACAACGACATGCCCATGATCGTGTTCGACCTGACGGTCGAAGGCAACATTTCGCGCGCTTTGAAGGGCGAAAACGTGGGAACCACGGTAGAATAGACATGCATCCGCGCTCCGGCGCGGACGATCGGTGCGCGCCGCCGCACCGCAGGGAGTTGGGTGAAAGGAGCCGCTATGGTTGACGATATTATGCTGCAGGCCGAGGAGCGCATGGAGAAGGCGCTCACGTCGCTCGGCGACGCGTTCGGCTCGGTGCGCACGGGGCGGGCGAACGCCATGCTGCTCGACCGCATCAAGGTCGATTACTACGGCGTGCCCACGCCGGTGAACCAGATGGCCGGCATCAAGACGCCCGATGCGCACATGCTGGTCATCGAGCCGTGGGACAAAGGCGTGCTGGGCGCCATCGAGCACGCCATCATGGAGAGCGACTTGGGCGTGACGCCGTCGAACGACGGCTCGTGCATCCGCCTGCCGTTTCCCTCGCTCACCGAGGAGCGCCGCCGCGAGCTGGTGAAGCAGTGCAAGAACTACGCCGAAGAGGCCCGCGTGGCCGTGCGCAAGGCTCGTCAGGACGCCAACGCCGCCATCGAGCGCTCCGTGAAGGAGGACAACCTCCCCGAGGACGACGAGCGCCGCGCGCAGGCCGAGGTGCAGAAGCTCACCGACAAGTACGTGGCCCAGGTGGACGATGCCTTCAAGAAGAAGGAAGCGGAAGTGATGGAGATCTAGCTGCGAAGGAAACCTCGCAGGTTGATTCCGTAGGGGCGCTCTCCAGAGCGCCCGTTCCGGCGAAGCCGGAAAAGCAGCTGCGGTTCGCGTTTTCGCGCTAGCGCGCGAACGGGCGATCGGGAGATCGCCCTCCCGAACCGCGTTCGTCCCTCTTCCCTCGTTCGAAACGTGCCTTACATGAACAAACCGCTCGACTACATATTCCCGAATCCGCCGGCGGACCTCGATCCGACGCGGCTCGATGCTGCCGCGGTGCCGGAGCATGTGGCCGTCATCATGGACGGCAACGGGCGCTGGGCGAAGGAGCGGGGAAAGAACCGCCTGTTCGGCCACAAGGCCGGCATCGAGGCGGTGCGCGAGACCATCCGCTGCGCGTCCGACGTGGGCGTGCGCTACCTCACCATCTACTCGTTCTCGTCGGAGAACTGGAAGCGGCCCCAAGACGAGGTCATCGGCCTCATGAACCTGTTCGCCACCACCATGCTGGCCGAGGTCGACGGGCTGCACGAGGAGCACGTGCGCGTCATGACCATCGGGCGCACCGACGCGCTGCCGAAGAAGACGCGCGACGCGTTCGCCAAGGCGTGGGAGAAGACGAAGGACAACGACGGCATGACGCTCGTGGTGGCCGTGAACTACGGCGGCCGCGTGGAGCTGATGGATGCCATGCGCTCGTTCATGGATGAGGCCCATGCGGCGGTGCGCGCGGGGCGCGCCCCCGAGGAACTCACTGAGGAGTCGTTCGCGCGGCATCTGTACACGGCCGACATCCCCGACCCCGACCTGCTCATCCGCACGAGCGGCGAAATGCGCGTGTCGAACTTCCTGCTGTGGCAGATCGCGTATGCCGAGTTCGTGTGCACCGACGTGCTGTGGCCCGACTTCGACCGCTACGAGTTCTTGCGCGCGCTGTTGGAGTTCCAGGGACGCGACCGGCGGTTCGGGGCGGTGAAGTAGGTGGCTGCGCGGCCCGATGCGGAGCTCGAGGCCGAGCGTGCGGCCGACGAGCGCACGCGCACGGAGAAGCTCAAGGATTTCGCGCAGGACAAGACGCCCAAGAAGCTGAAGAACCCGACGAACTTCCAGGTGCGGTTCCGCACGGGGTTCATCTACATCGCCGTCTCCGTGATCTGCGTGCTGGCGAGCGAGTGGACCACGCTCGCGCTGCTCGTGGCCACGGCCGGCATCTCGGCCGGCGAATTCTACTACATGCTGCGATCCGATGCGAAGCTGCCCAACGAGATGCTGGGCATCATCGCGGCCATGCTGTATCCCGTGAGCGTGTTCTTCCTCGGCTTGAACGGGGCGCTGTACGTGAGCCTGGCGTTGCTGCTGGCGCTGATCGTATGGTACGTGTTCTGGATGCGGGCGCGCGTGCCCGACGTGGGCGTGAGCTTCTTCGGCGCCGCCTACACCGGGCTGCTGCTGTCCGGTATCGTGGTGGTGCGCGGCGCGCTGCCCGACCCGTGGGGCGGGGTGCTCGTGTTGGGCATATTCTTGAGCGTGTGGGCGAACGACTCGTTCGCGTACCTGGTGGGAAGCAAGTTCGGGAAGCACAAGCTGGCGCCGCGCACGTCGCCGAAGAAGAGCTGGGAGGGCTTCCTGGCCGGGCTCGTGGCCTCGATGCTGTTCTGGTGGGGCATGTCGTTCATTCCCGGCGTGACGATGAGCGTGTTTCAGGCGCTGGCGTTCGGCCTGATCAGCGGATTGATGGGCGTGTTGGGGGATCTGGCCGAGAGCCGCATCAAGCGCAATTCGGGGTTCAAGGACTCCGGCACCATCATGCCGGGGCACGGCGGCCTGCTCGATCGGTGCGACTCGTTGTTCCTGGTGGCCGTGACCTCGGCTATCTTACTGGTTGGGGGAGGGTGCATCCCCTACTAGGTTCCGGCGGTCTGCCGACCGCCGGAACGTGCCGACGCTGCGAAGGCCCCCGGCGCACCGCCTTCGCGCGATCTCGAGGGCTCGCGTACCAAAGTACGCTTCGTCCTCGCGATCCCACGAATTCGGCGCACCGGGGGCCTTCTCGCTGACTCTACGAACGACTTGTAACACCGATACTCAACCTGCGATAATGCGAATGGTTGGACGCATGCACCATCGCTGTAGGAGGCGCGCATGAAACGCATCGTGGTTCTGGGATCAACCGGGTCCATCGGCACGCAGACGCTGGACGTGGCGCGACGGCATGCCGACGAGCTGGAGATCGTGGGCTTGGCCGTGGGCACGCGAGCGGGCGAGCTGCTGGCGCAGGCGCGGGAGTTCGGCGTGCGCCATTTGGCGGTGGGCGACGAGCGGCTGGCGGGCGAGCCGGTGGCCGACGAGCTGCGCGCGCAGGCGCGTGGGGCGTCGGCCGGCGCGCCGTCGTCGTTGGCCCAGGCCATGGCGCAGCGCGGCGGGGGCTCGCTCGGGTTCGGCGCGCAAGCGGTGGTCGATCTCGTGCGCCTGCCCGAGGCCGACATCGTGGTGAACGCGCTCGTGGGCGCGGCCGGGCTGCGCGCGAGCTACGAGACGCTGCGCGCGGGCAAGGTGCTGGCGCTGGCGAACAAGGAGTCGCTCGTGGTGGGCGGCGACCTCATCATGCCGCTGGCGGCCGCCGTCGACGCGCAGCGACGCGCGGACGGCGCGGCACCCGACACGGGGCCGGCCGGCGCGCTCATGCCCATCGACTCGGAGCACGGCGCCATCTACCAGTGCCTGCTGGGCGAGGACGCGCGCGAGGTGGCGCGCCTGTGGGTGACCGCGTCGGGCGGCCCGTTCCGCGGGCGCACGCGCGCCGAGCTGGGCGGCATCACGCCCGCCCAGGCGCTCGCGCATCCCACGTGGAACATGGGCGCGAAGATATCCATCGACTCGTCCACGCTCATGAACAAGGGCCTCGAGGTCATCGAGGCGCACCATCTGTTCGCCATGCCCTACGACCGCATCAGCGTGGTGGTGCAGCCGCAGAGCGCCATCCATTCCATGGTGGAGTTCGCCGACGGCAGCGTGAAGGCGCACCTCGGCACCACCGACATGCGCATCCCCATCCAGTTCGCGCTGTCGTATCCCGCGCGCTGGGACGCGCCGGTGGAGCCGCTCGATTTCACGAAGCTGGGCTCGCTCGAGTTCGCCGCGCCCGACACCGATACGTTCCGCTGCCTCGCACTCGCGCGCGCCGCCGGCGAGCGGGGCGGCACGCTGCCCTGCGCCATGAACGCCGCGAACGAGGTGGCCGTGGCCGCGTTCCTGGCTGAAGAGGGCACGTATTTGGGCATCGCGGAGTGCGTGGAGGCCGTCATGGACGCGCACGACGTGGAGCGCGTGGAGAGCTTGGAGCAGCTGGAAGCCGTGGACGCATGGGCCCGCGCCGAGGCGCGCGCGTGGATCGCGGGGCGCTAAGAACGAAGGGCGGCGGATCGGAACTCGACAGCAGGGAGGTTCGAGATGGACGCGAGGTATGGACGGGCGGTGCGGCCCGGCTTCGTTCGGGCGGCATGCTGCGCCCTCGCGCTTTCGACGCTCGCCGGGTGCCTGTTAGCAACGGGATGTTCCTCCGCGCCGTCCTCGACGGAGAACCCGCCGCTTGTCCAGGTGGTCGACGGCGCAGTCGACTTCCCCCACAGGGTGACGGTGGGCCGCGTTTCCCTGGGCTACCCCGACACCCTGTGGGTGATCGACGAGTCGGAGCCGAGGACGACGGATCTGTTCGGCAAGGAGGTCGCGGTTTCGCAGGCCCTGGTGGGCGATGACGATTTCTCGCATGGGTTCACGGTGGGGGAGGTCTCGGGCATAGCCTTCGACGATCTGTTGGGATACGCCGAGCAGGCGCAAGAGCAGGCTCCCGAGCGCGCTGCGATGCTGGAGGAGAAGGCCAAGGAATCGGAGCAATCGGCCCAGATGTTCGGGGGTCTGGCGGAGCACTATCGAAACGTCGTTTACTCCGGGCCCGAGTCCATCATGTTGAACGGGCGCCGCGCCTTCGTTTTCGGCGAGTCCAGCGCGCGCGAAGGCGCTACGGGGATATCCAGGATGTACTTCGTCGAGGTGGATCGGGATACCGTCGGATTCGTGCTTTGCGGCTACCATGATTACGAGTACGACGCCGATCCGGCGTTTTGGGACGACGTCTTCGCCAGCCTCGTAGTGCGCTAGGTTGGCTGCGGCGGCGGGTGTTTTGCTTTCGTCGCGAACCCCCCCGTTTCCGGTCCGCTTCTTGCTCGCGCCTCCGATCACCGGTGCCCGCACGCGCTCTTCGTTCCGTACTCGTGTACGTTTTCCACAGCGCTTGTAGGTTTTTCCCGTGCTCTGGCCTGCGGGGCTTCCCGTTTCCTATAATGGGCGCACGCGCGGTGGCCGCGCGTTGCAGGCTTTCGTCTCGTTCCCGAAAGGATTCGAGTTCATGGATATAGTTTTGATGATCATATACGCCACGATCCTGCTCGGCTTCCTCGTGTTCATCCACGAGGGCGGGCACTATCTGGCGGCGCGCGCGTTCGGCGTGCGGGTGACGGAGTTCATGCTGGGCCTTCCCGGTCCCAGCGTCGGCTTCACGCGGGGCGGCACGCGCTTCGGCGTGACGGCCGTGCCGCTCGGCGGGTACGCGAAGGTGTGCGGCATGGAAGCGGGCGAGATGAGCCCGCATTTGGAGCAGGCGCTCGCCGCGCTGTACCGCCGCGGCACCGCCAACATGGAGGACATCGCGCGCGACTGCGGCATATCCGACGACGACGCCTACGAGGCGCTCGAAGAGCTGGTGGAATGGGGCAGCATCAAGGGCCCCACGAAGAAGGACCAGTACAACACGTACCGCGCCGTCGAGGTGCGTCCCACGAAGAAGCAGGTCAAAGCCGCCGAGGCGGCCATGCAGGCTGTCCCGCCGTCCTATGCGCTCGGCGAGGCGCGTCCCGTGGCCGACGCTCCTGCGCTGTTCGAAAGCGAGTACCGGCAGCAGTACCGGGCGCTGCCGTTCTGGAAGCGCTCGGTCATCCTCGTGGCCGGCGTGTTCGTGAACCTGCTGTTCGCGGTGCTGCTGTTCGTGCTGATGTTCTCCGTCATCGGTTACGAGGCGCAGAGCCCGAACACGGGCATCTTCTACCATGCGGTCATGTCGCCGCTGCAATCGGTGCAGGCCGGCTTCTCCTACATCGGCCAGGTGGTGCTGATGGTGGCCAGCCTGTTCAACCCGGCGACGGCTGCCGACACCGTGTCGAACTCCACGTCCATCATCGGCATCGCGGTGATGTCGAAGAGCGCGGTGGACATGGGGCTCATGGGGGTTCTGCAGTTCACCGCCATGATCTCGGTGTCGCTTGGCATCATGAACCTGCTGCCCATCCCGCCGCTCGACGGCGGCCGTTTCGTGGTGGAGGTGTTCCAGAAGATCTCGCGGCGCGTCGTGTCCACGAAGGCCCTCAACTACGTCTCGGCAGCGGGCATGCTGCTGTTCCTGGGTTTCTTCCTGGTCATGGCGAACCAGGACATACAGCGTTTCGTGTTCGGGAACTGGTGAGTTCCGGCGGCCTACGGCCGCCGGAACCCCTCGACGCTGCGGGCCGTCCTCGCACCCGATCTCGCGGCGATCCCGCGGACTTCGCGTTCCAGGTTCCGTCGGCCTGCCGGCCGCCGGAACGACTCGACGCTGCGGCCCGTCCTCGCACCCGATCTCGCGGCGATCCCGCGGACTCGCGTACCGAAGTACGCGTCGCCCGCGCGATCCCCACGATCTCGGGCACGAGGGCGGGCCTCGCTGACTT